>JAQBHI010000001.1:0-9239 GCA_032127875.1 Acidobacteriota bacterium
CAGCAGCGCGGTGATGGCGCCGAGCATGGCGACGTTGAACTTCTTGGAGTGGAGTAGGTCGTAGATGAGTTGCTTCATGGGTTGAGTCTCGCGATAGAGTAGCGGAGGAATTCCATTGACGGGTCCGCATGGTTGTCGGGCAGCATGCCCACGAAAGTCTGTATGTCGTCTCTCGCGCACCGTAGGTGAACGAGGCGGATGATGTAGTGCGTGACGTATTCGTCGTATTGCACGTGGTCGAACGTGATGAAGCCCGGCTCGTAAGCCGTGACGCGCCGGAACCGGCTAGGCTTGGGCAGAGCCCACGAGTGTGCGCTATCGGGCACCTCGTGGACCTGCCCCTCGTTGGGCCCCTCGATGAAGAGGACGCGCACTAGAAGTTGCGGTGGATGTCGGCGCTCGCGGCTGGCTTGTCGCCACTCACGAGGAACTGGAACCCGTCGGCCATGAAGACCACCTTCGAGCGGCTGCCACCTCCGGCGTCCTTCCAGGTCTCCTGCTTGAAGTAGCCGGTGAGCAGGACGCGGTCGCCCTTGCTGTGTGCCCCGGCGAACAGCTCGGCGGTCCGGCCGAACATCTTGAATTCGAAGAACGAGGCCTCGTCCTTGTTGTGGTTGACAGCGACCGACGCGGAGAACCACGACTTGCCGGAGGCAGCTCCGTGCTTGAGGTCGACGTTGTCGGTCAGGCGACCGAAGAGATTGTTGGTGTTGATGTTCGGGAAGCTCATGATGGTGGTGCGTAGGATTTCAGTTGGACGAGCATGGCCTCGGCGGCGCGCGCTCGTCGTCGGTTTCGTTCGGAAGTTGGTTCGGCGGCTATTCTCCGCAGTAGGTCGAGGATGGCCGCAACACGTGCGGCGTCAGTGCGTGGGCCTCAGCCCACTACGCTGCGCCCGCCGCGGCGGCGAGGAAGCCGAAGATGATGCCGCGCAGCTCGCCGTCGGCCGCGTCGCCGATCTCGGCAGCGTTGATGCCCACGTGCAGGGCGACGATGTCGCGCGAGGCGACCAGCGCCTCCTCGTAGCCTTCCTGGCCGAAGGCCAGCGCGAGGTCGTTGGTGAGTTGCAGGCCGAGAGCCTTCAGCTCTTCGGCGTCGCCGCCCAGCTCGACTTCGAGTCGACGTGCGGCGGAGGAGAGGATGTCGGAGAGATTGCTCATGGTGCGTCCTGGCTGTGACCGGGTAGCCGGTCGGCGTAGTAGTCCTCGTCCTCGACCGCGGTCACGCGGAAGACGGTGGTCGAGGGGTAGGTCGGGTGTTCGGTGTCCTGCTTGATCAGCGTGCATTTGCTGACCTTGGCCCACATCTCGCGGTTGCGGTCGAGCTTCGCGAGCAGCGTGAGCAGGTTGCGGCGGCTGAGGTAGATCTGTTCCATCATACCTCGAAGCCCTCCGTGGGGTTGCCCGCGCGGCGGGCGTCGAGTTCGGTCTGCAGCACGGCGATGCGGTCTGCGTTGCGTTGTGCGCCTGCGCGCTTGTAGTGCTTGACGCGCTCCTGCAGGCTGTCGTGCTTCGGGCGCTCCTGGCCCAGGCCCTTGTAGAGCGTGATCGACCGGTCCTCGCGGATGCGGACCGAGCGCTTCGGTGCGCGGTAGCCGGAGGCGACGCGTTGGATCGCTTCGAGGTAGCGGGTGTCGCGCCGCTGCAACATGCCATGGGCGAGCGCCAGGGCGCCAGCGCTCAGTTCGTCGAGTGGGTTCATAGGGACTTCACCAGGGTGACATAGGCCTCGTGGAACTTCTCCAGGCGGAGCTTCAGGATCTTCTTGACGTTCCAGCCGATGTCGCGCGCTTCGATGGCGATCAGCGCGAGCTGGTGGAGGCGGTGCCAGTTGACGTCGGCGACCTTCAGGATGTCGCGCGCCTGGAGCGCACTGTCCATCGCGATGATCTCCGACCGCAGGCCAGCAGCCTGGACGACGTCGATGTCCTGCGTGTCGAGCGCGAGCTGGATGCCGCGCTCGCAGTCGCGTGACACGTTGACCCAGGCGATCTCCATGGAGGGGATGAGGATCTCCTGCCGCGCGGTCAGACCGGCGCAGGCGGAGCCGAGAAGTAGCGCGGTCGTGACCGCGAGAGTGGTGAGGAGTTTCATGGTTGAAGTCTACCCTACGTCGGGCTAGTTGGCGTTGAGAATCTCTGCCCACTCTGCGGGCAGCACGTGTCCTGTTGTCTGGTAGCGCCACAGCGTTCCGTTGCGGATCACCCTGTGCGTCCTGTCGTTCACGAGCAGCACCGCGTGGTCGCCGTGCGTGGCCGTCGACCTTCCCCGTGAGACTACCACGACCACCTCGGACTTGGGCAGCAGCCAGCGGGCGATCGTCCACAGCACCCAGGCGATCGCGAAGATGATGTTCCAGAAGATGAAGTCGCTCATGATTTCTCGCTCCAGATGTGATCGATGAGGCCCCAGGCCAGCGCCTGCTCGGCGTCGAAATAGTGGTCGATGTCGCCGCGCGAGAACTTCGCCCAGTGGCGGTAGTCCATCGAGGTGTAGATCGCCAGCAGGCGGTCCATCCTCTCGCAGCGGTCCTTCTCGGCCTTGGCGGTCGAGGCGATGTTCGCCACAGAGCCGCCCAGATCGATCGACGCGGAGTGCAGCATGAAGATGGTGTTCTCGGAGGCATACCGCTCCCCAGGCTCACCAGCGGCGACCAGGAGCGGCGCGGCCGACATGCACTTGCCCAGGGCGACTGTGTGGACCGGGACCTTGATCGTGCGGCACACGTCGTGCAGCGCGAAGCTCTCGTCGATCTCGCCGCCGTAGCTTGTGACGAACAGCTCGATCGGATCCTTGCTCAGGTCGCTCATGACGTAGAGCCCGCGGATCGCGGTGCCGATGCTATCCTCGCCGACGTCGCCGTGCAGGAAGATACGGCGCCCGCGCACGTCGATCCCGTGCTCGATCGCGGCCTCTAGTTCGTTCGTGAATTTGCGCTGCGTCATACGTGCTCCAGGACAGGCAGCTCAGGTAGCCAGTTGGTCGAGATGTCGGGCTCCAGCAGGTCCTCGCGCTGGACATACTGGAAGCCTTCCACGTGGGCGAAGCCGCCGTCGGTGATCACCGGATACTGGTGACACTTCTCGCCGGGAGACAGGAAGCAGACGCCGAAGCCCTTCTGCCACCCGAAGTTGGTGCCCTTCATGTAGGCCCGCCCGGCGCGGTTGTTGCAGCCCATCGGCGTGGTCATGTGCGACATGCCCGCGGTGCGCTCCGTCGTCCCGTAGATCACGGAGCCGCGGTGGACGTGTCCGGACTGTCCGGAGCGGTGCGACGCGTTCAGCTCGCCGAGCGCGGGCGTCTGCCCCAGCTTAGTGCCGTGGCTCACGCGGTAGAAGCCGAAGAGCGTGAGCCCAGGCGTGTCGTCCTCGGTGCCCATCGGACTCATGATCGTGCCGCCTTGCGCCAGCTCGACGTTGAACTCTTCGAGTCCCATGAGCTTGTCGATCCGCAGGTTGCGCAGCGTGGTGAGCGCCGGAGCTTGCTGGCTCATGTAGCGCGCCCAGCGATCGATCCCGTGGTTGCCGCCCACGACGATGATGTGGCCCTTGAACCCAGTCTCCCGGATCTGCTTGACCATCTCGCGCTGGAAGTCGAACTCCACTTGGATGTCGACCTGCCAGCCGGGGATCTTCGGGTGCGTCGAGATGTCGCCGCCTTCGAGCGTGTCGCCGTTGAGCAGCACGAAGTCGTCGGCGCCCATCTGCAGGTCGCGGATCGACGCGAGGAAGACCTGCCACGTGAACGGGTCGAGGAACGTGCTGTGCGTGTCGCTGATCGACAGCACGATGCGCTGGTCGACCAGGAGCCGCGACGCGGCGAGGTCGCGGTCGAACACGTAGGGCCGGATGTAGCGGTCGTAGTAGCGCAGCGCGTGCTGCTCGCGGGACTTGGCGGTGATGGCCGCCAGGGTCTGCTTCGTGGTGGGCGTGTCCTTCAGCCCGGCCACCTCCATCACGTGGCCCCAGTTGCCGAAGCGGAGCTGGATGGCCTCGATCGGGTAGCGCCCGAACGCGTCGTAGCGCGGGCCGCTGATCGACATCGTCGCGTGGCCCAGCGGGTTGCGGTCCGGGTCGGAGGCGACCGCCTTGACGTCCGCGATGATGTCCTCGATCGACGGCCACTCGCCGGACTTGCCTGCGAGGTGCCGCTCTCGCGCCTGGGCCTCGTCGGACTTGCGCCGCAGATACTTGGCCTTCTCGACCTTGTTCTTCGCCACGCTGTCGGGCGCGCTCAGGAGCTGCTCGACTGCCTTCTTCGGGTCCTTGGGGATCTTCTTAGACATCCTTCGCGTCCTCCCGTCGTGACCAGCGGCGGACCGTCGTCATGCTCGGACCGTCGAACGCGGCCTTGAGCTTGTTCTCGTAGAACCACTCCAGGCTCGCGTGCGTCTCGCCGTCCGCCAGCATCCGCCGGTAGACCCGGAGGGCCTGGGCGAGCGGCTTGTTGCGCTCGACTGCGCAGGGCTTCGTGAGCGAGTCGGGGACGTCGGCGAGAAGGGCGCGGACGATGTCTTCGGGGGATGGGTCAGTCATAGGGGTCAGGTTGGGATGATTCAGGGCCGGTCTCCCGGCCCTGAATTCTACCACATGGCGGTCGTCTAGACCAGGGAAAGCGCGAGCTGCAGGGTCTTCGTTTTGTCCTTGCTGGACACCCCGAACAGGTTGCTGTGGCGGCGGACCTGGGAGTCCTCGACCGTCGTGTTGCGGCCACGCTTGTGGTCGTGCCACTCGGTGACGGCGTTGAACGCGCTCCAGGCCGTGCCCCGGATGCCGTCGAGGGCGTTCCGGCTGTTCTCCAGGAGGACCTTCTGCTCCGCGATGATCGTGTCGCGGCGCTTCGTGGCCTTGGTCAGGCTGTCCGGGTCCAGGCCCGTGAGCTTGCCGAAGGCGGCCGCGTAGGCGTCGAGGAAGAACTGGTCGAGCTTGTCGCCCAGGAGGGTCGTGTTGACCAGCGCGGTGACCTGCTCCTGGAACTTGGCGGTCTCCTGGACGGCGATGCCCAGGACTTGGCGGACCTGCCCGATCTTCTCGTCGAGGTTGCCGGTGTGCCGGAAGCTCAGGCCCTTCGCGGCGTCGCGGAGCGACCAGCGGAGCGTGTTGGCGCAGACCACCCGGACCGAGGTCGGGTAGGCGCTGAACCCGGCGAACCCGCCGTGGCCGTTGGAGATCAGGACGAACTGCTCGCTGATGTCCTCGGACGTCGCGATGATCTGCTGCGGGAGGCGCACCAGGACGAACACCCGGCGGCTGTTGTAGAGCGTGCCCGCGGTCTCGACCCGGACGGCCGCGTCGGCGCCAGCCAGGGCGTCGGCGAACTTGGCGACGTCGATGTTCTCGAAGGCCCGGTAGCCCTTCCCGACGAGGCCCAGCTCCAGGTTGTTGTCCTCCCGGACGTGGAGGTAGTTCTCCTCCAGCTGGACCCACTCGAACGCCTGGGCGCCGGTCGCGTCGATGACCGGGAAGCCGTCGATGTCGACGATCGGGACCTTGCGGTAGATCGGGTCGAGGCGGGTGCCCCAGTCGATGCCGTTCTCGACGAACGTGGAGACGGCGTCCTTGCCCTGCGGGATGGGCTTGCCGAGGCCGTGCCAGCCCCTGTCGGTCTGGTTTGCGGAGGAGATGAGAACGCTGTCGGTGCTTTGAATTTCGTGAGCCATGATCTTGTTTCGTTTGTTGGGCTTGGTTGGTGAGATGAATTCTACCCCAAGATCTCAGAGTTGGTCGAGATAGGGCCTGAAATTTCCGGTCACTGTGTCTTTCTGCTCGGTGGTAGCGGGAGTTCCGTCCACGAAGATTTCTGCGAAGCCCCGCCATTCGTCGTTCCGCCTGAACCAGGACGCGGCCCCGTGCATCGACGTTGGCCTTGCCAGGACCCGGTCCTCGAAGCGGATGGTCATCCGCGGGAAGACGCTGTCCTTGAACTTGCGGTGGCTTGTCGCGTTGGCGTCGGCGTTCTCGCGGGCAACCTCACGGGTGCGTCGGCCGCGGGCGCCGCCTTCGGGTTTCGCGCTTCTCATTCGTCGTCTCCAGGCTTCAGGCACCGGACGCGGGAGTCGCACCGGTAGCAGTAGCAGGCGTCGGGCGCCTGCAGGTAGAGGACCCAGCGCTTGCACGTCGGGCACCACTTCTTCTCGTCGATAGCGATCATCGCATGGCGCTCCAGGGCCGCCCGCTCCTTGTGGGCCGTATCCAGCACCTTGTGGGCGGCCTGCGCGGCGACGCACTTCTCAATGGCGATGACCAGCTTGGCGACGTCGAGCACGCCCTTGCTGTTGACGGCCACCCGCTTCGAGAACTTCCGCGAGTCTCGGTAGCCCCCCTGGCGGATCCAGCCCAGGTCGAAGAACGCGGCCTCTACACCGGCCTGCGGCTGGTTCTCGGAGACGGCCCCGTAGTGGTCCCGCAGGGTGACCTGGATGTAGACCTCGCCGATGACGATGTTCCGGTGGAAACCGTTGTGGCTCTCGGTGAGCTTACCGCCAGCGCGCTCGGCTGCGACGCCCAGGGCGACGAGTCCTTCGATGTGAGTGATTCGTTTCTGGTAGCTCATCGGTATGCTCTCCGTGCCGCCTTGCGGCTCGCCTTGTTCGCGGCCTTGCGGGCCCAGGTCGGGGCCTTGCCCCAGAAGTCTGCGCGGACTGCCTTGCGGCCCCGCAGCTTGTCGCTCTTGCTCGTGTCCATGGGACAGCTTACCCCACGTTTTCCGACTTGGTCGGATGTTGTTTCCGGAAACCGCAGGAAGGCGGCCGTCTTGACGTCGGGCCAGTTGACCAGCTCGAAGGTGTATCGGAAGCCGTTGCGCCCAGTGACGCGGTAGAATCCCGCCTGGACAAAGCCGCTTACCGGGAAGACCTCGGCGGCCGCCGGGTGCGCCTCGCTCGCTGGGTTGGGCGCGTCCTGGTGGAGGCCCCGCACGATGACGGCCGGGGACTCGTGGCCCTTGTGTCGGCAGGCGGCGCGGATGAAAACGATTTCGTCGGTTGGGATCATGAGTAAGGATACCCCACGATCGGGGAGTTGGTCGGATGTTGTTCAGGAATCGCAGGCTTCGCAGATCCGATAGTCCTTGTCATCGCGGACTGGGGCGAACAGAATCTTTCCGACGGCTCCGCAATCCCAGCAGGATTCCGGCTTGCAGGTGCCGCACCACGCGTAGCTCCGCGTGGCCCCGTCGAACTTGGAGACCCACAGGCCCTCGCTGTCCAGCCTGCAGTTGTGGCACTTCAGGCGCCCGAACGGGTGGGTGATTCTCATCGGTTCTTCCTCTCGGCGTGGTAGACGCTGGCCTCGTCCCGGTAGCGGCCCCCGCGGCCGCCTCCGTCCTCGCGGTCGAGCGCGTCGGCGTAGGGCAGGGTCTTCTCGCGGTCGGCTTTACTTCTTCGACTTCTTCGACTTCTTGCACTTCTTGCCCTTGCCATCGTCGTCTTCCTCGTCGCAGAAGATTACGATTTCCCCGACCAGGAGGCAGGTCGGGCTGTTGAAGATCTCCCCGCCGGGCAGGTCGCCCTCCTCGTCGCTCCGTAGGACTACCAGAAAGTCGCCCCGGGTCCGGACGGCGTAGAGCCCGACGTCGGTGATGATCAGCAGGCCCTCCTCCCCGGCGATGGCGCCCAGGTCCTCCAGATCGCTCGGTAGCGCGTCGGAGACGGAGACGTAGTCTGGGAGGTGGAGGCCGTCGATGCCCCGCACGACGATGACGCGGGACGCCGGGGTGCCGTCCAGTCCGTCGGTGCCGTCCTGGCCGTTGGTGCCGTCCTGGCCGATGCCGTTCTGGCCGGGCTCGCCGGGTTTGCCGGTCTTGCCGTGTCGGCAGCCGGAGAAGACGAGGAGGGTGAGAGCGAGAATGGTGGTGAGTTTCATTTCGATTGACGGCGCAGGCGCGCGTAGCAGGAACGCTCGATCTCGCGAGCGGTGAGGGTGACCGGCCCGGTGAGGGCTCGGCCGAATGCCGAAGCGGGCCGGGTGATCGGTCCGGTGAAGTGGTGGAAGGAGGTCTTGCCGCGCGGGATCACCAGCTTGACTTGGCCGCGCGCCAAGATGAGGTCGGCGACGTCCCGGCCCTCCTGCGTGTTGGGCAAATTGACGACACGCGTGTCGCTGCCGCCCGGGTGCTTCGTGTAGCGGGCGCCCTTCGTGATCGCGTTGATCTTGGCCCGGATGCTGACCGGCAGCGCGTCCGGCTGCGGCGGGAGCCACAGCTCGAAGCTGGTGACCTTCTTGGCCCTCAGGAAGACGAGTCGTCCGGCCCTCTCGTCCTCGCGGGCCCGGAGGACGTCGATCGCGTTCCACTCGGCGAGCAGCTCCTGCAGCTCTCCGTCCCGGACCGTGAGGCCCTCGGCGATCTGCTCCAGGAACCAGCGGAGCAGCTTGCTGTCCTTCTTGTCGTTGAACGTGTGCTGGTGGAGCGCCAGGGCGGCGACCGTCGAGGCTTGGGCTGCGATGTTCGTCATGGGACAGTCTACCACAGGATTCGCTCAGGAGTCGAGATGCATGTCGCGAAAGCCCAGGAAGGACGGGAAGCGCGGCGCCACACCTTCGATGCGACCGCCGGGTGGCGGCTGGAACTTTACTTTCACGTGGTAGCCGATTACCTCGCCGTGGGCGAACTCCTCCCAGATCTCGGCGCGCTGCGCCGCGGAGAATCCGGTTCCGACCGAGAATTCCGTCCCATCCGCGAATCTACACTGTAGACTCCCCATAGTCCCAGATTTGGACTTGAACTCCGCGTGGCTGGCACGCTTCGTGCGTCCGAAGGCATCCTTCTGGGCCTCGTTCTCGTTGTGCAGCAGCTCTGAAACCCCGATGACAAGGGCCTCTTCGTCCGCGAAGGGCTTGAATTTCAGCAGGATTCCCTCTTTGAGACTGCTCCGGCCACATTTGTAGCCCGAATCGGGCGAGTTCACCATCAGGCCCTCGTAGCCAATCTGCAGAAAATTTTCGTAGGCCTCCAGCAGCTCCTGGGCCGAGTGGACCACCTCGTGGGGCACCACGCCGAAGTGGATCGAGCTGACGTCTCTGACAATAGTCTGGAGGTCCCGGAAGCGCTCCGCGTAGGGCTGTGAGACGTTGCCGTCCTGGACCCAGTCGAATGCGGCGAAAACGAAGTTGGGCTCACCGGTCTTGCGGCGCATCGCGCCGGAACACTCGTGGAACTTACTAGTGAGGTCACGGAGCATGAGTTCGCCGTCCAGGCCCTCCGGCAGGTTGGCCTCGCACCACGCGCGCACGAAGTCGTTCG
>JAQBHI010000002.1:0-3581 GCA_032127875.1 Acidobacteriota bacterium
GTGATGTCGGGCGCGCTCACGATCGGCGGCCTCACGATTTTCCTGGCCTACTTGAAGGACATGTACCAGCCGATCCAGAACATCGCCCAGAACCTGAAGGAGCTGGCCAGCTCGCGGGCGGGCCTCGACCGCGTCTTCGCCGTGCTGGACGTTCAGCCCGACATCCAGGACAAGCCGGGTGCGCGGGACCTGGGCCAGGCGAAGGGCGAGATCGCTCTCGAGGGTGTGAGCTTCGGGTACGACGCCGCGACGCCCGTGCTGCGCGGCGTCACGCTGCGCATCCGGGCGGGCGAGAAGATCGCGCTCGTCGGACCGACGGGCGCCGGCAAGAGCACGCTCGCGAGCCTGGTGCTGCGCTTCTTCGACCCGCAGCAGGGCAGGGTGACGCTCGACGGCCACGACCTGCGCGACGTGACGCTCGCTTCCCTGCGCCGCCAGGCAACACTCATGCTCCAGGAGCCGATCCTGTTCCAGACGAGCGTAGCGGAGAACATCGCCTTTGCCTCCGACATGCCGCTCGAGAAGATCAAGGACGCGGCGCGGCGCGCCGAGGCCGAGCCCTTCATCCTCGAGATGAAGCACGGCTACGACAGCGTCCTCGGCCAGGACGGGCTGACCCTCTCGGGCGGCCAACGCCAGCGCCTGGCGCTGGCGCGCGCCCTGCTGCGCGAGACACCGGTCGTCATCCTCGACGAGCCCACGAGTGCCCTGGACGTGGAGACCGAGGCCGTCGTCTGGCGCAACGTCGAGGAGCTGCTCAAGGGCAAGACGGCCCTGGTGATCGCGCATCGGCTCTCGACCGCGCGGCGCGCCGACCGCATCGTCGTGCTCGAGAGCGGCCAGATCGTGGAATCCGGGACTCACGAAGAGCTGCTCGCCCGCGAGGGGCACTACGCGAGGCTGTGGGCCCAGGCCGGCGAGGATCACCGCGAGGGGACCCCCGCGGCGGAGCGGACGTGAGCCGCCTGGTGGTCCTCGGCATGATGGGGCGCTGCCCGTTCGGCGGCCAGACCTGGCTCTACCTCAACTGGCTTCGCGGGCTCAAGGCGCTCGGCCACGACGTCTGGTATGTCGAGGACGACGCGGCCTGGCCCTACGACCCGCGCGTCAACAGCGTGACCGACGACCCAGCGTATGCGGCGGCATATCTCGATCGGGTCACCCGCGACATTGGCTTGGAAGGCCGCTGGGCGTACCGGCCCCTGTATCGCGGGAGCGAGGAGTGCCACGGGCTCTCCGTCTCGCAGCTGCGCACTCTGTATCGCGAGTGCGACGCGCTTTTGAACGTCTGCGGCGCCACGGTCCTCAACGACGACCATCTCGAAGCGCGCCTCAAGGTCTACGTCGAAACCGATCCGGTCACCAACCAGCTCGAGATCGCCGCCGGCAAGGAGAAGACCCTCGGGGTGTTTCGCGCTCACGACCGGATCGTCACCTATGGCGAGAACTACGGCGAGCCCGGCTGCGGCGTCCCGGTCGAGGGCTTCCACTACCTGAAGACACGCCAGCCCATCGATCTAGAGCTCTGGCCGGTGCGCTTCGACGCCGCCGCGGCGTCCTACACGACGATCGGGAACTGGCAACAGAAGGGCCAGGACGTCGTCTTCCGTGGCGAGACGTACTACTGGAGCAAGCACCACGAGTTCCTCAAGTTCATCGAGCTGCCCAGGCGCCGGCCGCAGCTCTCCTTCGAGCTGTGTCTGAATATCGACGACGCCCTGGATCGCGAGCGGCTCACCGCGAATGGCTGGCGCCTGTCGAGCCCGCTCCAGATGTCGCTCGACCCCTGGGGCTACCAGGAGTTCTTCCAGCGCTCGCGGGCCGAGTGGACCGCGGCGAAAGACCAGAACGTGCGCCTGCAGAGCGGCTGGTTCAGCGAGCGCGACGCGTGTTACCTCGCGACCGGCAAGCCGGTGATCGCGCAGTCCACGGGCTTCGAGAAGTTCCTGCCGACAGGCGTTGGGTTGTTCGCGTTCCGCAGCATGGACGACGTGCTCACGGCTCTCGACGTGATCGAGAGCGACTACCCGAGAGCCTGCCGGGCGGCGCGTGGGATCGCTGAGACGCATCTGGACGCGAAGCGCGTGTGCGCGAAGTTCCTCTCCGACATCGGCCTGTGAAGTTCCTGATCGTCAACGCCGACGATTTCGGCTATGGCGCCAGCGTAAACCGCGGCATCGCGGAGGCGATCGACCGGGGCGTCGTGACCTCGGCCGGCCTGATGGTCAATACGCCGGGCACCCTCGAGGCGGTGGGCATGGCGGCGGAGCGAAAGGCGCTCTCGCTCGGTCTTCACGTGAACTTCACGAACGAAGCGGAGCGCCTGTTCGAGTTCGACGATCCGCCGGTCTGCCGCCGCGAGCTGCGCCGGCAGTTCGACCGCTTCGTCGAGCTGGTCGGCCGGCTTCCGACACATCTCGACTCCCACCAGCACATTCACCGGCGCCGTCCCTGCCGGCCCAGCTTCCTGGAGCTGGCCGACGAGCACGGCCTCCCGCTGCGCGACGAGCCGCCAGTCGTCTTCAAGGGCGGCTTCTACGGCCAGTGGGACTACGGCGTCTCGGACCCGAGCAGGGTCAGCTTCGAAGCACTCGCGCGGATCCTGACCCGCGAGCTGACGAGCGGCATCTACGAGCTGGCCGTGCATCCGGGCTACTTCGATCCGGGCGCCCACTACGTCTATCACGGCGATCGCGAGAGCGAGCTGCGCACACTCACGGATCCGCGCTTGCGCGAGCTGCTGCACGAGGAGGGGATCAGGCTCATCAGCTATCACCAGTTGAAAGACATCGTCGCGAGCGAGGCCCATGGAGGCTAGCCCGCCACGGCCGTCGGCGTTCTGGCCGGCGTTCTGGATGGGGGTCCTGCTGATTCTGGCCAAGGCAGCCCACTGGAGCTGGCCGCCCCCCACGTACGTGGGCCTTCGCGACTACGCGACCGATCTCGTCGTCAGCTCGCACGCCGACCTGCTGTTCGCGGCCGTCGTAGGTCTGATCTTCGGCGCTGCGCTGCGCCTGGCCGCAAGCCGCCCGCGCCTTTCACGCTGGATCCACGCGATACTCGTCGGCTTCGGCGTGATCGCGGTGATCTACGCCGTGGCCAGCGTCCAGATCTTCGCTTTCCTGCGCTCGCCGCTCACCTATCCGCTGCTCTACCTCGCCGGTGACATGCGGAGCATGAGCTCGTCGATCGGCAGCTTCGTGACGCCGGCCCTGGTCGCCGCCTTCCTGGGCGCGCCGCTTGGGTATCTGGCGCTGCTGCGCGCCACGCGCGCCGCCTCGCTCTTCCGCGCCTGGCCCAGCCGCATCGCCGGACTCGTCGTGATTGCCGGCTGGGTGCTGTTCGCCCGCTGGACCATCGACGGTCCCTGGGGAGATCGCGACGACCACCTGATCGCGCGGAGCCCGCACTTCGAGATCCTCGCGTCGTACGTCGACCTGCTCGCCGGGGGGCGCACGGTCGACTTCGACGAAGCATTCACGGCCCTGGAGCTGCGCGACTTCGAGGCGCCGCCGCCCAGGGCGCTCGCCCCGCCGGCGTTCCTGACCAAGGGCGCTCGGCCGAAGAACGTGCTGCTGATC
>JAQBHI010000003.1:0-19434 GCA_032127875.1 Acidobacteriota bacterium
CCGACGCCGATCGTCCTCGGCAAGCACGTACGACGGCAGCAGGCGCGTCCATTCTTCGGCGCCCGCATTCGTCCGGAAGAACGGGGCCGTGCCGTCGCGGTCTCGATGCACCAGCTCCGGATGGGCGGCGCCTGCCAGCCCTGTCCAGAGACTGAAGCCCGCGAGCAAGGCGGCCGGCCCGCCCAAACCGCGTCCGAGAGCGTGCGCCACGAGGATCGCGAGCCCTGGAAGCAGGGGCACCAGGAAACGCGCCGGCGGGTTGAAGCCGCCACGCCACATCTCCCACGAGCCGGCGGTGACGACCACCAGCAGGACCAGCGCGCCGATCATCAAGGCGTCGCGACGACAGCGCCGCCACAGCCACCAGACGCCGGGCACGGCGAGCGCAAAGAGCGGCGCATAGATGAGGAGGCCGAACTCCTGGTCGAAAAGCAGGCCCGGCACGCCCTCGAAGAGCGTTCCGAGGGCGAACTCGCGGGTGCGGCCATAGACGCGCCGAGGGTCGAAAAACCCGTACAGGCTGAAGTGATAGAGCGCGATGGCCGCAGCCGAAACGGCGAGCGGCGCGAGCGCGGCACGGAGTGCGCGTCGATCCAGCCGATTCCACAGCGCGTAGCCGACCAGCACGACCGGGAACACTGCGTAGCGGACGTTGAGCCAGGGGAGCAACGCCAGGACGCTTCCCCACACCAGGGCCGCTCTCGGCATCAGGCTGCCGGCTTGGCGTGCACGCCGCATGCCGAACGCGACGATCAGCGCCGCGGGCACTTCGGTGAAGAGGAGTCCTGCGTAATGGATGAGCGGCGGGCTCAGCGCCGTGAGCCACGCGACGCCGGAGCCCAGAGCGGCCTCACCCGTGAAAGCACGCACGCTCGAGCGGATTTCGCGGGCGAGCAGGGCTGCCAGAAGGGCCATGAAAAACGAGGCGCCCGCGTATCCAGCAGCGGCGTACGCGGGCAGCAGCAGCAGCGACAGGCCGAGCGCGTGAATCGAGTAGATCTCGCCCGCACGGCCGCGAACGCGATAGTGCGGCTCGAGCGGGCGGGGATGGAAGCTGCGGTAGCGTCCTTCGGCGTAGTCGCGCGTAACGTCGAGATCGTGGTCGCGCAGCAGGCTGTCCGCCACCATCAGGTAGTGCGGCTCGTCGCCCTGCGGGCCGACGGCAAGCTGTGCCCGGCCGGCCACGATGAGGTACAGGGCCAGGACTACCGGAAAGAAGACGCGGTCGAGGGCCTGCAGCCGGGTGGTCCCCAGCATCGACGCCAGACCCGCCAGGAACAAGGCCCACAAGGGTGCGCCGGAGAGTGCCGCGGCGCCCGGCCAGAAGCTCGCCGACAGCAGCCAGGTGGGGACCAGCAGCAGCGGCACCCAGGCGACCGCGTCGCGCGAGCCGTAGTGCCAGGCCAGCGCCAGAACCGCGCTGATCAGGAGCACCGCTCCCAAGGTGGGCATGCCGAGCAGCAGACCGCCGGGCCAGGAGGCAGCACCACCTGTCGCCAGCAGGCCCACGACCCACAGGGCAAACAAGCCGCCGGCATTCGCGAGGGTCGTCGTCCGCATGGCGCGGCGCGATTCTATCCGCGCGCCCTCGCGAAGCCATTGACCGCCCGGCGGCAAGGGTCCATAGTCGTAATCAGGAGGCTGTCATGCGTCGTGGTGTCGCGCTCCTATTGATGCTGGCGCCGATCGTGGCGCACGCGGACGTCGTGGTCCTCAAGGGCGGACGGCGTGTCTCCGGCGTCGTGGCGGAGAAAACGTCGCGGGCCGTCGTCCTCGAGGTGGGTCCCGGCCGCATGGCCATCCCACTCGCGCAGGTCGAGCGCATCGAGACGGGGCAGTCGGCCCTTGCCGAGTATCGCGCGCGCGCGGCGCGGCTCGCGGCGGGCGACGCGAACGGCTGGGCCGAGCTCGGGCAATGGGCCCGAATCGCCGAGTTGCTGACGCAGTCGCGCGAGGCTTTCGAGAGTGCGCTCGCGATCGACCCCATGAATGCCTCGGCTCACGCCGGCCTGGGACACGTGCTGGCCGGTGGCGCGTGGCTCTCCGAAGCCGATGCCTACAGGGCGCGCGGTTATGTCCGCTTCGACGGCCGCTGGGTCACCCCTTCGGAACGCGAAGACGAGCTGCAGGAGCGCGCCGAGCACGCGCGCGACGCTGCCGCACGACGCAGCGCGGAGGCCCGAGCCCGCGAGGCTGAAGCTCGTGCCGAGGCTGCCGAAGCCGCGGCGCGACGCGCGGCGGAGGAAGCGCGTGCGAATGCGGACCGCGGCGGCATCCCCTACGGCTGGGTAGCTGGCGGGTGCGGTTGGAACTGTGGAAGCCCCTGGCGCCCGCATGTCACGCGGCCCCGAGCCGTCACGCCGGCCCCGGTCGCCGAGCCGCCCGCGCCGCCTCGCCCACCGCTCGAGCATTGACTTTCGCCTGATCTTCGCCTAGGCTTTTCGGCGGAGGTCGGCCCCCATGCACCTGACACGCCGCCAGAAGGAAATTCTCGACTTCCTCGGCCGCCACATCGAAAAGCGCGGCTACGCGCCTACCATCGAAGAGATCGGCGAGCACTTCGGCCTCAGCTCCCTGGCCACGGTGCACAAGCACCTGACCAACCTGCAGGAAAAGGGAGTCATCAAGCGCGCCTGGAATCGCAGCCGCGCCCTCGAGCTGGTGCCGACCGAGGTCAAGGTGCAGGCGATCGAGCTGCCGCTGCTGGGCCGCGTGGCAGCCGGCACGCCGATCGAGGCGGTGTCCTCCGCAGAGACGATCTTCGTTCCCGAGGACATGGTCGGCCGCAAGGAAACGTACGTGCTGCAGGTCAAGGGCGACTCGATGATCGAAGAGCAGATCCGGGACGGGGACTACGTCATCGTCGAGAGCCGCAAGAACGCCCGCGACGGCGAGATGGTGATCGCCCTTCTGGAGGACGACAAGGCGACGCTCAAGAAGCTGTATCGGGAGGCCGGCGGCAAGATCCGGCTGCAGCCCGCCAACCCGCGCATGAAGGCGATCTACGTCGACGGCCGCGACCTGCGCGTGCAGGGTGTCGTGATCGGCGTGCTGCGGAAGTACTGAAGATGGAAGAAAAGAAGTCCGTGAATTTCACGATCATCCCCGAAGAAGACGCCACGACGCCGCGTGTCTACAGCAATTTCTGCTCGATCCAGCACTCCCCTTTCGATTTCACTCTGACCTTCTGCGACATGCAGCCGATGGGTGAGCGGGAGCTGCGCGAGGCCGAGTCGACGCACACGGTGAAGGCGCCAGTCAAGGCACGCCTCGTGGTGCCCGTGCAGATGATCCCTGGCCTGGTGGCCGCGCTGCAGGAGAACTTCCGCCTGTTCCAGGAAGCCTACGGCCCGCCGAAGGGGACGCTGCACTAGTCGGGTCGAGGGGTGCTCGCGCGCGGCAGTAATCCCGCGTTCGCTGCCCGGACCCGTCCTGTCGGGGGCGTGCCGTATGCTGTTTTCGTGAAGGAAACGCAACGGCCTCGCAGCCTGCTGCACATCGACCTCGACCCCTTCTTCGTCTCGGTCGAGCGCAGCCTGGACGCGTCGCTCAGGCACGGGCCGCTGATCGTCGGTGGCGATGCCGACGGCAAGGGCGTCGTGGCCGCGGCCAGCAGCGAGGCACGGGCACTGGGCGTGCGCCCGGGCCAGTCGCTGGCAAACGCCCGGCGTCTGTGCCCGGAGGGCTTGTTGCGTCCCGGCGATCTCGACGCGTACGCGCGCGCCAGTGCCGACGTCACGGCGATCCTGCTCGCCGCCTCGAGACGTGTCGAAAGGCCCTCGGCCGATGAAGCCTACGTGGACCTGACACCCGAAGGACCCTCCAGCGGGAGCCCGGTGCCGCTTGCCGAACACATCAAGGATGAGCTACAGCGCCGGCTCGGCCTCGACGCCTCGCTCGGCCTGGCCTCTTGCCGCCTGGCGGCGCGCGTGGCTTCCTCGTGGGCGCGCCCTCGCGGGCTGCTGATCGTGTTGCCCGGATACGAGGTCTCGTTCCTGGCGCGCCAGCCCGTGTCTTTTCTGCCCGAGCTCCCTCCGCATCTCGAGACGGCGCTCACGAAAGCCGGCCTGCTCACCCTGGGCGACGTGCTCGCGGCCGCTGACGCCACACTCAACCAGGCCGTCGGCCACGCGGCGGATCGCGTCCGCGAGGCGGCTGGCGGCGGAGGCGAGGCGCCGGTATCCGTGGCGGCTCCGCCCGGCTGGCTCCAGGAAGAAGCCGTGATCCGGGACAAGAACGCGGACCGGGCCGCGCTCGAGACCGTTCTCGATGGTCTCGTCGCCCGCTGCTGCCGTCGCCTGCGCCCGTTCGGGCTTGGCGCCGAGTCGGTCAGCGTCGAGGTCCGCAGACAGGAACGCGCGTTTCGCCGCAGCGAGACGCTGTCCCCGGGCGTCGAAGACGAGGCCACCGCCCGCGAGATCGTGCGCCAACTGGCCGAGCCGATGCTCGATCCAGCGATCGGGGTACGGGGCCTGCAAGTGCGATTGGGTCGGCTGGCGCGGCCCCATCCGCAAGCGTCGCTTCTTCCCGAAATCCCCGGCTTCGCCTCGTCGCGCTGAGGCGTGCGGACAGGTAGAATCGCCGCCCGATCATGGCGGTGAAGAAGAAGCCGACACGCGCCAGGCCAGCGTCGCCCAGGAAGGCCAGCCGACGCC
Organism: Acidobacteriota bacterium; assembly: GCA_032127875.1. GTDB lineage: Bacteria > Acidobacteriota > Vicinamibacteria > Fen-336 > Fen-336 > CADEEV01. Next base: position 4,656 of record JAQBHI010000003.1, read on the forward strand.
GCACTCGGCCTGCCATGACGCCGGCGCGGGCCGCGAAGATCCTCGACATCCTCGAAACCGCCCACCCGGAGGCGGAATGCGCACTTCACCACCAGGGCGCGTTCCAGCTCGTCGTCGCGACCATCCTTTCCGCTCAGTGCACCGACCAGCGCGTCAACCTCGTGACACCAGCGCTGTTTGCTCGCTACCCGACGCCAGCCGCCCTCGCGGAAGCGCAAGCCTCGGAGCTCGAGGAGACGATCCGCTCGACCGGCTTCTTCCGCTCGAAGGCGAAGAGCCTGATCGGCTGCGCCCGTGCGCTCGTGGCCGATCACGCCGGTCAGGTGCCAGGAACCATCGCCGCGATGATCCGGCTGCCCGGCGTCGGGCGCAAGACCGCGAACGTCGTGCTTGGCCACGCCTACGGCGTCGCCGAAGGCATCGCGGTCGACACCCACGTGCTGCGCGTCACGAACCGGCTCGGGCTTGCCAGCGGCGACGACCCGATCGAGGTAGAGAAGCAGCTCATGGCGCTCGTGCCGCGGCGACGCTTCACGCGGACCACGGATCTGCTCATCTTCCACGGCCGCAAGATCTGCGACGCTCGACGTCCGGCCTGCGGCCGCTGTCCGCTCTTTTCGCTGTGCGCCTGGGAAGGCAAGCAGGCCTTCGCCACGCGGACGCGATGAAGCTGATCGCCGGCGCCATCCAGATGACCTCGACAGCCGATGTCGAGCGAAACCTCGCCACGGCCGAACGCTTGATCGCCGAGGCTTCGGCCCGGGGCGCGCAGTTCGTCGGGCTGCCGGAGAACTTCGGCTTCCTGCGCTCCGAAGGCGAGCGCATACCCCTGGCACAGACGCTCGACGGCCCGTGGGTGCGGCGCCTTGCGGAGGCGGCTCGCCGACACCAGCTCACGCTGCTGCTCGGGAGCCTGCCCGAGAGGATCGAGGGCGAGCGCAAGATCTACAACACCTCGGTGCTGCTCGGTCCGGACGGCGGCGTGATCGCCAGCTACCGCAAGATCCACCTGTTCGACATCGACCTGCCGGGAATGGAGCACCTCAAGGAATCGAAGGCCGTGGCGCCAGGGCACGACGTGGTCGTCGCCCAGGCACCGTTCGGAGCGATCGGCCTCAGCATCTGCTACGACCTGCGCTTCCCGGAGCTGTACCGGCAGTTGTCACGAGGCGGGGCCCGGGTTCTAGCGATCCCCTCGGCCTTCACCGAGCGCACCGGTCGGGCCCATTGGGAGCTCCTGCTGCGGGCTCGAGCCGTCGAAAACCTGGCCTACGTCTTCGCACCCGCGCAAGTGGGGCAGCACGGGAAGAACCGGGCCTCGTGGGGTCACGCAATGATCGTGGATCCCTGGGGCGAGGTCCTGGCCGAGGCAGCGGAGGGCGAGGGCGTAGCTGTCGCCGAGTTCGATTTCGAGCGACTCGAGAAAATCCGTCGAGAGTTGCCGGCGCTGTCCCACGTTCGGCTCTAGAAGAGTCGGGCGGGGTACGAACCAACACACCCCCCCGCGCCCTTCGGCCTCCCCCAGTCGCTCCGCGCCCCAGTGAATCGGGCGCTTCGCCGCCCCCGGGGCTCGCGGCGGCCCTCCCCCCAAACACCCTTGAATACTGGGGATAGGCTTGACAGGGAAGGCCCCGGCCCCTAGAATCGGGGTTTGCAACTTGGGCGCCTCTCGCGCCATGGGGAGTCGATGTCCACTCACATTCCGAAGGCCGGCGAGATCCAGCGCCAGTGGTTCGTGATCGACGCCAAGGACCAGGTCCTGGGCAAGCTGGCGGTGGCTGCGGCGGACCTGCTCGCGGGCAAACACAAGCCGATCTATACCTCGTTCCTCGACACCGGCGATCACGTGATCGTGATCAACGCCGCGCAGATCCACCTGACGGGCAAGAAGGAAAAGAACAAGATCTATCACCGCCACACGGGCTACCTGGGCGGGATGAAGTCCACGGCCGCCGTCGACGTGCGCAAGAAGAACCCTTCGCGGCTCGTCGAGGAGGCCGTGAGGGGGATGCTGCCCAAGACCAAGCTGGGTCGCGCCATGTTCCTGAAGCTCAAGGTCTACGTCGGCGACCAGCACCCGCACCAGGCGCAGAAACCCAAGGCCATGGCGGTCAAGAAGACGGCCAAGTCGAGCAAGAGGAGTTAGCAGGTTGAGCACCACTTCCATCGAGTACTACGGCACCGGCCGGCGCAAGACCTCGGTCGCCCGCGTGTTCCTGCGGCCCGGTGCCGGCACCATGCAACTGAACGACAAGAACGTGGACGAGTACTTCGGCGGCCACGAGGCCCTGAAGATGCTGGTCAAGCAGCCCTTCGCCGTCACCGAGACGAGCGACAAGTTCGACGTGCTGGCAACGCTCGGCGGCGGCGGTGTGGCCGCCCAGGCCGGCGCGCTGCGACACGGGATCGCCCGCGCGCTGTGCGTCTTCGATGCCGAGCTGCGGCAGAAGCTCAAGAAGGCCGGCTTCCTGACGCGGGACGCCCGCCAGAAGGAACGCAAGAAGTACGGACAGAAGGGCGCACGTCGCCGCTTCCAGTTCAGCAAGCGTTAACCACGAGCCTCGAAGGAGGCCGGAAAGATCGGCTTGCCAATCGGGCAGGCGGTTCTGAATGAAAGGAAGGTCGTTTTGGCCGAACCCGTGACCATGAAGGACCTGCTCGAAGCCGGGGTCCATTTCGGACATCAGACGCGCCGCTGGAACCCGAAGATGAAGGAATTCATCTTCGGCGAGCGCAGCGGCATCTACATCGTGGACCTGCAGAAAACCCATCGCCTGCTGATCAACGCGCTTCAGTTCGTGCAGGACCTCGCCTCCCAGGGCCGCACGGTGCTGTTCGTCGGCACCAAGCGCCAGGCCCAGGAAGCCGTCGCCGAGGAGGCGCTGCGCTGTGGCATGCCGTGGGTGACGGAGCGTTGGCTGGGCGGCCTGCTCACCAACTTCGTGACCATCCGCCGCAGCCTCGAGCGGCTCCGCGAGCTGGAGATGATGGCGGCCGACGGCCGGCACGAGAAGCTCACCAAGAAAGAAGTCGCCGGACTCGAGAAGGAACGCGGCAAGCTCGAGAGGAGCCTGCGTGGCATCAAGTCGATGAAGAGCCTGCCCGACGCGGTCTTCGTCATCGATACCCGCAAGGAGGCGATCGCTGTCGCCGAGGCCCGCAAGCTCAAGATCCCCGTGATCGGCATCGTGGACACGAACTGCGACCCCGACGAGGTCGATTTCGTCGTGCCGGGCAACGACGACGCGCTGCGGGCGATCAAACTCTTCGCCGGACGCGTGGCCGATGCCGTGATCACGGGCCGCACGATCCGCGAGTCACGCCGAGCCGAGGAAGGCGCCGCCGACAAGGGCCCGGCTCCAGCCACCGAGGAAGGCGACGCCAAGCGCAAGCCGCGTGCTCGCGCCGCGACGCCGGCCCCCGTCGTGGTTGCGCCCGCCGCACCGTCTGTCGTACCCGCGTCCTGAGGCAAGAACGCCCGCGGCAGAAGCCTCTCCGAACGTAAACTCCGCCCCGGGGCGCCATCACTGGCCTCCGGGGCTTCTTGTCAAAGCGTGGTGAATGAGCATTTCCGCTGAGATGGTTCGCAAGCTCCGGGAAGAAACCGGGGCCGGGATGATGGAGTGCAAGTCGGCGTTGGTCGAAGCCCGGGGCGATCACGAGGCCGCGCGCGACGTGCTGCGCAAGAAGGGGCTCGCCTCGGCCGCGAGGAAGGCCAGCCGCGCCGCCAACGAGGGCATGATCGGAACCTACATCCACCCGGGCGCCAAGGTCGGCGTGATGGTGGAGGTCAACTGCGAGACCGATTTCGTGGCCAGAAACCCCGACTTCCAGTCGCTCGTGAAGGACATCGCGATGCACGTCGCGGCCGCCTCCCCCGCCGTGGCGCTATACGTCTCGAAGGACCAGGTTCCAGCCGGGGCCATCGAGAAGGAGAAGGAGATCTACAAGGCACAGGCGGCGGCGGCCGGCAAAGCCGCGAATGTGGCCGACAAGATCGCCGAGGGCAAGCTGAAGGAGTACTACGCGACCTTCTGCCTGCTCGAGCAGCCCTTCGTGAAGGAGCCCAAGCTGACGGTCGGCCAACTGGTTCAGGAAAAGATCGCGGTCATCAAGGAGAACATCGTGGTGCGCCGCTTCGCGCGCTTCAAGGTCGGCGAGCAGATCGCGGGCGAGAAGGCCGAGCCAGCGGCGCAGCCCGTGGCAGTCTAGTTGGCGAAGATGGCGCCGGCTTTCAAGCGGGTCCTGCTCAAGCTCTCGGGCGAAGCCTTGCTCGGCGAGAAGGCCTTTGGGATCGATCGCGACTTCACCGACTACCTGGCGCGCGAGATCAAGCAGATCCACGGGCTCGGGGTGCAGGTCACCGCCGTCGTGGGCGGGGGTAACATCTTCCGAGGCGTGTCCGACAACGCGCAAGGCATGGACCGGGTCTCGGCGGATCACATGGGCATGCTCGCGACCGTGATCAACGGCATAGCACTCCAGGACGCCCTGGAACGCGTGGGCGTGATCACCCGGGTGCTTTCGGCCATCGAGATGCGCGAGGTGGCCGAACCGTTCATCCGGCGCCGCGCCATGCGCCACCTGGAGAAGGGCCGTGTGGTGATCTTCGCCGGCGGCACGGGCAACCCCTATTTCTCGACCGACACGGCCGCAGCGTTGCGGGCGATGGAGATCAAGGCCGAGATCATCCTCAAGGGCACCAAGGTCGACGGCATCTACGACTCCGACCCCCTGAAGAACCCGAAGGCGAAGATGTTCTCCCGCGTGACGTATCTCGACGTCCTGAACAAGGGCCTCAAGGTGATGGATACCACGGCCATCTCCTTGTGCATGGACAACCGGCTCCCCATCATCGTGTACAACCTGACGGCCAAGGGGAGCCTGAAGCGGATCGTGACGGGTCAGAAAATTGGCACCCTGGTGGTGGAGGAATAGCCATGGCGGCTGTGAAGCAGCTCATCTCGGACGCCCAGAAGCGCATGGACGCGAGCCTCGAGACCGTCCGCCGCGAGTTGACCGCGATGCGCACGGGCCGCGCCTCGCTCTCGATGTTCGACGGCATCCGTGTCGACTACTACGGGACCCCGACACCCCTCAACCAGGTCGGCAACCTGGCGATCCCCGATCCGACACTGGTGACGATCCAGCCCTGGGACCCGTCGATCGTGCAGGCCATCGAGAAGGCGCTGCGGCACTCGGACCTCGACCTCAATCCGCAAAACGACGGCAAGATCATCCGCGTGCCGATTCCCCAGCTCACCGAAGAACGCCGCAAGCTGCTCGTCAAGCACGCGCACAGGCACGCCGAGGAAGGCCGCGTGGCGGTGCGCAATGTACGGCGCGACGCGAACGAGCACCTGAAGAAGGCATTGAAGGACCACGAGATCAGCGAGGACGAGGAGAAGCAGGCCCTGGCCGAAGTCCAGAAGTTGACCGACCTGCACATCGGGAGGATCGACGAGATCCTCGAGAAGAAGGAAGCCGAAGTCATGGAGGTGTAGGCTCGCGCCATGCGAGCCTCGCGCTTCCCCGCCCCGGACTCCATCTCGCGATAACATTCGCGCGTGTTCCTGACCCATTTGGAGTGCGCCAGGTGCGCGGCCCGACACGAGGCCGATCGGGTCCAGACCCTCTGCCAGTGTGGCGCGCCGCTGTTCGCACGCTACGATCTCGAACGAGCGGCCCGTGGCATGAGGCCGGGCCACCTGGCCCTGCGCGCCCCGACCATGTGGCGCTACCACGAGGTCCTGCCCGTGGCCGATCCCGAGCATCGCATCAGCCTGGGTGAGGGTTTCACGCCCCTGCTGGCGGCAAAGCGGCTGGGCGCCGCACTGGGGCTTCCGAAGCTCCTGATCAAGGAAGAGGGCGGCAATCCCACCGGTTCCTTCAAGGCCCGCGGCCTCGGCGCGGCGGTTTCGATGGCGAAGGCGCTGGGTGCGAAAGACGTCTGCCTGCCCTCGGCGGGCAACGCCGGTAGCGCACTCGCGGCCTACGCCGCACGCGGCGGCCTGCGCGCGCATGTCTTCCTGCCCAGTGACATTGCCCGCCTCTTCGTGATGGAGACCGAGTCCTACGGGGCCGAGATCACGATGGTCGAAGGCCTTATCCACGACGCCGGCAAGTTGTGTGCGACGAAGGCCCTCGAACAGGGCTGGTACGAGTGCGCGACGCTCAAAGAGCCCTACCGTATCGAGGGCAAGAAGACGATGGGCTACGAGATCGCCGAGCAGCTCGAATGGTCGCTGCCGGACGCGATCCTCTATCCCACCGGGGGCGGCACCGGTCTGATCGGGATGTGGAAGGCGTTCGAAGAACTGGAGGCGATGGGTTTCATCGGCTCGAAGCGACCTCGCATGTACGCCGTGCAGGCCGAGGGTTGCGCGCCGATCGTCAAGGCTTTTCTCGAAAACCGCGACGACGCGCCGCTCTGGGAGAACGCGGCCACTCTCGCGCACGGCCTGCGCGTACCCAAGGCCCTCGGTGACTTCCTGATCCTGCGCGCCGTCAGGCACAGCGGCGGCTCGGCGCTCGCGGTCTCCGAGGCCGAGATCATCCAGGGCGTGAAAGACGCCGGCGCGGCCGAGGGCATGTTCATGGCGCCGGAGGGCGGCGCTTGCGTCGCGGCCTTGCGGCGGTTGGTGGCGAGCGGGCAGCTCAGCGCCGGCGAGAGTGTCGTCACGTTCAACACCGGCACCGGTTTCAAGTACGCCGAGAACATGCAGCCGCTCTGGTGACCACCCGCCGGCTGTTTCGCGAGGATGCCTATCTGTTGGAATTCGATGCGCGCGTGACGGGGCGCCTCAGCCACGAGAACCAGCCCGCCGTCACGCTCGACCGGACGGCGTTCTATGCCGACAGTGGCGGCCAGCCGTGGGACACCGGAACGCTGAACGGCGTCCGGGTCGTGGCGGTGCTCGAGCAGGACGAGGAGATCGTCCACGTCCTGGCTGGCCCTCTCGAGGCTGAGAGCGTGGCCGGCCGCGTCGACGGCGCGCGCAGACGCGATCATCGCGAGCAGCACCATGGCCAGCACCTACTCTCGCGCGCCTTCGAGGAAATTGCCGGGGCACGCACCCTCAGCTTCCATCTCGGCGAAGAGGTCGTCTCGATCGACCTCGATCGCGAGTTGAACGAAGCCCAGCTCCGAGCCGCCGAGGAGCGCGCGAACGACGTGATCTGGGCGGGGCGGCCCGTCGCGGTGCGCGTGGTCACCCGGGCCGAGGCGTCGGCACTGGGCGCCCTTCCCCCCAAGGATGCCGGCGACGCCATCCGCCTGGTCGAGGCCGAGGGCTTCGACCTCCAGCCCTGCGGCGGGACACACCCACGATCCACTTCCGAGGTGGGCATGCTCCTGATCCTCGAACAGGAGCGTTACAAGGGGGGCTCGCGGGTGCGCTTCGTCTGCGGGCATCGCGCCCTAGGCGCCTTCCGGCGGCGCGCCACGGCGCTCGATCGTCTCACCTCGCTGCTGTCGTCGCCCCTCGACGGCTTGGCCGACGCGGCACACAGACTCTTCGATGAGCGGAACTCTGCCGAGAAGCGCGTCCGCGAGCTGATCCTGAAGTCGCTCGACGCCGAGGCCCAGCGCCTGCTCGGCGCCACCGCGGGATCGCCGGCGGTAGTTGTCGCGAGCTACGAAGGCTGGGCGCCCGATGAGCTGCGCGGCCTGGCGCAGCGCCTAGTAGCACTTCGGCCCTGTGTTGCGCTGTTGGGCTCGCGCGCTGCGAAGGCGCAGCTGGTCTTCGCGCAATCGGACGGCCTACCGTACGACGTGCCCGGCCTGCTTCAAACCGCCGCCGCGGAGCTCGGGGGCCGGGGCGGCGGCAAGGGCAACCTGGCGCAGGGTGGGGGCGACAAGCCCGAGAGGCTCGCTGAGGCGTTGGCTTTGGCCGCGGCCAGCGTCCGCGCGGCGGGCTCAGGCCAGTGAGCGCCGCCGTCAGCCCGCTCCGGCACGTCCACGTGCTCTTTACCGGCGGCACGATCTCGATGCGCATCGACCCCGGCACCGGGGCAGCCGTTCCCGCTCTCACGGGCCAGCAGATCGTTTCGCATGTCCGCGGCCTGAGGAAGCAAGCGCGCCTCACGCTCGAAGACTACGCGCGCCTGCCAGGACCGCACGTGACTCCACACTGGATGTGGCGACTGCGTGGTCACGTGCAGGCGCTCCTCGATCGCCGCGATGTGGACGGCGTCGTCGTGACCCACGGCACCGACACGCTCGAGGAGACGGCCTTTCTGCTGGATCTGACGCTCGACTCGCCCAAGCCCGTCGTGTTCTGCGGCGCCATGCGCACCGTCTCCGAGCCCGGCTGGGACGGTCCCGCCAACCTGATGGCCGCAGTGCGGACGGCCGTCCATGGGCATGCGCCGGGCCGCGGGGTGCTGGTGGCCGTGGGCGAGGAGATCTTCGCTGCCGCCGAGGTTTCCAAGTGGCACACGCAGCGGCTGGACGCCTTCCGCAGCGGCCACGGCCCGCTCGCCATCCTCGATCGCGGCCAGGTGCGCTTCCAGCGTCCGGCATTTCGCCGCCCGCGCCTCGACACGCGCCGGCTCGTCGCAGAGGTGGACCTTCACACCATGGCCACGGGTGTCGATGACGCCCTGCTGCGCGCTTCAGTCGCCCGCGGGGCGCGCGGTCTGGTCGTCGAGGCGACTGGCTGCGGGAATGTACCGCCCGCGGTCCTTCCCGGACTGCGCAAGGCGATCGCCGCCCGGCTCGCGGTGGTTCTCGTCTCCCGCTGCGGCGAGGGCCGCGTGAGTCCGGCCTATGGCTATCAGGGCGGCGGCCAGATGCTGCGCGAGATGGGCGTCATCTTCGGCGGCGATCTGTCGGGTCCCAAGGCGCGCATCAAGCTGATGGCCGCCCTGGGCGCCTCCTCGGATCCGGCGAAGCTTCGCGCCCTCTTCGAGGATCACTCTGAAAGCGAATAGAGCCGGCCCCAGTCGCCCTCGGCCACGACCCGCCGCGAAGTCTCCCAGGGCCGAGCCGAAAGCGAGAACTCGCCACGCTCTGACTTGCCCCAGAACAGGTACCGCGCGTCCAGTTCCTGCGCCGCCTGCTCCCAGCCGGGCAGGCCGAGCATCAGCCTCCTGAGGCGTGCCTCCACGGCACGGGCGTCGATGCCATGGCTCCACAGATGCCCGGCATAGCCCTCGACGATCGGCTGTCCGCACAGCGCCACGGGGTGATTGAAAATTGGCTTCGTGGCCACGCGCGCATCCGGCGGCAGATGGCTCACCACTTCACAGACGGCACGACGCTCGCCCACGCCGTAAACGGCCAGATCGCTTCGCAGCACGAATGTGGCCGCAACGACGCTCGACGTGCCCGGCGCCAGCCACAGCACGATGAGCCCCGCGCGCCAGGGTGTGGCTAGCCGCGCGAGCAGGTCGCCGAGGGACGGAAGCAGCAGCACGTAGCACCACAGCATCACCTTCGTGTTGTCCCAGGCCCAAGGTGCGAGCTTGACGAAGAACAGCGCAACCCAAATCGCGACCGCGGGCAGCACCGCGAGCCGCCACTCCGGAAGGCGACGCTGCACCGTCAAGGAGCTCACTGCGATCACGAGCGGAATCAGCAGACCGAAGTTCTGAAGCATAAACAGCCAGGGGTTGCGTTCCCCGATCACCCAGCCCGGCGCCCAGCCCACGAGCGCGGCGGCGCGGAAGTGGTCGGTCACCTCGAACACCCCGAAGCTCGCGGGCCCCAGGGCGAAGCCCAGCACTCCGAGGCTCTCACGCCAGCTGGAGCGCGCCACGGTCCATAACGCGAAGATGACGGACACGAACAGGAACGTGTGCAGGTGGAACAGTGGCAGCAGGCCCCACAGCAGGCCCTCGACCCAGACCGGAAGCCCGGGGCCGGTGCGGCGCAGGATGCGCTCACGCCAGCTGAGCAGGAGCAGCAGCCCGGCGGGAAGCGCAAATAGAAAACCGCGCTGCGTCACGAACAGGGCGAGAAACAGATTCAGCCACGCCAGCGCGCCGACGCCGATTCCGCCCGACAGCACGAAGCCGGCGATCGCGAGGGCGCCCCCCCAGCGTCGCAGCGTGAAGCCGAGCAACAACGTGGCCACGAGACCGCTCGCCACCAGGCCGAACGCGAGCGGCACGCCGAGCTGAAGCAGGACCGCGTTCCACAGGTCCATGCCGATCGGGTAGCGCAGCCGCTCGCCGGTGAAGATGGGATTCTCAGGCCAGAAGTGCACACCCCTGGCCAGCGACTCGATGTAGGTGATGTGGAGCGGCAGGTCGCCGTAGTTGTAGGCGTTGGCGGTGCGAACGACGCCCTCTCGCTCGAAAAGCAGGAACAAGAACTGGCGCAGCGCCAGCGTCGCGAGCAGGCCGAGCGCGGCCAGATCCCAGGCCGAAGGCGTGGGCGGCTGTTCCGTTCGGAGGCGCGCGCAAGCCCTGACGGCCAGCAGGCTCACCAGCGCGCCGAGCGCCAGGCTCGCAGCGCCCACGAGCGGCACGAGGGCGCCGACAAGGATGCTGAGCACGGCGGCGACCAGCGTCGTGCTCCCAACGAATAACAGCAGGGCTGCGGTCGCCGTCACCGTCCACACCTCGTCCACAGCTTCTGCACGGCCCTTCCGCGGAAGGACAACGCGGTATGCACAGTTTCTCCACAGTCTGGGCGGCGATTCTCCACAGCAAAGCGTCCGATATGCACAGCCGCGACCGGTCTTTTCCACGCATCGCGAACAGCTTGTCCACAGTAGATCCACGCCGAATCCACAGGCTTACGCGACGATTTCCGCGGGATCATCGACAGCTTTTCCACAGCCACTCGAATGCCTCTTGCAATCTTCGGGCGTCATGCTAACGTGGACTTGCCATCGACCGCGAACCTGCGGCGGTGAGCCGCGCAGTGCATCGAAGCCGGACCCGAGAAAGGAAGGCGCGCAGCCATGAGCACGCGACCTGAGTCGGAAGCCAAGCCGTCTCCCCGCCCCAAGACCACCGTCCTCACGCTCGCCGAGAAGCGTCGCGGCGGCGAGCCGATCAGCATGCTCACCGCCTACGACTACCCGACCGCGCGCGCCGTCGACGCCGCGGGCATCGACGCGATCCTCGTCGGCGACTCGCTCGCCATGGTGGTGCTCGGCCATCCCAACACGCTCTCGGTGACGATGGAAGAGATGCTGCACCATGCCAAGGCGGTGAGCCGCGGGTCGCACCACGCGCTGCTGATCGGCGACCTGCCGTTCATGAGCTACCAGGCCGACTGCGCCGAGGCCGTGCGCAACGCGGGGCGCTTCTTGCAAGAAGCGGGCATGGACGCCGTCAAGCTCGAAGGCGGCGCCCAGTACGTCGACACCGTGCGCGCCATCACGCGAGCCGGCATCCCGGTGCAGGGCCACATCGGCCTGACCCCGCAGAGCGTCAACGCCCTGGGCGGCTGGCGCGTGCAGGGACGCACGGCCGAGGCGGCACGCACACTGCTGGAGGATGCCCTTGCCCTCGAGGCAGCCGGCTGCTTCTCGATCGTCCTCGAGAGCCTGCCCTATCGCCTTGGCAGCTACATCACCGAAAGGCTGAGCATCCCGAGCATCGGCATCGGCGCGGGACCGGGCACAAGCGGCCAGATCCTCGTGATCCACGACATCCTCGGTCTCTACGACAAGTTCACGCCCAAGTTCGCCAAGCGCTACGCGGATATGGCGCTTGCCCAGGGTGCCGCCATCGAGGCCTATCGCGACGAAGTCGCCGCCGGCCGCTTCCCGACTCGCGAACACTCCTACGCGATCCCCGAGGAAGAGTGGAACGGCTTCCTCGCCTCCCTGGGAAGCACGCGGCTTCCCGGCGCCTCGGAGGGCAAGGCCCGCTGAAGGCCGACGTCCTCGTTTTCGGGACCGGGGCCATGGCCTCGCTCCTGGGCGCGAGACTCGCCCGCGCGGGCAGCTCCGTCACGCTCGCCGGGACCTGGCTTGCGGCGCTCGAGGCCGTGGCTCGTCACGGCCTCGCGGTCGAAGACGCCGACGGGCGCTGGTCCGTGCCCGTCCGCGCCGTGCACGCCGGGGCGCCGATGACGCCGCACCAACTCGTGCTCGTCCTCGTGAAAAGCCACCAGACCGCCGCGATTGCACCCGCGGCCGCGCGCGCCGCCGGCCTCGGCGGCTGGATAGTCACGCTCCAGAACGGCCTCGGCAATCGCGAACTCCTTGAGCATGCCGCAGATCGGGGCCGTGTCGGCGTCGGCGTGACGCTGGTCGGCGCGACGCTGCTCGGGCCTGGCGAGGTGCGTGGCCATCTCGCCAGGACGATCCTGGGGGGCGATGCCGCCGGACGTGCCCTGCGGGTCGCCAGCCTCTTCCGCGAAGCCGGCCTCGAGACGGACGTCGAGACGGATATCGAACGGGTCGTTTGGCGCAAGCTCGCGGTCAACTGCGCCCTGAACCCGCTGTCGGCACTCGAAGGCGTGGCCAACGGCGTGCTGCTCACCCGCCCCGACTGGCGCGAGACCATCCAGGCCACCGCCCGCGAGGTTGGCGCCGTCGCCACGGCTGCCGGACTCGACCTCGGCGACGCGGCCACGCACGCGCTGGAGGTGGCGCGTCTCACTGCGGGCAATCGCTCGTCCATGCTCCAGGATCTGGAGCGAGGCTCGCGCACGGAGATCGATGCCTTGAGCGGCGCCGTGGTCGCCGAGGGCCGCCGCCTGGGCGTGCCCACGCCGCGCAACGAAGCCCTCTGGAAAGCAGTACGAGGGCGCGAGGCGGCGCTGGCCGCCGGGACCGGGCGATGAGAACCGTCACGACGCTGCGCGAGGTCCGCGAATGGCGGCGCGCTTCCACGACTGAGGTGGGGCTCGTCCCGACCATGGGCTTTCTCCACGCTGGCCATGCCTCGCTGGTCGAGCGCTCGCGCCGCGAGAACGCGCGCGTCGCCGCCAGCTTGTTCGTAAACCCGACGCAGTTCGGGCCGGGCGAGGACCTCGCCCGCTACCCGCGGAACCTGGGACACGACGAGGCTGTGCTCCGCGCGGCCGGCTGCGAGCTGCTCTTTGCCCCTTCTGTCGAGGAGATCTACCCGGAGCCGCAGCAGGCCTTTGTCGATCCCGGCCCGCTGGCGGCGCCCCTCGAGGGCGAACGCCGGCCCGGCCACTTCCGCGGCGTCGCCACCGTCGTCGTCAAGCTGCTCGGGATCTTCGAGCCGACACGCGCCTACTTCGGCCAGAAGGACGCGCAGCAGCTGGCGGTGATTCGGCGCGTGGTCCACGACCTGAGCCTGCCAACCGAGATCGTAGGCTGTGCCACGCTGCGTGAAGTCGATGGCCTCGCGATGAGCAGCCGCAATAGCTATCTGACGCCGGAGGAGCGCCGTGCTGCTCCCGTCCTGCAGCGAGCCCTGTGCGCGGCGCGTGAGTGCTGGAGCAGGGGCGAGCGCAACGGCGAGCTGCTTCGAGCCGCCATGCGTGGCGTCCTCGACCGGGAACCGCTCGCCCGAACCGACTACGTGAGCGCGGCGCACCCCGAGACGTTCCTGGAGATCGCCGAGGCCCGCGGTCCGGTGATCCTCTCGATGGCGGTCTTCCTGGGGCGCGCCCGCCTGATCGACAACCTGCTCCTGGAGGGCTAGGCCTACACCTTCACCAGCGGGTCGAATAGCTTGCGATGCTCGTCGAGAGCGAAGCGATCGGTCATGCCGGCGATGTAGTCGCAGACCACCCGCTGCAGGCCGTCCTTCGGGATGCGCTCCTGGACGTGGGGCGGCAACTGCAGCGGCTCGGACGCATAGGACTCGAACAGGTCGCGCAGGATACGGCCCGCCTTGTCGCCCATGCGCACGACGCGGTAGTGCCGATACAGGTTGTTGAGCAGGAAGTCTTTCAGTTCAAGCACACGGGCCTGCATCGTGGGCGTGTAGCCGACCAGTCGGCGGCCGGCCCTGCGCGCGTCCGGGACGGAGGCAACGCCGGCTTCCTGCAGGTTGCGCAGCGTGGTGTCGATCAGGTCTTGGCTGCAACGGTCGATGATCCTGCGCACCACCTGGTGGCGGACGATGCTCGGATCCTCGATGGCCTGCGCCAGCACCTCGTCGTGGGCGTCGCGGAACAGCCAGACGCCGCGCAAGGCGTCGATGCCGAGCATCCCCGACGTCAAACCGTCGTCGATGTCGTGGTTGTTGTAGGCCACCTCGTCGACAAAGTCGACGAGCTGCGCCTCGAGCGTCGGGCACTCGCCCGGCGCGTACTCGGGCGGTGCGGTCTTGTCGGCGTCGGGGCGGTGCTTGATCAGGCCCTCGCGGACCTCCCAGGTAAGGTTCAGGCCTGGAAAATCCGGATAGCGCTCCTCCAGGACCTCCAGGATCCGCGAGGTCTGCTGATTGTGCTCGAAGCCGCCGTGCTCGCGCATCAGCTCCGCCATGACCCTCTCGCCCGAATGCCCGAAGGGGGTATGCCCGAGATCGTGGCCCAGGCACAGCGTCTCGGTCAGTTCCTCGTTCAAGCCCAGCGCGCGGGCCACGGTCCGGCCGACCTGCGCGGCCTCCAGGCTGTGTGTGAGGCGGGTCCGGTAGTTGTCGCCCTCATGGTTGACGAAGACCTGCGTCTTGTACTCGAGCCGCCGGAACGACGAGCAGTGGATCACGCGATCGCGGTCGCGCTGGTAGCGCGTCCGCAAGGGATGCTCGGCCTCGAGGTAGCGTCGTCCACGGCTCGCCGCACTGCGCATGCCGTAGGGCGCCAACTCGCGCTCCTCGCGGGCTTCCTGCATCAGGCGATCGATGCGCATTGGTAGGGATCAGGCGCGGTGCTCTTGCGAGCCCGGGTTCC
>JAQBHI010000004.1:0-5991 GCA_032127875.1 Acidobacteriota bacterium
GTCGCCGGCGTCGACGGTCTTGCCGTCCTGAACCATCAGATGCGAGCCGGAAGGAAGGAGATAACGGCGCTTCGACTTGCCGTCTTCGCCCTTGATCTCGATGCGGGGCTGCTTCTTCTCGTCCGGAGAGTCCATGATGACGAGGGCGGAAAGGCCGGTGTTCTCGTCCACATGCTCGCTGACCGTCTGCTTGTCGAGGATGTCCTTGAAGACCACGACGCCGGCCTCTTCGGTGAGGATGGAGAAGGAGAACGGATCCCACTCCACCAGCTGCTGGGCGATGATTACTTCCTGGCCTTCCTTAACCTTGAGCTTGGCCCCGTACACGATCTGATGGCGTTCGCGCTCACGGTTCTTGCTGTCGGCCACGAGCAGCCAGCCGCCCCGGTTCATGACGATGGACTCACCCTTCTTGTTGCGGACCGTGGTGAGGCCCTGGAACTGGACGATGCCCGCGTGCTTGGCTTCCACCGTCGACTGCTCGGAGCGGAGGCTGGCCGCGCCGCCCACGTGGAAGGTGCGCATGGTGAGCTGGGTCCCGGGCTCGCCGATGGACTGGGCGGCGATGACGCCCACGGCCATGCCGATTTCGACGATCTTGCCGGTGGCCAGGTCACGCCCGTAGCAGAGCGCGCAAACCCCTCGCGCCGAGGCGCAGGTCAGCACGGACCGGATGCGGATGTGATCGACGCCGGAGGCGTCCACGTGGGTGGCCTTGGCTTCGGTGACTTCCTCGTTCGCGGCCACGATGACGCTGCCGCCGAACGGGTCGCGGACATCCTGAACGCTGACCCGGCCGATGATGCGATCGCGCAGGGGCTCGATGACCTCGCCGGATTCGATGATGGACCGGATCTCGATGCCCTCCGTGGTCCCGCAGTCGTATTCCGAGATGATGACATCCTGGGACACGTCTACCAGGCGCCGGGTGAGATAACCGGAGTCGGCGGTCTTGAGCGCGGTGTCGGCCAGGCCCTTGCGGGCGCCATGGGTCGAGATGAAGTACTGCAGAACGGTGAGACCTTCACGGAAGTTGTTCGTGATGGGGTTCTCGATGATCTCGCCGGAAGGACGAGCCATCAGACCGCGCATGCCGGCGAGCTGACGAAGCTGCTGCTTCGAGCCTCGGGCTCCGGAGTCGGCCATGATGTAGATGGGGTTGAAGTCCCCCACGCTGTCCTGCCCTTGCATGCCCTTGAACATGGCGTCGGCCACGTTCTCGGTGGCATCGGTCCAGATGGCGATGACCTTGTTGTAGCGCTCGCCGTTGGTGATGGCGCCATCGAGGTACTGCTTCTCGACCGCGAGAACGTCCTTGTGGCCCTGGGCCACGATGGTCTCCTTGACCGCCGGGATCACGAGGTCGGTGATGCTGATCGAAATGCCGGCCTTGGTGGCGTGGAGGAAGCCGAGATCCTTGACCGCATCCAGAGTGTGAACCGTCTTCTCGAGGCCGTAGCGCAGATACACGTACTGGACGAGCTGCTGGAGGCCGCGCTTCTTGAGCACGCCGTTGACGAAGGGCATGCCTTCGAGATGGTCGGCCAGGATCACGCGGCCCACCGTGGTGTCGATGACCCGGTTCTTGATGTGCTGAACCTCGGCGCGAACCACGTCCTGATCGTCGTCCATGGTGGTCAGGTCGATGAGCTCGCCGGTGTACTGCAGGCGGATGGGAGCGAGGGTCTCGACTTCCCCGGCGGCCAGGGCGAAGAGGACATCCTCGTAGCTCGAAAAGGCGCGACCGGCGCCCTTGGCGTCCTTCTTCTCCTTGGTCAGGTAGTAGCAGCCAAGAACGATGTCCTGACTGGGAACCGCGATGGGCTGTCCGTTCGCGGGCGAGAGGATGTTGTTCGCCGACAGCATCAGAACCAGCGCTTCGATCTGAGCTTCCGGAGTGAGGGGAACGTGGACCGCCATCTGGTCGCCGTCGAAGTCGGCGTTGAACGCCGTGCACACGAGCGGGTGGATCTTGATGGCCTTGCCCTCGACGAGCACGGGCTCGAAGGCCTGGATGCCCAGGCGATGCAGGGTGGGAGCGCGGTTCAGAAGTACCGGATGCTCGGAGATCACCTCATCGAGATAGTCCCAGACCTCCGGGTGCTGCTGTTCGACCTTCTCCTTGGCCGCCTTGATGGAGCTGATCTTGCCTTCGCGCTCGAGCTTGGAGTAGACGAAGGGTTTGAAGAGCTCGAGCGCCATCTTCTTGGGTAGACCGCACTGGTGCAGCTTCAGCTCGGGACCGACCACGATGACCGAACGGCCGGAGTAGTCGACGCGCTTGCCGAGCAGGTTCTGACGGAACCGGCCCTGCTTCCCCTTGAGGGTGTCGGAAAGCGACTTGAGGGGACGATTGTTGGCCCCGCGCAGGACACGGCCGCGACGGCCGTTGTCGAACAGAGCGTCCACCGCCTCCTGGAGCATGCGCTTGTCGTTGCGCACGATGACATCGGGCGCGCGCAACTCCATGAGCTTCTTCAACCGGTTGTTGCGGTTGATGACGCGGCGGTAAAGGTCGTTGAGGTCGGAGGTGGCGAAGCGACCGCCATCGAGGGGAACCAGGGGACGGAGTTCCGGCGGGATGACGGGGATGACGTCCATGATCATCCACTCGGCCCGGTTGCCGCTCTTGCGAACCGCTTCCAGGACCTTCAGGCGCTTGGCGAACTTGAGCTTCTTCTGGACCGAGGTCTCGGTCTTCATCTTCTCGCGGATGGTGGTCGCTTCTTCGTCCACATCGACGCGCTTCAGGAGCTCCTTGATCGACTCGGCGCCCATGCCGCAGCGCAGACGCGGGTACTTCATCCGCAGCTGGCGATAGCGCTCGTCGGGGATCAGTTCCTGACGGCGGACCTCCGGGCAGTCGCCCGAATCCACCACCACGAACGACTCGAAGTACAGAATGCGCTCGAGGTCGCGCAGGGAGATGTCGAGGATGTTGCCGATGCGCGAGGGCAGGCCCTTGAAGAACCACACGTGGGACGCCGGGCAGGCGAGTTCGATGTGGCCCATGCGTTCACGACGCACCTTGGACTGGGTGACTTCGACCCCGCACTTGTCGCAGATCACGCCCTTGTGCTTCATTCGCTTGTACTTGCCGCACAGGCATTCCCAGTCGGTGATGGGTCCGAAGATCTTGGCGCAGAACAGACCATCCCGCTCCGGCTTGAAGGTCCGGTAGTTGATGGTCTCAGGCTTGGTGACTTCGCCCTTCGACCACGAACGAATCTTGTCGGGGCTGGCCAGCCGGATTCGAATGGCGTCGAACTCGGGAAGCTTGGGTTCGACGAGTGCACTCACTGGCAGGGTCAGGCTCATTTTGGGTTTCGTCCTTCTTTATCGGTGAGCAGGCTTTATCGGTGAGCAGGAGTGTCGCTGAGGATGGGGAGCACGGCCGATCTCAACTCGATCAAACCGGGGCCACGCGAGACTTGATGAGCTCGACATCGAGGCCAAGGCTCCGCAACTCGCGAATGAGGACGTTGAACGACTCGGGAACGCCGGGGGCGTAGTAGTTCTCGCCCTTGACGATCGACTCGTAGATCTTGGTGCGGCCGTAGACGTCGTCGGACTTGGCGGTCAGGAGCTCCTGGAGGATGTTCGCGGCGCCATACGCCTCGAGCGCCCACACTTCCATTTCTCCCAGCCGCTGCCCGCCGAACTGCGCCTTGCCCCCCAGCGGCTGCTGGGTGATGAGCGAGTACGGTCCGATGGAGCGGGCGTGGATCTTGTCGTCGACCAGATGGGAGAGCTTCAACATGTAGATGTAGCCCACCGCGACCTGGTTCTCGAACGGCTCTCCGGTGATGCCGTCCCACACCGTGGTCTTGCCCTTGGTGATGATGTTCGGACGGAGAGGGTTCCGCTCCCGCTCCTTGACGTTCGCCTTCTCGACGTAGTCGAAGATCTCCTCCTCGGTGGCTCCGTCGAAGACGGGAGTAGCGAAGTGGATCCCCAGAGCCTTGCCCGCCCACCCGAGGTGGGTTTCGAGGATCTGCCCTACGTTCATGCGCGAAGGCACGCCGAGCGGATTGAGGACGATCTCCACCGGCGACCCATCGGCCAGATACGGCATGTCTTCCTCGGCCAGCACCCGGGCAATGACGCCCTTGTTGCCGTGGCGACCGGCCATCTTGTCGCCCACCGACAGCTTGCGCTTCATGGCGATGAAGACGTCGACCATCTTGATCACGCCGGGGGGCAGCTCGTCGCCGCGCTTCAGGCGGTTCTCCTTCTCGGCGAAGAGCGCCTTCAGGACCTCGATCTGGCGTTCCGTCTTGTCGATGATCTCTTCGATGCGCTCGCGTGAATCCCGGCCGGCCGTGTCCTTGACCCGGAGCTTGAGGATCTCGGAGTGACGGAGGCGGCGAAGGGCGTCACGGGTGAGGGTGTCGCCCTTCTTCATCACCTTCTCGCCCTTGGCGTTGACCAGGTCGCCGGAGACCTCTTTGCCATGAAGGACGTCTTCGATGCGCTTGTCGCGCTCATCCTGGAGAATGCGAATCTCATCCTTGAGATTCTTCTCCATCATGTAGATCTCGGCGTCCTCGATCTGCTTCGCTCGCTCGTCCTTCTCGACTCCCTTGCGGGAGAAGATACGGACGTCGACCACGATGCCCTCGATTCCCGGCGGGCAGTACAACGACGCGTCGCGCACGTCGCCGGCCTTCTCGCCGAAGATCGCGCGGAGGAGCTTCTCTTCCGGGGTCAGCTGGGTCTCGCCCTTGGGCGTGACCTTGCCGACCAGGATGTCCCCCGGCTTGACCGCCGCACCGACCCGGATGATGCCGCTCTCGTCGAGGTTGTTGAGCAGCGACTCCGAGACGTTCGGAATGTCGCGGGTGATGTCCTCGGGTCCGAGCTTGGTGTCCCGGGCCTCGAGCTCGAACTCCTCGATGTGGATCGAGGTGTACATGTCGTCGCGAACGAGCTTCTCGGAAACCAGGATGGCGTCCTCGAAGTTGTAACCGCGCCAGGGCATGAAGGCGACGAGGATGTTGCGGCCGAGGGCCAGCTCGCCCATTTCCGTGCAGGGACCATCGGCCAGGATCTGCCCCTTGGCCACCCGCGCCCCCACCTTGATGATGGGCTTCTGGTTGATGCTGGTGCTCTGGTTGGAACACTTGAACTTGGTCAGGTTGTAGATGTCGGCGCCGATTTCCTTGCCCTTTTCGGGACCGTCCTGGGCCTCGGCGCGGACAATGATGCGGCGAGAGTCGACCGAATCGATGACCCCGGCGCGTTTGCACACCACCGCAGCACCCGAGTCTTTGACCGTGACGTGTTCCATGCCCGTGCCCACGAACGGGGCTTCGGAGCGGAGCAGGGGCACGCCCTGACGCTGCATGTTCGAACCCATCAGCGCGCGGTTGGCATCGTCATGCTCGAGGAAGGGCACCAGCGAAGCGGCCACGGAAACGAGCTGCTTGGGAGATACGTCGACGTATTCGACATCCTCGCGACGAGCCAGGATGAAGTTGCCGGCCTTTCGCGACGAGACGCGGTCTTCGAGAATCTCGGCGTTCTTCCCGATCTTGATGTTGGCCTGCGCGATCGTGTACTTGTCTTCTTCCCAGGCGGAGAGATAGAAGCAATGGGGCTCGACTTCGGCGCCGTGCTTCTTGGCGTTCACCAGGGCCGCGTTCTCGTCCTCGATCTCGGCCCGCTCCACGATGTCACCGACCTTGAACCTTGAATCGCCGGAGTCCAGAACCTGGTAGTAGTAGAGAACCTTGCCCTGACGGACCTTCTGGTACGGGCTCTCGATGAACCCGAACTCGTTGATCCGCGAGTAGCACGAAAGGCTCGCGATGAGACCGATGTTCGGTCCTTCCGGAGTTTCAATTGGACAAATCCGGCCATAGTGGGTTGGATGTACGTCGCGCACTTCGAATCCGGCACGTTCGCGAGAAAGGCCTCCCGGTCCCAACGCCGACAAGCGGCGCTTATGGGTGATCTCGGAAAGCGGGTTGGTCTGATCCATGAACTGCG
>JAQBHI010000005.1:0-22412 GCA_032127875.1 Acidobacteriota bacterium
AGCGGCGTCACCGAGCTGCTGGCGCAGGTGCTCAAGAAGGCGACCGGCAAGCACGCCGACGAATACGCGCGCGAGCACCTGTTCGAGCCGCTTGGGATCAAGAGCTTCTATTGGAAGCACACACCCACGGGCCACCCCGACACCGAGGGCGGGCTGTACCTGACGCCGCGCGATCTCGCGAAACTCGGGTATCTGTTCGAGCACGACGGGATGTGGAACGGGAAGCGCCTCCTGCGCGCCGGTTGGGCCGCGGAGTCGACGACACCCCACGTGCCGGTGGCGAAAGATGGCGCGCCCACCTACGGCTACCAATGGTGGACGCTGCCGGAGCCGGGTCGGCCCGTTCACTTCGCCGCCTGGGGCTACGGCGGCCAATACCTGATGGTCGTGCCGTCGCTCCACCTGATTGCGGTGTTCACCGGCTGGAACATCTACGACAAGCCGGAGCTGAAACCGGGCTTCGCACTGCAGCGGGTCCTCGATGCGGTGAAGAACAAGTGACGCTTCGGGCAGCCGAGGGACGGCGGGCGTTTCTCCGATTCCTCGCCGCTAGCCCGCTGTTTGCCCTCGCGGTACGCGCGGGTGAGCTGCCCGCGGTCGACGAGCTGATCGCCTCGCCCGAAGACGCGCTGAACGTCTTCGATTTCGAGGCCGTTGCGCGGCAGAAGATCCCACCCGCGCACTTCGGCTACCTGGCGACGGGTGTCGACGACGACGCGACGCTGCGGGCCAACCGCGCTGGCTTCGCAAGACTGAAGATCCGACCGCGCCGGCTCGTGGACGTGCGCGAGGTCGACGCCTCGACCGAGCTGTTCGGCCGCCGCTGGCCGACGCCGATCGTGATCGGGCCCGTGGGAAGCCAGCGCGCCTTCCACCCCGACGGCGAACTCGCCACCGCGCGTGCGGCGAAAGCCGGCGGCCACTTGCAGGTGCTCTCGACCGTGTCCACGACCTCGGTCGAAGACGTGGGCGCGGCCCGCGGGGAGCCGGTCTGGTACCAGCTCTACCCCAGTTCCGACTGGGCGATCACCGAGCGACTGATCGCACGCGTGGAGGCCGCGGGTTGCCCCGTGCTCGTGCTCACGGTCGACCTCTTCGCCGGCACGAATCGCGAGACGCAGGCCCGCTACAAGAAGCGGGATGCACGAACCTGTGCCAACTGTCATGGGGAAACCCAGCAGAGCTACGTGAGCCGCAAGCCGATGTTCGACGGCATCGAGGTATCGCACCTGCCCGACGTTGTCGACGCTTACGGCCTCACCTGGGATTTCGTAGACCGCCTGCGCTCGCGCACGCGCATGAAGCTCGTGCTCAAGGGCATCGTGGCGGCCGAGGATGCGCGGCTGTGCCTCCAGCACGGCGTCGACGGCATCGTGGTGTCGAACCACGGCGGGCGCGCGGAAGAAAGCGGACGCGCCACGATCGAAAGCCTGCCCGAGGTTCTCGAAGCCGTGGGCGGCCGGATCCCCGTGCTGGTCGATGGCGGCATCCGCCGCGGCACCGACGTCTTCAAGGCTCTCGCCCTGGGCGCACGCGCGATCGCGATCGGGCGGCCGTATCTGTGGGGACTCGGCGCGTTCGGGCAGCCGGGTGTCGAGAAGGTGCTCGAGCTGCTGCGCGCCGAACTGACTCTTGCGATGCGCCAGGCCGGCGTCACCTCGCTCGCAAAGCTCGACCGTTCCTACCTCGTGTGAGCGTCGATTGCG
Source organism: Acidobacteriota bacterium (assembly GCA_032127875.1). Classification (GTDB taxonomy): domain Bacteria; phylum Acidobacteriota; class Vicinamibacteria; order Fen-336; family Fen-336; genus CADEEV01. Next base: position 1,707 of record JAQBHI010000005.1, read on the forward strand.
TCTTGAAGGTGGGCGGGAGCCTGCTCCCGGATCCGCAGCTGCCGGAGTTGATGCGGACGCTGGTCGAAGCCGCGAAGACGCGCAGCCTCGTCGTCGTGCCCGGAGGCGGAGCGCTGGCCGACGCCGTTCGCGTTGCGTGCGAGCAGCAGGAGCCGGGGGATAGCGCCGCCCACTGGATGGCGATTCTGGCGATGGATCAATTCGCTCACCTGCTGGCAGGACTGGCTTCGGCGGCGCGTCTCGCCAGCGATGCGCGGGAGATCGCGACGGTCGCCGGCCAGGGCCGCCTGGCGATCCTCGCTCCGTTCGCCTGGCTGCGTGCCGAGGACCCGCTGCCGCACGGCTGGCACGTCACCTCGGACAGCCTTTCCGCGTGGCTGGCCGGACAGCTTCATGCCCGCCGGCTAGTGCTGCTCAAGTCGGTCGAGGGCGTGCACGATGCGAACGGCGCGCTGTCAGCCGAGCTCGACGCGCGAGCGGCCGTGAAGGCCGAAGTCGTCGACGGCTACTTCGCCCAGGCGCTGCCACGCGACCTGGAGTGCTGGGTGGTCGATGGCCGCCAACCGGACAGAGTAGCGACGCTGCTCAGTCACGGACGGACGCGAGGGACGCGGCTGCTCTGAGGCCAAGCGCCGCCCGCAGTTCCCGGACGCGCACGGCACTCACCGTTCCGGATCGGCCGCCGTCGCAGGCAGCGCCACGCACTCCGACGAGATCGACATCCAGCGAATGCGCGCGCGCCAGGTCGTCGAAGCTCAGGGCGCCGGCGAGTGCGGTCATCAATCCGAGCGTTTGCCCTTCCCGCAGGAAGGCCGCGACCTCGGCCTCCCCCATGGCGGTGAAGGTGGAGGTTCCATCCTTGACGGCGGTGTCGAGCATGACGCCGTGGACGCCCGCGGCCCGGGCGATGGAGGGCAGCGCGCGGGGCGGCAGGGCGCCGACTCGGTCGGCGTCGGCATAGGCCACTGCGACGACCCGCGTATCCGGATTCGTCTCGGCTGTCGCGCGGCAGACCGCGCTCAGCAACTCGAGGGCCTGTTCCGGGCGCGACGAACCGAGCAGGCCCAACTTGACGTAGTCGGCGCCGCACGCTGCCGCGCCGGCCGCCGCGAACGCCATCGTTCCAGGCAGGTGCGGGGCATCCCCGAGCGCCGCGCTCAGCAAGTGCGGCGCCTCGACGCGCGCACGGACGGCCTTCAGCAGCCCCGGCGAGGCAGCTCCCAGCGAGCCTTCGGCCGGGTTCTTCACGTCCACCACGTCCGCGCTACCCGAGAGGGCCGCTGCGACCTCATCGAGCGCGACGACGCTGACCAGCAGTCGCGGGGTCTTATGAAGCACGGGGCTATCATAGCCCTAGTGAAAGACCACTCCCCCCGTCGCCTCGAAGGTCGGCGTGCCGTGGTGACCGGCGCCTCGAGCGGCATCGGCCGCGCCATCGCCACGGCCTTTGCGCGCGAGGGGGCCAGCCTGCTTCTCAGCTATCGCCAGAACGCGGCAGGCGTGCGCCAGGCCGCCGAACAGGTGCGCGCAGCGGGCGGGACGGCGTCGGTGGTCGAAGCCGATCTGTCGCGGGAAGCCGATGTCGATCGGCTCGTGGCCGAGGCCTTCGTGGACGATCTCCCCGTGCACGTGTGGGTCAACAACGCGGGGGCCGACATTCTCACCGGCGACGGCGCGCGACTCACGGACACACAGAAGCTCGACCTGGCGCTCGCGGTCGACCTGCGCGGCAGCGTGCTGTGTTCCTGGCGCGCGGCCGAGCGCCTGCGGGCGCAGGGCGGCGGCGTGATCCTGAACGTGTCGTGGGATCACGTGCTGAGCGGCGCGCCGGGCAGGCAGGCCGAGATCTATGCCGCAGCCAAGGGCGGCGTGCTGGCCTTCAGCAAGAGCCTCGCGCAGAGCTTCGCGCCTGAGGTGCGGGTCAACGTGCTGGCGCCTGGCTGGATTGCCACGGCGTTCGCGGAAGGCCTGCCGGAAGAAACACGCCGGCGCATCGCCGGAAGGGCGCCGCTCAAGCGCTGGGGCACACCTGAAGACGTCGCGCGGGCTGCCGTGTTTCTGGCGTCGGCGGATTCCGAGTTCCTGACGGGAACGACGCTGCTCGTGAATGGCGGCGCGGTGATGTAGGAGGTCTAGATGACGAAGCCAACGAAGATCGCGAAGTACTCAGAAGAGCAGGTGCGCGCCAAGCTCCAGGAGTTGCCGGGCTGGTACTACGAGGGCGGCTGGATCCGGCGACAGTACAAGACCGACGGCTGGCCCACGACGCTGCTGCTCGTGAACCAGATCGCATTCCTGTCGGAGGCCGCGTGGCATCATCCCGACCTGGCCGTGACCTGGGCCAAGGTCACGGTGAAGCTGATGACGCATTCGGAAAACGGCATCACCGATCGGGACCTGGAGCTCGCGAAGAAGATCGAAGAGGTGGCCCTGTGGCGTCCCGGCACGGGCGGATCCCTCGAAGGCACTCCCAACAAGTTCGTGGTGGGCGGCGGCCAGTGACGGGATGAAGACGCTGTTCGTGACCGGCAAGCTCGCAGCGCCTCTGCTGCGCGAGACGCTCGCCGGAATGCCGGCTCACTTCGAGCACGACGTCGCGGTCTTGCGCATCAGCGTCGCGGCACTGATGACCACGACCTGGGTGAGCCGGTTCCTGAAGGTCGAGAAGGACATCGACCTGGTGCTGCTGCCGGGGCACACGCAAGGCGACGTCGCGGTGATCGAGAAGCGCTTCGGGGTGCGGGCCGAAAAAGGGCCGAAGGATCTGCGCCAGATTCCCGAGCACTTCGGCCTCGCTGCGGCACGCGCCGACTACGGCGCCCACGACGTGACGATCCTGGCCGAGATCAACGACGCGCCGCGCTTCTCGGTCGCCGAAATCCTGCGCCGCGCCCGAGCCTTCGCCGACGAAGGCGCCGACGTGATCGATGTCGGCTGCAGCAAGGGCCAGCCCTTCGCAGGCCTCGCTTCAGTCGTTTCGGCGCTGCGCGCGGAAGGCCACCGCGTCAGCGTCGACAGCTTCGACACGCCCGAGGTCCGTGCCGCTGTCGCGGCGGGCGCCGAGCTGGTGCTGAGCGTCAACGCTTCGAATCTCGAGCTGGCACGCGACCTGGGCGCCACGTTCGTCGTGATCCCGGACTTCGGCAAGGGGCTCGAGAGCCTGTACCGCAGCGTCGAGAGACTCGCGCGCTGGGGCGTGCGCTACCTGGTCGACCCGGTCCTCGATCCGATCGGCTTCGGCGCGGCGGAGTCGTTGCACCGCTACTACGAGGTCCGGCGGCGCTTCCCAGAGGCGGAGATGCTGATGGGGATCGCGAACCTGACCGAGTTGACCGAGGCCGACTCGACCGGCGTCACGGCGCTGCTGCTCGGCTACTGCCAGGAGCTTGGCATTCGCCACGTACTCACGACAGCCGAGATCCCCTGGGCCCGCGGCGCCGTGCGCGAGGCCGACATCGCGCGGCGCTTGATGCACTACGCCGTGACGAAGAAGGCGCTCCCCAAGCACGTCGACAGCCGACTGCTCACCGCACGGGACGCCGCGGTGTCCGTGTACAGTGAGGTGGAGTTGCGCGAGATGCAGAAGCAGATCACCGATCTCGATTTCCGCATCTTCAACGATGGCGGACGCATCCACGTCTTCAACGCCGAGCGCTTCGTGAGCGGTACGGACATCTCCGAGCTGTTCGCCGCCCTCGACGTGGTCGAGGCGAGCCACGCCTTCTATCTCGGCAAGGAGCTGTGCAAGGCCAGCCTTGCGCTGCAACTGGGCAAGAGCTACCGGCAGGAAGGCGCCCTCGACTGGGGCTACCTCACGCCAGCCGAGAGCGACGCCGCCCCGCACGCCTGGCGTGAAAGCCGGCTGCGCGCCTCGCGCGAGCGCGCCGACCGTCGCAAGGCGGCGGGACGGCGCAAGGCGGGCACGCATTAGCCACGGGATGTCGACAGCGGCTGTGTTCGAGCTGCCGGACGCCCCGGCGCCCGCCGAGGCCTGCGCATGCTTCCTCGATCTGCCGTATCCGCTGCTGCTCGAGAGCGCGCGTCCTTCGCCGCGATTTGGCCGCTACTCGTTTCTGACGGCGGACCCCTGGCAGGTTCTGAAGCGCAAGGGCGGCGGGAACGATCCCTTCGCCGAACTCGCCTCGCTGCTGGCCCGTCACGCGCTGGAAGCGCGCCGCGAGCTGCCGCCGTTCCAGGGCGGCGCCGCCGGCTTTCTTGCCTACGACCTTTGCCATCACCTCGAGAGGCTGCCGTCACCGCGTTTCGACGATCTCAATCTGCCGGACCTCTGCCTCGGCCTCTACGACTGGACGCTCGCCTGGGATCACGAAGCCGGAAGGACGTGGCTGTTTTCGACGGGCCTGCCGGAGGAAGGCTCAGTGCGCGCCGCTCGTGCCGAGTCCCGCGCGGCGATGGTGCGGGGGCGCCTCGCCTCCCCTGCCCCTGCGCCGACGGTGACTCGCGCGAAGCCACCTCGGCGGCCTGGACCCTCGACGCACCCCGTGCGCGAGCTGTCCGGCGTGGTTTCCACTTTCTCGCGCGAGCAGTTCCTGAAGGCAGTGGCGCGCACCCGGGAGTACGTCCTCGCGGGCGACATCTTCCAGGCCAACCTCTCGCAGCGGCTGGAGGCGAGCGTCGTGGAGCCGCCCTTCGAGCTCTACCGGCGCCTCCGCCAGAAGAATGCGGCGCCCTTCGCCGCCTACTTCGATCTGGGCGAAGCGGCGATCGCCAGCGCCTCTCCCGAGCGCTTCCTGCTCCTCGAGGGCGACCGCGTCGAGACCCGCCCCATCAAGGGCACCTCGCCGCGCGGCCTCTCGCCGCGACACGACTCGGCCCTCGGCGAAGCGCTGACGGAGAGCGAAAAAGATCGGGCTGAGAACGTGATGATCGTCGACCTGCTCCGCAACGACCTCTCGAAGGTCTGTGAGGACGGCAGCGTCGAAGTGCCCGAGCTGTGCCAGGTCGAGCGCTACGCGACGGTTCATCACCTGGTCTCGACGGTCACCGGACGAATGCGGCCCAAGCTCGGCCCCGTCGACCTGCTGCGAGCCACCTGGCCCGGCGGCTCCATCACCGGCGCCCCCAAGGTGCGAGCGATGGAGATCATCGCGGAACTGGAGCCCACGCGGCGGAGCGTCTACACCGGGTCTCTCGGGTATTTTTCCTTCGGCGGAGCCATGGACACCAGCATCGCGATCCGTACCTTCATCCTGAGAGGCGGGCGGGCGTATTTCCAGGTCGGCGGCGGCATCGTGGCCGACTCGGTCCCGGAGCGAGAATACGACGAGACACTCGACAAGGCGCGCGGCATGGCCGCGGCGCTGCAACTTCCATGATCCTGCTGATCGACAACTACGACTCGTTCGTCCACAACCTGGCGCGTTACGTGCGGGAGCTGGGCGAAGAGACCCTGGTCCGTCGCAATGATGCGATCAGCATCGATGAGATCGAAGCGCTCGCTCCGAGCCATCTGATCGTGTCGCCGGGGCCCTGCACGCCGCGCGAGGCGGGGATCTCGAATCGCGTGATCGCGGAGCTCGGGCCACGCGTGCCGATCCTGGGCGTGTGCCTCGGCCATCAATGCCTGGCCGCGGCACTCGGCGGGAGCGTCGTGCGCGCGCCTCGGCCCCGTCACGGCAAGACCTCGCCGGTGGTGCACGACGGCACGGGGCTTTTCGAGGGCCTGCCGAGCCCCTTCCAGGCCACCCGCTATCACTCCCTGATCGTCGAGCGGGCGGGGCTGCCCGACTGCCTCGAAGTGATCGCGACCACACCCGAGGACGAGATCATGGCGCTCCGGCATCGGAGCTGGCCCGCGTGGGGCGTGCAGTTTCACCCGGAATCGGTGCTGACAGAGCACGGCCATGCGCTCCTGCGAAACTTCCTGAAACGGTCCGAGCAGGCGGCGGCGTGATCCTCGAAAGCCTCGTGACGACGATCGATCGCGAGGGGCGTCTCAACTTCGCACCGATGGGGGTCACATGGGGCGAGAACGAGATCGTTCTCAAGCCATATCGCGAGACGACCACGTTCCGCAACGTGGTCGCAACAGGCGAGGCCGTGGTCAACCTGGTGGACGACGTGCTGCTTTACGTGCAGAGCGCGCTCGGCTCACCGAGCTTCCCTGCGAGACCGGCCGTGGTGGTGCGCGGCATCGTGCTGGAGGCCGCCTGCTCGTGGCGTGAGCTGCGCGTGCGCGAGGCCGAGACCAGCGAGCCGCGCGCGCGCTTCGTGTGCGACGTCGTGCATCGCGGCGTCAGCCGCGAGTTCCTTGGCTTTAGCCGCGCCCGTGGCGCCGTGATCGAGGCCACCATCCTGGCGACGCGCACGCGGATGCTTCCGATCGAAGAGATCCTCGCGGATTATCAGCGGCTTCAGGTCATCGTGGACAAGACGGCAGGGCCGGTCGAACGCGAGGCCATGTCGCTGCTCAGCGCCTTTGTGCGCGCTGAAGCCGCGGCCCTCGGCGGCAAGACCTGATGCCCGAGGTCGTCGTCGTCGAGGCCTTCGCGCGCCTGCACCTGGGTCTCATCGACCTGCGCGGGGACCTGGGCCGTCTCTACGGCGGCCTGGGCGCGGCGCTCGAGTCACCCGCGCTGCGGCTCGAAGCCGGGCTTGCGCCAAGACTCACGGCCACCGGCGACGAGAGCGAAAGGCTGCTGCTGTTTGCGCGTCGCTATCTCGCGCACCACGCAATCACGCAGGGCGCCGAGTTGCGGCTGGAACGGGCGATCCCGGCGCATGCGGGCCTGGGTTCGGGGACGCAGTTGGCGCTCGCGACCGGCCGGGCGCTGGCAACGCTGCATGGCCGTCCGACAGACGTTCTGAGCCTGGCGGGGGCGGTGGGACGCGCGCGCCGATCGGCGATCGGCAGCTGGGCCTTCGAGCAGGGCGGCTTCCTTCTCGAAGGCGGCCGGCGCGTGGCAGAGGACGCTCCCGCTCCGCTGCTGCTGCGGCGAGCGATACCGGAAGCCTGGCGCTGCGTCCTCGCGATCCCCGACGTGGCGCGGGGACTCTCAGGCGCCGCGGAAGATCAGGCCTTCCGCGATCTGCCACCGCCTCCGGCTGATCGCGTCGAGAAGATCGCCCACCTGATCCTGATGGGCGTGCTTCCGGCGCTCGTAGAAGAGGACCTGGCGGCATTCGGTCGCGGAATCACCGAGCTGCAGCGCCTGGTGGGCGAGATGTTCGCGCCCATTCAAGGCGAACGTTTCGGGCACCCGCAGCTGGCGCAGCTCGTCGCCGACCTGCTCGCGCTGGGCGCTGCGGGCGCTGGCCAATCGTCCTGGGGCCCCGCGGTCTTCGGCCTGTTCCCGGATCAGGCCACGGCGCAGGCCGCGGCCGATCGCCTCGCCGGCCGCGGCACGATCCTCGTCACCGCCTTCAACAACAGCGGCGCCAGATGCTGGCGACGGTAAGAAGCGGCGTAGCGCCTTGACTTGCTCGGGCAGCAGGGCCGAATTGACTTCGGCCCGAGCGACTCAGGGGGGAGCCCGAAGGGCTCGGGGGGTGCATGGGTGCGCACCCCCCCGGTCTTTCTACGCCCTCGCTAAAACTCCCACTTGTCCTTCTCGCGATTGAAGTACATGTGGCGCGGCTTGCGGCGGTCTTCCTTGAGCAGGTCCTTGATCGAGGGCTTGCCTTTGAGCGCCTTCTCGATCGCCTCCTTCATCGCCGAGCGGTTGTTGCGGTAGATCTCGCCAAAGTCGGCGTCCTTCATCGTCGAGAGCCGCGGATCGATCCAGACCAGGCAGATGATCCCGATCTCCTCGGCCTTGTTCTTCGGGATCAAGCCGGATTCGACGGCGTCGAGCACGCCATCGGCGATGCCGGCCTGAACCGGGCCGCCGAAGATCTGCACGTCGATCGTCTTCTTGAGCTGGACCTTGGGCACCATCAGCGTGACCGGCTTCACCTGCTTGCCGCCATCGACGAGACAGAAGAAGCGCGAGAAGCCGGCGCTCTGACCCATGAGGCTCGCCATCGACTGCCCCAGCGGCCCGTTCAGCTCGCCGATCGCGATCTCCGGCTCGGTCCAGAGCCAGTCCTGGCTTCCGACACCCATCGCCTCGCCAAACCGGATCCCGATGCGCTTCGCCATGCTTCCTCCCTTCGAGTCCTCGCCCGAATCGTCTGCCATGCTACTTCAGCGGCAGCGCAAGTTCAGCGCTCGTCCATGACCGCCGGTCGGGCGACAGCTCCTCTTGCTCTGGGCGGCGAACTCCAGAAGCCAGGGATAGACTCGGGGGCGCGATGATCGTGGTGCTGATGGGGGTGGCGGGGTCGGGCAAGTCTACCGTGGGCCAGGCCCTGGCCAAGAAAGAGGGCTGGCCCTTCTTCGACGCCGACGACTTTCACACTCCCGAGAACAAGGCAAAGATGCGCCTCGGCCTCCGCCTGACCGACGCCGACCGCGAACCCTGGCTCGCCGCCCTGCGCGCGCAGCTCGACGATCTGCGTGAGGCCGGCGGCTCGGGAGTGTTGGCCTGCTCGGCCCTCAAGCAGGCCTATCGCGATCGACTCCAGGCGGGCCCGGACGTGCATTTCGTGTATCTGAAAGGCAGCTTCGAGCTGATCGCGCGCCGTCTGGCCAGCCGTCAAGGCCACTATGCGGGTCCCTCGCTGCTGCGTACCCAGTTCGAGGCCCTCGAAGAGCCGGTAGGCGTTCCGGTGGTGGACGCGGCCCTCACCGCGGAAGAGATGCTGGCCGCGACCAGGCGCGCGGTCGGTCTGCCTTGAGATTTGCGTCGTGCCGTGCCCCGATTGTACGTACGGGCCTTCGGCTGCCATTATCGAAAGTGTCACGATGATCCTGCAGGAAGAAACCGTCGACCTGGCCACGCCCAGCGGGCCGATGCGCACGTATGTGTATCGGCCGGTGAAGGCCGGGCGCTACCCCGGGCTGCTGCTGTTCTCCGAGATCTTCCAACAGACTGAGCCGATCAAGCGTGTGGCAGCACTTCTGGCCGGCCACGGCTTCGTGGTCGCCGTGCCCGAGATCTTCCATGAACTGGAGCCGCTTGGGAGCGTTCTGGCCTATGACCACGCCGGCGCCGACCGCGGTAACCAGGACAAAGTGGGGAAGCCGGTCGACGCGGACGCGCGTGCCGTGATCGCGCACCTTCTCTCGTCCCCTCACTGCACGGGAAAGCTCGGCTCGGTTGGGATCTGCATCGGCGGGCACCTGGCGTTCCGGGCGGCCATGAACCCCGAGATGCTGGCCGGGGCCTGCTTCTATGCCACCGACATCCACGAGGGCAGCCTGGGGAAAGGCGGGGACGACAGCCTGGCTCGCGCGGCATTGTGCTGCGCCTTTTCATAGACAATCCGAGGGGGATGGCCTATCGGCACGGGCTGCTCACACGCTGCGTGCTGGTCGGCGCCATCGCCACCTGCCTGCCAGCCTTCGGGCGGCCACGCCTGCTCTTACGGCTTCGGATGGCGTCGACCCGGCGAGCGACGCCGCCGAACGCGCCGGATAGGCGCCCCGCTCGGCATTCGCGGCGAGCATGCCTGCGGGGATCTGGCGGAGAGGGGGGGATTCGAACCCCCGGTAGAGGTTAACCCCCTACAACAGGTTAGCAACCTGGCCCGTTCGGCCACTCCGGCACCTCTCCGCGGGCGGGTTGCGAAGCGGAAAGTTTATCACGAGCCGCGAGGTCTCCCCGTGGCTATAATCGCCATGCTTGGAGGGCTAGCCTAACGGTAAGGCAGGAGCCTTGAAAGCTCCCGGGCGCAAGCCTTTGGGGGTTCGAATCCCTCGCCCTCCGCCACGAGGTCTCGACCATGAACACTGACAGGCTACTGCGAGCGGTCGAGCAAAGGCTCTCCGCGGTTCCTGAAGCCGTCCGCGACGAGGTGATGGACGCCGTCCGCGAGGAGATCGCTCGCGAAAGGCGCGGGCTCGACCCGAGCTTCACCGTCGAGACGGAGCGCGAGCGGCGCGTCGAAGCCGAGACGCTGCGCGCGGTGCTCGAGGCCATCAACCGGCAGGCCCGTCTTGAAGAAACGATCGACGAAGTGCTGAAGCAGCTCGATCGGATCGTGACCTTCGATGCCTGCACGCTGTCGCTCTTCGAGGCCGGCGGCAAGACCCGCGTGCTGGGCGCGCGCGGCCCGGTCGAGGCGCCGGCCCAAACGGCGGCCGAGATCCCGCTGCTCGTCGAGGGCATCACGATCGGCCGCCTGACGCTCCGCCGCACCCAGGACGAGCCCTTCGAAGACGAAGACCTGCATCGCGCCCGCGCCGTGGCCTTCTCCGCCTCGGCGGCGATCCAGAAGGCGCGCCTGCTGGATCAGGTGCATCGCTACGCGGCGCTCATGGAGCGCGTCGTGGCGGTGGACCAGGTCGTTTTCGCCAAGGAGGGGCTCGGGAACGTGGCGCAGGCGATCCTCGACGGCGCGATCCAGATCGGCAAATACCGCGCCGGACTCCTGGTGATCAGCCTTGGCGGCGAAGCGCGAATCGCCTCCACCGCGGGCGAAGAACTCGCGGCCGCACGAGGCAAGCCGGCACCGAAGCTCCTGGACGTGGATGCGGCGACACGACTTCAGCCGGGAGCTGCTTCGGAGGCGGGTACGAGTCTGGGCGTCACGCTGCCCGCGACCGAGATCTACCTGGTGCCGCTCGCGACCGCGGCGGCGCGCGTTGGGACGCTCGCGCTGTTCGATCCGAACGGCGAGACCCCCGACGATCGCCTGATGGACGCCTACGCCTCGCGGGCGGCCGCGGCCTACCTCCACGCGGCGGGAAATCGTTAGCGACTATGCCCCGGACGGCTTGCTGTAGACCAGGCTCTTCAGCAGGCCCTGGTAACGCTCCAGCTCTTCGGGCGATGGGATCAGCAGCGAGACACGCTTGACGCTGGTGCCGAGTTCCGCAGCCGTGTAGCAGATCTGGGTCAAGAGGCGCAGGAACTGGACGGTCGAGAGGCCGGAGTGCGCGGTGCCGATCGGCCGCACGGCGACTCGCGTGAGCCCGCGCGTGCGGGCCTCCTCGAACGCGGCGAGCAGCGCCTCGAACACCGGTTCCTCGCGCGTGGGTGGGGTCTTGCCAAAGTCGTAGACAATGGCCTGAAACACCAGCGGGTGAGCATCGCGCGGACGCAGGATCACGAGGCTGCCGAGCCGGCGCGGGCGGAAGCCCGAGGCCTCGGCCACCACCTCCTCGGCGGGCCCCTGATCTTCGACCACCGGCTCCACGTCGCCTAGGATCAGGTTGACGTCCTGCGCCACGACGAGCGCCTGCGTCTGGGGCGGGGCCTGCTCGGCGACGAGCAGGTCGAGAGCCAGCTTCTCTCCAAACGAAACCGCCAGGCGCGAACGGCTCATTGTCTGGTGATTGTACGGGCCGCTTTCGGCGCCGGTCAATGCTGAAAGGCAGGCACGCCAAAAGCGCTTGCTCCTTGACACCGGCTGAACCCCGGCGCACAATTTTTGGCTGGACTCGAGCCATGGAACAGACGCTCGTCCTCAATGCGTCGTACGAGCCGCTGAGGATCGTTCCCTGGCAGAAGGCGATCACCCTGCTCTTCCAGGGCAAGGTGGAGGTGCTCGCGGTCCACAACCGGGAGATCCGCGGCGTCACGGTACGGGTGAAGCTCCCCTCGGTGCTGCGCCTGCTCCGTCACGTCCGTATGAAACGAAGCTTCTCCGACGTGCCCTTCTCACGCGCGAACGTTTATGCCCGGGACGGTCACCGCTGCCAGTACTGTGCCCATCGCCTGCCGCCGGGGCAGCTCACCTTCGACCACGTCACCCCGGTCGCCCGCGGCGGCCACAAGGGCTGGGACAACATCGTGACCTGCTGCATCCCGTGCAACCGGAGAAAGGGAGACCGCACGCCGGAACAGGCGAGCATGCATCTGGTCCGCAAGCCCAAGCGACCCGACGCGCATCCCTACCTCACCCTCAGCCTGGGCCTGCAGCGGGCCCCTGAGAGTTGGCGCGATTTCCTCTACTGGGACGTGTCGTGGGAAAGAAGCTAACGCTTCCCCATGGGACTTTCCGGCAATCTCCTCACGATGTCGCTGCCCGACATCCTGCAGTGGGTTGCCCAGGGGCGTAAGACCGGGAGCCTGGACCTCGAACGGCGCTCGGTCAAGAAGCGCATCGTGTTCCGCGAGGGCGCCATCTTTTCGTCGTGGTCGAACGATCCCCGCGAGTCGCTGGGACAGTTTCTGGTCAGCCATCGCGATATCAGCGAGGAGCAGCTGTTCAAGGCGCTGCTCGGCCAGGAGAGCCAGGGCCGACTGATCGGCTCGATCCTGGTCGGCGAAGGCATACTCGGCGAGGAGGACCTGCGGCGCGCGCTTGTCGAAAAGGCCGAAGAGACGGTCTTCGATCTGTTCCTGTGGCCGGAGGGTCGCTTCGAGTTCAAGGACGACGAGGTCCCGGACAACATCCTCTTCCACCTCGAGATGTCGGTGCAGCACGTGATCCTCGAGGGGATTCGCCGCGTCGACGAGTGGACGCGGATTCGCAAGACATTCCCCTCGCTGCGGACCACCTTCAAGGTCAGGGGCGCGCCGATCGTGGAAAGCCCGCAGGAGCGCCAGGCGTTGGGCCTGGTCGCCGCCGGCAAGTCGCTCGCCGAGATCGCCCTCGAGATGCATCGCACGGACTTCGACACGGCCGCGTTGTTGTTCGACCTCTATTCCCGTGAGCTGGTCGCGGTCGACAGCGCCCCAGCCGAGCCGGACGCCGAGGATCCGCTGGGCGCGATCAAGCAGCTGCTGGCGCGCGGCTACCAGCGCCTGCAAGAGCGCCGCTACGAAGAGGCGCTCAAAGCCTACGAAGACGTGCTGGTCCTCGACCGCCTGAACCAGAACGCAAAAAAGGGCCTGCTCGCGGTTTCCGAGGCACGGAGTCGTGAACACGCGGTGAAGCGGGTGCCGCTCGAGAAGATCCCCTTCCTGACGCGCGACATGATCTCGCTCACGAAGGAGAACTTCGACCCACTGGAGGGCTTCTTGCTCTCGCGCGTCAACGGACAGTGGGACGTGCGCTCGATCCTGAAGCTGTGCCCGATCGCCGAGGAGGATGCACTGCTACTGTTCTCGCGCCTGATCGACCGGGGCGTGATCGAGCTCAAAGAGCCGTAGCCAATTCGGGGGGGTACGGAAACCATGCACCCCTCCGCGCCCTTCGGGCTCCCCCCAGCCGCTCCGCGCCAGGGCGCTCCGCTGCCTCGCTGCCTTGCCGCTAGAGTTCGCGGCCGATGACGGGGGCGATCTGGCGCAGCTCCTCGACCAGAGCCTCGAACATCGCGGGTGTGATGGACTGCGGGCCGTCCGAGAGCGCGCGGTCGGGGTCCTGGTGAACCTCGACCATCAGTCCGTCGGCGCCGACGGCGATGGCGGCCCGCGACAGCGGCGCCACCTTGTCCCGCCGGCCCGTGCCGTGCGACGGGTCGACCAGGATCGGCAGGTGGCTGATCTGCTTGACGGCCGGCACGACCGCCAGATCGAGGGTGTTGCGCGAGAAATCGGAGAAGGTGCGCACGCCGCGCTCACACAGGATCACGTCGTAGTTTCCTCCCGCGAGCACGTACTCGGCCGACATCAAGAACTCTTCGAGCGTTGCCGACATGCCGCGCTTCAGGACCACCGGCTTCTTCGCCAGGCCGGCGCGCCGCAGCAGCGAGAAGTTCTGCATGTTGCGGGCGCCGATCTGGATCGCGTCGGCATAGCGCTCGACGAGCTCGAGGCCTTCGATGTCGACCGCCTCGGTCACCACGGGGAGGCCGGTCTCCTCGCGCGCGGCCGCCAGGATCTTCAGGCCCTCTTCACCCAGGCCCTGGAAGGAATACGGGCTGGTACGCGGCTTGAACGCGCCGCCGCGGAGCAACTGCGCACCGGCCTTCTTCACCACGCGCGCCACCGTGAGCATCTGTTCGAGAGACTCGACCGCGCAGGGCCCCGCGACGATCACGAGCCTGCTGCCGCCCACCTCGACCGATCCGCCGATCGTGACCACGGAGTCTTCGGTCTTCACTTCGCGTGAGACGAGCTTGTAGGCGTGGCTGACCGGGATGACCTCGAGGACTCCGGGCAGGCTCTCGAAGGCAGGCGCCTCGACGGCCCCCTTGTTGCCCGTGACCCCGATCGCCGTGCGTTGCGCGCCGGGGATGGCGTGGCCCTTGTAACCGCGCGCCTCGATGGCCGCCATGACGCCCTGGATCTGCTCCGCCGTCGCGTCTTTTCTCATCACTACGAGCACGCCCGCCTCCGTTCTCGGAGCGCGGATTCTACGCTATGATGCCCCGCCCCGAGCGAAGCGACAGGAGGACGGATGGCATCGGTGTTCCGAACCAAGAGTGTCGCCGACATCCAGGCGACACTCGACGCAGCCGAAGGCGTCGGCCTGAAACGCACGCTCAGCGCCTTCGACCTCACCATGCTCGGCATCGGCGCCATCATCGGCGCCGGCATTTTCTCGGCGATCGGCACGGCGGCGGTGGGCGAGGTCGCGGCCGACGGAACCGTCACGCGCTACGGCGCTGGCCCCGCCCTGGTTCTCTCCTTCGTGCTGCTCGGGGGCGTCTGCGCGCTGGCGGGCCTGTGCTACGCCGAGTTGACCTCGATGATCCCCATCGCGGGCAGCGCCTACACGTATTCCTACGCGACGCTGGGCGAGTTGGTGGCCTGGATCATCGGCTGGGACCTGGTGCTCGAGTACGCCGTGGGCAACGCCGCCGTGGCGATCGCCTGGTCCGACTACTTCTGCTCGTTCCTGCGCGTGTTCCACATCAACTTTCCCTTCTGGCTGGCGACGAGCTACCGCGAGGTCGCGGCCGCCTACCCGGGCCGCATGGGGGAGCTGCCGACGCTGTTCGGCCACCACATCGCACTCAACCTCCCCGGGATGACGATCGTCGCAATGATCACCTGGCTGCTGGTGATCGGCGTGAAAGAGAGCGCCAGGGTCAACAACGCGATGGTGGTCCTGAAACTCGCGGTGCTGGCGCTGTTCATCGGTGTCGGGGTCTTCTACATCGACCCGCAGAACTGGGTGCCGTTCGCGCCCAATGGCTGGAAGGGCGTCCACCAGGGCGCGGCGATCGTGTTCTTCGCTTACATCGGCTTCGACGCGGTCTCGACCGCGGCCGAAGAAACCAAGGAACCCCAGAAGGCGATGCCGGTCGGGATCCTGGGATCGCTGGCGATCTGCACGGTCATCTACGTTATCGTGGGCGCGGTGGCGACCGGCCTGGTTCCCTACCAGCAACTCCGCGGCTCCGACCCGCTGGCCAGGGCCTTCGAGGTCGCCGGCATCAGCTGGGGCCAGGCCATCATCTCGCTGGGCGCGACGATCTCCATGACCGCGGTGCTGCTGGTCTTCCAGCTGGGACAGCCGCGCATCTTCTTCTCGATGAGCCGCGACGGGCTGCTGCCCCCCTGGTTTCGCAAGGTCCATCCCAAGTACCGCACGCCCCACGTGACCACGATCATGACCGGCATCGTGGTGGCGCTGGCCTCCTCCATCCTCGGCCGCGACGAGACCTACGACCTCACGAACATCGGCACGCTGTTCGCGTTCCTGGTCGTGTGTCTCGGCGTCCTGGCGCTGCGCATCAAAGAACCGAACCGGCCACGTCCGTTCCGCGTCGCGGCGGTGTGGCTGGTCGCCCCGCTCGGCGCGCTGTCGTGCCTCTACATCATGACGGGGCTCCCCCGCGCGGCGTGGGAGCGCTTCGGAATCTGGCTGCTGATCGGGATCGCGTTGTACTTCATGTACGGCTTCAAGAACAGCAAGGTCGCCGCGCGCGAGGCTTCGGGGAAGGGCTAGCGGCGCAGCGCCTCGGCGGCGCGTAGTGCGGCACGGGCGCGCTTCACCTGAAGGGCATCGGCGCGGGTCACGTAGTCGGCGACGTCGTTTCGCAGCCGCGCCAGGTCGGTCGCCTCGCGCGATAGCTTCACGGCCAGCGCCCCCGCCTCTATCGCTCGAACCCGCGCCTCGTCGGCCTCGCCGGCGGGAGCCGTCAGGGCATGGGCCCGCCACTCTTCGCGCAGGCCCCTCGCCTCGACGGCCGTCGCCACGCGGCGGCCGAGAAGCGCCTGGAACGGGTCGTACACAGGCGTGTCAGCCGTCCGGTTCTGGCGGCGCGCCGCTGTCTTCGTCTCAGCCGTCTCGGTCTCGTAAGCGAGCGCCCCACCTCGCAGCTCGGATGCGGCAGCAGCCTTGCCTGGACTCGCTTCGTCTCGCAGCATCGCCGAAGGCTGGGTCGCGGCAGGCCCCGGAGTGACGGGCGGGGCCGCGGCCACGACCGTGGCTGGCTCCGGCTGTGACCCGGCGGCCCGCGCGTCGTCGCGTGCTTCGACCTTGGATTTCTCCATAGGTGATGCGACGTAACCCAGCGCCTGCAGCTCCTCGCCCACGTCCTTGGGCGCTTGCCGGGTGCGCGCCTCCTGCGCCGGCGCACGATCCGCTTCGGCACCGTTCTCGTTCCGGAACTCGCGGGTCTTCGAGGCAGCGCTCTTCTTGTCCGCCACCGCATCCAGGGCCAGCGTCACCGCAGGCGCCGCTTCGCCTGCGAGACCGCCTTCCAGTTGTTGCTGCGCTGGCGGCGCTACCGCGAACGAGTCGGCCGCGGGGGCAGGCGGCGGCGCGGATTGCTCGCGAACCAGTGTCGGCGTGAGCACGGCCAGCAGCAGTGCGGCCGCCGCGGCGAGAGACCAGACGGGCAGACGCCGCGGCCTCTGCGCAGGCGTCGGGACCCCGATTCTGGCCCGGACTCGCGCCGAGAAATCGTCGAAGTAGCCCGTAGGAGCCTCGGCGGGTAGCGCCCGGGCCAGGGTGTCGAGCGCGGCGACCTCTTCCAGATGGCGCGCGCATTCGGGGCAATCACGGAGGTGGACGTCGATCGCCGCGCGCTCGGCGGGCAAGAGCTCGTCGTCCAGATACGCCGAGAGCGACTCGCGCACGTGAGCGCTCATGATTCGCCACTTCCGGCGCGGACGGCCGGCGCGCCGAGGTAGGGCCGCAGCGCCTCGCGCAACTTCTCGCGGGCCCGCGACAGCCGGCTCATCACAGTGCCGATGGAAAGGTCGAGGGTCTCGGCGATCTCCTTGTACGAGAGCTCCTCGTGCACGCGCAGCACGAAGACGGCGCGCTGCTCGGCGGGCAGCGCCAGCAGGGCACGGCCGAGCACGGCGCGCGCTTCGGCATCGAGGACGTCATCGAGCGCATCGGCTGCCGCTGTGGGCTGTTCGTCGTGTCCCTCAGGCAGGCTTTCTTCGCGGGAGCGCGGCGAGCGGACGTGGTTCACGGCGAGGTTTGCCGCGATCCGACAGATCCACGGGCCGAAGGGACGCGCAAGGTCGAAGCTCCCGAGTGCTCGCCAGGCGCGAATGAAGGTGTCCTGAGCCACGTCGTCCGCCACGTCGTGTCTCCTCACGATCCGGAGCGCGACGCCATAGACGCGCCTCTGGTAACGGCGCACGATTTCCTCGAAGGCGAACAGATTCCCCCCCGCGGCCTTGCGCAGGAGGTCCCGTTCGGCGGGATCGGCCTCGCTCGCCAGAAGCTCCGTGACGCGCCCCACGAGGATACGACCGGGGGGGCCCAGGTATTCCCCCAGGCCCCCCGCAGAAGAGCGGCCCTACTCGAGAACCTTGATCACGACCCGGCGGTTCTGGGCCCGGTTGGCCCTCGTCTCGTTGTCGGCCACCGGCTTGGCCTCGCCGTAGGAGATCACCTGCATGCGGTTCAGCGCGATGCCGTGCTGCTCGTGCAGGTAGTTGCGCACGGCCATGGCACGGTCCTCGCCGAGCTTCAGATTGTATTCCTCGGGACCGCTCGAGTCGGTGTGACCCTCGATCTCGAAGTAGACGCCCTTGTTCTCGGCTTTGAGCTCCGCGATTGCCTCGTCCACGAGCGCCTTCGCCTCGTCCGAGACCTCGGCGCGATTCACCGGGAAGGTCACCTTGTCGTTCGACAGCGTCACGCTGTAGATGAGCTTGCCCTTCGCGGCCTTCTCGGCATCGGCGGCCTTGGTCAGCGCCTCCTGCGCCGAGCCCTTGGCTTCGGCGATCCCGGCCTGGGACGCCTGGTTCACCTCGTCAATGCGGACCTCGGTGCGCTTCACGCGCTCCTGGGTCTGCTCGACCTGGCTGGAGAGGCTGTCGACTTTCTGGTTGACCTCACCGACCTCGCGGGAAACGTACTTCTTGGTGGCGCAGCCGGTAACGGCGACGCTGGCCAGCAGGCACGGCACGATGAAACCTCTCACTGGACGACCCCCTCTTCTACGATGCCTAGGCATCGATCCACCCGGCCTTGGCGAACCATTCGCCCCGGGGTGCGTCAGGACCTCAGGAATGCGGGACGTAGCCGCTGCGGGTCCTGACGACGACACCCTTGCGGACGGCCCGCACCTCGATGCGGCGGAACCGGGGCGGACCCGCGGGCGGATCGTACCCCAAACGATACTGGTGCTTGAGCTCGGAGACGACCTGCGTCGCAGCTTCTCGCAGGCCCTTGAAATCGCTCACGGCGAACGCCGCGCCGCCCGACAGCGCCGCGTAGCGGGCGAGCACGACGCTGCCGGCCGTGGCGGCGGCTGGCCGCTCGCGGCCAATGAACATCGGCGAGGCGGGATCGTCGAGCGGCGACATCACGGAGACGGCGTAGATCGGCACGTCGAGCGCCCGTGAGTGCACGATCACCTCGTCGGCCGTCTTTTGACTCGCGGTGTCGACGCCGTCGGTGATCACCACGACGGCGCGGCGGCCCTCGCCGTGGCTTGCGAGGTCGCGAGCCGCGTGGTCGAGGGCGTCATGGAGTGCGGTCGCTCCGAATGGCTGGAGCTCCCCGAAGGCGTTCGCGATCTGCTTGCGGTCGGTCGTGAACTGCACGACGCCCCAGTACTTATGGTCGAAGCCGGCGAGGGCGGCCTCGTCCGTCGGGTCGAGCGCCGACAGAATCTGGAGCGCCGCCATCCTGGCGCTGGCCGTCTTCAGTTGTCCGTTCATGCTTCCGCTGGCATCCACTAGAAGCAGAATCCGTGCCGAGGCCTCCCGGCCCACGGCGAAATGGGCGATCTTTTGGAGCCTGCCCTCCTCGAAGATCTGGAAGTCCTTGGGGCCTAGATCCTTGACCGGCCGACCGTGCCGGTCGACCGCCGAGGCGGACAGCACGACCAGGTTGCTGCTCGTGGCGAAACGAGGCACCTGTGCCACGGCTGCTCCGGGGAGGAGTGCTGCCAGGGTCACGATTTGGAGGCCGCGGAGACTCATCACAGAAAACTCTTAAGTATAGAACTCCCCGTCCGTTCCGTCGAGGGTGCGGCGTGCCAGGACCTTGACACGGGCGCGGCCGCGGCCTTATAACTCTCGACGCTCGAAGCATTTCAGGGAACCCCGGAGAGGCCTTCTTCCCGATGACCGGAACGATGTTGGCCGTGCTCAAGGGGGCGCCTGAACCGGGCTGCACGGTGACCCGCGTGCCGATCCCCGGCCTTGGGCCGCGGGACGTCCTGGTCCGGGTCAAGGCCGCCAGCATCTGCGGCACCGATTTGCACATCGTCTCCTGGGACAAATGGGCCCAAGGCCGGATTCGGCCGCCCCTGGTGTTCGGCCACGAGTTCTGCGGCGAGGTGGAACAGGTCGGGCCGGCTGTGACCCAGACCGAGGTCGGGGCGTTCGTGTCCGTCGAAGGCCATATCGCGGACGGGACGTGTTACCAGTGCCGCACTGGCAACGCCCATATCTGTGAAAACGTGTCGATCGTGGGGGTGGACCGTCCTGGCTGTTTCGCCGAATACGTGGCCATCCCAGAGACCAACGTCTACCCGATGGACCCGGGAATCTCGATCGAAGTGGCAGCGATCCAGGACCCGTTCGGCAACGCCGTCCACACGACGCTGTCAGGCGACATCGTCGGTCTCAGCGTCGCCGTCGTCGGCTCGGGGCCGATCGGCTGCTGCGCGGTCGCGGTGGCAAAGGCTGCGGGCGCGCGGAGCGTTTTCGCGACGGACATCCGGCCGTACCGTCTGGCGCTGGCCACCCGGATGGGCGCCGATCGGGTCATCGACACGACCCGGGAGGACGCCGTCGCGGTGGTGAAGGGCGAGACGCAGGGCAAGGGCGTCGATGTCGTCCTCGAGATGAGCGGGCATCCGGATGGCGTGAGGCAGGCCTTCAAGATGCTGCGCAGCGGCGGGCGTGCGTCCCTGCTCGGCATCCCGTCGCAGCCGGTCTCGCTCGACCTCGCCGAAGACATCATCTTCAAGGGCGCGACCGTTCACGGGATCAACGGCCGCCGCATGTGGCAGACGTGGTATCAAGGCCAGGCCCTCTTGCGCTCGGGCAAGGTGGACTTGCGCCCACTGATCACGCACACGCTGGCGCTCGCCGAGATCGACAAGGGTATGGAGCTGCTGCGCGCCGGCGAAGCCGCGAAAATCATCTTGTATCCGTAGGCAATACGGGGGGGTACGGACCCTTGCACCCCCCCCCGCCCGTGGGGCTCCCCCCCAGCCCCGCCGCCCGGGGCCCCCGTCGGGAGCCGGGCGGGGGGTGCTCCCGCCGGGTCGGTCGACGATGGTAACTTCCTGTCAGGCTAAGTGCCCCAACCGGCTTAGCCGTCTCCCGCCGCCGGGTTTCCTGGCGTGCCTTCATTCCTTGTCCGACGCATCCTGAGTGGAGATTCATGGACGAACCGACCAGCACTGACCGTCGCGGCGATCCGATCGCCGACAAACTG
>JAQBHI010000006.1:0-11697 GCA_032127875.1 Acidobacteriota bacterium
GGGATCTCGGGGCCGGTCTAAAGGCCATGCCCCTCGTCAACGCCCTGAAGGGCGTCATCAACGCGTTGACCTCCCCGGCCATCTTCATCTCGCTGGCCACAATCCTGTTCTTCGTGGCGCTTCGCGTGAAAGCCGTCTGGAAGCCAAAGGCCGCGCTCGCCATGGCGATCGGCGGGGCCGCGTTCCTGGCCGTGTCGATGCTCGACCACAACTTCGCCGTGATCGTGAAGAAGCCGGACAACGTGCCCATCGTGGCGATGTTGTTCCTGGTGGGCTTCTTCGTCTGGCTCGCGATGTACCAGGCGACCTTGAACGACGAGCGGATTGCGCGGGGCGAGGCGCCCAGCGAGGCCTCGAACGGCGAGAACGAGAAGACCTGGGTGTGGCCGGATCTGGTGTACACCGAGCTGCTGTGCATGATCATCGGGATGATCGTGCTGGTGCTGTGGGGGATGGCGTTCCACGCGCCCATCGAGGAAGCCGCGAACCCCGCGCGCACGCCGAACCCCAGCAAGGCGCCGTGGTACTTCCTCGGCCTGCAGGAGATGCTCGTCTACTACGATCCCTGGCTCGCCGGAGTCGTCTTTCCCAGCCTGATCATCGTCGGCCTGATGGCGATCCCGTACATCGACCTGAACCCGAAGGGAAACGGCTATTTCACCTTCAAGGAGCGCAAGGTCGAGATCACGATCTTCATGTTCGGCTTCCTGATCCAGTGGGTGCTGCTGTTGATCCTGGGCACCTTCCTGCGCGGGCCGAACTGGAACTTCTTCGGTCCCTACGAGTACTGGGACCTGCACAAGCTGCTCGCCCTCAACAACGTGAACCTGTCAGAGTACGTCTGGGTCAAGTGGACGAGTCTCGGGCTGCCCAAGAACATGCTGGTGCGCGAGATCCCCGGCATTCTGCCGACGCTCTTCTACATCGTGGTGCTGCCGGGGCTGCTCGCCCGGACCTGGCTGAAGAAGTATTTCCAGAAGCTCGGGCCCTGGCGCTACGGCGTTTTCGTGATGCTGCTGCTGCTCCAGATCGCGCTGCCCATCAAGATGGTGCTGCGCTGGCTGTTCAACCTGAAGTACATCGTCGCGCTGCCGGAGATTTTCTTCAACATATGAAGGGGGTACTACGCCGTACCCCCTTCGACCCCCGCGCGCTTCGCGGGAGTGAGTCCCGCTGCGCACGCAGCCCGTTGCCGAGGTGCCCTTGAAGCCCGAGCCTGGCCGCGACGCCGAAATGGCCCGCCGGACGGAGAAGCTGAACCTTCTCTTTGCGCTCACTTCCATAGGCATGCTAATCGCCTTCTCCTGGATGATCTGGGCCGACTACGATCGCGAGTGGAAGAAGCACCAACTCGAGTTCGGCAAGCTCGAGGTGAAGCTCACCGAGCAGCAGCAGCAGGAAGCGCTGGGCAAGATCGGCGCGGAGCGCATGAAGGCGATCGACGCGGCTCTCGCGAAGGGTGATGCGGAGATCGCGGCGAAGCGGGAGGAGATCCAGGCCGCCCGGGCAGAGGCCGACAAGATCCACTCCCAGTGGTACGCGATCGACCAGGACTATCGCTTCACCAAGGCCTTCATCGACGTGAAGCGCTACGACTACGAAGAGGCAGCCCACAAGGGCAAGCCGAGCGCTGCCAGCGAAAAGGCCGAGCTCGACGCGCTCGAGGCCAAGTGGGCCGACGTCAGGCTGAAGCTCGAGGACGTGAAGGCGCGCGAGGCTGCGGCCAACGCCGCGATCGCCGATCTCGAGAAGACCCGCCTGGACGCGGAGAAGGTCCAGAAGGAAGCCTCGGGCGAGCTGCAGCGCCTCGGCGACAAGCTGCGCAAGATCCAGCCGGGCTTCGTCTCGATCGTCCGCAACCTGCCGGTCCTCGACCTCGCCAACCCGTCGCTCAAGGTCAACCAGATCATGCCGGCGAACCTGTACGACGACGTGATCTTCTCGCCGACGCCGAAGGTCGACCGCTGCACGACCTGCCATCTCGGCATCGACCAGAAGGGCTACGAGAAGGCACCGCAGCCGTACACGTCACACCCGGATATCGACACCTACCTGCGCGGCGGTCACCCGATCGAAAAGGTCGGCTGCACGGTCTGCCACCAGGGCCGTGGGCGCGCGACGAGCTTCGTGAATGCCGTCCACACGCCCTCGACCAAAGAAGCGGAAGAGGCCTGGGGCAAGTACTCGAACACGAAGGAGTACGAGCGCTGGCACCTGTGGGACCAGCCGATGCTGGCCAAGGGCTACACGGAGTCGCAGTGCCTCAAGTGCCACCAGGGCAACGTGGAGGTGCCGAAGGCGGAGCGGCTCAACAACGGCGTGATGCTCGTCGAGCGCTACGGCTGCTTCGGCTGCCACAAGATCAAGGGCTGGGAAAATCTGCGCAAGGTCGGCCCCGACCTCACCAAGATCGCGACCAAGACCAGCGAAGACTTCATCTACCGCTGGATCAAGGAACCGAAGGCGTTTCGCGCCACGCGCATGCCCCAGGTCTGGGATGTTCGCGTCAACGAGACCGCCGAGCAGAAGGCGCGCAACAACGCCGAGGCCAACGCCGTCACCAGCTACATCGTGGAAAAATCGGCGAAGGACGCCGGCTATGCGGCCCCGCCCAGGGGCGATCTGGGCAGCGGCAAGAGGCTGTTCGAGAGCGTCGGCTGCCTTGCCTGCCACCGCGTGGGCGACGACCGGCGCGGCCTGGAAGCCTTCACGATGGCCTCGTTCCGCAGCCATGGCCCGAACCTCGACGGCACCGGTTCCAAGGTTGGCGCCGGCTGGCTCTACGCGTGGATCCGCAACCCGAAGGGCTACTGGCACGAGACGAAGATGCCGAAC
Source organism: Acidobacteriota bacterium (assembly GCA_032127875.1). Taxonomy (GTDB): domain Bacteria; phylum Acidobacteriota; class Vicinamibacteria; order Fen-336; family Fen-336; genus CADEEV01. Next base: position 2,836 of record JAQBHI010000006.1, read on the forward strand.
CTCCGGCTCACCGAAGGCGAGGCGGGCGACATCACGGCCTACCTGATGAGCCTGAAGAACGACGAGTTCCTGGCTCGGCCGCGCCCGAGCCTCGACACCAAGCTGCGCGACAAGATCGCCCGCGAGTATCTGCTGGCGCAGTTCACGGTCAAGCAGGCCGACGAGAAGCTGGCCGCGATGAGCGACCACGAGCGCACGCTGTTCCTGGGCGAAAAAACCATTGGGCGCTACGGCTGCTTCGGCTGCCACACCATCTCGGGCTTCGAGAAGGCCTCGCCGATCGGCGTCGAGCTGACGGAAGAGGGCTCGAAGCTGGTCGAGCGGCTCGACTTCGGCTTCCTCGAGCACGAGATTCCGCACACCCTGCCGGCCTGGGTGAAGCAGAAGCTCCTCGAGCCGCGCATTTACGACCGCGACAAGCCCTCGAAGAAACCGGAAGACTGGCTGCGCATGCCGAAGTTCCACGTGAGCCCCGACGAGGCCGACGCAATCGTGACGGCGGTGCTCTCGATGACGAAGGAGCAGATCCCGCTCGCGGCCCAGAAGCAGCTCACGGGCGACGAGCGCGTCGTCGAGAAGGGCCGCCGGCTGGTGCGCGATCTCAACTGCCAGGGTTGCCACCAGATCGGCGCCAGAGGCGGCGCGATCCGCGCGGTGATCAGCGATCAACTCGAGGCCTCAGGCGGAGAAGTGACGCAGGCCCAGGCGCTCTCGCCGCCGATTCTCTACAACGACAAGTCGAAGATCGGAGAGGGCGCGCGGGTGCATACGGACTGGCTCCACGGCTTCTTGCTAAACCCCGCGACCCCCGTCCGGCCCTGGCTGCAGGTGCGCATGCCGACGTTCGAGTTCACCGAGGCGGAGACCAACGCCATCACCCAGTACTTCGCGGTGCAGGATCAGGCCCCATACCCTTACGAGCCGAAGGTGGCGCGCGACGCGGCGATGGTGGCCGTGGGCAAGGACCTGTTCGCCCGCTGGCAGTGCGTGAAGTGCCACGTCGTGGCCGGCAAGCTTCCGAACCAGGAGTTGGCCAACATGGCGCCCGACCTGGCCAAGGTGCCCGAGCGGCTCCGCGCTGACTGGCTGACGCTGTTCCTCGCCGACCCCGGGCGCATCCTGCCGGGCACGCGGATGCCGTCCAACTTCCCCACGGACCCCGCCGAGAACGCGTTCCCCGAGATCCTGGGCGGCGATCAGAAGCAGCAGATCGAGGCGGTGCGAGCCTACCTGCTGAGCCTGGGTCCCCGGGGCGCATCCACCTTAGACTAGGGGGGCGTTGAGCTACACCCTGGTGGTTGGTCCGGACACCCGAGACCGGGCCTGGGTCGAAAGCACGCTGCTGCGCGGCGGGATGGAGGTGGCGACTGCCACCGAGGCCGACGTGCTGGTGGCGAAAGACCTGCTCATGCCGCGGCTCGTGGTCTTCGACGACCAGAGTGCGCGCGAGGCACGCATGGCGACGCTGCGACGGCTCCACGCCCATCCGGCTCTGAAAGGCGTGCCGGTCCTGGTACTCGCCTACGAGGGCGATGTCGAGAGCTTCACCGACGCGATCACCAAGGGCGTCGCCGCCTACCTCGTGAAGCCCATCGCCGCCGACGAGCTGATCCCGCTCGCGCAACGGCTCTCGGGCTGGGTGGGAATCAGCGACCGTACCGAGCGGCGGCGGCGCGTGCGGCGGCCGCTGATCATGAAGGTCGAAATCGACGTCCGCTCGCGGCACCAGAAGCTGATGGGACAGTTCGTGGACGTGAGCGGCAGCGGCTGCCGGATCGAGATGCCCGACATCGTCGCGCCGGGCGACCTGTTGCGCGTGGTCCTGCACAGCCAGGATTCCTCGACTCACGTGGCCTTGGGCGTGGAAGTTCGCTGGAGCCTGCCCATGGAGGGCGGCGGTTGCGTGGCGGGTTGCCGCTTCACCGGCACGACTGCGCTGCTTGCCGGCAAGATCCTCGGCTTCGTCTCGAGCGGGCTGACGTAGAGAACAGGCGGCGAATCGAGGAGCCATGCCCTCGTGCCTCTACTGAACAACTGCTATGTTGTCAGGAAGTCAGATTGAGCGTGCGCACATGAAGAAGCTTCTCGGAGTCGCGGTGCTGGCTCTTTTGGCCTGGCCTGGGGGTGGGCTGGCTGGGGCTGGGTCATCCTCCCGCGACGTCATCCGCGACACATTCCCCGCGGAGCAGCGCGCGTGGCCGAGGTTCTCCGACGGCTCATGAATGCCGCGGAGAAGAAGGACCTCGATCGCGTCGACTCGTTGCACCTGTACGGGCCGAAGTTCAGCAAATTCGACGAAGGCGGCCTCGCGCGACAGGATGCCGCGACATCTCAAGCGAGCGAGCGCAGAGGCCTGGCGGCCGCGAAGGCCTTCAGCGCCACAGTGGAGGACTTGAAGGTCGACGTCTTCGGCGTGACGGCGATCGCAACCTTCGTGATGAACTACACGCTGGAGGCGGGCGAAGTCAAGATATCGAACAAGGCGCGCTCGACGGTGGTGTTTGCGAAGGACCGCGACACGTGGAGGGTCGTCCACGAACATCACTCCCTACCGAAGCCAACCCCATAAAGAGCGCCCAGCGATTCAGGAGCGCGTGTTGGCAAGACCGCTCGCGCGCCCACAAGCTCCAGCGGGCATTAGACGGCGCCAATCGGTGTGGGTGACCCGGCGGAGACCCAAGTGGCTCGAATCAAGTCGCCTGATCTGGCCAGTCCGCGATTCAAGGCCGATCCCTATCCTTATCTACGCCCGGTTGCGCGCCGAAGCCCCCGTGGACTTCGCCAGCTTCCGGATGACGCGCGAGGACGTCACGATGCGGTCCGTGACGATTCCACGCGGCGCCGTCGTGCTGGCCGTGCTCGGGTCGGCCAACCACGACGAGACCCAGTTCCCGAATCCGGAGGCCCTGGACATCGCCCGCGAGCCCAACCGGCACCTCGCGTTCGGGGTGGGCTCGCATTTCTGCCTCGGCGCGCCCCTGGCGCGTCTGGAAGGGCAGATCGCCCTGACGACGCTCTTCCGGCGGTTCCCCGATCTTCGTCTGGCGAAGCCGGCCGAGACGCTCCGCTGGCGCAGGGGATTGCTCTTCCGAGGTCTGGAACAACTGCCGGTCGTCGTCGAGAGGGCCCGCCAATAATTGGGCTGAAGCTGACGGCGGGTCCGGCACCCGAGCGCGAGGCTCTCAGACGAAAATGCGGAAGACTTCGTTTGAGAGCAGGACGCCGCGGGCGGTGAGGCGCAGGCGGTCCCCCGCGATCTCCAGAAGGCCTGCCGCAAAGGGATCGCGGAGCGGTGTCTCGAACTCAGCGAGCGGATCGACGTCGTAGCAGGCGGCGAATGACGCGAGGTCGATGCCCTCGCGGCGGCGTAGGCCGGTGAAGAGCGCCTCGCCGACGTGTTCGCGCGCGGAGAGCTTGCGCTCTCCCACGATCGGCGCGCCTGTCGTTTCCAGGGCGCGACAGTAGCCTCCGAAGCTGTCGTCGTTCCACCAGCGGCGCCCGAGCCGGTAGCTGTGGGCCGACATGCCGAAGCCGAGGAACGGCACGTCGTCCCAATACTTGCCGTTGTGGCGGGATTCGTGGCCGGGGCGAGCGAAGTTGGAGATCTCGTAGCGCTCGATACCCATTGCAGCCAGACCCGCGACGGTGGCGCGGTAGAGATCGGCAACGAGATCGTCCTCGGGGAGCACGAGATGCCCCGTGCGCGCGCGATGGCTGAGCAGCGTTTTGCCCTCGACCTCGAGCACATAGAGACTGAGGTGGTCGGGTGCCAGGGTCCGAACCGAATCCAGATTGCGCTGCCAGCGCTCCTCGGTTTCTCCCGTCCAACCGAGGATGAGGTCGATCGAGAGGCTCGCGAAGCCGGCGGACCGCGCAAACTCGACCGCTGCTCGGGCGTCGTCAGCGGTGTGAAAGCGTCCCATCTCGCGCAGCACACTGTCGTCGAAGGACTGGACGCCCAGGCTGAGCCGATTGGCGCCAAGCGCACGGAGTGTCGAGTAGCCCTGCGCATCGAGGTCGCGCGGGTTGGCTTCGACCGTGACCTCAGCGCTCGGGCTCAGGTCGAATCGGCGACCCAGTGCTTCGACGACCTGTTCGAGGCGCCCGAGCGACAGCAGCGTCGGCGTGCCGCCGCCGAAATAGATGGTGTCGGCGCGTTGCTTCGTGTCCGCGTTCGACCACTGCCAGATCTCGCGCAGCAGAGCCTGGAGGTAGCGCTCCTGCCGCTCATCTCCTGGCCGCCGCGGGTCGATCGCGAAGTGGCAGTAGCTGCACTTCGCCTCGCAAAATGGGATGTGAACGTACAGGCCTAGCGTCTCCGGAACCTTGCTCACCCCCCGAAACGGGGCCGGCGCGGCGCCTCAGTGGGCTCTGGATCCGGTGCATGACCCGACGTTCCGAGGACAACGTTGCGGTTCGAGGCCTGACCACGCTCGCGGAAGTCGTCTCCATCGAGGGGTACCTTCAGGCACATCTCCGCCAGCCGCGAACGGAGCCGGTTGCCGATTCGGTCCACAAGGTACTCCGTACGCACGAGACGGTCGGCAGCAGCGGCCTGCTGGGCGCTCACGTCCTGGAAGTTCGTTGTGATGATCGTGGCCCGACGCGCAAGGTAGCGGCTGTTCAGGATGTAGAAGAGCGTGTCGTTCATCCAGTCGGTGATCTTCCATGCACCGAGGTCATCCAGGAGAAGGATGCCCGTTTCGACGACGGGATCCAGGACCTGCATCTCGGTGGTCTTGGTCTCGGGATCGAAGGACCGCTTTATCTCACGCATCAGGTCTTGGAAGTCCCAGAACTGACCGCGAACACCCTTGGTGAGGGTCAGCTCCCTCAGCGTGGCGACTGCCAGGTGCGTCTTGCCGACCCCGTTGGCTCCGGTGAAGAGCAACCCGAGCCCTTCAGCTTGCAAGTGGGGGTATCCGCTGCAGAAAAGCACAGTCTTCTCCTGGGCAGCTTTGTGCCGTGCGGTCACGGCATCGAAGTTCCCCAGGGTGCAGTGCTCGTAGCGGGCGGGGATGCGGCAGGCGGCAAAGAGCGCGTCACCCGCCGCACCCAATGCCCGCCGACACGAACAGGCCTGGGCGAACTCCTGCCCGTCGTGGGAAACGATCTCGAACCCGACGCCGCCACAATGCTCGCAGGCTGCCGCCATCGGCCTAGTCTAGTTCAAATATCCGCGCAGGCCCTGGGCCCGCTGATTGCGCCGCAACTTCTCCTTCGCCTTGCTCTCGATCTGCCGGATCCGCTCGCGGGACAGTCCCAGCGCTTCGCCGATCTCCTGCAAGGTGCGCGGTTCCTCGCCCTCCAGGCCGAAGCGCATGCGGATCACCTCGCGCTCCTTCTCGTCCAGTTCTTCGACGATCTTGCGGATCTGCTCCTCGAAGGAGGAGCGGATCAGCTCCCCTTCAGCCGCGGGGATCATCTCCTGCTCCAGGGTGTCGCCGAGTTCCAGGCTGCCATCCTGGCCGACTGCGCTCGAGAGCGAAAGATCCTCGCCGGCGATGCGCAACAGGTCTTCGACAGCCGTGATCGAGAGCGCCGTCTCTTTGGCCAACTCCTCGTTGGTCGGCGCGCGCCCGAGCTCCGCGGCGAGGCGATCGCGCGCGCTCCCCAGCCGCGACACCTGGCCGGACATCTTGGGCGGCAAGCGGAACACGCGGGTGTGTTCGGCGAGCGCATGGAAGATCGCTTGGCGGATCCACCATACCGCGTAGGAGATGAACTTGACGTTGCGGTCGGGGTCGAAGCGCTTGGCCGCCTCGATCAGGCCCAGATTGCCCTCGTGGATCAGATCGATGAACGAGAGGCCCATGCCGCGATAGCGTTTCGTGTAGGAGACCACGAAACGAAGGTTGGCCTCGACCAGCTCGTTGAGGGCGAGCCTGTCGCCGCCACGGATCCTCTGGCCCAGCTGCTTCTCGCCCTCGATCGAGAGCAGCTTGAACTTGGCGATCTCGCGGATGTATGCGTTCAGGCTGTCGCCTGTGGCGGAGCGTTCGCGAGGCGAGTGGGTCTTGCCGGAAGACATGGCGGGCGCCGGAACGGAGATTATAGTCCCGCGCCGTCGGAGCCGGTGGGTTCCTCGCCTGCGCCCGCGGACACGATCTGCGTCGGCGGCAGCTTGACGAGGGCCTGCTCGAAGCGCTCCTGCCAGCCCTCGCGGTTGGCGCGGACCAACTCGTCCTTCACCCAGGCCACGAAATCGCTCATCTCCAGCTGCATCTGTTCCATCTTGCGCCGCATGTTGAGCACGATCTCGACGCCCGCCAGGTTCACGCCCAGGTCACGCGTCAGGTTCAGGATCACCTCGAGCTGGCGCAGGTCTTCTTCCGAGTAAAGGCGCGTGTTGCCCTCGGTCCGCGACGGTTTCAGGAGTCCTTCGCGCTCGTAGAGGCGCAGCGTCTGCGGGTGGATGTCATAGCTCTTCGCGACCACGCTGATCATGTAGTACTTGCCGCCCTGCGGCGCCGGACGAGAGCCGGGAACGGCTTCACTCCGGGCCTTTCTGCCGCGGGCCATCAGCGTTTCCCTCCGCCGGACGCCGCCAGCTTTTGGCGCGGGTCGTCTGCGTGGAGGCGCGCGACCTCGGCGAGCAACTCGCGGCTACGCGCGTCGGTGACGGCCGGAATCAGCACCTTTGCCTCGACGAACAGGTCGCCGCGCGCCCCTTGCATGCTTGGGGCCCCGCGCTTTCGAAGCCTGAAGCGCTGCCCGGTCTGCGTGCCCGCGGGCATCTCGATCGTCATCGGCCCGTCGGGTGTCGGGACCTCGACGTGGGCTCCCATCGCCGCCTCGGCCATCGTCACCGGCACCTCGCAGAAGAGATCGTCGCCTTCCCGCTTGTAGAGCGCGTGCGGCTCGACGTCGACGATCAGCAGCAGATCGCCGGGTGGCCCGCCGCGGCGGCCCGCGTTCCCGCACCCGGGCAAGCGGATGCGCGCGCCATCCGGCGCGCCGGCCGGGATCTGCACTTCCAGCCACTCGCTGTGGATGACGCGCCCCTCGCCCGCGCAGCGAGAACAGGCTCGGCGAGACAGAACGCCGGTCGCAGCGCAATCGGCACAAGCGCGGGAGAAGAGCATGTGACCGCGCTTGGCCCGCACCTGCCCGGTGCCCAGGCAACGGCCACACGGCACCGGCTGCTGGCTCACGTCTCCCGCACCGCTGCAGGTCGGACAACGCTCCGAGCGCACCAGCTGCAGGCGGCGGCGCGTACCCGAGAGCGATTCCTCGAAGCTGATGCGGGTGCGTTGCTCGAGATCCTCGCCGCGCCGCCCAGCCGGATCCGCGAGGTCCTCTGGCGCGCGCAACACCGAATCGAAGAGCTCCTGGAACCCCGCTCCGCTGCCCTTCACCTCGACCGAGAAGTCGAAGCCCTCGAAGCCGACGACCGCCACGGGCGGCGGCGGCGGAGCGGGCCGTTCGCCGCGATCGTAGGCCGCGCGGCGCTGCGGATCGGTGAGGATCTCCAGGGCCTGGGTCACGGAGCGAAAGGCCGCCGCGGCGGCGGCATCGCCGGGATTGAGAGCGGGGTGCAACCGGCGAGCGAGTTTTTGGTAGGCGCGGCGGATCTCCGCTACGCCGGCCGCCTTGCGCACTCCGAGAATCTCGTAGAGCTCCATGCTCGCTTTCGCCTCGCGGGTCCGCGGACTAGCGGCTCGGCTTCTTCACTTCTTGTCCACGACCTCGGCATCGATCACGTCGCCGTCGTTCTTCTTTGGCTCGGCCGGCGGGGCCTCGGCCGGCGGCGCCGCCGAAGCGGCGGCCTTCTGGTACAGCACCTCCGCGATCCGATGGGAGACGCGCGTCAGCTCCTGGACCGCCGCCTCGATCTGGTCCTTGCCCCCGCCCTCGATCGCCTGCTTCGTGGCGGCCACGGCCTGTTCGGCTGCCTCGACGTCGGCCTTGTCCAGTTTCTCGCGGCCATCCGCCAGGGTCTTCTCGGTGGAGTAGATCAGGCTGTCGGCACGGTTCTTGGCCTCGATCTCCTCCTGCCGCTTCTTGTCCTCCTCGGCATGGGATTGCGCGTCGCGCACCATCTTCTCGACCTCGTTCTTGGCGAGGCCCGAGGAGGCCGTGATCTGGATCGCCTGCGAGCGACCCGTGGCACGGTCCTTTGCCGAGACGTTGGCGATGCCGTTCGCGTCGATGTCGAAGGTGACCTCGATCTGGGGCACGCCACGCGGCGCGGGCGGAATGCCGGCAAGTTGGAACTTGCCCAGGGTGCGGTTGTCGCGCGCCAGGGGCCGCTCACCCTGCAGCACGTGAACCTCGACCGAAGGCTGTGAATCGGAGGCCGTGGAGAAGACCTCGCTCTTGCGCGTCGGGATCGTGGTGTTGCGCTCGATCAGGCGCGTGAATACGCCACCCAGCGTCTCGATGCCCAGCGAGAGCGGGGTGACGTCGAGCAGCAGCAGATCCTTGACGTCGCCCGAGAGCACGCCCGCCTGGATCCCAGCGCCCACCGCGACGACCTCGTCGGGGTTGACGCCCTTGTGCGGCTCCTTGCCGAAATACTCCTTCACGAGCTGCTGGACGCGCGGGATGCGGGTCGAGCCGCCGACCAGGACGATCTCGTCGATGCCACTCGGCTCCATGCCGGCGTCCTTCAGACACTGGCGCACCGGGCCCATCGAGCGTTCGAGCAGATCGCTCACCATCTGCTCGAAGCGGGACCGCGTCAGCTTGAGCGCGAGGTGTTTCGGGCCCGAGGCATCCGCCGTGACGAAGGGCAGGTTGATCTCGGTTTCGAGCGTCGTGGACAGCTCGCACTTGGCCTTCTCCGCGGCCTCCTTCAGCCGCTGCAGCGCCATCTTGTCCTTCGCCAGGTCGATGCCCTGGTCCTTCTTGAACTCCGCC
>JAQBHI010000007.1:0-56012 GCA_032127875.1 Acidobacteriota bacterium
AGCGCCGGATTCACTCCGGCGCGAGCGACTTGGGGGGAGCGCGAGGCGTGCGGCGGGGAAGCTTGGGTCGCGGTGGGTTCGAAGCCGGGGACCGCGACGTCGGATCCGCCCGGAGGATCCTCGTCGGCAGTGAAGCTGCGACCCAGTAGCGGCGCGGCACCCAGCGTCGAGAGCGTGTTGGCCGTGATCTGGGCGATCCCCACGGGTAGCGACTCGCCGTCACCCGTCAGGTTGGCCTGGCGGTGGACCACGCGGCGACCTGTTTCAGGCTCGGACAGCAGGCCCGGTAGTTGAGGACCTCGGCCTCGGGGAGCCAATGACAACGTTCGTCGATTGTTGACCGCGGCCAATACAGTCCGTAGGCTCTCGTCTTCCGATGGCAAAGCAGACGGGCGGTCTCGAAGTCTGGAAGTTCGGGGGGGCGTCGGTGGCGGATGCCGCTGCGATCCGCCGGGTCGCGAGCCTGGTGTCGGCCCACCGCGGGCCGCTCGTGGTCGTGGTGTCGGCGCTGGGCGGCGTCACCGATCTGCTTCTCGACGGGGCGTTGCGCTCGGCGCGCGGCGACGGCGCAGCGGGACCCGCCGCGGCCGCGGCGCTCCTCGAGCGCCATCGCAGGCTGCTCCTCACGCTGGTCGAGTCGGGCCGCGAGCGTCGCCGGCTGCTCGGCCTGGCCGAGGCGGCGGCGCGGGAATACGAGAACCTGACGCGCGCCCTCACGGCGCTGCGCTCCGCGCCCGACCTCGTCACCGATCGCCTCGTCTCGAGAGGCGAGCGGCTGGCCAGCGCGCTGGTCGGGGTCGCGATCGCACAGTCGCAGCGCCGAACGGCGTGGGTCGACGCGACTGCGCTCGTGACGACCGACGCACGCCACGGGAACGCGACTCCGGATCTGGACGCGACGCGCTTACGGTCCCGCCGTGTGCTCGGCCCGCTGCTGAGGCGTGGCCTGACCCCGGTCGTACCGGGCTTCATCGGCGAGGGACCCGACGGCTTGCTCACCACGCTCGGTCGCGGCGGGTCCGATCTGACGGCGACGCTGCTCGGCCGATGTCTCGGCGCGCGCCGCGTCGTGCTCTGGAAGGACGTACCCGGGATCCTCACGGCGGATCCGCGCACCGTGCCCGACGCCCGGCTGATCCCGCAGCTCCACTATCGCGAGGCCGCCGAAGTCGCCTACTACGGCGCCAGGGTGCTGCACCCGCGGGCTCTGATCCCGCTCGCCCAGAGCCGCGTCGTGCTCGAGGTGCGTTCGTTCCTCGAGCCCGCACGCGCCGGGACCGAGGTCTCGGCTCGCCGCACACTAGCGGGCTACCCCGTGAAGGCACTGGCCACGATCGCGGGCCAGGCTCTCGTCACGGTCTCCGGCAAGGGCATGCTGGGCGTGCCCGGAATCGCGGCCCGCGCTTTCGGCGCGGTGCATGCGGAGGCTCTCTCGGTTTCGACGATCTTCCAGTCCTCGTCGGAAAGCTCGATCGGCTTCACGCTGGCGAGCGGCGAGGCGCACCGGGCGGTGCTGGCGATCAGGCGGGTTTTTCGCGAGGAGCTGCACGCCGGGCTCATCGACACGGTGGCGGCGCGCGACGGCCTGGCGGTCATCGCGGTGGTGGGCGAGGGCATGGCCGGGACGCCCGGGATCGCCGCGCGGGTGTTCGCAGCACTCGCTGAGGGAGCCGTCAACGTGATCGCCGTGGCCCAGGGTTCCTCGGAGCGCAACATCTCCTTCGTCGTGGAGCAGGCGCAGGCCGGCGAAGCGGCGCGTCGCATCCACGAGGCCTTCCAACTCGCCAAGATCGGCGGCGGTCGCTCGCCCGAGCAGCCCCGGTGCGACGTCGTCCTGCTCGGCTTCGGTCGCGTGGGTCGGGCGCTCGCGGATCAGCTGGCTGCCCAGAATGGCCATGGCCGGCTGCGCGTCGTCGGGCTCGTGGATCGCTCAGGCTACGTCTTCGACCCGAAGGGCCTCTCCCGCCGCCGGCTGCTGGGGCTGGCCGAGGGCAAGGATCGCGGTAAGCTGCTCGCGGCGCTGGGCGGTCGCCGGGCCGACGCGGGCGCAGCTCTTGCCGAGATCGGCGCCCACGCAGTGTCGCGGCCCGTTCTGGTGGACGTCACCGCCGAGGAGACCGGGGATCTGCTACTGGCGGCTCTGGGCCTAGGTTTCGACCTCGTGCTCGCGAACAAGAAGCCGCTGGCTGGCTCCGCGCACAGCCACACGCGGCTGCTGGCCGCGGCGGCGCGTGCGAAGCGCCAGGTGTTGTTCGAGGCGACGGTCGGCGCCGGCCTTCCCATCCTCGACACGCATAGAAAGCTGGTCGAGAGCGGCGACGCGGTGCGGCGCATCGAAGGCTGCGTCAGTGGGACGCTCGGCTTCGTGCTCTCGGCGCTTTCGGAAGGCCGCGCCTTCTCGGCCGCCGTCCGCGAGGCCGTCGAGCGCGGCTTCGCCGAACCCGACCCGCGCGAAGACCTCTCGGGCCGCGACGCCGCGCGTAAAGGGCTGATCCTGGCCCGGCTCCTGGGATACCGAGGTGCGCTCCCGAAGCCGGAGGACCTCGTGCCGCCGGCCTTGCGGCGCGTGCCTGTGGGCGTCTTCCTCGACAAGCTCGAGCGTCTCGATCCAGGCTGGCGCGCTCGCGTGGCTCGCGCGGCTGCCCGCGGCCGCGTGCTTCGCTACGTCGTCAGCGCGACCCGCGCCTCGGTGAGCGCGCGACTGCTGGCCGTGCCCGCCGCGAGCCCGATCGGCGCCCTCCACGGAACGCGGAACCTGATCTCCTTCACCAGCCGCCGATACGGCGCGGAGCCACTCGTCATCACAGGCCCGGGCGCAGGCGCCGACGTCACGGCTGCCGGCCTGCTGAACGACATCCAGTTTCTGGCTCGGGGACACTAGTGTCCCGCGGCAGTTGCCTGCTGCTGGCCAGCAGCCTCGCCGCGAGCCTCGCGGCCTGCACCACGCCCCCTCCGCCATCCCCTCCGCCATCCCCTCCGCAACGCCTGACTCGGTTGCTGCCCGCCCTCGGCGCGCCCGCGTTCGTGACCCTCGATGCCGACACCCGGCCCGCCATCCAGTTCGCGCCGGGCGAGGAGAAATCGTGCGCAGTGACGGCCGGGCCCGGCTCCGAGCTGGCTTTCTCGATCGGCATGCTTCCCGGCGAAGCTCGTTCCGGCGTGGTCGAGTTCCAGGTACGCCTCGCTGGCCGCGTGCTGCTTCGCGAATCGATGCCCGCCTCGCGCATGCGTTGGTGGAATCGCTCGGTGCCCATCGAGACGGTAGGCGAGGCCCGGCTCGAGTTCGAGGCGAGCCAGCTCGTCGCCCTCGCGGCGCCACGCATCATCCCGCGTCGCCTGCAACGCCGTCCACGCGTGCTGATCTGGATTTCGCAGGACACCGTGCGCGCGGATCATCTCGAGAGCTACGGTCATGGCCGTGAGACCGCCCCCAACTTCGAGCGGCTCGCGAAGACCTGGGCGCTCTTCGAACGGGGCGTTTCGCCGGCCTCCTGGACGCTGCCGAGCCTCGCTTCGCAGATGACCTCGCGCTATCCCTCGTTCCATGGCGCGACCAACCACCTGCTTGGCATGGACGAGCGCTATCCAACGCTCTTCGAGACACTGGCCGCGGCGGGTTTCGCAGTGGCCGGCGTGACGGGCAACCCTTTCGTTTCCGCGCAGCATGGCCTCGCGCGCGGTTTCGACTCGCTGACCTACACCGGTCTGCGCGCCGACGTGGTGTCGCGTCTCGCGCTGCGCAGCGCAGAACAGTTTGGCGGCGGCGACCTGGCGCTCTTCGTCCACTACATGGATGCGCACAGCCCGTACTATCCGCCACCGCCCTTCGACGAGCGTTTTGGCGCGAAATACGCCGGGCGGGTGGACGGCTACAACTACCAGTCCGCCGCGCGAACCGACGCGGATCGTGAACACGTGAGGGCGCTCTACGATGGTGAGATCGCCTACACCGACGGCGAGATCGCGCGGCTGCTGGAGGCCCTCGCCCAGAAACACCTCATCACCGGCGCCGTGCTGGCGTACACCGCCGACCATGGCGAGGAGCTGTTCGATCGGGGCGCCTGGGGCCATGCCCACAGCCTTCACGAAGAGTTGATCCACGTGCCCTTCGCGCTGCGCGTGCCGGGGGTGGCGGGGCGCCGCGTAGCGCAGCCCGTGTCGCTCGTGGATCTGGCGCCGACGCTGCTCGAGGCCCTCGGCATCGCCCCGCCAGCGTCCTACCAGGGCCGCAGCCTGCTGAGATTGGTGCGCGGCGGCACGCTGCCGCCGCTGCCGCTGTTCTCGGAGACGGCTCGCAGTCCGCTGCGGCATCAGATCTCGGTCCGCGACGGAAGCTGGAAGTACGCGGCCGCATACAAGGTCAGCGGCGTCGCGCGAAGCCTGGAGCGCGAGCAGCTTTTCGATCTCGAGGCCGATCCGCTGGAGAAGTCACCCATCGCCGGCGATCTGCTGCCGTTCCGTAGCCAGGTCGAGGCCTTCCTGGCGCGCAGCCGCGCTGCCGGGATCGCCGCTCGCGAAGCGCCGCTGCGTCCCGAAGACCAGGAGCGGCTCCGGGCCCTGGGCTACCTGAACTGAAGTGTGTCATGGCTTCCGGGAGGCTCCGGAGCGCCATGCTAGACTGCCGATCAGAAGTGACGACCAGCGGCGAAAAAGTCGAAGCCCTCGCGCAGAAGCCGTTCCTCACGCGCGTGGCCGAGGGCGTTGTCGTGGCCGACGGCGCGATGGGAACGATGCTCTACGCGCGTGGCGTCTTCTTGAACCGCTGCTTCGACGAACTCAACCTTTCGAACCCGGCGCTGGTGCGCAGCGTCCACGAGGAGTACATCGAGGCCGGGGCCGACCTGGTCGAGACCAACACCTTCGGCGCGCATCGCTTCAAGCTCGGGCCCCACGGCCTCGAGAAGCAGGTTCGCAAGATCAACTTCGAGGGCGCGCGCCTCGCGCGCCAGGCCGCGGGCGCTCGGGCGTACGTCGCCGGCTCGCTCGGTCCGCTCGGGAAGCCGCTCGCGCCCTTTGGAAACATCAGCGAGGCCGAAGCCATCGCCGCCTGGCGCGAGCAGGCCGAGGGCCTGGCCGAGGGCGGCGTCGACCTGTTCCTGATCGAGACGATGCCCTCGCTCGACCAGGCGCGGGCGGCGCTCGCGGCGGTGCGCGCGGTCTCGGACCGCCCCGTCGTGGTCTCGCTCACGTTCAACGAGGAGGGCACCACCTTCTACGGCGACAAGCCCGAGGACGTGGTGAAGACGCTCGAGGCGCTGGGCGTGGCGGTGATCGGCGCGAACTGCAGCCAGGGCCCGCAGCCGATGCTCGAGACGATGCAGCGGATGGCCGCCGCCGCGACCAGCGCACGCTTGTCGGCGATGCCGAACGCCGGCGCCCCGGCCTTCGTCGAGGGCCGTTACGTCTACCTGTGCACTCCGGAGTACATGGCCTCGTACGCGCGCCGCTTCTTGTCGGCAGGCGTCAGCCTCGTCGGCGGCTGCTGCGGTACGACGCCGGCCCACATCAAGAACCTGGTGCGCTCGGTGCGCATGGGACAACCTTCCCGCGATGTGGTGACGGTGCTGCCGCCGTCCCGGCCGAAGGAAGCGCCGCGGGCGATCCCGCGCGAGCAGAAGAGCCCGCTCGCCCGCAAGCTCGGCAGGAAGTTCGTGGTCTCGGTCGAGCTCGACCCGCCGCGCGGCGCCGACCCCGGGGCGATCCTCGAGAAGGCCCAGTACTGCAAAGAGAACGAGGTCGACGTCATCAACGTCGCCGACGGTCCGCGCGCCTCGGCCCGCATGAGTGCGCAGTCGCTGTGCGTGCTGCTCAAGTCACAGCTGGGGATCGACACCATCCTGCACTACACGTGTCGCGATCGGAATCTGCTCAGCATCCAATCGGACCTGTTGGGCGCCTATGCGCTCGGCCTGCGCAACGTGCTCGCCATCACGGGCGACCCCCCGAAGCTCGGCGACTATCCCGACGCGACGGCCGTTTACGACGTGGATTCCGTGGGCCTGATCCGGATCATGGATCACCTCAATCACGGTTGCGATCTGGCCGGCAACCTGATCGGTCCGGCATTGGGCCTTCACGTCGGCTGCGGCGCGGACCCTGGTAGGCCCGACATCGAGAAGGAAGTACAGCGGCTCGAGGCGAAGCTGAACGCGGGAGCCGAGTACATCATGACCCAGCCGGTTTACGACATCCGCACTCTCGAGACTTTCCTCAGCCTGGTCAAGCCGTTCAATACGCCCGTTCTCGTGGGCCTGCTGCCGCTGTACTCGCACAAGAACGCCGAATTCCTGCACAACGAGGTGCCCGGCATGAGCATCCCCGACGAGACCCGCGAGCGCATGCGCAAGGCGGGCTCCGGCGACGAGGCGCGGCTGGTCGGGGTGAAGATCGCCCAGGAGGCGTTGCTCGCTGCCAAGGAACTGGCGCAGGGCGCCTACATCATGCCGCCGTTCAACAAAGTCGATCTCGCCATCCGGGTCATCGAGATACTGCACTGACCCCGCGGCTACAAGAAAGCCCGCCGGGATCTGGCCGGCGCCCCGCGCTGAGCCCGTGCTCGCTGCGGGCGCGAGACGCCGGCGCCTGGCTTCGGGAGGGACCTGAAGGACCTCAGGTGGTCCGCGGGTCCTGGCTCGAGCAGTTCTTCAAGGAGTTGAACGAACCAAGGCAATGGCTCGTCGGGCAACGAACTCTGGCGAAAAACCGAGCCCTTGAGGCGCGCTTTGGACTAGAATCGCGCCCAGGTTCTCTCGCTGCAATGAAGGCCCGGGTTCTGGTCGCCGCGTGCGCCCTCGTGATTGCGCGCCCGTCGATTGCCCAGGAGCGCCCTGCTCCGAATGATGAGCCGGTCTTCAGCTCGAGTCTCGAGATGGTCAATCTCACCTTGAGCGTCCGCGACGCTCAGGGCACGCTCGTGAACGATTTGAGCGCCGACGATTTTCGCGTGACCGAAGACGGGCGGCCGCAGGCCGTGCGACTCTTCGCGCAAGCCGTCGAGTCTGGCGAGAGGGAAGCGCTGACGCTCGACCTCGGCTTGCTGCTGGACACCAGCGAAAGCATGCGGAACGAGTTGCGGCTCTCGCAGGAGGCGGCAGCGCGCTTCCTGGAGGCGATTCCGCGCGCTCGCGAGTTGCTGACCGTGTTCTTCGATCAGGATATCCGCATCTCGCGCTACGACAGTGAGCACCAGCAGGGGCTGATCGAGCGGATCTTCGATGCCAAGAGCAATGGGAACACGGCGCTGTATGACGCGATCACCGTGTATCTCTCGCGGGTTGCCGATGCCTCCGGGCGCAAGGTCCTGGTGCTCTTCACCGACGGCGACGACACGACCAGTTCGGTGAGCCTGCCTGAGCTCATGGGGCTGGTGCGGGGCAGTTCCGTGACGATCTATCCGATCGCCTTCACCGGCAGCTACAGGCTGGGCAACACGCGCGCACTCCCGGCGCGCGCCTTCGTGCAACAACTGGCCGACCTTTCGGGCGGGGCGGTGTTCCTGCCGAGGACGTCCAAGGACCTGCCGCGCATCTACGACAGGATCCTCGAGGAACTCAGTTCGCAGTACGTCATCGGCTACGTCTCGGACAACGCGACGCGGGACGGCAGGTTCCGCAAGTTGCACGTCGACGTCTCTCGGCCCGGGCTGAAGGTCCGCTACCGGCAGGGCTACCTGGTCCCGAAAAGCTAACGCTTCAGCAGCTCGGCGATCTGTCGCTCGAGTTCCCGAACCCGCTTTTGGAGCGCCGGAAGCTTCGCGAAGATGGCGCTAGCCTTGAGCCAATCGCGATTCTCGATCGCGGGGTAGCCCGAAACGAAGGCGCCGGGTTCCACGTCCTGGGGGATGCCGCTCTGGGCGGAGGCGACGACGCCGTCGCCGACGCTCAGGTGGCCCGCGACGCCCACCTGGCCGGCGAGAGTCACGCGCTGGCCGATCTTCGTGCTGCCGGCGATGCCCACCTGGCCCGCGAGCACCGTGTCTTCGCCCACTGTGACCGAGTGGCCGACTTGCACCAGGTTGTCGAGCTTGCTGCCACGGCCGATGCGCGTCTCGCGCAGAGCCGCGCGATCGATGGCCGTGAGCGCGCCGATTTCTACGTCGTCCTCGATCACCACGATGCCGCGCTGCGGAATCTTCTCGTAGTGGCCTGCGTCGTCCTTGGCGAAGCCGAAGCCGTCGCTGCCGATCACCGCGCCGTTCTGGATCACGACGCGATGGCCGAGGCGGCAGGCCTCCCGCAGCTGCACGCCCGAGTGCAGCTCGCAATCCTCGCCGATGCTGGCGTCGTCGTAGACTACGACATGAGGATGCAGCACGCTGCGTGGGCCGATCCGGGCGCGTGCTCCTACGACCACATATGCGCCCAGATGGACGCCCTCGCCCAGCACCGCGCCTGGGCCGAGCTGCGCCGTCGGGTGGATACCGGCCGCCGGCCGCTGCTTCGGGTAAAGTAGCGCGACCGCGCGCGCGAACGAGAGGTAGGGGTTTTTCGACAACAGGCTCGGCAGCGGCGTCTCGAACTCGGGGGCGACGATCACGGCTGCAGCCCGTGTCGACGCGAGCCGCGCTGCGTAGCGCACGTTCGCCAGAAAGGTCAGATCGCCGGGGCCCGCGTCCTCGATGCCCGCGACGCGTGCCACTTCTACCGAGCCGTCGCCCCGAACCGAACAACCGAGGCGTGCGGCGAGGTCGGCGAGTTTCACCGCTGCGGCGAGAGCACCGGCGTGAGCGCGGGCTTCGGCTTGGGGAGTTCCCCCGCGTTGACCGAGCCGTTGACCTCGGCGCCTTCGCGGACGGAGAGCGTCTGGGCGTCGAGGCTGCCGCTCAGCTTTGATTTCTCGAGCAGCAGCAGGCGCTGGACCTTGATCTCCCCTGAGAACTCACCGGCGATCTCCGCCGAGTCGGCCACGACCTTGGCCTCGACCATGGCGCCTTCGCCGATGTGGAGACGCCCCTTCAAGTGGATCTCGCCCTTGAAGCGACCCAGGATCCGGGCTTCCTTCCCCGTCAGCTTGCCCTCGACTCCCGCATCCGAGTCGATGAGCGTCGGCTTGTCCGCCTCCATCACGCCTCCGCGAAAGACGCCATTGTAGCCCAGCTCACTTCAAACCCCCCAGTTGTGAGACGCGTTTGATCGAGAGCACGAGCCGCGTTCTGGACCGCTTCCGGGGACTCGGCCAGGGTATCATCGCCGGATGCCTGACGAGAGGGGACGCTGGTGAGCCGCGCGCGACCCGAAGAAGCCCGCTTCGCGCCGGCCCCGGCCGATTCCCCCTTCGTCCTGACCAGTGGCTTCGAGCCGCGCGGCGACCAGCCCCGGGCGATCGACGAGTTGCTGGCCGGTCTCGAACGGCACGACAAGCACCAGGTGCTGCTCGGGGTCACCGGCAGCGGCAAGACCTTCACCATCGCCTCGGTGCTGGCGCGCGTGAACCGGCCCGCGCTGGTGCTCGCCCACAACAAGACGCTGGCGGCACAGCTCTACCAGGAGTTCAAGGGCTTCTTCCCGCAAAATGCCGTCGAGTACTTCGTCTCGTACTACGACTACTACCAGCCCGAGGCCTACGTACCGCAGTCCGACACGTACATCGAGAAGGAATCGACGATCAACGAGGAGATCGACCGGATGCGCCTGTCGGCGACGCGCAGCCTGTTCGAGCGCCGCGACGTGGTGATCGTAGCCTCGGTCTCGTGCATCTACGGGCTCGGCTCGCCCGAGGCGTACTACGGGATGCTGCTGTTCATCCGCCAGGGCGAGACGCTCGACCGGCGCGACTTGCTCGCGAAGCTGGTCGACGCGCGCTACGACCGCAACGACCTCGACTTCAAGCGCGGCACCTTCCGGGTGCGTGGCGACGTGGTCGAGATCATCCCGGCCTACGAGGAGACGGGCATCCGCATCGAGCTCTTTGGCGACGAGGTGGAATCGATCGCCTCGTTCGATCCGCTGACGGGAAAGACCCTCGGCCGGCTCGCGCAGGTCGCGATCTACCCTTCGAGCCACTACGTGACGCCCCGGCCACGCCTGGAGGACGCGATCAAGAGCATCGAGCTCGAGCTGCTCGAGTGCAAGGGCCAGCTGGAGCGCGAGGGCAAGCTGCTCGAGGCCCAGCGCCTCTACCAGCGCACCATGTTCGACCTGGAGATGCTGCGAGAGGCCGGCCACTGCCATGGCATCGAGAACTACTCGCGGCATCTCTCGGGCCGTAAGGCCGGCGAGCCGCCGCCGACGCTGCTCGACTACCTGCCGAAGAACGCCATCATCGTCGTGGACGAATCGCACCAGTCGATCCCGCAGGTGCGCGGCATGTACCACGGCGACCGGCAGCGCAAGACCACACTCGTCGAGTACGGCTTCCGGATGCCCTCGGCGCTCGACAACCGGCCGCTCAACTTCGACGAGTTCGAGGAGCGGCTCGGGCAGCGCCTGTACGTTTCCGCGACGCCGGGGCCGTACGAGCTGCAGCAGGCCGGGGGCGTGGTGGTGGAGCAGGTGATCCGCCCGACGGGGTTGATGGACCCGCAAGTGGTGATCCGCCCCGTACAGGGCCAGGTGGACGACCTGCTGGCGGAGATCCGCGCGCGGGCCGCGCGCGACGAGCGCGTGCTCGTCACGACGCTGACCAAGCGCATGGCCGAGGACCTGACCGAGTACTACCACGACCTCGGCGTCCGGGTGCGCTACCTGCACTCCGACGTCGAGACGCTCGAGCGCATGCGCATCCTGCGCGACCTGCGCAAGGGCGAGTTCGACGTGCTGGTCGGCATCAACCTGCTGCGCGAAGGGCTCGACCTGCCTGAGGTATCGCTGGTCGCGATTCTCGACGCCGACAAGGAAGGCTTCCTGCGCTCGGCGGGCTCGCTGATCCAGACCATGGGCCGCGCGGCGCGCCACGTGGCCGGCACCGCTATCCTCTACGCCGACAAGCAAACCGACTCGATGAAGGCGGCGATCTCAGAGACCACCCGCCGTCGCCTGATCCAGGAGGCCTACAACAAGGAAAACGGCATTACTCCCGAGAGCATCCGCAAGAACATCGGGGCGCTGCTCTCGAGCGTCTACGAGGCAGACTACGTGGCGGTTCCGGAGGTAGACGTGACGCCCGTCGATCGCTTCAAGACGGTCGACGACATCGAGCGCGAGGTGAAGAAGCTCGAGAAGCAGATGCGCGAGGCGGCCAAGGCGCTCGAGTTCGAAAGGGCGGCCGAGGCACGCGACCAGATCAAGGCTCTGCGCGCGCGAGAGTTCGGCCTGAAGTAAAGCCGGCGCCGGATGCGTCGGCGCCGGGTAAACGGGGCTACTTTGCGGGGGCGGCGGGCACGGCGGCGTTGCCGGCGATCATCCACGCGCCGGCCTTCTTGACGAGGGTGTTGAGGTAGTTGCCCTTCAGCATCATCGGCTTGCCATCGGGACCGGTGCCCGAGACTTCCCAGCGGCCCTCGTTCACAGCGATGTCGGTCCCTACCGGGTGTGTGCTGCCGACGTTGATCGTGATCTTTGCGCCCTTCCAGGCACCCGCGAAGTTGGCCACGAACTCCTTCTCAATGGCCGCGCGGCCGACCGCCGTGCCCCCCTCCGGAGTCGTGCGTACTGCGTTCTCGGTGTAGAAGCCGGCCAGCGCCTTGGCGTCGGCCTTGGCGAAGGTGGCCGCCCAGTCCGCAGCCAGTTTGTCCAGGGCGGGGTCCTTGGCTTGCGCCCAGGCCGGCGCCAGGCCGACTCCCAGGACAGCAACGGATAAGGCCAATACCATACCTGCGATCCTCATCGAGCCCTCCCTTGTCAGGCCTTCCAGGTTCGGGTCCACCCTAGTTTGGATCGACGCGGCGGGTCAAGCCGCGTGGCGCGACGCCCCCGCTACGGGCGTTCGTCAGGGTCCGCAGGACCGGGCATGGCTCCGGCGACGTGGGCGCGCGCCGTCTCCACGGCGGTCTCGAACGACTGGAAGATGCGCAGGCGACCCTTGCGATTGCGCCGTGGAAGAACCGGCTCTGGATCGTGGCCACTTCGAAGTGCGGCGCGGCCTGGGCGAGAGCGAAGGCAGCGATGGCGCCGAGTGTGAGCGCCACGAGGGGCGCAGGCAGGCGTCGGTCCAGTCGGGGCCACAGCACCAGCAGTGTCAGCGTCAGCGCGCCGATCCCCAGGTCGGGCGGCCAGCAGGTCGGCGCGCAACTGCGCCGCGCCGTAGCCTTCGCGAAGCGACGCGCGCAACGCCGAGGCCAGGGGCACGCTCACCCGGCCTACTGCTTGCCTGCGGCCTGACGCGCGACCGCTTCCGCTGCCTTGCGCACCGCCTCCGGGTCGCCGAGGTAGTAGTGCCGCTGCGCACGCAGCTCGGCATCGAGCTCGTACACGAGCGGCGTGCCCGTCGGGATGTTGAGCTCGGTGATCTCGGCTTCGGAGACGTCGTCCAGGTACTTCACGAGCGCGCGCAGGCTGTTGCCGTGGGCTGCGATCAGGACGCGCTGGCCCTCGCGGATCTGCGGCGCGATCGCTTCGTGCCAGTAGGGCAGAAAACGCGCGACCGTCTCCTTCAGGGATTCGGTGAGCGGCAGCTGCTCGGGCGCGAGGCCCGCGTAGCGCCGGTCGTGGCCCGGGAAACGCGGGTCGGCGGGCGTGAGCGGCGGCGGGGGCGTCGAGTAGCTGCGCCGCCAGACCTTGACCTGCGCCTCGCCGAACTTCGCCGTGGTCTCGGCCTTGTTGAGGCCCTGCAGGTCTCCGTAGTGGCGCTCGTTCAGCTTGAAGCTGCGCTGCACCGGGATCCACATCAGGTCCATGTCGTCCAGCACGATCCACAGCGTGCGGATCGCGCGCTTCAAGAGTGAGGTGTGCGCCACGTCGAAGCTGTAGCCGCCTTCTTCGAGCAGCCGCGCGGCCTCCTGTGCCTCCTGGATTCCCTTGGGCGTCAGGTCCACGTCCGTCCAACCAGTGAAGCGATTCTCCAGGTTCCACTGGCTCTCGCCGTGCCGCAGCAAGACGACCTTGTGCATGAGTTCTGTTCCTTCGGCCTTCCCTGGCCGCGTGCCGCACGCGGGCCGGTAGTATAGTCCCCGCCGATGAACACCGTGGCGATTCTGGGGGCTGGGGACTTGGGGGCGAGCCTCGCCCGTGTGCTCGGGGATCGCGAGCAGGCGCGCCGCGTGATCCTCATCGATTCCGACGAAGGTCGTGCCAAGGGCAAGGCTCTCGATCTCCTGCAGTCGGGGCCGGTCGAGGGCTCGGACACGCGGGTTGAAGGGCGGGTCAGCCTCGCAGGACTCGAGGGCCTGGATGCCGTCGTCGTCGCCGATCCGCCCGAACTGTTCGGGCCCGATGCCGTGCCACTGCGCCTCGCCGACTTCGTCCGGGGCCTGCTGCCGAAGCTCGGGAACGCGCCGCTCGTCGTCGCGGGCGCCGCCCCGTGCCCGCTGGTGGCGGCGGCGGTCGAACATGGCCTGGGGCGGGAGCGGGTGCTGGGTAGCGCGCCAATCGCATGGTCGGCTGCGCTGCGCCGGCTGCTGGCCGAGGCGCTCGGCGTCGAGCCGAGCGGCATTACGGCCAGCGTTCTCGGACGTCCGCCGGATCTGGTCCCCGTCGGCGTGAGCGTCGGCGGCATGCCGCTCGCCGGCATCGGCCTCACGGCGCTCGCTCGAGCGCTCGAAAAGCTCAAGCTGCAAGGCAGCGGGCCTGTGAGCCTGGCCACGGCCGCGGCGCGGGCCTTGCGCGCCCTGGATGGTCCACGGCCTTCGCTGCTGACGCTCGTCCTCTCCCTCGACGGCCCTTCGGTTCCTCGCGGCGCAGCGCTAGCCGTGCCCGCGCGAATCGGCGCGAACAGGGTGCAAGGCATCGAACTTCTGGAGCTCACGCCGCGCGAGCGCCTTAGCTTCGACAACGCCGCGGCCCGCAGCGCGGCGCGATGAGCGCAGGCTTCACGCTGGACGAGGCCTTCGCCCACTGCGAGCAGCGGGCCAGGCAGCACTACGAGAATTTTCCGGTCGGCCTGTTCGTGCCCCGGGACAAACGGCGCTACCTCCACGCCATCTACGCCTTCGCGCGCGTCGCCGACGACTTCGCCGACGAAAAGCTCTACGAGGGCATGCGCCGGCAGAAGCTCGACGAGTGGGAGACGCGCCTGCATGCCGCCTACCTGGGTCAGGCCGAGGGGCCGATCTTCACGGCCCTCGCCGAGACCGTGCGACGTCTCGAAATCCCCAAGCGCCTGCTGCTCGACCTGCTCTCGGCCTTCAAGCAGGACACGGAGAAGAGCCGCTACGAGAACTGGGACGAGCTGATCGACTACTGCCGCCGCTCCGCGGATCCGGTCGGGCGGCTGGTGCTGCTGGTGTTCGGCTATCGCGATCAGGAGTTGCTGCCCCTGTCGGACGCGATCTGCACCGGCCTGCAGCTTGCGAACCACTGGCAGGACCTCGCAGTCGATCTGCGCAAGGATCGCATCTACGTCCCGCGCGAGCTGCTCGCCGCGCACGGCGTGCCGGAGTGGGACCTGAACGCCGGCCGCGTCACGGCTGGCTTCAGCGAGCTGATGAAGGAGCTGATCGCACGCACCCGCGTCTTCTTCGAGTCTGGCCGGCCGCTGTGCGATCGCGTCGACCGCGACCTGCGCTTCGAGATGCGGCTCACCTGGCTGGGCGGCAGCGGCATTCTCGACCGCATCGAAACGAACGGTTACGACGTGTTCCGCAAGCGCCCGAGCTACTCTCTCGCCGGCAAGCTCGGCCTCGCCTGGCGCGCCTGGCGGTGGCGCGAGACGGTTGCCCGGTCCCGCAGGCTGCTGTAACGTCAGACGCGGATGCCGGCCCCGTCGCTGCCGCTGATCGCCCTCGCCGCCCTCGCTTTCCTCGCCGTCGGCTATCGCTTCTACGGGCGCTTCATGGCGCGGCAGTACGCGCTCGACGACACGGCGCCGACGCCCGCCGTGATCGTGAACGACGGGCAGGACTTCGTCCCGACGCGGCCTTTCTACCTGCTCGGCCAGCACTTCAGCGCGATCTCCGCCGCCGGCCCGATCGCCGGACCGATTCTCGCCTGCCAGGCTTTCGGCTGGCTGCCGTGCCTGCTGTGGATCGGCTTCGGCGCCGTCTTCATCGGCGCCGTCCATGACTTCTCCAGCCTGATCGTGTCGGTGCGGCACGGCGGCCGCTCGATCGCCGAGATGATCCGGCGCGAGCTCGGTGAGAAGGCCTGGATCGCGATGATGGCGTTCATCTGGATTGCGCTCCTCTACGTGATCTTGGCATTCACCGACATCACCGCT
Organism: Acidobacteriota bacterium; assembly: GCA_032127875.1. Taxonomy (GTDB): domain Bacteria; phylum Acidobacteriota; class Vicinamibacteria; order Fen-336; family Fen-336; genus CADEEV01. The sequence goes on from JAQBHI010000007.1 coordinate 15,250, forward strand.
TCGAGCTTCGTCGGCGCCAGCGAGGACCTCGCCGGGATCGCCTTCGCGTGGAACCCCGGCGGCGCCGTGGCCCTGGCCTCCGTGCTGTACCTCGCGTTGTCCGTGGTGATGGGCCTGGTCGAACGCTTCCTGAAGCCGCCGCTCTGGCTCTCGACGCTGGTTTTCGTGCCCGCAACGCTTGGCGTCGTCTGGCTCGGGACGCAGCGCTCGACCTGGCTGCTCGCCGACGGGCGCACCTGGGGCGCACTGATCCTGCTGTATTGCTTCGTAGCTTCGCTCACGCCGGTCTGGGCTTTGCTTCAACCCCGTGGTTACCTGGGCGGATTCGTGCTGTACATAGCCCTCGCCGTCGGTATCCTCGGGATCTTCCTGGGCGGCTTTCCGATCCAGCAAGAGGCCTTCCGAACCTGGCGCGCGCCAGGCGTGAGCGGCGCGCTCTTCCCGTTCCTCTTCGTCACCATCGCCTGCGGCGCCTGTTCGGGTTTCCATGGCCTCGTCTGCTCCGGCACGACCTCGAAGCAGATAGCGAAGGAGTCCGACTGCCGGTCCGTGGGCTACGGCGCGATGTTACTCGAGGCGTTCGTGGCCTTGATCGCGCTCTCGACGGTGATGATCGCGACGCCGGCGGCGCTCGCGGGCAAGGGCCCGGGCGTGATCTACGGCCAGGGCCTCGGCCGGTACCTCGCGGTGCTGATCGGCGAGAAGCACCTGCTCTTCGCCACGACCTTCGGCGCGATGGCCTTCTCCACCTTCGTGTTCGACACCCTGGACGTCACGACGCGGCTGGGTCGCTACATCCTGCAGGAGCTGTTCGGATGGAACTCGCGCTCCGGCGCGATCCTGGCGACGGCCGCCACCGTTCTCGTGCCTCTCGCGCTGCTGCTGGGCGCCGGCGAAGGCGCCTATCGCGCCTTCTGGATCCTGTTCGGCACCTCGAACCAACTCCTGGCCGCCCTGTCGCTGCTCGGCATCTCGGTGGGGCTGCATCGCGCCCGGCGCCGAAGCCGCTACGTGCTCGCGCCGATGGCCTTCATGATGACGATCACGATCTGGTCGTTGCTGGTGCAGATCCTGGCGACGATAAGGGCGCCCTTCCGGCTCGACATCGACGTGATCAACGGTTGCGTATCACTCGTGCTGCTGGGGCTGGCCGTGGTGCTCGTCGCCGAGGCGGCGCGAGCCTGGCGCGCGGCCCCCGACGCCATGGCCTGACGCCGATGCAGACGGCCTCGGCCCGGCTGACGCGAGAGAGCGGCACCAGCTTCTACTACGCGTTCCGCATCCTGCCTCCAGCGAAGCGGCGTGGCATCTTCGCGCTCTACTCCTTCTGCCGCGTCGTGGACGACTGCGTGGACGAGGCGGATGGCGGGGGCGAGCCAGGCCTCCAGGGTTGGATGGCCGAAGTCGATCGCGCCTATGCCGGTTGCGCCCAGAGCCCGCTCGGGCGCGATCTCGCGTTGGCCCTGGCCCGCTTCCCGATCCCCCGTGCTTGCTTCGAGGAGATCGTCGCCGGCTGCCGCATGGACCTGACCACGACGCGCTACGCGAGCTTCGACGCGCTGCGCGTGTACTGCGCGCGCGTGGCCTCGGCAGTGGGTCTCGCCTCGATCGAGATCTTCGGCTACCGGAATCCCGGAACGCGCGAGTACGCACGCGAGTTGGGCCTCGCGCTCCAGCTCACGAACATCCTGCGCGACGTGACGGCCGACGCCGCCAGGGGCCGGATCTACGTCCCGCTCGACGAACTGGCCCGCTTCGGGGTGAGCGAGGGGCAGTTTCTCGAGGCGGCACGCAGCGGAGAGGGCACTGCCGCGATCACGGCGCTGCTGGCCTTCCAGGCGGATCGGGCGCGGCGCAGCCACGAGCGAGCCGCGGCGGCGCTGCCTGCCGAGGATCGCCGCGCGATGCTCTCGGCGCGCGTGATGGGTGCCGTGTATCGCGAGCTGCTCGACCAGATCGCGCGGCGCGGCTATCCGCTGGGCGGCGGCAAGCTGAGCCTGTCGCGCCGGCGCAAGGCCTGGCTGGCGCTGCGCACGCTGGGCGCGTCCTGGCTGGGCGCATGAGGGTCGTCGTCGTCGGCGCCGGCTTCGCCGGCCTGGCGGCCGCCATCACGCTCCAGGAACGGCGTCACGATGTGCTGCTCCTGGAGCGACGCGGCGTGCTCGGCGGGCGCGCCACCTCGATGCGCGACACGCTCTCCGGCGAGGACGTGGACAACGGCACGCACCTGATGCTCGCGGGCTACGCCGCGACGCTCGACCTGATCCGGCGCGCCGGGGCTGAGCACCTGCTGCAGATCCAGGACAACCTGCGCATCGACTACATCGACGAGCGCGGACACTCGACGCTCGCCTGTCCTCCGCTGCTGGCACCGCTGCATCTGCTGGCCGGCCTGCTGGGCCTGCGCCTGCCCTGGAGCGTACGCTGGCAGGCGCTGCGGCTGGGCCTGGCCGTGCGCTTTGGGCCGCCACCGCAGGGCTTGACGCTCGCGGAGTACTTTCGGCGCACCGGGCAGGGGACGCAGGCGCGCCGGCTGCTCTGGGATCCGCTGGCCATCGCGATCCTCAACGAGACGCCCGAGAAGGCCGCGGCGGTGCTGTTCTGGAACGTCTATCGCGAGGCGTTCCTCACCAGTCACGCGGCCTCGCGGCTGGTGTTCCTGAAGCGCGGCTGGGGCGTGCTTCACGAGCGGCTGGCAGGCTATTTCGAGGCGCGTGGCGGCGTGATTCACAGACGCGCGCTGGCCGAGGCGATCGAGGTGGCGCAGCGCCGTGTCACGGGCCTGCGCTATTCGCAGCGTGCCGCAACACGGGAACAGATCCGTGCCGGCAAGCGAGCGGAGAGCAAGACGGCGGCGGCGGACGCGATCGTGAGCGCGGTGCCGTGGAGCGCCCTCCCGGGACTGCTGCCGGCCGAATTGCGGGCGGAGCCACCCTTCGCGAACGCAGCCAGGCTCGTGGGCTCGCCGATCGTCTCGGTCGAGATGTGGCTGGATCGGGTGGTGGTCGATCGCCCCATGCTCGGCCTGCGCGACAGCGAGATGGAGTGGGTCTTCGACAAGGGGCGGATCTTCGGCCGCCAGGGCCCGCCGCAACATCTCGCGTTCATCGTGAGCGCCGCCTGGCGTAGCGTGCCACGGCCGAACGCCGAGCTGGTAGCAGCGGCCGAGGGCGCCCTGCGTCGCTACTTCCCCGCCATGAAGCAAGCGAGCGTGACACGCTCGCTGGTGATGCGCGAGGCCGAGGCGACGTTTGCCTCCGACCCCGAGGCGGAAAGCCTGCGGCCGGAAACCCGTACGCCCATCCAGGGGCTCTATCTCGCCGGCGACTGGACCGCGACCGGCCTGCCAGCCACGATCGAAGGCGCCGTCCGCAGTGGGCTGCGGGCCGCAGCCGCGATCGACGCGCCGTGAGTAGGTCCTGGTCGCGTCTGGCTACAGCGGCCGGACGACGTCGGGGAAATGACGCCACACGGGCACGCCGCAGAAGTGCTCGCCTTCGGTGCAGGTAGGCGTGATGCGGCCGTGGCGCAGAACGCACGGCGGGCCCATGTGCTTCGCCAGGCGCGGGTGCACCACGCGCACCTGCTCGAGCTCGTCCATCGACGCCTGGTAGATCTCTTCCTGGGCGTTGAAGCAGGTGCGCATTACCCACTTGTGCGCGAGGTAGAGCAGGCTTCCGGTCTCGTGGAAGCGCAACGCCTTCGCGTTGGGCAGCAGATACAGCGCTGACTCGAGCGGCACGCCCATCTCGAGCAACTGGTTCTTGGCGGCCCAGGCACGCTCCATCGCCGCGGCGTAGACGTCGAGCGCCTGCGGGTTCGCAGCGATCAGGGGCGGCGTCACGTAGTCGGGTCGCGCGGTGTCGGTGAGCGTCATCAGCGGCCGCGACGCCGGCACCATGCGGTGGCGCTGGTCCTGGCTGTCGGCCGTGTGCGAGAGCTTCTTGAGGAACGTGTAGCTGGCGTGGTGCAGCGCGCGTCCCAGCGGCGAGTGCACCGAGATCTGCAGCGTCTCGAGCCGGTAGCGGTTCTGGGCGGGGTTGAGCGCGCGTTCGAGCGCCTCGGAGTCGGGGAGTGACTCCAGGCTCGCGCCGAACACCGCGCGCACCGCCTCCGCGGTGGTCTGCTCGGCGCGCGCCGAGTAGTCGACCAGCAACGACGTGCGCCCGCCCAACTGCGCGTCGAGCGCGGCCGCGAGGCGGTCGCCTCCGCCCTGGGTCTGCGGGAAGCGGCCCTCCACGATCTCTTCCGGCGGCAGCGGCCCTTCCCCCACGCGCTCGAAGAACGCCGGGTCGAGTTCGCGCGCGCGGTCCACCATCGCCGTGACCACCGCCACGTTCTCCGACGCCGTGTCGCCGCTGCGCATCATGCGCCACAGCCGGTGCAGCACGATTCCAGAAACCGTGTGCACCATCGACGTGTAGGCGGCGATCGGAATCACGTAGCGCGCCAGCTCGATCGCCTTCTTTTCCGATTCGCGGGCCACTTTCTTGCGGCGCTTCTCCGCCGCGCCGGGCGTGAGGTGCCGCAGCTGCGCGAGGATCCGGTGGGTGTCTTCCTTGAGCAGCTCGTTCAGCCGGCGGTAGCTTTCCCAGGCCGAGACGATCGCGGTCTCGTACGCAGCCTGCGCCTCGCCGGACAGCGACGGCGGCACGTAGGCGCGGATCTCGTCGAGGCGCACGAAGCGCTGGCTCGACTGCTCGGAGTTGTAGAAGGGATGCGAGTGCAGGAATGACCATACGAACTGGCGGCTTACGTTCTCGAGACCGAACTCGAAATGCGCGTGCTGGAAGACGGTGTGATGGCCGCCGTCGAAGGTGAGCGGTCCGATGTTCTCGCGGTGGCTCTCCGTGATCTCTTCAGGGCCGATCACGCGCGGCGAATAGCAGGTGCGTGCGGCTGCCAGCGCGCTGTCGTAGGGCTTGCCGGGGGCCTGACGCAAGCTGACCAGGGGCGGCGCCGAGAGAAGTGTCACTCGTCCTCGCCGTCGTGGCTTGCCCGGTGCTTTTCGAACTCTTCGATGAAGGCGAGCGTACCCATGCCCAGCATGCGGTCGAGATACACGGCGCCTTCGAGATGGTCGCACTCGTGCTGGATCACACGGGCGTAGAAGTCCTCAGCCTCGACTGTGTAGGGCTTGCCCCGCCGGTCGAGGGCCTCGAGCCGAACCCGTCTGGAGCGCGGCACCATCCCGCGCAGGCCGGGAATCGACAGGCACCCTTCCACCCCGGCAGGTCGATCCTCGCCGAGCATCGTCAGTCGTGGGTTCACCAGCACGATCAGCGGCACGGCAGCGGCCGTGCGCTCGTCGTAGGAGGGCACCTCGATCACCGCCAGGCGCAGGCCCGCGTGAACCTGCGGCGCTGCCAGACCGACACCCTCGTACTCGTGCATCGTCTCGACCATATCGTCGATCAACTTCTGGATCCCTGCGGAGCCGATCTGCGCCGGGGACAGATCGCACGCCGTGGTGCGTATTGCCGGATGCCCGATGCGGGCGACCTTGAGAATCGACATAGAATCCGCCGGGACTCTACCGCAGGATGAACACGATCGCACCCTACGGCGTTGGCCTCGTGGATCTCGTCGCCAGTGGCGCCGAGCGCGGCGAGTTGCTGTCGCGCATCTGCGAGCTGCCGTCGCTCCAGCTCGCGGCCCGCGCCGTTTACGACCTGGGCTGCTGGGGCCGGGGCCGGCCGCTGCCCGAGTGGTTCACACCGCCAGGGATAGCGCAGGTCGTCCCCGAGGCACAGCCGCCGCTGCACGGGCGTGGCTCTTGCGTCTGGTTCACCGGCCTTTCCGGGGCCGGCAAGTCGGCCACGGCCGAGGCGCTCACCGCGCTGTTGCTGGAACGCAGGCGGCCCGTGACGATCCCAACGAACCGTCCCAGGCGCCCGAGCTGGTGCTGACCACGGAGCAGCCCTCGCCGATCGAGAACGCCCAGCGCGTCGTCGCGCTGCTGGTAGCGCGCGGCTTCGTGCGGAAGTGAAGCCCCGGCCCGAGCCCGGCTCCAGCACCGACGCGCTCCTGGCAGAGCTGCTCCGCCTCCCGGCGCGCGCCGGCCTCCACTCGTTCCTGGAAAACGCGGCGCTCGACGAGTCGGCAATGATCGCGCTGCTGCGTCGCCCGGTCAGCATGGCGTTTCTCGAATTGGTAGCGGCGAGCGCGCCGTGGTCCGAGCGGCCCCGCGTGCTCGGCGGCGTGGTGCTGAACCCGCGTACGCCGCGACCGCTTGCCCAGCGGCTGCTGCCCGGTCTGTACTGGCGCGATCTCGCCGACGTAGCGGCCAGCCCTCGACTCGAGGCCGGCGTGCGGGCCAAGGCGGAGGGCCAGCTGAAAGACAGGCTGCCCGAGCTGCGCCTGGGCGAGAAGATCGCGCTGGCGCGGATTGCCACCCCGCCCCTGCTGCGACTGATGCTGCTCGAGAGCGATCCGAAGATTTTGGGTGCGGGTCTCGAGAATTCCAGGCTCCGCGAGTCGGATCTCGCGGCCTTCCTCCAGGGGCGCGAGGTGACGCGGGCGCTGCTCGAGGCGACCGCCGGCTCGTCACGCTGGACGAGCTCGTATGCCGTGCGCCTCGCCCTCGTGCTGCAACCGAAGACACCGCTGGGCGTGGCGTTGGCGCAGATCACGTCGCTGGTCGGGCGCGACCTCCGGCGGCTCGTCGAAACGCCCGGGATCCCCCCGCTCATCCAAGCGGCGGCCGCGCGTGTGGCGCGCGAGGCCGAGGAAGGCTAGAATTCACGGTCCTAGGGCCATGGCTACCTTCGGCGAGAACCTGCTCCGTGAGCGTGAGTTGCGCGGTATCAGCCTCCACGAGATCGCGGAGGCGACGAAGATCAGCGTGCGCTTCCTCCAGGCCCTGGAACAAGACCGCGTGGAGATCCTGCCGGACGGGATCTTTCGGCGCGCCTTCGTGCGCCAATATGCGAAGTACGTCGGCCTCGACGCCGACCGCACAGTCGCCGAATTTCTCTACACCCATGGCAGCGACACCCCGACCGGATCAGCGCAGGCGCGTCGGCCCGTAGTGCCGCCGGGCACGCTGCCGATCCTGGCGACCCTCGGCCTGCTGGCGTGGCTCGTATTTCCCCCGAACAGCGTCTCAGACCGCGACGACGCGCCGCAGGCCACGGCTTCCGAGCCGGTTGCCATCCCAAGCGAACACGTCTACCCGCCAGCCGCGGTGCCGGAGCCGATCCCGGTCGCCCTGTCCGGGCCCTCCGTTTCAGTGCAGCCCAGGGACGACGGCCTGGTCCTCACGCTGGCCGCGAAGCAGGACTGCTGGGTCTCGGTCAGCGCCGACGGCGCGCCGCTGCTCGAGCGCGTGCTCTCGGCCGGCGAGACCCAGACCTTCGAGGCGCACCGCGAGCTCGTGCTCTCGGTCGGCAACGCCGGTGGCCTGTCGTTCCGCGTGAACGACCGCCCCGGCGTTCCGCTCGGAAAGAGCGGCGAGGTCAAGAAGAACATCGCCATCACGCGCCAGAACCTGCCGACGCTGATCGAAGACGCCCCCTCCGGAAAGCCGAACAGCGGCTAACCCGCATGGCTGAAGCTCGGATACCCAACCCCCTCGTCGCGCAGTTCCGAAGGGGCGGGATCCCGAAGGACCTCCGGCTGATGGCCGCGCAGGGGGCGCTCCCCCTGAAGCCGGCCGACCTCGTCGAGCTGCTGCATTTCCTGCTCGGCGATGGCGAGGGCGACGTGCGTCAGGCCGCCACGGCGGCCCTGACCAGCTTCTCCGGCGACGAGCTGCGGGCGATCTGCAACGACCGTGGCACGCCCCCCCCAGTGCTTGCCTGGGCGATCGAGCAGCGGCCCGAGAGGGATCTGCGCGAGGCCGCGCTGCAGAACACCAGCACCCTCGACGAGGACATCGCCCGCCTGGCGCCGGCGCTGAGCGTCGAGCTAGCCGAGCTGGTCGTGATCAACCAGACGCGCCTGCTGCGCTCGACGCCGCTGCTCGAGGCCATCGAATCGAACCCGCACCTGAACAACGACCAGAAGCGTCGCCTGTTCGAACTGCGCGAGACGTTCCGCATCGGCGCCGAGCAAGCGCCGCCGCCGCCGCCCGCCCCCGTCGAGGCAGCGCTGCCACCCGAGCCCGAGGCCCCCGAAGCGCCGCCTCCCGCCAGCGACGGCGAGGCCGTCGCACACTACCTGACCGCCGAGGAGCAGCAGGAGGCGGAGAAAGTCAGCGCGGTGCAGCGGCTCTACAAGCAGAGTACGGCCGAAAAGGTCGTGAGCGCCCTCAAGGGCAACCGGGAGGAGCGCGCGATCCTGGTGCGCGACCCCAACCGGATCGTGTCCACAGCCGTGCTGGGCAGCCCGCGAGTCACCGACACCGAGATCGAGGCCTTCGCGGCGATGAAGAACATCTCCGGCGAGATCCTGCGCCAGATCGGCACGCACAGGGAATGGATGAAGCGCTACGGCGTCGTAGCCAATCTGGTTCGCAACCCGCGCACGCCGCTCGCCATCTCGATCGGGATGGTGGCGCGCCTCAACCCGCGCGACCTGAAGAACATCTCGATGGACCGCAACGTCCCCGAGGTGATCCGCAAGAGCGCCCAAAAGTTCGTCAAGGGCCCGCAGCAGGGCCCGGGGAAACACTAGGTGGCCGACTACTACGAGATTCTCGGTATCAAGAAAGACGCCACGACTGCCGAGGTGCGCAAGGCCTACGCGGTGCTGGCGAAGGAGCACCATCCCGACCGTTTCAGCGACCCCCTGGAGAAAGAACGCGCCCACGAAGTCTTCAAGGACGCGACGGCCGCGTTCAACACGCTGTCCGGTGAGCGTGCCCGGCGCGAGTACGACGCGGAGCTAGCCAGGCCCAAGGCCACCACACCCGAGGAGCAGGCCCAGCAGGCCTATGCCGAAGGTGTCGAGATGCTGAAGCGCGCTCAGCCGGCAGCGGCGGCCGAGAGCTTGCGGCAGGCCGCCTACCTGCAGCCCGGCGAGGCGCGTTACCATGCCGCCCTGGGACGGGCCCTGGTCCGCGAGCCGCGCACCGCGCGCGAGGGCGTCCAGGCCCTCGAGGAAGCCATTCGCATCGACCCGCGAAACGCCCAGGCCTTCCTGGACCTCGCCCTCGCTTTCCAGGCGCAGGGACTGACCCTCCGGGCGCGCAAAGCGGCCGACGCCGCGCACGCCCTGGCACCCTCTGAGCCCGCCATCGCGCGTCTCGTGGCCGAGCTCGCAGCGCCCCAGGAGCCACAACCGGGGGAGGCCGGCTTGCGCGGCTTCCTCCGCAGAAAGTGATAGGGATGAGCACGATGCGGCCCTCACCACTTGCGGCATCGGGGCTTTCGGTGTCTACTTCGGGACGATGAAAATCGCCTTCAAGGCCGTCTCCGACGTGGGCCGGAAGCGCAAGGGCAACGAGGACAGCCTGATTGCCAACCCCGAGCAGCGGCTCTTCGTGGTCGCCGACGGCATGGGCGGGCACGCCGCGGGCGAGATCGCCTCCAAAGTGGCGGTCGACTCGATCAACGAGTTCGTGTGCCTCACGGGCGGCGACGAAGAGATCACCTGGCCCTTTGGCCTCGACGACACGATCTCCTACGATGGCAACCGCCTGAAGACGGCCGTGCGCTTCGCCAACCGCAAGGTTCTAGAGGCCACCAAGGAGAAGAGCGAGTACGAGGGGATGGCCACGACCGTGGCCGCCGTGCTGGTGGACGCCGCCAGCGCCAATCTCGGCCACGTCGGCGACAGCCGCATCTACCTGTTTCGCGGCGGCGAGCTCTCCCAGCTCACGAGCGACCACTCCTGGGTGAACGAGCAACTCGAGAGTGGCATCATCTCCGCGGAGCAGGCCCGTACGCATCCGCTGCGCAACGTCGTCACCCGCGCCCTGGGCGGCAAAGCCGATCTTCAGGTCGACATGCAGACTCACGCCGTCGAGTCGGGCGACATCCTGCTGCTCTGCTCCGACGGGCTCACGACGATGGTGCCCGACGAGCACGTCGCGCGCATCCTCAGTGCCGCCGCCGGCGACATCGAGAAGGGCGCCGACGAGCTCGTGGCTGAGGCGAACAGCCGCGGCGGCGAGGATAACATCAGCGTCCTCCTGCTGCGCTTCGAGGAGTAGCGCAGGCGTGTTGCCCGCCAGCGCTCCCGACCCTCGCCCGAAGCGCCGGATCGGGCGTTATACGGTCACTGGACGGGTCGGCCGCGGCGGCATGGGTATGGTCTATCGCGGTCACGACGAGGTGCTCGACCGCGAGGTCGCGATCAAGACCCTGACCGTGGAGGGCACGCTCGATTTCGAAAGCCGCCGCCGCTTCGAGGTCGAGGCCCGCGCCGCCGCCCGCCTGCAGCACCCGAACATCCTCACAGTCTACGAGCTCGGCGAGGACCGCGGCATCCCCTTCATAGCGATGGAACTGCTGCACGGGGCCGACCTCGACGGCGTCGTCCGTTCGGGCGAGGCGCTCTCGCTTCACGAGATCCTGGAGGTGATGATCCAGGTCTGCCGCGGCCTGGCCTTTGCCCACGAGCACGGCATCGTCCACCGCGACATCAAGCCGACGAACATCCGGCTGCTCGACGACGGCGGCGTCAAGATCATGGACTTCGGGATCGCCAAGCTGGGCGGGACCAACCTGACCAGGAGCGGGATGCTGGTCGGCACGGTCTACTACATGAGCCCGGAGCAGATCCAGGCGCGGCCGCTCGACGGACGCAGCGACGTGTTCTCCGCGGGCGTGATCCTGCACGAGCTGCTGGCCGGAGCGCGGCCCTTCGCCGGAGAGACGCCGACGCAGGTGCTCTACAAGATCGTGCACGAGGATGCGCCGGTCCTGCGCGTCGAGCTGGGTGCCGCCGGCGCCAAGTTGCAGCAGATCCTGGCGCGCGCGCTTGCTCGGGCGCCCGAGGCTCGCTTCGAGAGCGCCTCGCGCATGGCCGATGCGCTGACGGAGGCGCTCGGCGTGCACCTCCAGGCAAACCCGTCCGGCGCCACTCCGGAGGATCTCGAGTCCGCCTCCACTGCCCGGCGGCTGATTCGCGACGGCCGGCTTTCCGAGGCCAGGCGGCTCCTCGATGCGACGCTCGAACGCCGCCCCGGCTGTCTCGAGGCACGTCGCGCCCTGCGTCTGATCGAGCGTGCGGCCGCGCGGCCCGGGGCTCCGACCCAGGACGAGGCGTTCCCCGAACTCGACGCCACGTTCCAGTCGCCGGCGACCCAGCAGCAGCCCTCGACGCAGGTCGAAGCTGCGCCGCCGACAGTGCAGCACGAGCGGCCGGTGGCTTCCAGCGCCGCTCCGACGCCTGCGCGCACGAGCACTGGCCGCGGAGCGCTCATCGGCGCCGGAGCTGCGTTGCTGGTCGCGGCAGTCGCCGGAATGCTTCTGCTGCGAGGTGAAAGCCCCGAGTCGATGGCTCTGCCGGCGAGCCTGGCCGCCTTACCCGAGCAGCCGGCGGCGCTCGTGCCGACTCCGCCGCCGCCGAGCATGCGGGCTGAGAAGCCTGCCGCGCCCATCCCCGGGCCCGCCCGCCCGGAAACGCTCGCCGAACCCGAGCCAGTCGCCGCGCCCGGCACCGTGAACGTGCGCTCGAGCTACCCGGTTGACGTGGTCTGGAAGGGCCGGACGCTCGCGAAGGCGGAACTGACGCCGAGCGTCGCGCTTCCGTCCGGCCGACAGACCCTGAGCCTCGTCTCCGACGAGTACTTCCTGCGCCGCAGCGTGAGCGTCGATGTCACGGCCGGCGGCAGTGCAGCGATCGACGTGGCCCCGCCGGGGCGCATCAGCATCCGGGCGACGCCTGACAACTGCGAGGTCTCGCTCGACGGCACGTTCGTGGACTACCCGCCGATCCTGGACAAGAGCGTGGCCTCCGGGAGCCGTACCGTCGGCTTCAAGTGGCCCGACGGCACGCGGCGCGAGGAAAGCGTCGAAGTGGAGCCCGGTCGCCTCGCCTACGTGAGCGGGCGCAAGGAGCAGCCGTGAGGAGTGCTCTCGTCGCGATCCTCTTGCTCACGCTCGCGGCCGCCGCCAGCGCTCAGACGTCGCCCGACGAGCAGGCCCTCGGTCTTCTCGAGGATGGCCGGGCGTACCGGGCCCAGAAGCAGTACAAGCAGGCCCTCGACAACTTCAACACCATCGTCACGGGCTTTCAGCAGACCGAGTCGGTGGACGATGCCTGGCTCGAGATCGGCCGCTACCGGCTCGAAGTCGACGACGATCCGGACAAGGCGCGCGAGGCCTTCGATCGAGTGGCGAAGAGCTACCCGCAGAGCGATGGCGCCCCGGGCGCCTACTACTACCTCGGCCTGCTGACCATGAACCGCGCCCTGGCGCCGGCCGAGATCGACGATGCGATTGCGCAGTTCGCGCGCGTGCCGCGGCTTTACCCCCGCAGCGAGTGGGTGCCGCGCGCGCTGTACGCTTCCGGACTCGCGCAGCGGAAGGCGGGGCGCTTCGCCGAAGCCGTCGAGGCCGAACGCCGCGTGTCTCTCGAGCATCCCACGAGCGACGTGGCGGCCGCAGCCCAGTTCCAGATCGGCCACTGCCTCGCGCTGCTGGGAGATCCACGCCAGGCGATGGAGGAGTTCCAGCTGGTCCGGAATCGTTTCCCGGAGAGCCCCTGGGCCGCGCAGGCGCTGCTGCGCACCACCGCGCTGTATCGGCTCTACGGCGCCGACAAGCCGAGCTTCTCGCTGGATGCGGGCTATGCCGTGGGGGCCGGGGATCTCCTGAAGGACGTGGCCAGCATCCTGATGACGCCCGAACGGATCCTGTGGATCGCCTCGGAGAAAGTCAAGAGCGCCGTGCCTGTCTCTGCCGACGGCTCCCGCGGGCCCGCGCTTGGCAGCGAGAACCTCCGCTCTTTGTCGCTCACACCGCGCGGCGAAGTCGTGCTCGCCGCCCGCACGGCGATCCGGATCGGTCCCAAAGACATCAAGTCGTTCGTAGTGCCCAGCGACAAGCCGGGCGAGCTGGAAAGCCTCGACAAGATCACGGCGGCGGTCGTGACGCAGGCAGGCAACATCCTGGTGGCCGACGCAAAGCGCAAGCGCGTCTTCAAGTACGACCACAAGCTCGAGTTCGTGGGGCTCTTTCCGGATGCGAAGCAGCGCGACGTGCGCCGCCTCCAGCTCGACGGCGAAGGCGGCATCGTGCTCCTCGACGAGGACGAGAAGACGGTCCAGATCTTCGACGAGGCGGGTAAGCCGCTGCGCGCGATTGCGGCGCGCGGTGCCGGCTACCAGCTGAAGAAGCCCGTCGACGTCGCCGTCGACGCGTTCCGCAACAGTTACCTTGCCGACGTTGAGATAGGCGTGCTGGTGTTCGGCCCGGCAGGCCAGTTGCTCGCGACGCTCACGAGCCCCGAGCTGCGTCGTCCCACGGCGCTCACTCTCGACACGGACGGGGCGATACTCGTCTACGACGAGAAGGCGGAGCGCATCCTGAAGTTCAAGTGATGGTGAAGCCGATGATCCGAACCCGACTGGCGGCGAGCGTGCTGGCCCTGCTGCTGGCCGCTGCGGCGCCCTCCGCGTTCGGCCAGGACAGCCAGCTGAGCGAAGCAGCGCAGCGCGAGATGCAGGCAGTGCAGGACCTGCTGGCGCGAGCCGTCGCCGAGTTCGACGGGCCGCAGCAAAGTCGCTCGATCGTGCTGTTCGACGACATCATCGGGCGGCTCGATGAGTTGCGCCGGCAGGGTGCTTTGCCGGTTCGGGGCCGCGAGATCCAGGCCCAGGCCTACGAGCTGCGGGGCCGCGCCTACTACAACATCGGCTTGCAGGAGAAGGCCTCGGAGAGCTTCCGTTCGCTGATCCAGCTCCAGCCGCGATACTCGATCAGCAAGGACAAGGTCTCGCCGAAGATCGTCGACTTCTTCGGCTCCGTGAAGAAGGCGCTCGTCGGCTACCTCGCGGTCTCGTCCCACCCGGCCGGCGCCAGTGTCACGCTCAATGGCGAGTTCCTGAGCCTGACCGATTTCTTCCCGCTCGACGTGCTGGCGGGGGAGTACCTGATCGAGATCTCGCGCGAGGGCTATCAGACGGAGACGCGCACGCTCAGCATCGCGCCTCGCGCCACCGAGACCTTGCAAGTCGAGCTGGCTCGCACCGCGGCCAGCGCCTTCTTCGTCACCGATCCGCCCGGCGTCGAAATCTGGATCGACGGCGAGCAGCGCGCGGCGAGTTCCGGTTCGCTGGCTCCCGATTTCTTCGAGGTGGTGCGCGCCAAGGGGATCGATCCGTCCCGGGCCTCAGCCCGTACCGAGATCGCCAACCTCTCGCTGGGAACGCACGTCGTCGAACTGCGCAAGAAGTGTCACGAAACGGTCAGGCTGACCCTCGACCTGCCGGAGCCCCGGGACTATGCGTTCGAGCCGGTGCGGATGGAGGAATCGCTCGCGTCCTTGACGCTGACCTCGGAGCCGCCCGGCGCCAGGATCCTGCTGGACGGCGAGGCGCTGGGCGTGACGCCGCGCGAACTCGATGGCGTGTGCGCGGGCAAGCATCGCCTCGAGGTGAAGCACGCGGCTGGCAGGTTCTTGAAGGACATCGTGCTCGCCAGGAACGAGGGCTTGACGCTCGACTGTCCGATCCGCCCCAGCCTGGCTTTCCTGGGGGTGATCGCCCAGAGCGCCGCCGGGGAACGCAACCTCGCGGCCGTCGAGGAGCGCCTCATCCAAAACCTGGAGAAGATCGCGACGCTCAACTTCTTCCCGGCTCCGCCCGAGACCGTCGACCGGATTCTCGAGTCGGAAAAGACCACGCGGCTCGGCCTGGTGAGCGCGAGCCGTGCCGACGCCGACCTCGTACGCAGGGTCACCGAGCGACTGGCCGACGCGCTCGAGGTGCAGGGCTTCCTGGTCGCCGTGCTGCCGGACGAACGCCTGCAGCGCACCGCCATCCTCAATTTGCTGGCCGCGGGCAATGCCACGCCCGATCCGTGGGAGGTGACCTGGGCCGAGGGCGCTTCGTACCTGCGCTTCATCTCGGCCGTCGACCAGAAGCTGACCCTGTATCGGCCCTGGACCGGTCTGATCACCGTGGACACGTTGCTTCACGATGGTGTGCCGGTGCTGCGTGTGGCGGCGGGCAGCCCGGCTGCCCAAGCGGGCGTCCAGCCCGGCGAAGTGCTTTACTCGGCCGATGGCAAGCCGGTGAGACGCACGATCGAGCTGCTCTCGCTGATCGAAGGCCAGAAGGCCGGCGAGAAGCTGGCCCTCCACCTCAGGACGCCGGCGGGCGTGAGCCGCGCCGTGGAGTTGACGCTCGGCGAGACACCGCAGGAGATCCCGCTCAACGATCCGGCGCTGCTCTACAACAAGGTCATGATGGACCTGCGCCAGCAATCGGCCGGCTACCCCGGTACGGAGGCGGCGGCCTTCGCGAACCTGAACCTGGCCCTCGCCTCGATGCACTTCGGCTACTACGCTGCCGCCCACGATTTTCTGCTGAAGGCGAAGCCGACATTGCCACAGCGGCCCGGCCTCTCGCAAGGGACGGCGCTCTACTATCTCGGCCTGGCCCTCGAAAACCTCGGCTCCGAGTATCGCAAGGAGGCGGCTGAGGCCTACCGCGCGGCCGCCGCCGTGAAGGACGCGACGCTGTTCAACAACGACGGCCCGGCAGTCGCGCCGCTCGCCGCCCGGCGTGGCGGCAACTGACTTTGCCGGCGCGGCTCACCTGGACTCGGCCGGACGGCGAGCTGGTCGAGTTTCCGCTCTCGGGCTCGGTGCTGGTCGTGGGCCGCGATGAGAGCGCGGACGTCCGCGTGGACGAACCACTCGTGTCCCGCAACCATGCGCGCCTGGAACGCCGTGGCGACGCCTGGTTCGTCCTCGACCTGGGCTCCACGAACCTGACCCGCGTCAACGGCGATGTCGTCTCGGAGCGCCAGCTGCGCCACGGCGACGAGGTCCGCTTCGCCCGTGCTCAGTGTCAGTTCGCGCTCGACGGTGGCCCCGACCCGATCGCCGACGGGGTGTAGGAGAAGTCCTCCACTAGCGCGCCGCCTCGCGCACGTCGTAGAGGATGAAGCCGTCGCTTCGCGCGACCTCAGGGTAGGCGAGTGACCGCCCGCCTTCGATACGGTCGATGAGCACGTGAGTCGCGTGCCAACGCTTCAAGATCGCGGCGCGCTCGCCGGTCGTTCGGCCCTCTTCCAGGAAGCGCGAGACATCCTGGATCCGCCGAGCGCCCCCGGCCAGGATCAGGAACAGGTCGGGATTCTGCGGACACACCACCTTGCGCCCGGTGAGACCGCCCACCCCGTTCGAGAGCGTGGGGTTCGCCAGGATCACGGCCTCGGCCGGCGTCGCCTGCGTGACGAAGTCGAGCGACACCGCCTCACGCCCGAGCGCCCAGTCCAGGCGCAAGAGCGCCGAGAGTGCCCCGCACGCCAGAATCGCGAGCACCCCCGTCCTGGCTGCGCGCCCGCGCTGCCATGCCGCCTCGAAGAGAGCCGCGGCGCCGACGTGGAGCGGGATCACCGCGAAGAGCGAGAAGCGATGCCGCAGCGGAACATAGGGGCACACGATCACGGCCAGCGTCGTGAGAAACCACAGCAGTGCAAACGGTCGCCGGCGGCGCGCGAGCAGCAGCAGACCGACCAGGCCGAAGCTCGCCAGGCCGAAGATGTCGATCAGGGACAATGCCGGCGCCACGATCGCAGGCACGCCGCCGAAGAGGGCCGCGACCCTCGACGCCGCGACGCCGCTGGTCCGGAACCAGGGCAGGCTGAACACCGGCAGCAGCTTCAGCACCGGGTAGTAGGGCCAGAGTGCTGCGAGCAGCAGAGCGCCGGCCGGGATTGCGGCGAGCCATGCCGCGTCGCTGAGGCCGAGCCGGCGCATCACGAGGCGCGAGATCCCGAGCGCCACGAGCGCGCTCGCCAGCAGGACCCCGGAGAGCGGGTGAGTGGCGATCAGCAGCGCCGTCGCGACCAGCGCGAGAGCCCCGGTCCGCGCGTCGATCGCCTTTGGTGCGCCCGGGCCGGGTTCCGAAGCCAGTAGCGCCAGGATCGCAACCACCAGGATCAGGCCGGCTTGGTTTGGATAGAAGAAGTTGTACGCCTCGGCCAGCGAAGTCGTGCCGGGCCAGCCCAGCGAAGCCCAGTTCATCTCACCAATCGGCCACGGTCCCCACAGCAGCAGCGGCACGAGGGCCGCCCAGCGGCCGGCGCCCTCGCCGACCAGGCGCCTCAGCAGGCAGCGAAACGCGAACACGTAGAGCAGCAGGTTCACGACGCCCGCTGCGCACAGCACGGCTGCGCTGGAAGCGCCCGTCAGCCGGGTCAGGACCCCGAGCAGCACCAGGTACGGCCCGTAGTGGCCCTGGTGGGTGTAGCCCGGCACCATGTTATGCCGTGGCGGGAACTCGCCGCGCGCGAGTTCCCGGACCGACGCCATGTGGTGGAAGGCGTCGAGGTCGAAGCCGACGCGAACCGGAAGCTGGTCCCGATACAGGGTCGCGACGACCAGCGCCCCGAACAGCGCCGTGCCGAGAAACAAAGCATTTGGGCCCCGGGGCCCGCCGTTCACTCGGGTCCCGAGTCCGGTCGTGCCAGGAAGAAGCCCTGGCCGTAGTCGACGCCCATCGCCTCGAGGGCCTTCATTTCATCCTCGCTCTGGATGCCTTCAGCGACGACGTGGGCGCCGATGCCTTTGCCCAGCGAGATGATGGCCTTCACCATCTCACGGTTGACGCGGCTCTCGTGGACGTCGCGCACCAGGGCGATGTCGATCTTGAGGAAGTGCGGCTTGAGCTTGGCGATCGACTCGAGACCCGAGTAGCCGGCGCCCACGTCATCGACCGCGAACGACATGCCGAGGTCCGTGAAGTAATCCATCGTTTCGCGGAACAGCCCGTAGTTATCGATGACCAGCTTCTCCGTGATCTCGATCACGATCCGTTCGGGAGAGACCTGGGCGCGGCCCAGAAAGTCGATGAGTGGCTTGCCGCGGAACTGGGGATCGCGAATCGTGGCCGGCAGCGTGTTCACGAAGATGCGCGCGTTCGAAGGAATCCGGCCCGAGGAAAGCAGCGCCTTCTCCCGGCACAGCCGGTCCAACTCCACGAGCAGCTCGTGTTCTTCGGCTGCGCCGAACAACTCGTTCGCCGTTTCGAGTCCCGTGCCTCGGGCCCCGCGAGAGAGGGCCTCGAAGCCCAGGAGCGTGCGGTCCTTCATGACCAGGATCGGCTGGTAGGCGGTCACCACGCGACCCCGCACGATCAGGTCCTGCAGGCGTTCGCGGATGAGCAACTGGTCCGTGCGCCGCTGGTGCCCCGCGAACTCGAGCGCGTCTTTGATGGCGCGGCCCAGCAGGCGCTCGGTGTGGACGAGCGGGTTGTGGATCGCGAGGCCGATGCCAATCTCGATCGGCGGCAGCGTCTTTCGGTACGGGAAGCCGGCGCGTGCCATGCTGGGCACGAGCGCGGCCGCCAGCCGCGTCCTCACCACCCGCAGGTCCGAGCCGCCGAAGGGCATGCTTCGGCGGCGCTTCCTGTCCATGAAGAGAATAAAGTGCAGTCCGCGGGGCGCGTCCAGCGTGACGACGTCATCCGCTCGATAGTCCTTGCCACGTTGCTCGGAGAGCACCTTGAAGAGCCGGGCGCGGACCTCTTCATAGGCGTGTGAGCCGTATTCGTACTCGAGCTGGGCGAGCGCCGACGCGTCGATCACCAGCAGGCCCAGGCTGCCGCGCTCCGCCATTTGCACGGAGAGGTCCGGCAGCAACTCGTGATACGTCGGGAAGCTCTCGGTCACGGCCGCTGCGCGCCCTGCTCGGGGATCGCGGCGGGGGCGGCCAGGTAGCGTCCCTGGCCCAGGCGCACGCCCATGTCGCGCACGGCCGCCAGCGTGGGCAGTTCGGTGTTGGCGTCGATGACGTGGTTCTTGAAGCGCAGCCACTCGGCTCGCAGCCGATAGTAGTCCTGGCTCTCGGGGGCCGCGGCTCTCACCGGACCGTGTTCTGGAAGATCGTCTCGATCTTTCCCAGCAGCTCCTGCAGCGAGAAGGGCTTGCAGATGTAGTCGATCGCCCCTTCCTGCAGGCCCTGAACGCGGTCGCGGGCCTCGGTGCGCGCGGAGAGCATGGCGACCGGTATCTCGGCCGTTTCCTCGTCCACGCGCAGCAGCTTCAAGACCTCCCAGCCGTCCATTTGCGGCATCATGATGTCGAGCAGCATGAGATCGGGCTGTTCCAGCTGGGCCTTGGTCAGGGCCTCCTGGCCCCCCGACGCAGTGACGACCTCGAAACCCTTCTCGCCGAGCACGAGCTCGAGGAAGTTCAGGATGTCGTCCTCGTCGTCGACCACCAGGATCTTCTTCTTCATATGGCTGCTAGTCCGCCCTTCTCGTGCGTGATTCGCGGGCCCACCTGGCGCTGCACCTCGGCGATGAGTTCGCGAACGTCGAAGGGTTTATTCATGTAGCGACGCACACCCAGGGCGAGGTTGCGTTGCCGATCGCCGTCCCCCGCCCGCGCCGTCAGGACCACCACCGGGATGGCCCTGGTTCGTGGCGCGCGGCCCAGGCTCTCGAGCACCTCGAAGCCCGACAGGTCGGGCATCATCAGGTCGAGCAGCACCAGATCCGGCGTGCGCCGCGACAGCATCTCGAGCGCCTGCCGGCCGTCGTGCGCCACCAGCACGCGAAGGCCCTCAGCCTTCAGCGTATCCCGGATGAAATCCAGTGTGTCCCTCTCGTCGTCGACCACCAGGACCGTGGCTTCCTCGCCGCCGCCCAGCAGGCGCTGCACGAGGCTTACGACCTTGGCTCCCTCCACCGGCTTCGCGAGATACTCGGCCGCTCCGAGCGACAGCGCCTTGACGCCGTCCTGCGTCACCGAGACCACGAGCACCGGGATGAGCCGGGTGGCCGGGTCGGCTTTCAGAGACTGCAGGAGATCGAGGCCGCCGCGATCCGGCAGCAGCAGGTCGAGGAGGATCACATCGGGCCGGCGCCTGGCGGCCATCGTCGCGCCTTCTTGGGCGGTCGTGGCCGTGACGACCGCGAAGCCCTCGCGTTCCAGGCTCACGCGCGTGAGGCGGAGCATCTCGAGATCGTCGTCGACCACCAGCACGAGGCCCTCTTCGTCCTGGAGCCCGGTCGACCCGGGCTGCTCGGCGGCACGCGACTCGGCGTTCTTTTCGAGCAGCGGCAGCGCGAAACGGAAAGAGGTGCCCTTGCCGACCTCGCTTTCGACCGTCACGCCCGCGCCGTGCGCGTCGAGGATGCTCTTCACGATAGACAGTCCGAGCCCGACCCCGCCGAAACGCCGGGTCGTGGAGCCGTCGACCTGGTGGAAGCGGTTGAAGATCTTGACGAGTTGCGCGTCGGGGATGCCTATCCCGGTGTCCGAGACGTGAATCTCGGCGGTGGCGCGGCCCTGCGTCTTGGCGCGCCTGGCGAAGACCGTGATGCGGCCGCCCTCAGGCGTGAACTTGATCGCGTTGATCACCAGGTTCTCGATCACCTGCGAGAGCTTGTCGCGGTCGGCGATCACGGGTGGCAGCTCCGGCGCCACCTGCAAGCCAAAGCCGATCCGCCTGCGCTCCAGCTCCGAGCGCAGCGTCGTCAGGATCTGCTCGACCAGTTGCAGCAGGCTGAACGGCTGGATGTTGAGGGCGATGCGGCCGGCATCCATGCGCGAGAAGTCGAGCAACGCATTGATCGACTTGGAGAGGCGGTCCAGATTGCGCTGGACCACCACGAGGCCGCGCTCCTGTTTCTCGGTTATGGGCCCGAGCTTGCCGTCGACGATGTAGTCGGTGTAACCCTTGATCGCCGTGAGGGGCGTGCGCAGCTCGTGGCTCACGTTGGCGAGCAAGTCCGATTTCATCCGGTCCAGCTCCTTCAGTTCCTCGTTGACGGCCGCCAGCTTCTTGTTCGACTGCTCGAGCTGGTCGACGTCCTCCTTGAGCCGCTCGGTCATGTGGTTGAAGGTCCTCGCGAGCAGCGACAGCTCGTCGCCGCCGCCGCCGATCGTGAGGCGCCGGTCGAAGTGGCCCTCGGCCAGGCCCTTGGCGCCGGCCGTCAGCTCCTCGAGCGGGCGCGTTATGCGGGTGGCGAGGGCTACGGCGAGCAGGACCGAAACCAGCATCGAAACCAGCGTCAGCCCGATCGTCGCGTAGATCAGCCGGTCGATGCTGGGTCGCAGGTTCCGGTAGTGCACCGTGTAGGAAACCGAGAGGCGGTGCCGGCCCCAGTCTTCGATGTAGGGCGCGATCACCTCCAGCACCTCTTCTCCGGCGCCGTCGACGCTGTGAATGGGCGTCAACTCGAGCTTCTTGATCGCCTCCAGCCGTTGCGCGCCCTCGATCCATCGCTCCGGACCGCTCTGCTCGTGCTGGCCGCCCTCTGCGAACTCCGCCGAATCGAACAGGATCTTGCCGTTGACGTTGATGATCCGGACCCGTTCGAGATCGGGCTCGAGCGCCAGGTAGTACCCGATCAGCTCCTGGAACTTGTAGAAGCCAGAGGCGTAGTAGGTTTCGTACCCGACGCAGATCGGCTTGCTGGTGAGGCTCGCGAAGAGCTCCGCCCGGCTCTCGATGTCGCGCCGCAGCTCCTTGCGCTTGGTGAGCACGAGGTACAGCGCGTTGATCGCCAGAACGGCCACGATCATCAGCGAGATGGCGACGGCGGTTCTTGTCTTGAGGCTATTCAGGCGCAGCGCCATTGGCCGAAGCTGGGAGAGGGCCTCTTTGGAAGAGCGATCATAGCCTAGAATGACGGTCCCATGCGAGGCGCCTGACGTGCCGATCCTGGCCCGCATCCTGCGAGAGCAGGGCCTCGTCACCGAAAGCCAGATCGAACAGTCCATCCAGCACCAGGTTCTTTACGGTGGCCGGCTCGGGACCAGCCTGCACGAGCTGGGTCTCATCACCGAGGAGGGCCTGACCCAGGCGCTCGCCCGCCTGCGCGGCGTCCCCGGGGTCACGGTCGATCCCCGCGAGATCCAGCCAGAGGCGGTGGCGCTTCTGCCCAGGGCCCTCGCCGGTCGCCACAAGGTCTTCCCCTACAAGCTACGCGGCCGGACGCTGTTCCTGTTGATGGTGAACCCGCAGGATCATGCGGCGCTCGCCAAGGTGTCGTTCTCGATCGGCCACGTCGTCAAGCCCTTCATCGTGCCCGAGTTCCGGATGATCCAACTGCTGCACGACCACTACGGGATCGACGAGCGTTGGCGCTTCGACGATACTTACCGGCCACCGATCCTGGAGAGCGCGCCCGAGGAACCGGACGTGGCCTCGCGTCGCCTGGAAGCCGCGACCTCGCGCGACGAGGTGGTCGAAGCGCTGCTCGCCGTCTGCATGAGCTACTTCCGGCGCGTGGCGTTCTTCATCGTGCGGGAGCCCTGGGTCTTGGGCTGGGCGGGCCTTGGCGAAGGCATGGAGCGCGGTTTCGTCGCGAGCCTGCGGATCCCGCTCGAGCGGCCCTCGGTGTTCCGCGAGGTGACCCAGGACAAGTCGGTATTCATCGGCCGCTTCGGCCAGCGGGAGGAAGATCGCCGCTTCCTGAAGGCAATTTCGAAGAGACCGGGCACCACGGCCGCCGTCTTCCCGATCGTGCTGCGCGGCCGCGTCGTCAACCTGGTGTACGGCGACGGTGGGCCCGCCGGCAACGTCCGCGGCGAACTCGGAGAACTGCTGGCGGTCGTGCAAAAAGTTCCGCGCGCGTATCTGCGCATCATTCGAAAGCGGGTGGCGGAGACCCGCGAAGAGCGGGCGCTAGAGCCCGGATAGTCGAGACAAGGAGAGACGATGATCGAGAGACACAAGGAGATCCGGCGCCGCCGGAAGCGCAAGGAAGAAGCCCAGAAGGCCAAGAAGCGCGCGGCCATCGCTGCCGCGGCCAAGAAGCCGACGAAGAAGTAGCAGCGCTCCAAGATGGCGACGGGGCCGCGGACTTTCTGCTTGCGCCCCGTCGCCCTCGCGGTGCGCTGAGGACATGGCCTCGACCCCCTCCCCTGAAGCCGAGGGGCACGCCCTGCCGGGCTTTCTCTCAGCCTTCGGCTTTCGCAGCTACCGGCTGCTTTGGATCGGCGCGTTCCTTTCCAGTCTGGGCACCTGGACCCAGGACGTCGCCCTCAACTGGCTCGTCCACGAGCGCTTCGTCGACCCTCGCTTCCTCGGCTATCGTTCGTTTGCTTCGGACGCTCCGCTGCTCGCCTTCATGGTGCTCGGCGGCGCGGCCGCCGATCGCGTGGACCGCCGACGCATCCTGTTGACGTCTCAGGTGCTGCAGATGCTGTTCGCCGCAGCGCTCGGTCTGCTCTATGCCGCCGGCCATCTCGGGATCCTCCCGATCCTCATCCTCGCTTCCTGCACGGGCCTGGCCCAATCGCAGTCGGCCCCCACCTACCAGGCTGTGCTGACCACCCTGGTTCCTGCGCAGCAGATTCAAAGCGCCGTCGCCCTCAACTCGCTGCAATTCAACCTTTCGCGCGCGATCGGCCCTGTCATTGCAGGCCTGCTGCTGGTCCATGCTGGCACCGGCTGGTGCTTCGCGGTCAACGCCCTTTCGTTCCTGGCCGTGATCGTCGCGATCTGGCGCATCGCAATCCCGTCGCCGCGTTTGGCGGGAACGGAGAGCCTCGCCGAAAGCCTGGCTGCCGGCTTTCGTCACGTTCGCGCCAGTCCATCGCTGCTGCTGCTCATGCTGCTGGCGTTCACCGCCAGCTTTCTTGCCTACCCGCTGCTGACGTACCTTCCGGTCATCGCTGGGGATGTCTTGAAGACGGGCGCCAGGGGCTATTCCCAACTACTCTCGAGTTTCGGCGTGGGCGCCATCCTGGGAGCCCTCTTCACGGCCCAGCGCGGCAACGTCCCCGGCCGTGGCAAAGGCCTGCTCGTCGGCCTCGGCGTCTACGGCCTTGCCGCAGCCGCAGCGGTGCTGTCCCCGTCGCAACTGGTCGCGATGGCGCTGCTCCTCGTGGCGGGCTTCAGCCTGGTGACTGGCTTCTCAGTGCTGAACTCGCTCGTCCAGGAATTGGCCCCGGACAGCTTCCGGGGCCGCATCGTAAGCCTCTACGGTCTCGCCTTCCGAGGCGGCATGCCGCTCGGCAGCCTAGTCGCAGGCTTCCTCGTCAACTCCTACGGGGCGCCGATCGTCCTGGCCGGCTTCTCGGCGACGCTGCTCCTGGTAGCCAGCGCCACCTGGCTCAGCCGCGAAGGCATCACGCGGCTCTAGACCAACTGAGCGTCGCCCAGTCTGGCAAGCTGACGATCGAAGGTACCAAGCGGAAGGTGGCCGGCTTTGGCCGCTAGCGCCAGCACCAGGCAACCGGTGAAACCGCCCGAGCGTCGAACCCGAAACTTGCGAAGCGCGGCCTCGACCACGTCTGCATCCTGGATCGTGAGATGTTCGTGCTCCATCAACATGCCCACTGCCAGGGCGAGCTCCTGCGGCTTCAGACCGTAGACAGAGTTTCGGCGATCAGAAGTTGGTGCCGGAGGCGGGACTCGAACCCGCATGGGTTTCCCCACACGCCCCTCAAACGTGCGTGTCTGCCATTCCACCACTCCGGCACGAGGAGGGTAGGGCGAAGCCGAAATGCTACTACAAATCCTTGAGAATCTCGCGAGCGGCATTGGCGCCCGGGCCACCCGTGACACCGCCACCGGGATGGCTTCCGGCGCCGCACAGGTACAGCCCCGGAATGCGCGAACGGTACTGCGCCCAGCCCAGCGCCGGCCGCATCGTGAAGAGCTGATTGAGCGACGGCTCGCCGTGCGATGGATGACCTCCGGTGAGCCCGTACGTCCGCTCGAGATCCAGCGGCGTCAACACCTGACGATGCGCCACCAGGCTCGCAAGTCCGGGCGCGTAGGTCTCGAGATGCTGCACGACCGCATCGCCCAGCTCCTCGCGCCGAGTGTCCCAGGTCCCGGTCTTGAGCTTGTACGGCGTCCATTGGACGTAGATCGACATCACGTGCCGGCCAGCCGGTGCGAGGCCAGGATCCGTGAGCGACGGAATCGTGACGTCGAGATACGGCTGCTTCGAGAAGTCGCCGTACTTCGAGGCGTCGAACGCATGCTCGATGTCGTCGAGGCTGGGCCCGATGTGAATTCTGCCCTTGACCTCGTCGGCGCTCCTTGCGGCCGTGAACGTGGGCAGGCCGCGCAGCGCAAGGTTGACCTTCGACGCCATGCCCTTCTGCTGATAGTTGCGAATCCGGCGCAGGTCCTCGGGATCGAGCAGTGCCGGATCCAGAAGCTGAAGCAGCGTGCGCTGCGGATCCGTGCCGGATGCCACCGCCCTCGCCGGCAGCTGCTCGCCGTCCGTGAGGACCACGCCGTTGACGCGGCCTTCGTTCGTCGTCAGGCGAGCGACCTCGGCCCCGGTCCTGATCGTCACGCCCAGCCGCTTCGCCGCCGCCGCCAGAGCTTCGGACACGGCCCCCACGCCGCCCTTCACGAAGACCGTGGAGCCAGCGCCATTGCCGCCCGCCGCGGCCGCGTGCAGCAGCAGGTTCGCGGTCGTTCCGCCCGACCACGGCCCGGCACAGATGCCTGCGATGCCGCGGGCCGCGATGATCGCGCGCAGCGCCTCGCTCTCGAACCATTCGTTCGCGAAGTCGGCGACCGCCATCGGGCCCCAGCGCAGCAGGCTGTAGGCGTCGTCGCGGCCCAGGCCGCGGATCTTGAGGCCAATCTTGCCCATCGGCCACACGTCGGAGAGCTTCGGCGTGTTCTTGATGTCGGGGGGCGTCGCCTCGAGCAGGCCCTCGATCGCTGCCGCGACGCGGCCGAGCGTTTCGTGGAAGCGGGGATAGGCTTGCGCGTCCTTTGCCGAAAATGCGCCGATCGCCGCGGCGCTCTTCGCCGGGTCGCCGTAGAGGCACAGGCTGCGCCCATCGGGTTGCGGCGCGAAGACGCGCGGTTCGGGCTCGACAGTGTCGAGCCTGATGCCCAATTCGCGCAACAGCGAGGCGCGCACCGGGCCAGCCGTATGCGCCAGCGTCGAGAGCCTGAAGCCCGGGTGAAACTCCTCGGTCACCGCCGCGCCGCCGACGACGCTCCGGCGCTCGAGCACGAGCACCTTCTTGCCCGCTTTCGCCAACAGGGCGGCCGTGGCCAGGCCGTTGTGTCCGCCTCCGATGACGATGACGTCGTGGCTCACCGGAGCCCTCCACTCACGTCCTTGAGGATCTCCAACGCCGCGAGGCGCCCGTTCGCGGCCATGATGCCGCCGCCGGGGTGGGTACACGAGCCGCACATGTAGAGGCTCTTCACCGGCGTGCGGAAACGCGCCCAGCCGGGCACGGGCCGCAGGAAGAACAATTGCTCGAGCGACAACTCGCCCTGGAAGATGTTGCCCTCGGTGAGGCCCCATTCACGCTCCAGGTCGAGCGGCGTCACCACCTGTTTGTGCAGGATGATCTTGCGGATGTTCGGCGCGAAGCGCTCGATCGTGCTGATGACCGTTTCCCCGAACGCGTCGCGCTTCTCGTCCCAGGTGCCCTCGCGGAGCTTGTAGGGCGCGTACTGCACGAAACACGACATCACGTGCTTGCCGGGAGGGGCGACTGAGGGGTCGGTCAGGGATGGGATCACCATGTCCATGTACGGATTCTTCGCGAAGTCGCCGTACTTGGCTTCGTCGTAGGCCTTTTCCATGTACTCGACGCTGGGCGAGATCGACATCGCCCCGCGCAGGTGCGCGCCCGCGCCGGGCAGGCATTTGAAGTCGGGGAGCCCGTCGAGCGCCAGGTTCACCTTGCCCGAGGAGCCGCGCAGCTTGAAACGCCGCACCTGGGCGAGGAAGGTCTCGTCCACGGCGCCCGGTTCGATCAGCTTGAGGAAGGTGCGGTGCGGGTCGACGCTCGAGACGACGACCTCGGCGTCGATCTCGTCGCCGTTTTCCAGGGCCACGCCGGTCGCGCGACCGTGCTTGACCTTGATCCGGGAGATGCCCGCCCGGGTGCGGATCTCGGCGCCGGCTTCCGCCGCCGCCGCCGCGATCGAAAGGCTGATCTGGCCCGTGCCGCCGCGCGAGAAGCCCCAGGAGCGGAAGGCGCCGTCGATCTCGCCCATGTAGTGGTGGAGCAGCACGTAGGCCGTGCCTGGCGAGCGCACCCCGAGATACGTGCCGATGATCCCCGAGGCCGACATCGTGGCCTTCAGCGGATCGGTCTCGAACCACTGGTCCAGCATGTCGGCGGCGCTCATGGTCATCAGCTGGACCAGGTTGTGCTGGTTGGCGCGCGACAGCTGCAGGAAGCGCTTGCCGAGGCCGGCTAACTTGAGGAAGCCTGGAATGTCGAAGCCCATCGGGTCGGGCGGTATCATCGACAGGATCGGCTTCACGAACTGCGCCATCTCCACCATCGACTTCGAGTACTCGTCGTAGGCCTCGGCGTCCATCGGCGAAAAGCGGTAGATCTCGCGACGCGTGCGGGAGTGATCGTTCGTGCGCCAGAGGTAGTCGCCTTCGAGCGGCGTGAACGTTCCGTCGAGCGGCAGGATCTCGAGGCCGTGCCGAGGCAGCTCCAGGTCGCGGATGATCTCGGGCCGCAGCAGCGACACCACGTACGAGCAGACCGAAAACTTGAAGCCCGGGAACACCTCCTCGGTGACCGCAGCGCCGCCCAGCACGTGACGCCGTTCGAGTACGATGACCTTCTTGCCCGCCTTTGCGAGGTAGGCCGCGGCGGTCAGGCCGTTGTGCCCGCCGCCTATGATGGCGACGTCGTATTTCGTTGCCATGAGCGCCGTGAATTCTATCCCAGCTCTTCGAGCACGCCCTTGATCAGCAGAGGCCAGACGGTGGTGGCGTCGGCGTAGACTTCGGCGAAGCGGCCACCCTCCGCCTCGGGCACGAACTTGCCCCAGGACACGCCCTCCGAGTAGGTGCAGCCGGAGAGGCCGCCCCAGTGCGTCGGCTCGGGGCACAGGCGCACGCCGTAGCTGTAGCGTGGCGGCGTGAAGTCGACGCCGAGGCGATGATTGCTGATGTCGATGTAGGGTCCGACTTCCTGCGCCCAGTTGCGCGGCACGCCGCCGCCGATGGTGAAGATGCCGAGCCGCTTCGCGCCGAGCGCGAAGCGGGCAAAGCTGCTGAGGTCGAGGAACGGGTTGTAGCGGGGGACCGATTCGAACAGCTTCAGCGGGTCCTTCTCGCCCTTCGCCTGCGCCCGCTTCATCGCCCACGTCGAGAGGTCGAGCCCCAGCTCGGAGTCGGTGAAGGCGGGAACGTAGACAGGCACCTTCTTGAGGTAGGCGCTGCGCAGCACGCCGTGGCCATGGGGAGCCTCGGCGAGCACCTTGCCCAGCGCGCGGCTGATGATCTCGCTCGACAGGTCCTTGTCGGGCCCGAGCTCGTCGATCGCCTTTGCGGAGAATTCCTCGACGTAGTTGAGGTTCTCTTCCATCTCGAGCGTGTCGTAGACCCGGTTGTAGCCCTTCGCGAAGAGCTCCTCGTCCGACATGCGCGGGTCGTGGCGGTAGTGGGTGAGCCCGACGGCCTCCGAAAGCCCGTGCGCCAGCAGCGCGCCGGTCGAGACCACGGTCTGCACCATGCCGGTGTCGATCATCTTGGAGATGACCTTGCCCATCTTGGCGATGGTCATGGCGCCGGAGAGCGTCAGAACGACTTTGCAATCCGGGTCCCTGACCATGGCCAGCGTCACGTCGAGCGCTTCGCCGAGCGAGCGGCCGCTGAAGGCGGTCTTCGACATGGCCCTGAGCAGGCTCGCGAAAGACGACACCTTGTCGAGATCCAGGCTCTCGAGAGCGATCAGCCCGTCCGTCCGGCCGTCGTGGAATTCGCGCCCCTTGGACATGTTCCCTCGCGAGTGATGGCGAAACCCGGTGATGTTACGCGGCGCTCCACGGGCGCGCAAGCCGCGGGACTGACCGCAGGTCGGCTTCGCGGAGCGCGTTCGACGTCCGCGTGACAGCGCATCGTCGTTGTGCTGGAGTTCGGGGATGACCAAACGGCGCTGTCCCTGGTCCGGGACGGATCCGCTGTACCAGGCCTACCATGACGAGGAGTGGGGCGTGCCACAGCACGACGACCGGCGGCTCTTCGAGATGCTCGTGCTCGAAGGCGCGCAGGCCGGGCTCTCGTGGATCACGATCCTGCGCAAGCGCGCGCATTACCGGAAGCTCTTCGATCGCTTCGACGCGCGCAAGGTGGCGCGCTACGACCGGCGCAGGATCGAGGCGCTGCTGCTGGATCCCGGCATCGTTCGCAATCGCGCGAAAGTCGAAGGCGCCGTCGCGAGCGCCCGGGCCTTTCTCGCGACCGTCGAAGAACACGGCTCGTTCGACCGCTACATCTGGAGCTTCGTGGGCGGTCGCCCGATCGTGAATCGCTGGGCGACGCTCAGACAGATTCCAGCCGAGACCGACGCCTCACGGGCAATGAGCAAGGACCTGAAGCGTCGTGGCTTCAAGTTCGTCGGCCCGACCATCTGCTACGCTTTCATGCAGGCCTGCGGCCTCGTCGACGACCACGTGACGGCCTGCTTCAAGGGTGGCCGCGTCCGGCGTCGTCCTACTGCGTCCGGCGCATGTCCCTGATGATGGCCTCGGGCGAGGCTGGGCGGCCGAGGAAGTCCTCGATCACGAGGCGCGACGATTTCTCCTGGCCGAAACGATAGATCCGCTCCGAGAGCCACGCGTAGTAGCCGGCGTCGGGCTTGGAAAACTGACCGCGCAGCTCCTGGCAGCGCGCGCGCAGGTCCGCGACGATGATGGCGCCGAGCGCGTAGTTCATCATGTAGCCGGGCGAGTCGACGAGCTGGCCGCGGCGCGCCCACCACGACAGCTCCGGGTGCGGCCGCACGTGCAGATAGTCGTGCGTCAGTTCGGTCCACACCTGGTTCGGATCGGCGCTCGGGTTGCGGTGCAGGCGTACCTCGAACAGGCCCCACGCGACGTCCAGCACGATGCTCGCGTACTTGGTGTGCAGGCTGTCCTTGAGGCTGGCTTCGGCGCCCAGCCAGGCGCGCTGCCAGGCCGGCTCGTAGGCTTCGAGGGCGATCAAGTCGGCGAGCGCTTCGGTAAAGGTGTCGCTGTCGGGCCAGTCGGCGTACGCCGGCCGCGTGCGAATCGCCGCGATGTGGATCGCGTGGCCGGTCTCGTGTAGCAACTCCCCGAGGTTGCCGAGCCCGCCGGCGCCATACGTCGCGAAGACCCAGGGTTCGCCCGTGGTCCAGACGCCGTTCCGCTGCCGCGGCCGCGCGCCGAAATCGCTGAACGCCACGGCCGTCTTGCCTTCGCGCGCTTCGAGGTCGTAGTGGACATGAAGCGCGTCCACGTCGGCGCCGAGCGTTCGATAGAACGCGTCGTTCAGCGGCTTGAGGCGCTCGACCGGAAGGCGCTCGGCCAGGCCACGGCCGCCGGCGTGGGCCTCGTATTCGTAGTCCCACGGGTCGAGCTCGGTGCCGGCCGTGGCATCGCGCCAAGCTTCGAGGATCGAGACCAGCCACGGCTCCAGCTTGTCGGGAGCAATGCCGAGGGCCGTGAGGTTGCGGGCGATTGGTGAACTCCTGGCCCATTCCGCCGCCGACGGCGGCAACATCGCCCGGTACGGGCTCGTCGCGCCGTTGTCGCCGTTGATGCTGCGGAACACCGGCTCGAGCGCGAGAAACAAGTGGCGGCGCCGGGCCGGATCCTCGGCGCGGCCGGCCATTTCCAGGATCGTGAGCCGGTCGTAGCTTCCGCCCTCGAACGAAATGTGGCTCGCGGCCTCGCTGTAGCAGTCGTACATCCGCGCCTTGAGGGCCGAGAGGCCGTCCTTCCGAGCCAGAGCGACCGGATCGTAGGAGCAGTCGGGCGTCGCCCGCTTGGACTCTCTCGCGGCAAGACCCTTCGGCTCCGGCACGGTTCCATCCTCGAGGGCACGGATCACCGTCTGCAGCGCGTCCCGGTCGGGACGGGTCAACTTCGCGCGAGCGAATGGCTTCAGGCCCGCCGAGACCTCGCGATGAAGCGCCGCGAACCTGGTGCGCAGCTCCAAGACCGGCGCGCCGTCGGTGTCCTTGTCCGCGCCACGGCCCGCCGCGATCCGCAGCCGGTCATGGATCTCGCGCAGGTCCAGGAAGCGCTGCTCCAGATCGAGGAGCGAGCCCTGCGTCATCGCCAGCACGAGCGCGGCCAGCGCGGCCCGTCTCATGCGGCTCCCCAGAGTCGGATGCGGCCGTCGCTCAGCGCTGCGGCGACGTGGTCCCCGCCGCCGAAGAGAGCCACGGCCGAGAAGCTCTCGCTCGCCTGCCCCCACAAGACTGCAGAGGGCGACTGCGACTCGAGGTCCCAGAGTTGGACCGAGTTGTCGAGCGCGACGCTCGCCAGGTGCCGGCCATCGGGGAAGAAGGCCAGGGACGTGGTCGCCTTTGTACGATGACCCGGCACAAGGAATAGCTGTTGGCGGCTGTCGGCGTCGAACAGCCGGATCGTGCGGTCGTGGCTCGCGGCCGCGAAGCGTTTGCGATCGGGCGCGGTCGACAGCAGGTTGACCTGTGCCTCCGGCCCGCGCAAAGTGGCCAGCAGCCGGGCGCTGCGCGCCTCGGCGAGACGCAGGATGCGGTTCGCGTGCCCGGTGACGATCCATTCGCCCGAGGCGCCCGCATAGCAAAGCGACGTGATCCCGGCCGGCTGCCGGTGCAACTCCCGTCGCGATTCGCCGCTGAGCGCCGCGGGCAGGTTCCACAGCTTCAGGTTCGAGTCCATGCCGCCCGACGCCAGCGTCTCTCCGTCCGGTGAGAACGCCACAGCCCCGACGAGCGCCTCGTGCCGGAACTTCACGGGCAGCTCCTGGCCGCGCTCGAGATCCCACAGATGCACGGCGCCGTCGACGTGGCCCGAGGCCAGCCAGCAGCCGTCACCGGAAAACGCCAGGCACAGCGCGACGGCGTCGTGGCCGGTGCGTTCGTGCATCATCGTGCGCAGCGTCTGCGACTTGAGCCTGGAGCGCAGGTCCCAGAGCCGGATCCCGCCGTCGGTACCCGCAACCGCGAGCACGTCGTGCGCGGGCGAGATCAGCGCCGCGGACGTGGCGGGCGGTTCGCCGAATACCGCGATCTCGCGGAAGAAGGCCGCGCCCCTGAGGCGCAGGCCTTCGAGAACGTGCGTGGGCATTTTCGGGGCCGGCGCCGCAGCCGCCGGTGCCGTGACGTGTGGCGCTGCCGCCGCGCGCGTCGGCACGGCGGCCTGTGGCTGTGCGCGCGTTCCCTTGCTGAGCGTCGGCGCCTCGCGCAGTTGCTCCTCCAGATCCTTCATGAACGCAAGGATCTCGGGCCGCGATGGTTCGAGTGCTTGTGCCCGGCGCGCGGCGCTGAGGGCGCCCTCGAGATCGGACTCCGAGAACAGTCGTCGCGCGTCGCGAAGGGCGCCCGCGTAGGCGTCCTCGCGGGCCTCGCTCGTGAGGGGCCGTTCGCCCGACGGCGTGAAGCCCAGGACCATCTGCAAGGCGTCGGCCATCTCGGCCATGTCGCGGTAGCGTTCGGCTGGATCCTTCGCGAGCGCCTGCTCCACGACCGCGGCGACTCCCGGCGGCAGCCCGAGGCTCGCCGCGTCGAGCGGCGGCGGCGGCTCGTGCACGATCTTGTAGACGAGCGCCGCGATCGTCGGTGCGTCGAACGGGCGGGTTCCCGTCAGCATCTCGTAGAGCACGATGCCAACGGCCCACATGTCGGCACGATGGTCGACGCGCCCGCCACGAAGCACCTCGGGCGCCATGTAGCTGGGCGTGCCCAGCATCATGCCGGTCTGCGTCATCGTCGAGTCCTCCAGGCGGGCGATGCCGACGTCGACGATCTTGACGGTGCCATCCTTGAGGATGCGCACGTTGGCAGGCTTCACGTCACGATGAAAGACGCCGCGCTTGTGGGCGTAATCGAGGGCGCGGGAGATGTCCACGACGACGCGTAGCTTCTGGATCATCGGCAGGCGGTCGGCAGGCGTCATTGCCTGGGCGAGGTCCATGCCTTCGAGCAGTTCCATCGCGATGAAGAGCGTGCCGTCCACCTCCCCCAGCTCATAGATGGTGACGATGTTCGGGTGCTGCAGGCGCGCGGCGGAGCGCGCCTCGCGCTGGAAGCGTGCCATCGTGTCGAGCTTCGTGACCAGCCCCGGCGCGACCGTCTTCAGCGCCACGCTGCGATCCAGGGTCGGATCGAGGGCGCGGTAGACCGTGCCCATCGCCCCCTGGCCGAGCTGCGCCAGGATCTCGTATTTTCCGATCTTCTGCAGTGTTGCCTGCTCCTCGAGGGTAGTGCGGAACAGCGCTACGGCTGTTGCGGGGCCGGGCTTGCCTCGGGTGTCGCGGCCGTAGCCTTCGACTGGCGCCGCTTCTCGCGCATCTGCGCCCAGTGCGTGCGTTGCTCGGGCGTCAGCAGGGCGTCGATTCTGTGGATCGCTTCCTTGGAACGCTGGCGGCGGTCGGCCACCGCCGTCGACCCGTCGGCGCCCGCTCCGGCCGGAGGGGCGATCTGGGCCGGCTTCTCGCTCTCGAGGATGGCCCGGATGTCCTTGACCTGCTGCTCGGATAGCGTGAGTTCGCCCTTGATCCGCTCCAGCCACGCCTCGCGCGCCTTGACGCGCGGCGTCTCATCCGCCCGCAGTGAGAGCGTCGCAAGTCCGCACGCGACGACGGCGCCAAATACCCAGCCCTTGCGTTTCATTCGTGCTCCCAATTCTAGCGATTCTCAGCCAATTTGCGCCTTGGCCTCGTTCCAGAGCGCATCCATCTCTTCGAGGTTCGACTCCGCCGGGCTGCGGCCGCGGGCGCGCAAGCCGTCTTCCACATGTCTGAAGCGCCGGCGAAACTTGCGATTGGCCGCCTTCAGCGCGCTCTCGGGATCGAGCCCGAGCAGGCGCGCCACGTTGACGGTTGCAAGAAGCAGGTCGCCGAGTTCCTCGAGCAGCGCGGCCTCGTCGCGCGCCCGCCCCGCGATCGCGGCCTTCAGTTCCGCCGTTTCTTCGTCGAGCTTGACCGCGGCCGCCGCGGCGTCGGGCCAGTCGAAACCGACACGCGAGACCTTGGTCGTCATCTGAAAGGCCTCGAGGATGCCCGGCAGGCCCTTCGACACCGAGTCCAGCATCGATTCAGCCGCAGGCGTCTTGCCCTTCGCCGCTCGCTCCGCAGCCTTCAGGGCCTCCCAGTTGCGCAGCACATCGTTCGAAGAACTCGCCCCGTCGTCGCCAAAAACGTGCGGATGGCGGCGAACCATCTTGGCCGAAACGCCGTCGATGACCTCGGCGATCGTGAAAGCTTCGCGTTCCGCGGCCAGCTGGGCGTGAAACACGACTTGCAGCAGAAGGTCGCCCAGCTCGGCCGCCAACTCCCGGTCGTCGCCCTCGTCGATCGCCTGGGCTACTTCGTAAGCCTCCTCGATGGTCAAGGGTTTGACACTCGCGTGCGTCTGCTCGCGGTCCCACGGGCAGCCGCCCGGCGCCCGGAGCTTCGCGATCAGCTCCACGAACGCCAGGAAGCGCGTACCCGCGTCCTTTCGGTCGGTCATGGCTGCGATCATATGATAGGCAGATGGCGCCCCGTCGCTTCTTGATCGCCGTGGCTTTGCTCGCCTCGATGGCGGCCGGCGCGAGCCTCGTGTACTGGCTCTCGCTTACGCCCCTGCAACGCCTGGTCATGCGGACCCGCCCCACGCACCTGAAGGTGCTGATCGTAGGCATCGACGGCGCAACCTTTGGGGTGATCAATCCGCTGCTTGCGCAACGAGCGCTTCCGAACTTCCAGAGGCTGATGGACACGGGCGCGCATGGCGTGCTGCGGTCCGAGAACCCGATGGCCTCGCCTGCCCTTTGGACTACGATTGCCACGGGCCGGACGCGTAGCGACCACGGCATCGAAGGCTTCGTCGTGTCCACTGTCCCGGAGAAGACCCGACGCGGCGTGCTCGTCGGATCGGCCGATCGCAAGACGCTGGCGCTGTGGAACATCGTCGGCCCTTTTGGGAAGCAGGTGGGCTTCCTCGGTTGGTGGGCGTCGTGGCCGGCGGAGCCGGTGGCGGGCTTCATCGTGTCGGACCGCTTCACGCGCGAGCGCTGGAACGAGTGGCTGGGCCGTAACAAACGCGAGCAGACGGCCTATCCCGCCGCGCTCACGCAGGAGCTGCAGCCCCTGATCGTCGAGCCTTCCGATCCGCCGATGGACGAAATCGACAAGCTCGTCACGCTCTCGCCCGCAGAGCGCTCCGAGTTGCTCGCGGCGAAGAAACCGGTCTTTGGACACGGCCTCTCGGTCTTCAAGTACGCTTATTGCAGCCAACGCTCGTACGAGAAGATGGCGCTGCGCCTGGTCGCGCAGCGACAACCGGATCTCACCGGCCTGTTTCTCGTGGCGAACGACCCGGTGTCCCACTGTTTCTGGCACTTCTACGAGCCAGACGCCTTCGCAGCCGGTGTCGATCCCGAGAAGGCGGCGCGCCTCGGCCAGCTCGTTCCGAACTTCTACCGGCACAACGACGCCTTCCTCGGCGAGTTGCTCGGCCAGCTGTCGCCGGAGACGGTGGTGTTCGTGGTTTCCGACCACGGTTTCGAGGCCTCGCGGCGACTACCCGCGCTGAGGGCGGCCCCCAACCTGTTCGAGGGCCCCGAGGCGCGGCGGGCGGCGATGAACGGCGTGATCGCCGTGGGGCAGTCGGGCAAGCATCACATCGAGGGCATCCTGATCGCGGCCGGGGGGCCGATTCGTCGCGGCGTCCGCGTCAAAGCCACACACTACGACATCGCGCCGACGGTGCTCGCGCTCCTGGGCCTACCGGTGCCACGAGACATGCCGGGGCGCGTGCTGGACGAGATCCTGGACCCCGCGTTCCTGGCGGCGCACCCGGTAGGGCGGATCCCTTCCTACGAGTCCTTGATCGGCCGGCAGAGGTTGCTGGCCGCGGGCGAAGCCGCCTCCGGCGACGACGAGGACAAGCAGGAGATGCTGCGCTCGCTCGGCTATATCCAATGACGCGCTATACTCGGCCTGGAGCGTAGCCATCGCCCTTCGGAGGTTGCAATGAAGCGATTCATCGCCGGATTTTCCGCCGTCCTCTTGTGCGGTCTGGTCCTGCCAGGCTGCGCCACGCTCAAGCCTCCTACGCTGGCAGTCGAGGGTCTTCACGTCGGCAAGCTGGGCATCACCGGCGCCGCGATGGACGTGTCCTTCAAGCTGCGCAACCCCAACCCGGATCCGATGCTCGTCGAGCGTTTCGAGTACGAGCTGTTCCTGAACGGCAACCGCCTGGGCCGCGGCTACGAGCCGAATGCCGTGAACCTGGCAGGCTTCGCCGAGGAGCGTGTCCGGTCGCGCTTCGACATGAATTTTCTGAGCCTGCCCGGCGTCGTGAAGGACCTGCTCGACGACAACCGGGTCAAGGCCCGGGTCAAGGGGCACTTCTACGTCAGGGCGGCGAACGGTTCCCGGAAGAAGCTGCCGTTCGACGCGGACGCCTCCGTGGACATCCGCAAGAACTAGCTGGTCCTTTTCAGCCGCCTGATCCCGCCTCCTGGAGCTTGTAGATCTGCCACAGGTCGCGCGAGCTGCGGCGCAGGATCGGCTTGACGGCGAGCAGTCCGGTCCGCCCGATCGCGCCTTCGAGATGGCGCAGCTCGCGCAGGTTCGCGCGCACGTCTTCGCCCACCGGCACCGCGAAGCCGGACTCCCGGGCCAGCAGCAGGCCCTTGGCGCGGATCGACAACTCCAGGTGGATGCGCAGCAGGCAGAGCATGTCGGCAACCGTCTCGCCCGGGAAGCGCGCCAGGAGCGACCGCAGGTAGGCGCCGATACGCGTGGCCAGCACCCCGCCCGAGAGGATGGACTCGAGCAGTTCCAGCTCGTCGTCGAGCCCCACGCCGAGCCAGCTTCGCGTGGCCTGCTCGCTGCGCTCGAAGACGAGCAGCAGGACGGGCATCAGCACCATGAGCAGCAGCGCCGTCCCGGCCAGCGGCGGAAGCAGGAAATGGTTGAACACCGAGTGGAGCCCCGCCGCGGCCAACAGGCCCGGCAGGAAAGCGGAGAAGGAAGTCTCGGGCCGGCGTTCGATCAGCCCCTTCGAGACCAGGGCCAGGATCGCGGTTGTGGCTCCGTGAAGCACCGCAGTACCGAAGCCGCGCACGATCCAGAGGAAGAGCTTGGGCTCGGCGATCGCGCGCAGGTACTCCACGTTCTCCACGAGGGCGAAGCCCGTCCCCACAGCGAAGCCCAGGATCGCGGCGTCCACCAGGAAGCCCACCCGCTGGCGGCGGAAGAGCCACACGATCCAGAGTGCCTTCAGCAGCTCCTCGGTGAAGGGCGCCACGTAGCGGGAAAGCACGGCAGGGCGGAGCGGCCAGGCGTCGATCAGGGCTCCGTGCAGGGCTCCGCCGACGAGCGCGGCCGCGGCGCCCGCGATGAGCGCCTGGCCGATCGCACGCCTGGACAGCAGCTTGAAGCTGTCCAGGAGCAGGAGCGCAGCGAGAAAGGCGATGACGGGAAGGAGGGCGACGAGGCTTTTGACCACGCCCCTATCTGAGCACCTTGAGCGAAGCCATCCACTCGCCCCGTGGCGCAAAGCCCTCCTCGAAGGCCACGGCGTAGCCCCCGGAAAGGGTCATGTCCAGACGCGAGAGCAGCGATATGCGCACGTCGAGCTGGCCGCCTGCGCTCGCGAGCTTGCGGCGGATATCCGTGTCGTCGAGGTTGGTGGCGAGCCCGCTGGCGAACAGGGCGGGTCGTACCCAGGTGGCGTGGAAACCGGGGGTGCCGACGCGCCGGAAGCGAATCGGGGGCAGGTTCCACTCGAGCATCGACTTCACGTAGTTGCGCCCCGAGATCTCGTTGATCGGGGCGCCGGGGAAGGCGAATTGGGCACGGTAGCGCTTCTCGTCCCGGTGATCGACCCAGTTGTTCCCGAAACCGCCGAAGAAGAAGTTCGAGTACGGCTGCTCGACGTCCCCGGGCGAGATGCCGGCGGAGTTGCGGAGCCACACCGAGGAGTGCCGGAGCGGGAGCGCGAATCCGAGGTCGAGGTCGGCGTAGCTCGCGAAGTAGGCGCGGCCGTCGGCGACGTCCCCACTGACCACGAGGTCCCACTCGCGTCCCTTCTCGTCGTCCACGTAGCCGAGGGAGTTGCGTACGTAGCGGCCGTGCAGGCGCGCCGAAGACTGGAACAGCTTGTCCGATGTGACGGCCACACCCTGGTAGTCAGGCAACTCTTCGAGGTTGCCCCAGTACTCGGCGCGCAGCTTCACGTCGATTGTCCGCGGCGTGTCGTAGACGAGTGTCCGGTCGTAGCCCAGCCCGAAGGCGTAGCCCTTGCGGCTCGTCTTCGTGGGGCCGAACAGGTCGTAGAAGTCGGCGGGGTTGTACTTGGCGCTGACGCTCCAGTCGTAGCGCCGGTAGTCCAGGCGCCCGTGGAAGCGCTCGTCGTCCGGCAGGCCGTCGTCAACGGAGTAGGCAGCCGAGAGCGCGATGTTGTTGAGGTTCAAGGGGTCCGAGAAGTTGAAGCGCAGGCCGGGCGCCACGCTGTCCTTGTAGCCCTGCACAACGGGGTAGAGCGACTCCAGGCCGATGTCCGAGAACGAGCGGTAGGGGCCGTCACGCTTCACCATGCTGTCGAGGGGGATGGCCGCCGGCGAGCCGAGCTTCCACTCCTTCAGGACCGGGTAGGCCTCGGCGATCTCCTGGCCGAAGAAGGTGATCGGGCTGACGTCCTGCAGCGGCTTCGCTTCGATGAGCGCGGGCACGAAGCCTTCGCCGGTGTAGCGGAAAACCAGGAGCTCATCTTCACCGAGAGGGATCGGGCGGAAGAAGCCGGTCTCGGTGTTGCTGACCGCCTCGAGCGCCCCCGTCTCGATCTCGTAGCGGAAGATGTTCCCGGCTCCGGTGTAGTAGCTGCTACCGTAGAGGTAGCGGCCGTCCGCCGAGAACACGAAACCCTGCGGAATCGCGCTTCCGAAATCGAACTCCTTCACCGGCGTGGCATTCTTCGCGAGCAGGGCGTCCACGCTGTGGACTTGCACCGACTGTTTGCCCGTGATGGCGGCGTGAGTGAGCGAGACGCGCTTGCCGTCCGGCGAGACGTCGAGGTCGTACGCCACCTCGCCGTAAGGCCAGGTGTGCACCTGCTTCCACTCCTTGTAGGGGTGCGGGATGCGCACCAGGGTGCAAGCACCGTTGTAGATGCGGATGCCCCAGAGCGAGCGGTCGGTGCGCGAGAACGCCAGGTCGCCGATGCGGGCGTCCTTGAGCAGCACACGGGCCTTCTTCGTGCGCGGGTCGAGGGCCACGATGTCGCGGAAGCCCACGTTGTCCGTGGTGTAGAAGAGCGTCCGTTCGTCGGGGTCGAAGGCCAGGGAGGCGACGGCGTAGAGGCGCGGTTGCTTCACGTCGCGCAGCTTCGCGATGGATCCGTCCGCGAGCGAGATCGCGGCCACGTGCCCCGCGATCCCCGGGTAGTTGAGCGCGGCGTACAGCGTGCGGCGTTCCGGATCCACGAAGCCCCGGGAGATGGAACCGAGGGCCTGCTTCGAGATGTCCTTGTGAGGCGTCGTGGGGTATTGCCGAATGGCCTCCAGGTTCTTCTGCTGGAAGGCATGCTCGGACTTCACCCATTCGCGCCAGGCGTCGCCCAAGGATGTCCCGAAGACGCGCCGGAAGTCGCTCGAGTAGTAGGCCCGGCTGCCCTTGTCTCGCGTGAACCAACGGACGAGGGTGTCGGGGGAGTAGCGGCTGGCGAGCCAGCTCATGAACCGCGTCCCGTACAGGTACGAATTCGTCTCGGTCTGGAAGTCGATCTTCGTGCCCTCTGAGACCAGCCCCAGTGGGTCGTAGAAGCGGCTGCCGTCCCGGACCATGGACCGAAAGACCATCTCGTCGTAAGCGCCCTGGGCGCGGCCGAGCCCTCCCGCCATCCAGGTGTCGACGAAGACAGCGATGCCTTCGTGGAACCAGCGGGGCGCGGCCACCCGGGGGTTCGTCAGATAGAAATAGAAGATCGATTCCGGCTGCTCGGCGATCGGCGTGACCTTGCCCTGGAACAGGCCCCGGAAAAACCGGTCGCTGCCGCCCGGCTTGTCGTTGGTCACTATGTGGACGAGTTCGTGGTTCATCAGGGTGTTCATGCGCTCGTTGGCGAGCATCGTCTCGAAGGTGAAGTGGAGCGGCGCGATCTGGACATTGAGGCTGTTGCGGGGCACGGCGCCGGCCCCCGCGTTTCCCGAGTCCGAGAAGTCGACGAGCAGCACCGACACCTTCTCGGAAGGCTCGTAGCCGAACAGCCGCCGTTGGAAGCCCATGGAGTTTTCGAAGCAACGGGCGGCATGCGGGGTGAGGAACGACATCGTGGGCTTGAGGTAGACCAGACGCAGGTCGTTGGTCTCGAGCGATGACAGCTGGGCCAGGGCGGGCTGGGTCAGACCCGTGAGGGTGAGCATCGTCAGCAGTCTCGACACCGACGTCATGCGCATGTCCGGCGCCTGCCTTTCAAGAGAGGGGCGAAAAAGAGACAACGCCGGCCCCCAAAGGGGCCGGCGTTGTTTCGTCTAGGGCTCGAATCGAGCGGGCCGCAGGTCCTACTCCGCCGCCGCTGCGTCCTTCTTGGCCTCGCTCGCCAAGCCGCTCTTCATGGCCTCGCTGGCGAGCGCGCTCCGCATGGCCTCGCTGGCGAGCGCCTGGCGGAAGGCGTCGTTGGAGAGGGCGCTCTTCATGGCATCGCTGCTGAGCGCCTGGCGGACGGCATCGCTCGCGAGGGCATTTCGCATGGCCTCGCTGGCGAGCGCCTGGCGGAAGGCGTCGTTGGAGAGGGCGCTCTTCATGGCATCGCTGCTGAGCGCCTGGCGGACGGCATCGC
>JAQBHI010000008.1:0-8975 GCA_032127875.1 Acidobacteriota bacterium
CCGCCTCTGCCGCGACGGAGGCCGTCGTCGCGGGCTGGGTGAAGGAACTGCTGGGCCTGCCCCCGGACGCGGCGGTGGGCTTCGTCTCGGGCTGTCAGATGGCGAATTTCTCGGGCCTGCTCTCGGGGCGCCACGCGCTGCTGGCCCGCGTCGGTTGGGACGTCGAGAAGCAGGGCCTGCACGGCGCTCCCGAGATCCACGTGGCGATCGGCGAAGAGGCGCACGCCACGGTCCTGTCGGCGCTGCGCATGCTCGGCCTCGGCGAGGCGCGCGCGCAGCGCGTGGCGGTCGATGGGCAGGGACGCATGAAACCGGAGGCGCTGGAGCAAGCGCTCGCACCGCTGCGCGGGCCGGTCCTGGTCGCGGCCCAGGCCGGCAACGTGAGCACAGGGGCCTTCGATGCGCTCGACGAGATCGCGGCGATCACTCACGCCAAGGGCGGGTGGCTCCACGTCGACGGCGCCTTCGGGCTGTGGGCGGCGGCGGCCCCGGCCCGACGTCACCTGGTGCGTGGCCTGGCCGAGGCGGATTCCTGGGCCACCGACGCGCACAAGTGGCTGAACGTCCCCTACGACTCGGGCATCGTGATCGTTCGAGACCGGACGGCGCTCATGGCCGCGGTGAACAAGAGTGCCGCCTATCTGATCCGGTCCGAGGCGGGGCGTGACAACCACGACTACACGCCCGAGTCCTCGCGGCGGGCGCGGGGTTTTGCGCTGTGGGCGGGCTTGCGCAGCCTGGGCCGCAGCGGCGTGGCCGAGCTGATCGAGCGCTGCTGCCGGCTCGCTACGCGGATGGCCGAGCGCCTGCGCGCCGGCGGCGTCACGGTGCTGAACGAGGTGGTCTTGAACCAGGTGCTGGTGCGCTTCACGCCGAGTCACGGCAGGGATGCCGATGCCTTCACGCGCGCGGTCGTGGCACGCGTCCAAGCCAGCGGCGTCACCTGGGCGAGCGGTACCCGCTGGCACGGTGTCGAGGCGCTGCGCATCTCCGTCTCCAACTGGTCCACGACCGAGGCCGATATCGACCGCTCGGCCGACGCGATGCTGGCGGCCCTGCGCGCGGAGAGCGCCCCGTGAACGCGATCGCCGGCGAAGCGCTTGGCTACGAGGTGCGGCGCGAGGCGTTGCTGGTGAGCAGCGATCCCGGGCGCCTCGACGTGAACGTGATTCACGGCTTTCTGGCGCGCTCCTACTGGGCCGAGGGCATCCCGCGCGAAGTCGTCGAGCGTTCGATCCGTCACTCCTTGTGCTTCGGCCTCTACGAGTGGGCACGACAGATCGGCTTCGCTCGCATGGTCACCGATCGTGCGACGTATGCCTACCTCGCCGATGTCTTCGTGCTGGAGAGCTATCGCGGGCGGGGCCTGTCGAGATTCCTCATGGAAGCGGTGATGGCCCATCCCGACTTGCAAGGGCTGCGCCGCTTCGGCCTCGCAACTCGAGACGCCCACGGGCTGTACCGCAGCTTCGGCTTCGCATCGCTCGCGAGCCCTGAACGCATGATGGAGATCTTCCGCCCCGACGCCTACCCGGCCGGAGACCCGCCCGCTGCCGCTGTTTCGGCTTTGCAGGAGGGCGCCGGGGCTCGATGAACTAAGGAGATTGCGTGATGAGCGACACAAGGACGGGAACGCTGCGGATCAAGACGGGCCTCGCGGAGATGCTGAAGGGCGGGGTGATCATGGACGTGACCGACGCAGCCCAGGCGCGCATCGCCGAGGATGCGGGCGCCTGTGCCGTGATGGCGCTGGAACGCGTGCCGGCCGACATCCGGCGCGACGGTGGCGTCGCGCGCATGGCCGATCCGGAGATCGTCACGCGCATCCAGGAGGCGGTCTCGATCCCGGTGATGGCCAAGTGCCGGATCGGGCACTTTGCCGAGGCCCGCGTGCTCGAAGCGCTCCGCGTCGATTTCATCGACGAGAGCGAGGTGCTGACGCCGGCCGATGAGCAGCATCACGTGGACAAGCACGCCTTCAGCCTGCCCTTCGTGTGCGGCTGCCGCGATCTGGGCGAGGCGCTCCGGCGCATCGGCGAAGGCGCGGCGCTGCTGCGCACCAAGGGCGAAGCGGGAACGGGCAACATCGTCGAGGCCGTGCGTCACATGCGGACCGTGCAGTCGGGGATCAGGCGGCTCGGCGTTCTCGGCCCGGAAGAGCTGATGGCCGAGGCCAAGAACCTGGGCGCGCCCTACGAGTTGGTGCGGCTGGTCGCGGCCGAGGGCCGCCTGCCGGTGCCGAACTTCGCCGCGGGCGGGATTGCGACGCCCGCGGATGCGGCGCTGATGATGGCGCTGGGCGCCGAGGCGGTGTTCGTGGGCTCGGGCATCTTCAAGTCGGCCGACCCGGCGCCGCGGGCCCGGGCCGTGGTGCGTGCGACCACGCACTGGCGCGAGCCGAAGCTGGTGGCCGAAGCCTCTCGCGGCCTTGGCGAGCCGATGCGCGGCCTCGAGATCGCGGCGATCCCGGAGGCGGAACGGCTCCAGGCGCGCGGCTGGTGAGCCCGTACGGCGTTCTCGCCCTGCAGGGCGATTTCGCGGCTCACGCCGCCGCGCTGCGCTCGCTCGGGGCGGATGCAGTGGAGGTGCGCCATGTGTCCGAGCTCGACGCCCTGGCCGGCCTGGTGATTCCGGGCGGCGAAAGCTCGACGCTGCTCCACTTGATGCGCGACGAGCCCTGGTTCGATGCGCTGCGGGCGTTTCACGCTCGCGGGGGTCGTCTGTTCGGCACCTGTGCGGGCGCCATCCTGCTCGCGCGAGACGTGCTCGGCCCCCCACAGCCGAGCCTCGGCCTCCTGGATGCCACGCTCGAGCGCAACGCCTTCGGCCGGCAGCTCGACTCGTTCGAGACCGTGCTGAGCGTGCCGGCCCTGGGCGGAGGCATCGAAGCCGTGTTCATTCGCGCCCCGCGTTTTCGCAAGCTCGGCCCCGGCATCGAAGTGCTCGCTCGTCTGGGCGACGAACCCGTCCTGGTCCGTGCACAACGCCTGCTCGCGGCCACGTTTCACACGGAGCTCGGCGCGGACACGCGCCTGCACCGCCTGTTCCTGGAGAACTGAAGATGCCCCTGCCGCTCGTCACCGTCGATGCCTTCAGCGCCGAGCCGTTCCGCGGCAACCCTGCGGCCGTGTGCTTTCTCGATGGGCCCCGGCCCGACGCCTGGATGCAACATGTGGCAGCGGAGCTGAACCTGTCCGAGACGGCCTTCCTGCTTCCGCAAGCCGATGGTTTTTCGCTGCGCTGGTTCACGCCTGCGGTCGAGGTGCCATTGTGCGGACACGCGACGCTCGCGAGCGCGCACGCGCTGTGGGACACGGGCCGCCTCGGCCGTGACCAGCAGGCCCGCTTCCACACGCGGAGCGGCCTTCTGACCGCACGCGCCACGGCAGATCGGATCGAGATGGATTTCCCTTCCATCCCCGTCGAAGGGGCGCCCTTGTTGCCCGAGGCGCTGCGCGCCTTCGGCGTCGCCCCGAAGCTCTCGACCCGCACCCCCGAGGCGCAAGAGCTGAACTATCTGCTCGAGTTCGAGTCCGAGGCCGTGGTCCAGGCACTGCGCCCCGATTTCCAGGCGCTGCGCCAGACCCGGTGGGCCTTCATCGCGACAGCGCGAAGCGAGGCCGGACCGTACGATTTCGTGTCGCGCTACTTCGCCGCGGGCCAGGGCATCGACGAGGACCCCGTCACCGGCTCGGCGCATTGCAGCCTGGCCCCGTACTGGGCCAGCCGCCTCGGCAAGAACGAGCTGGTCGGCCACCAGATCTCGGCGCGGGGCGGCGTCGTTTACTGCGCGCTGCGCGGCGATCGTGTCGGCCTGGCCGGCCAGGCGGTAACCATACTGCGCGGCGAACTCCTGGCTTGAGGCATCAGCGCATCTTGACATCTGATGCTCCGGTCTCTAGAGTGCCAGCATGCGCACGACCCTCAACATCGAGGACGACGTCTATGAGGCCGCCAAGGCGCTGGCGGAATCCGAGCGGAGTGGCCTGGGAAAGGTTCTGTCGAGGCTGGCGCGGCGCGGCCTGACACCGACCCGGAAATCAAGCGCGGGGGCGAGGGGTGGCTTCCCCGTGGTGGCACTGCCTCGGGACTCGCCCCCCGTGAGCTCGGCTGTGGTCAAGCGCGCCCTGGAAGAACAGTAGAGCATTGGTCGGTCTCCTGGACGTCAACGTG
Organism: Acidobacteriota bacterium; assembly: GCA_032127875.1. Classification (GTDB taxonomy): domain Bacteria; phylum Acidobacteriota; class Vicinamibacteria; order Fen-336; family Fen-336; genus CADEEV01. Next base: position 4,174 of record JAQBHI010000008.1, read on the forward strand.
CTGGTCGCGCTTTCGTGGCCGACCCACATCCACCACGAGGCCGCGCAGGGCTGGTTCGAAAAGCACCGAAGGGCGGGTTGGGCCACCTGCCCGGCGACTCAGGCCGGCCTGATCCGCGTGCTCTCGAACCCCGCCATCTCGCCCGATGCGCTCACCCCGGCGGAAGCGTTCGAACACCTGCGGGCGCTAACGCAGGTGCGGGGGCACATCTTCTGGGCTGACGACCGATCGCTCGTTGGCTCGCGCTTCGTCGGCACCGACAAGATCGTGGGATACCGCCAGGTCACGGACGCGCACCTGCTCGGCATCGCGCTCCGGCACGGCGGTACGCTCGTCAGCCTCGACCGCGGCACCCGCTCGATCGTCCCGCGCGGCTTCGCGCCGGAGGTCGTGACCCTGATCCTGGGCGGCTAGAACCCGACGCGGCGCATCACGAAGCGCGGCAGCCGCCGGATCACGAACATCACCAGCGCCCAAACCCTTGGCGCGTAGACGACGGGGGCGCCGCGGTCGATGGCGCGCAGGACAGTGCCTGCGACGCCTTCGGGGTCGCCGGCAAACGGTGGCTCGGGCAGACCCGCCGTCATGCTGGTCCGGACGAAGCCGGGCTTGACGCAGACCGTCTTCAACCCCTGGCTCCGGTAGCGGTGGTCGAGGGCTTCGAGGTACGTGGACAGCCCGGCCTTCGCAGCGCCGTAGAGCGCGACGGGTTTGCGACCTCGTTCCCCCGCCACGGAGCTGAACACACACAGTGTCCCTCCGCCGCGTTTCAGGAGCCGCTTGCGTGCTTCTTCGCAGAACAGAACCGTGCCGGTGAAACCGGCGTCGAGCACGCGAGCCAGCAGGACCGCATCGGCTTCGAGCTGCTCCTGAGTCGCGAACAGCCCGGCGGTGACGACGACGGTGTCGAAACCGCCGAGCGCCGTCTCCGCTGCACCGAGGGCGGGCGCGAACGTCTCCGGCCGCTCCAGGTCACAGTGCGCGTGAGCGACCTTGCCCCTGCCAGCCCGTGCCTCGAGGTCGCGCGCGCTCTTCTCGAGTTCGCCAGGATCGCGGCCCAGCAGGTAAAGCGCATCGCCACGTTCGGCCATGAGCCGCGCGAGCGCGCGGCCCATGCCCTTGGTCGCGCCCAGAAACACCACCCTCATGGCTTGTCTCCCAGCAGGCGCACCGACTGCGCGCTCTTCAGGCGGCCCTCAGGATCCCACAGCCTTCGAATGCGTTCGAATTCCGGCAAGCGGGGCTCCATGGCGCGGAAGTGCTCGGGGCGGGTGAAGGTGTCCTTGGCCAGGTAGACGCGGCCGCCCTCGCCGATCACGCGCTCGTTCAGGGCGTCGACGATGGCCTGGGTGTCGTCGCGCACTGCCATGTCGAGGGCGATCGAGATGCCGGGCTTTGGAAACGACAACAGGCCCTGGCCCTCGGCGCCGCAGTCTTTGATGACGCACAGAAACGAAGCGCCGCCCTTCGCGGTGAGCAACTCGAGGAAACGGCGCGCGGCGCCCAGGCCCGCGGACTCCGGCAAGACGCATTGGTATTGCGTGAGGCCGCGGCGGCCGTAGATGCGGTTCCAATGCAGGATCTTGTCGAGCGGGTACCAGAACGCGTCGGGGTGCCAGAGGCCGCGGCGCAGGCGCTTCACGTGGCTCCTGTAATAGACCTCATTGAAGGCGCGGATCGTGAGACGTGAGAGCACCCACTCCGGCAGCACGAGGGGGACCAGCAGCGGCCCGGGCTCGCGCGGCGCGTGGGCGGGCGCTTCAGCGGGCTCGGCCCAGCGGCCGCGCGTGAGGATCCCGCGACCCAGCGCGCGTCCACCCGACAAGCAGTCGATCCAGCCCACCGTGAACGGCCACTGCGTCCCCGCCTTTTTGAGACCCGCGACGAAGGCGTCGATATCGGGGATGCGTTCGCTTTCGCCCCAGATCCACGGCGACGGGATGCGCGAGAGAGCGAACTCGACCTCCAGAATGTGGCCGGTGAGCCCCATGCCCCCGAGGCTGGCACGGAACAGCTCTGGTTCGACGCTCGGCGAGCACTCGAGGATCCGGCCGTCGGCCACGCGCATCCTCAAGGCGCGCACGTATGCCCCGAAGCAGCCGGTGCGGTGGTGGCTCTTGCCGTGGATGTCGGCCGCCACCATTCCGCCCAGCGTCACGAACTTCGTCCCGGGCGAGACGGGCGTGAAGAAGCCCCGTGGCATGAAAAGCCGGTTGAGCTCGCGCAGCGAGAGGCCGGCCTCGGCGCGGATCACGCCGCTGGCCGTATCGAAGGCGAGGATGCGGTCCGCGAGGACCGTCCCCACCACCTCGAGCGTGCCCGGGGGCGGCAGCGACGAATCGCCGTAGGAGCGGCCGAGGCCGCGCGAGAGCACAGCGCCCTTGGTGATGCGTTCGAGCTCTTCGGAGAGGATCTCGCGGCCGGGCACGCCCGTGCGTCCCCAGCCCGACAGGATGTTCGCCACGCGCCGCTAGTCTACCAACGGCCGCCCGCGGGCCGTGCATCGCACGGCATGGGAGAATGCCCGGCCATGCTCGAGAGTCCCTTCGCCCTGCTGCGTCGGCTCCCGGGTCCGGTCCAGGTGTTGATCGCGGGCACCTTCGTCAACAAGGCTGGCAGTTTCATCCTTCCCTACCTGACGATCGTGCTGAGCCGCGACTTCCATTTGTCGGAAGGCCGCAGCGGGGCGCTGGTGATGGCATATGGGGTGGGCTCGCTGGTCTCGATGCTGGTCGGCGGGATGCTCACCGACGTGCTGGGGCGGCGGCGGACGCTGCTGCTCAGCCTGTTCGGCAGCGGCGCGCTGGCAATGGCGATGAGCCTGGCGCCTTCGGTGCACGCCTTCGTCGTGCTCCTGATGCTCTTCGGCTTCCTGGCCGACCTGTATCGACCCGCGTCTTCGGCGATCATCAGCGACCTGCTGCCATCGTCCGAGCGCGCGATGGGCTTTGCCGCGATGCGTGTCGCCGTCAACCTCGGCTTCGCGCTCGGCATGGGCCTGGGCGGTCTGCTCGTCGACTGGAGCTGGCGCGTGCTGTTCGCGGCCGACGGGCTCACGACGGCGGCCTTCGGGGTGATCGTCTTCGTCTCGATCGCCGAGACCCGGCCGAACATCGACCCCGGCGCGAGCCAGGCCGGGCCCAGCGTCTGGCGCGACCGTGTCTACGCGCGGATGGTGGCGGCCTCGCTCGGCTTCTCGGTGATGATCTTCTGCTTCGTGACGGTCCTGCCGCTGACGATCACCCGCACCGCCGGCTATCCCGCGTGGGTCTACGGCGCGCTGGTCGGCGTCAACGGGATCCTGATCGCGGCCTTCGAGGTCTCGGCCGTGGCAGCGCTCGCACGTTTCCGCCGCCTGAGAGTGGCCGCGATCGGAATGCTCATCGCCGGCCTGGGCTTTGCGCTCACGGGCTTCGTCCCGCACTGGGCCTGGTTCCTGTTCACGGTCGTGCTGTGGACCACGGGCGAGATCCTCACGGTGCCTCAGCAGATGGCCTTCATCGCCGACTGGGCCCCGGCCGAGGCCCGCGGCAGCTATCTCGGCTTGTACAGCGCCACCTGGAGCCTCGCCATGGCGCTCAACCCGCTGCTGGTCCTGCCGCTCCACGCGCGCTTGCCTGAGCCGCTGTTCTGGCCACTGCTGCTTTTGCTCGTGGTGCCCTCTGCGTTCGTCTTGCGGCGCCTCGATGCGACCGCGGATCGGCCGGAACTGTTGCGCGGCAGGGCCGAGGCCCTGCCGCCGGTGATGCCGGCGGCGGTCTCGGAGCCCTAGGGAGACGCCGTCCGCAGTTGTAAGATCCGCAGGCACCGCATGGGTATGGGCCCGGGCGAAAGCTTCAGAAGGAAAGGAACGCGAATGAGACGATCCATGGGTGCCGGCCAGCCCTGACGAGTGCGGGCGACCGCTGGGCGTTGCGCGAGGTGCGGCCCTATCGGGACATTCGGGAACGCTTCCGCGAGGGCGATCTGCTCGCGTTTCGTGGCCGCAGCCTGGTGAGCGCGACGATCCGCACCCTGACCGGAAGCCAGTATTCGCACGTCGGCCTCGCCTACCTGTTCGAGGCGCGCGTGTATTGCCTGGAAGCCGTCGGCAGCGGCGTGCGGCTGTGCCTGATGTCCGAGCTCGCGCGTCGCTACGCCGGCGGCATCGACTACGTCGCGGTCGACGCCAGCGACGAAGCGCGGCGTCAGGCAGTGAGCTTCGGCTTCCAGCAACTCGGGCGAGCGTTCGACTATTTTGCTCTCGCCCGCTTCTTCCTTTTCCTCAGCCTGGGCATGCGGCCCCGCCCCCGGCGCGACACCCGTTGGTTCTGTGCAGAACTGGTGGCCGAGGCCTATCGTCGCCAGGGTATCCGGCTCACGCACCATCCCTCGTGCTACGCCACGCCGCGCGCCCTGGTGGAAGGCCCGCGGGTGAAGAAGCTCTTCACGATCAAACCCTGAGAGGTCCTGCGGGACGCGGGCCTGCGGTCAAGGGCCGCTCGCGCCCACCCGTCGCCGGGAGGGCTTCAGGGCAGCGATCCGCTCGGTCAGGAGCTCGCACACGAGCTGCTGGCCGCGGGTGTTGGGATGGATTCCATCGCTGGTGAAACCATAGGCGGTTCTATCCGCTGCGACGGCGACGAAACCATAAAACCATAGGCGGTTCTATCCGAACCATAAACCATAGGCGGTTCTATCCGCTGCGACGGCGACGAAACTCAGAGGGATGGGGCTTCCGGCCCCCACAACCCTCCCACCACCCATCGGAAGGCCTCGCCTTGGCGCCTGGTCCGGCCGAGAGAAGCGATTCGTGCCTCCCA
>JAQBHI010000009.1:0-3029 GCA_032127875.1 Acidobacteriota bacterium
GCCCCCTTGTCGATCCGCGCGGCCCTTAATCGTCCTTGAACACGCAAGGGCCGGGTCAAGCCCGACCAGCATGAGCCCGGAGGAAACGCAGCAGGTCAAGCTTCGGGGGATCACCGCCAACTACACCCTGAGCCGTGCCACGGGCCTGGGCGAGAACGCGGCGCGCCTTCGATTGACGACGCGGATCGGAAGGCGCAGACTGCGTGGCAGGCGTTCGGAATCGTGCGACACTGGGAAACCACGCACAAGCCCCTCATGCAGACGTCCTCCCTCCACAACCCGATCGAGCGCAGCAAGCCCGAGATCAGGGGTGGGAGCGAGAACCCGTGAAGACCCCCACGCTGAGCGGGCGCATCCTCGTCGTGGACGACGAGGCGGCCTTGCGCGAGCTACTAGCCGAAATTCTCAGGGGGGCGGGCTATGTGGTCGAAACCTGCGGCGATGGGCGCGCGGCCCTGGAGGCGCTGCAGAGCGCCAACTATGACGCCGTGATTTCGGACGTAGCCATGCCGGACATGGACGGGATCGGGCTGCTGCGCGCCGTCCGCGAAAAGGACCTCGACGTGCCGGTGGTGTTGTGCACCGGCGGGCCGTCCATCGAAACGGCGATCGCCGCCGTGGAGCAGGGCGCGCTCCAGTATCTCGTCAAGCCCGTCGCTCACGAGAAGCTGTTGGAGGCCAGCGCGCGCGCCGTGAAGCTCGGCGCCCTGGCGCGCTTGAAGCGCGAGGCCCTGAAGGCCACCGGTTACGAACAGCTCGCGGGTGAGCGGGCCGACCTCGAGGCCGCTTTCGCGCGAGCGCTCGCCTCGCTGTGGATGGCCGGGCAGCCCATCATCCAGGCGGACACGGGCAAGCACTACGCGCATGAGATGCTGCTGCGCACGCGTGAGTCGAGCTTCCCTCATCCCGGAGCGCTGCTCAGCGCGGCGGAGCGCCTGGCGCGCTTGCCCGAGTTGGGCCGCTCGGTGCGAGCAGCCGTGGCGGGGCTGGCCGCCGCGGGCCGCATTCCGGGCGCCGTTTTCGTCAACCTCCACCCCCACGACCTGATCGACGACGAGCTGTTAGACGCGCAGGCCCCGCTCTCGCGTTTCGCCTCGCGCGTGGTGCTCGAGATCACCGAGCGCGCCAGCCTCGAGAGCATCGGCAACGTGGCCGGGCGGGTCGCTGCCTTGCGCAAGCTCGGCTATCGGATCGCGATCGACGACCTGGGCGCGGGTTACGCTGGCCTTACCAGCTTTACAGCGCTCACTCCCGACATCGTCAAGCTCGACATTACACTGGTCAAGGGACTCGACAAGAACGCGGTCAAGCGGAAGTTGGTCGTCTCGATGACCGGGCTGTGCCACGACATGGACATCGTGGTCGTGGCTGAGGGCATCGAGACCGAGGGCGAGCGGGCAGGGGTGGTGGCCGCGGGTTGCGATCTGCTCCAGGGGTTCTTGATCGGCCGCCCGGCGCCGTTCGCGCGCGAGTCCTGACGCCGCCTGGGCTGCCAGGCGCTAGCGCCGGGGACCGAGCAGGTCGCCCACCTTCTCGAGCAGCGCTTCGAGCGTAAAGGGCTTGCTCAGGAAGGCGCTGGCGTGGCCGAGCATGCCGTGCCGGAGCACGGCCTCGTCGCTGTATCCCGACATGTACAGCACCTTCATCTCAGGGCGGGTGGGGCCGATCTTCTCCGCGACGCTGCTTCCGGTCATGCCCGGCATGATCACGTCGGTGATCATCAGCTCGATGGGCCCGGCGTGGCTGTCGGCGATCTGGAGCGCCTCCGCGCCGTCGCGAGCCAGCAGCAGCGCGTAGCCGTTGTCCTCGAGAATCTCGCGAACCATCTCGCGCAGGCCGGCCTCGTCTTCGACCAGCAGAATCGTTTCGCTGCCCCGCGCGTGCGGCGCCGAGCGCTCCAGCTTCTCGTCGCTCGCGAGCGCAGCCGCTGCGTCGACGCGCGGCAGATACACCTTGAAGCTGCTGCCCACCCCCAGCTCGCTGTAGACCCAGATGTACCCGTCGCTCTGCTTGACGATGCCGTAGACGGTGGACAGGCCAAGGCCGGTGCCCTTGCCCAGCTCCTTGGTGGTGAAGAAGGGCTCGAAGATGCGGGATTGGGTGGCCGCGTCCATGCCCGCGCCCGTGTCGCTGACGACCAGCATCACGTAGCGGCCCGCTTTGCCCGCGGGGTGGTTTGCCACATCCAGGGCCTGCAGGTCGACGTTGCGGGTCTCGATCGTGAGCTTGCCGCCGTCCGGCATCGCATCGCGCGCGTTGACGGAGAGGTTCATCAGGACCTGTTCCAGCTGGCCCGCATCCGCCATCACGCGCCCCAGGCCCGACTCCAGGCGGGTCGCCAGCTCGATATCCTCGCCGATCAGCCGCCGCAGCATCGTGTCCATGTCGGACACTACGGCGTTCAAGTCGAGCACCTTGGGTTGCAGGACCTGCCGGCGGCTGAAGGCCAGCAACTGCCGGGTCAGGTCCGCTGCGCGCCGTGCCGCTCTGAGAATCTGCGAGACCCTCGGGCGCTGCGGGTCGTCCTCGGCGAGCTGCCGCAGCATCATCTCGCCGTAGCCGGTGATAACACCCAGCTGGTTGTTGAAGTCGTGGGCGACACCGCCCGCGAGACGTCCAACAGCTTCCATCTTCAGCGCCTGGCGCAACTGTTCCTCGAGGGCGCGATGTTCGGTGACGTCCTCGACCACGTAGCTGAAGAGTGAGCGGCCTTCGGGGCTCTTCCCGACGTGAGCCACCGTTGCGGCGAGGTATCTCCCGCCCTCCGGCGACGCATACAGGAACTCGAATCTTACGGAGTGGCCGGTGCGCTCGCTGTCCCGGTAGGCGTCGAGCCATTTGCGGCGCGTGTCCCGAGGCACGCCGAGCTCGCTGTCCCGGCGGTTGCGCATGGCCTCGGGCGTCGCGCCCAGGAACTTCGCACTGGCGGCGTTGTCCGAGATGTGCAGGATGTCGTCTTCCAGGAGCTCGACGACGCCTCGCAACATCGAGCCGCTGTCGAAGACGCTGCGCAGGATCGACTCGCTCTG
>JAQBHI010000010.1:0-2537 GCA_032127875.1 Acidobacteriota bacterium
CTTCGCGGACGGAAAGGAGCACCGTATCGAGTTCAACTCGATCTGCACGGCGCTGACGAACTTCTTCGTGGACGACATCTCCATCGATGCCATCGTCCCGATCTGCCCGCCCTTCGGCGCCTGCTGCTTGCCCAACGGGAGCTGCGTCTCGTTGCCGGAGGCGAACTGCCTCGCCATGAATGGCCTCTACCGCGGTGACGGCACGGCCTGCGTGGCCAACACCGTCAATCAGGGCGGCTTCGAGGACGGTCCCAACGGGCCGGCATGGGTCGAGTCCTCCACGAACTTCGGCACGCCGGTGTGCAGCCTCGCAGCGTGCGGCAACGGCGACGGGACGGGTCCGCGAACGGGCACGTACTGGGCCTTCTTCGGAGGCACGGCCCTAACGGAAGAGGGCGCGGTCCAGCAGTCCGTGACGATCCCCCTCGGCGCGGCGACGCTCGACTTCTACCTGGAGATGCCGACGGCCAGTGGCAATGCGGCCGATTTCCTGGAGGTGACGATCGACGGCCTGCAGGTCTTCGAGAAGCTGGGGAACTCTGCCCCGTTCGTCGGATACCAGCTCGTCTCCGTCCCCCTGGGAGCCTTCGCCAACAACGGCGTGCACGCCCTCAGGTTCCACTCGATCACCAGCGCGTCGAGGACCTCCGGGCCCCCGTCGAACACGGTGTTCTTCGTGGACGACGTCAGCATCGGGTCCTGCCCTTAGATCGGTAGACGATGCGGCTCGGGAGCCGGGGCCCAGGCTCCGGCTCCTCGCGTCTCCAGCGTTCCTGGGAACACCCAGGTGTGCCCTGGTTCGAGCTCCTCCGTCTCCGCGATCTCTGCGCCTCCGCGGTTGGATCGGGCGGCGATCACCAGCCGAAGTGCTCGCTCGCGAGCCAGAGCGCGGGGAGCTGCCCGCGTTCGTCGATCACGGCGCGGAAGGAGCTCGCGTCTCTGGCGTTGACGCGCGCCTGCTCGACGAGATCTGCGGGGAACTTGCCCGGCAGGGCGGCGACCTTTGCGAGCGGGCCCTCGATCGCGGCGGCGTCCTTGCCGACCTTGGCGACGTGCGGCTTCAGCATGCCCGGCGCCTTCCTCATGCGCGCCTCGAAGTTGCGGCGGAGCTTCTGGTGCTCTTCGCCCGTGGCGGGGCCGGAGAAACCGGAGTGAATCGCGCGCGGCGGGATGGGGCCGCGCGCGTGCTCAGGCACGTGCGCCGGCACCCAATCTGCCGAAGACGAAGCGCTGATAGAAGAGCGAAACAGCGAGCAACGAGAAAGCCAGCGCCGCCAGCGAGGCCACGCGGTAGAGCCCGTCGAGGTGCCCGAGGTCGTACAGGAAGACCTTGCCGATCGAGAGCACGAAGAAGGCCAGGCTGGTCCAGCGCAGACCCGCGGCGCGGCGCGCCGTGCCGAGCACCAGCAAGACGCCCGCGAACAGACCCCAGGCGAGTGAGGTGCACAGGTCGTGCGCGTGCCCTCTCGTCGCTCCGAGTTGCAGGCGCGGCGTGTCCGCGAAGGCGTTCTCGATCGAGAGGTTGAGCCACAGGAAGAGCAGCGCCAGCACGCAGCCGCCCAGGATGCCGCGGCGCTGCGCGAGGCCGCGCGCGCTCGCCGGCGGCTCGAGCCACAGCACGACTGCCACCGCGGCCGCCGGCAGGAGGTACGCGTAGCTGATCCAGTGCCAGAGATAGCGATCGGAACGCTCGTGCTGCCCGGGGAGGAAGGCGCTGACGAGCAGCACCGTGGTGGCGAGCAACGCGCAGGCGAGCGCCGACCAGCCCGCCCCGAAGAGCTTCAGGCGCCATGCGATCCAGGCCAGCGCGGCGGCGAACAGCGCGCAGCTCACCGCGAACTCCTCCTGATCGAGCTGATCGGCGAAGCCGGACGTGAGCGCCAGGGCGGCAGCGGCGCACATCCAGCCCAGCGCGTGGGTCGGGGCGCGCCGCTTGCGCAGGATCAGCGCGCTGAGCGCCGCCGGCAGCGCCAGGGTCAGACCCGGGCCGGCCTCGAAGCGCTCCCCGTAGGCCGCCATCCAGGCCGCATCGATGACGAAGATCGAGTTCGGGACGAGCGCGAAGAGAAAGCCCCAGGCCCAGCGGAGTTCTCCGAGCTCACGCGCGAGGAAGCCGGCCAGAACGAGCACCAGCGCCGGACCCGCGGCCAAGAGCAGCAAGAGTTCGGCGTGCGGAGGGGTGTCGCCGAAGTGCCCGAAGCTTGCGTAGACCAGCATCACCGTCACGGCCACGCTGGCCGCCACCCATGCGCTCGACGCGAGACGCGCCGCGGCCAGCAGGAGCAGGCCGCCGAACGGCACCGCCAGAGCGGCGTGCAGCCCCGGGTCGCTGCGCAGGTAATGCGCCGACCAGCCCCACGAGACCGCGACCACGGCCGAGGAGAGCAGCAGCGTTCCGGCGGCTTGCGGGCCGGCGCGCTCGAACCCGCGTGCGACGCGCGGCAACAACAGCAGGGCAGCCGCGAGTGCGACAGGCAAGGCCCAGAAGAGGCGCGGGGCGGGCAGACTCGGGTCCAGCAGACTCAGCGAGTACCCCC
>JAQBHI010000011.1:0-16196 GCA_032127875.1 Acidobacteriota bacterium
CCGCGATCGCGGCCCGCGCCGGGGCGGCGACCGCGGGCCACGCGACCGCGGGCCCTCACGTCACTGATGACGGGCGACTGGCTTCGGTGGTGCGCGTTACGGGAGCACAATAGGGGCAACTGCCCGAGGTCCCCGTTTCACCTGCCCATCGCCGTCGCCTTCGCCCTGTTTGGGGCTGCGGCCTCGGCGCAGGATGTCGACGTCGTCGCCACCAAGGCCGGCTTCAAGCCCAAAACGCTGAACCTCCGCAAGGGCGACACGACCCATCTCGTCCTGAAGAGCGGGGACGGCGAGGAGTATTGTTTTGCAGTGGACGAGCTGCGCATCGAGAAGCGGATCCGCGCCGGCAAGCCGACAGCTCTCGATCTGACCCCCGAGCGCGCCGGGAGCTTCGCCTTCCATGATTGTCTCGAGCCCGAGAGCGAAGCGCTGCGCGGTAAGCTCGTCGTCGCGGAGTAGTCTGAGCGGCTGGGCGCGCGGCGCTGGCCCCGTCGTCGCTGGCCCTTGCGGCATGATGCGGGGGAGCTCTTCGAGAACGCGCTGCATTCGCGCCAGTCCGGCCGAGGCCTGGGCGCCTTCAACAAGTCCCGCTACCTGAATCCCGCGCTCGATGTCGCCATCGAGAAGATGCTGGTGATCGAGGACCTGTCGCGTCGTCGCGTCGCCCTCGAGGGCCTGATGGCGCAGGTGATGCGGGAGCTGGTCTGGATTCCGCTCTACACGGACGAGGCCGTCTGAGCGGTCGAGCGCAGCTTCACCTGGAGGCCGGGCTCGGACTATTGGCTGCATCTCGGCGACGTGAGCGCAGCCGCAGCCCAGTAGCAGCGGAGCGGCTGGGGGGAGCCCGAAGGGCGTGGGGGGGTGCATAGCTCCGTAACCTCCCGAATCGGCATAGAATCGCCGCGCCTTGAATTACGCCTTCCTGATCGACAACCGGAGATGCATCGGCTGCCACGCCTGCTCGGTCGCCTGCAAGGCCGAGCACGAGGTGCCCCTCGGCGTCGCGCGGACCTGGGTCAAGTACGTCGAGAAGGGCGAGTTTCCGGAAACGCGCCGCAGCTTCACCGTCACGCGCTGCAACCACTGCGAGGACGCGCCCTGCATCGAAATCTGCCCGACCACCGCGCTGTTCAAGCGCCGCGACGGGATCGTGGACTTCGACCCGCGCCGCTGCATTGGTTGCAAGGCCTGCATGCAGGGCTGTCCGTACGACGCCCTCTACATCGACCCGCAGACCGAGACCGCGGCCAAGTGCAACTTCTGCGCACATCGTGTGGAGGTGGGCCTCGAGCCGCCGTGCGTCACCGTGTGTCCCACGCAGGCGATCGTCGCCGGGGACCTCGACGACAAGGGCTCGAGGATCGTGCAGATGACCAGCCGCATCCCCTTGCAGGTGCGCAAGCCCGAGAAGGGAACGAAGCCCAAGGTCTTCTACATCGATGCTGATACCGCGTCGCTGGTCCCGTCGGCCGCCCCACCGGCATCGGACTACATGTGGGCACAGGCGCCCCAGGCGGCGACGCTGCCAGCGATGCCGCTCACCGAGGACGCCGGCGCCCCCCGCCGGACCTATTCGGTGAAGGAGCAGCATCGAAACTCGTGGGGTTGGAAGGTCTCGGCGTATCTGTGGACCAAATCGCTCGCGGCGGGGGTGTTTCTGGTGCCCGCCTTGCTGAGCCTCCACGATCCGCAGCGCTACTTGCTGCGTCCCGGAGTGTCGTTCTTGGCCCTCTTCTTCCTGGCCGTGACTGGAGTCTTGCTGGTCTGGGACCTGCGCCAGCCGCAGCGGTTCCTGTGGACGCTGACGCGGCCGCAGTGGCGCAGCTGGCTGGTCCGTGGCGCATACGTGATCACGGCTTATGGCCTGCTGCTCACGCTTCACGTGGCCCTCGGCCTGCTCGCCCGCACGCCGCCGCGACCACTGCTCATCGCTACCATGCTGGCGGCCGCGGGGACGGCACTGTACACTGCGTTCCTGTTCGGTCAATCCAAGGGCCGCGATCTGTGGCAGTCGCCGCTGCTCGCACCCCACCTCATCGTCCAGGCAGTGACTGCCGGCGCAGCGCTCGTGGCGCCCTCCTGGCTCCGCTGGCTGCTGCCCATCAACGGCCTGCTGATCGCAGCGGAGGTGTGGGGCCGGCATGCGACCGAGGACGCACGCCGCGCGGCTCAACTGATCGAGCTCGACATCCGCTTCAGCACCGGCGTGCTGGCGATCGGGCACCTGCTGCCACTGGCGCTCCTGTGGCTGACGCCAAGTTTCGAGGCCACCGCCGGCAGCCTGGCCCTGACGGGATTGCTGCTCTGGGAGCATCTCTACGTGCAGGCGCCGCAGAGAATCCCCAACGCATGAGCGTCGAACGGCTGACGCCGGGGTCCGGCCTCCAGCCCTTCCCGCCGCAGGAAAAGTGGGACGACTGGCGCGAATACGACCCGAAGCAGTGGCCGCGCCGAGTGGAAAAGCGCTACATGCTGGTGCCGACGATCTGCTTCAACTGTGAGGCCGCCTGCGGGATGCTGGCGTGGATCGACAAGGACACGATGCGGATCCGCAAGTTCGACGGCAACCCGCTGCACCCGGCCTCGCGCGGCCACAACTGCGCCAAGGGGCCCGCTACCATCAACCAGATCCACGACCCCGAGCGGATCCTGCATCCGCTGCGGCGGGCCGGTCCCCGCGGTGAAGGCAAGTGGCAGCGCGTCAGCTGGGAGCAGGTCCTCGACGAGATCGGCGGGCGCATCCGGAAGGCGTTTCTCGAGGGTCGCAAGAACGAGGTGATGTACCACGTCGGCCGGCCCGGCCACGAGCGGAGCATGGACCGCGTCCTGAGGGCGTGGGGGATCGACGGCCACAACTCCCACACCAACGTGTGTTCCGCATCGGCCCGGCTCGGCTATGCGCTCTGGTCCGGCTACGATCGGCCGAGCCCCGATCACGCGCGAGCGCGCTTCATCTTGCTGCTCTCCGCGCACCTCGAGTCCGGCCACTACTTCAACCCCCACGCGCAGCGGATCATCGAAGGCAAGCTCGCGGGCGCGAAGCTGGCGGTGATGGATCCGCGCCTCTCCAACACCGCCTCCATGGCCGATCACTGGCTGCCGACGTATCCCGGCAGCGAGGCGGCGGTGCTGCTGGCCATGGCCTGCGTGATCCTCGACGAAGGTCTCGCGGATCTCGGCTTCGTGCAGAAATGGACCAACTGGCGCGAGTACATGGCCGACAACCAGCCTGGGGAAGAGCCGAAATTCGGCGGCTTCATGGCTTCGCTGCGCGAACGCTACCGTGAATTCACGCCGGCCTACGCCGAGGCGGAGAGCGGGGTTGCGCGCGAGAAGATCGTGACGGTGGCGCGGCTGATCGGCGCCGCGCGCGGGGCCTTTGCCTCACACGTCTGGCGCGGTAGCGCGAGCGGTAACCTGGGCGGCTGGCAGGTGGCGCGCGCAGTCCAGCTGCTGACGGTGCTGACCGGCAGCTTCGCCACGCCCGGCGGCACGTCGCCCTCCGCTTGGAACAAATACAAGCCGACGTTCTGGGAGGAGCCGCCGCCCCACAAGGAATGGAACGAGCTGCTCTTCCCACGCGAGTGGCCGCTCAGCCACTATGAGATGTCGTTCCTGCTGCCGCACTTCCTGAAGGAAGGCCGGGGCAAGCTCGACGTCTATTTCACGCGCGTCTACAACCCGCTGTGGACCAACCCGGACGGCATGAGCTGGATGGAGATGCTGCGCGACGAGAGCCGCCTCGGCCTGCACGCGGCGCTCACCCCGACCTGGAACGAAACCGCGATCTTCGCGGATTACGTCCTGCCGATGGGCATGGCGGGGGAGCGCCACGACATCCAGAGCCAGGAAACACATTCGGGTAAGTGGCTGAGCTTCCGGCAGCCGGTGCTGCGAGTGGCCCGCGAACGGATGGGCGAGCAGTTCCAGTACGGCTACGAGGCCAACCCCGGTGAAGTGTGGGAGGAAGACGAGTTCTGGATCGAGCTATCGTGGCGTATCGATCCCGACGGCTCGCTCGGGATCCGCAAGTGGTTCGAGTCGCCGTATCACCCCGGCGAAAAACTCGGGGTCCGCGAGTACTACCGCTGGATCTTCGAGAACGCCGTGCCCGGCCTGCCCGCGGCCGCCGCCGCGCAGGGCCTGAGTGCGTACGACTACATGAGCCGCAGCGGCGCCTTCCTGATCGAGGCCGAAGGCCGCAAGCTCGACGACGACACCGAGTTCCCGACGCCGTCGAAGAAGCTAGAGATCTGGTCGCGCACGATGCGCGATTGGGGTTGGCCCGAGCAGGCGTTGCCAGGCTACGTAAAGAGCCACGTCCACCGCGGCATGCTGGACAAGCACAAGGGCGAGATGGTCCTGGTGCCGACCTTCCGGCTGCCGACGCTCGTGCACACCCGCTCGGGGAACGCGAAATACCTGAACGAGATCTCGCACCGCAATCCGCTCTGGATCCATAGTAGCGATGCGGAGCGACTCGGCATCGAGAGCGGCGAGCTGGTGCGGGTGACGACCGAGATCGGCTATTCCGTCAACCACGCCTGGGTCACCGAATCGATCGCGCCCGGCGTCGTAGCCTGCTCGCACCACATGGGCCGCTGGCGGCTCCACGAGGGCCAGGGCGGTCGCTGGTCGACGGCAAAGGTGGTGATCGAGAAGAGGGGCGAGAGCGGCGTATTCGTGCGGCAGATCGAGGGCGTCGGCCCCTTCGACAGCCCCGACCCGGATTCGAGGCGCATCTGGTGGAGCGACGGTGGCGTGCACCAGAACCTGACGTTCCCGGTACACCCGGACCCGGTGTCAGGGATGCACTGCTGGCACCAGAGAGTCGTGGTCTCCAGGGCCGAAGCCGCCGACCGCTATGCCGATGTCTTCGTGGATACGGCGCGCTCGATGGAGGTCTATCGCGAGTGGCTTGCGAAGGCACGCCCTGGGCCCGGTCCCGGCGGCCTGCGTCGTCCGCTCTGGCTCGAGCGTCCGTTGCGCCCGGCGGAGGAGATGTTCCGGAAGTAGCTCAGGGCTCGCGACTGGCGAGCCAGACCGCCGCGAGGGCCGCGATAGTGCGGCCTATGGAGTCTTGCTCACGGAGAAAGCCGAGCGCAGCCGGCTGACCACTCGCTGCGGCAGGTCCGGGACGAAAATCCAGGCGATTCCCAGCAGCAGCGTCTTCACGACGTAGCTCAGGGCCAGGATGCGCAGCAGCCGCGGGTTCATCCAAGGCTCAGGGTTGCTTCGGCGCGCGCGAGTAGGCGAGGCTGGCCGCGGGGCCCAGCGCCAGCACCACGCGCCCAGCCTGTGTCAGTGGCGCCGACGTCTCGTACAGCGCCGCCAGAAATGACGCGATCCCACCCAGCGGCAGCATCGCCGTCGTCGTCAGCAAGAGCCACCTCCCAGTTCCTTGTTAAGCACGAGTCGTGCCATCCAAAGGATCCCGCCAGTCAGATACTTACTACGGCTGTCGCCGGTAGGCCTGTGGTGCCCGCCACACGGATCTCCGGCCTCAAAACCACACTTCGGGGTTTCGATCGGACAGGACCAGCGTGGCGTTCAGCGTCTGGAGCAGAGAGAGCAGCAGTTGCTGGTGCTCGACCCATGGGAATTGTGCCATGCGGTCGGTCGTGCCCTCGGCGCCCAACACCGAGAACTTGAAGCTAACATTGCCGAGCTGGAGCTGGCAACCATGCTCCAGCGGCGCCCGCTCGACCTTGGCAGCGTTCACGTAGACGCCGTGCAGACTCTTCTGGTCCTCGACCACGAAGAGGCCGTCCTGGTAGAGCAGGCGCGCGTGCGACTTGGAGATCGAGGCTTCCGTAAGGGGCAGGTCGTTGTGCACCGCGCGCCCTATCGAATAGGGCCGGGGCGCCAGGTAGTAGACCTTCTCTGCGAGGCTGCCGAGCGTCACCTCGAGCGAGGCGACAGCCGTGGTGCTGCCGCAGTGGACGCAGCGAGGCGCGGCCGGGCTGTTATCCTGGTAGCACTCCGTGCAAAGCATCGAGGCAGTCGCGCCTACTCGGTGAGTCGCAGCGCTTTCAAGCTCTCGGGCAGCGTCGCCGCTTCGGAGACGTAGCCGATCGCGCCAGGCTTGCCCTCGACGAATGCGAGCACCTCGGCGTCGGAGGTCTTCACCGGCGGCGGAGCGCCGCCGCGCGGGGCAGACATCTGCCGCATCCAGTAGAGCTGCATTCCAGCGACGGGCTTGCCGAGCACCTGCTGCGAGAAACTGACCCGGACTGGCGAGGTGGCCGACTGGTCCACCGGGGTGATCGGCGAGCCATCACCCCAGCGTGTTACCTTCTTGAGGAAGATGTCGGCCACCAGGGAGCGCTTGATGGCGCTGCCTGGCGTGGCCTCCCGGACGACTACCTTGAAGGGCGTCTCCTGGGCGCCCAGCGTCCCCGCGAACGCGAGCGCAAAGGCGAACAGCAGGCGTTTCCCGATCCTCACGTTTCCCACCTTGCCTCACCGTGGCATGTCGACCGGCGTCCCTGGCTCAGGGCAGCCTGGGCGGCCATGGGATTGATGATGTCCGAGGCTTCCAGCGTGCGCAAGCGTCGACGGCCACGCGTCCCACGCGGACGGCCGGGCCTACGACCACGACACTCCTTCGAAAGCCGAGCGGGGGCCTTGCGGCGACTATGGTCGTGCCGTAATTGTCACACTTACAGCGACCGACCTGTCGATTCGCCTTGCCCCGCCTCAGCTCACGGCGCTGACGATCCGTTGTTCTATGCGGTCGACCATGAGACCGTGTCGGCCAATACCTCGAGCAGGGCCACGCGCGTCGCCTTGTGGTCCCCGGCGTCCACCCGCGGGCGGGCCCCGCTTCTAAGCTGCTTGACCCGCTGGAAGACCACGGCGACGAGGTGAAAGCGGGACAAGCGCCCGTCGCTCGGGATGCTCGGGGGTTTCGTCGTAGGCGCGGCAGAGAGCGCCATCAGTACATCCCCCCGCCCTGCGGCGTGCCTCCGCCCATGGCGCCTTCGCCCTTCTCCCCGGGGATCTCGCTTACGACCGCCTCGGTCGTAAGCAGCAGCGAAGCGATGGACGCGGCGTTTTGCAGTGCGGAGCGCACCACCTTGGTCGGGTCGATGACGCCCGCCTCGACGAGGTTCTCGTACTCTTCGGTGGAGGCGTTGAAGCCCTCGTCCGCCTTCATCGTCCGGACCTTCGCCACGACGACCGCACCTTCGTGACCGGCGTTGCCCGCGATCTGGCGAAGCGGCTCTTCGAGAGCCCGCCGGATGATGGCGACGCCGACGGCTTCGTCGCCTGTGGCCTTGATCGCGTCGATGACCTTCGTGCAGCGGAGCAGTGCTATGCCGCCGCCGGGCACGATGCCCTCCTCGACGGCCGCCTTGGTAGCGTGCATGGCGTCCTCGACACGGGCCTTCTTTTCCTTCATCTCGGTCTCGGTGGCCGCACCGACCTTGATGATGGCGACGCCGCCCACCAGCTTCGCGAGCCGCTCCTGGAGTTTCTCGCGGTCATAGTCGGAGGTGGTTTCCTCCACCTGGGTGCGGAGCTGCTTCACGCGGCCTTCGATGTCCTTCGACTTGCCGGCACCCTCGACGATCGTCGTGTTGTCCTTGTCGATGGTGATCTTCTTGGCCTTGCCGAGGTCGTCGAGCTTGAGGTTCTCGAGCTTGATGCCGAGGTCCTCGGTGATCGCCTTGCCGCCGGTGAGGATCGCGATGTCCTCGAGCATGGCCTTGCGACGGTCGCCATAGCCCGGGGCCTTGACCGCTGCCACGTGCAGGGTGCCGCGGAGCTTGTTGACCACCAGGGTCGCGAGCGCCTCACCTTCCAGGTCCTCGGCGACGATCAGCAGCGGCTGGCTGAGCTTGGCGACTTGCTCCAGCACGGGAAGCAGGTCCTTCATGCTCGAGATCTTCTTCTCGTGGATCAGCACGAGCGCGTTCTCGAGCACGCACTCCATCCGTTCCGGATCGGTCACGAAGTAGGGGGAGAGGTAACCGCGGTCGAACTGCATGCCCTCGACGACCTCGAGGGACGTATCCATCGACTTGGCCTCCTCGACGGTGATCACGCCGTCCTTGCCGACCTTCTCCATCGCCTCGGCGATGATGTTGCCGATCGTCGGATCGTTGTTGGCGGAGATCGTGCCGACCTGGGCGATCATCTTGCCCTTGACCGGCTTGCTGAGCTTCTTCAGCTCCTCGGTCACCGCTGCGACCGCCTTCTCGATGCCGCGCTTCAGCTGCATCGGGTTGGCGCCCGCCGTGACGTTCTTGCTGCCCTCGCGGTAGATCGCCTGGGCCAACACCGTGGCCGTCGTGGTGCCGTCGCCGGCGACGTCGGAAGTCTTCGACGCGACCTCGCGCACCATCTGGGCGCCCATGTTCTCGAGGGGCTCTTTGAGTTCGATCTCCTTGGCCACCGTGACGCCATCCTTGGTGATCAGCGGAGAACCGAACTTCTTGTCGAGCACGACGTTTCGGCCCTTGGGCCCGAGCGTCACCCTGACCGCATCCGCCAGGCGGTTGACCCCGCGCAGGACCGCCTGGCGGGACTCGTCGCCGTACGTGATCTGCTTCGCCATCTTCTTACCTGCCTTCCTAGAAAGGTGTTCCTTGGAACGACTACGCCAACACGGCCAGGACTTCGTCCTCGCGAAGGATCAGCACTTCCTCGCCGTCGATCTTGATCTCGCTCCCGGTGTATTTGCCGAAGAGGATCCGGTCACCGACCTTGACGTCGAGGGCGAGCTTCTTGCCGTTCTCCAGGATCTTGCCGTTGCCGACGGCGAGGACCTTGCCCTGCTGGGGCTTCTCCTTGGCCGAGTCGGGGATGATGATGCCGCTCTTGGCGGTTTCCTTTTCTTCGATCCGGCGTACCAACATGCGGTCGTGCAACGGTCTTACTTTCATCATCCTTCTATCTCCTTTGTGTGGGATCTGCAGGACTTCCGCCGCAATCGGCGGCGAGCGCAAGCAGCGGCTCGCCTTCGACGGCCCGCAGTACTTCCGCGAGCGAGCGACGCGAGTCCATGTTCAGCCAGAGCGCAGCCCCGAGCGTCAAGCCCACCAAGCCGAAACCCAGCCACGGGAAGCCAAACGGAATGAGGATCGAGCAGGCCACAAAGACGCCCGACAGCGCGACCGATGCCACCCCGCGGTACTGGCGACTCGACACGAAGCCCTGCACTTGGAGGCCTCCCTCCCGGAAATGAACTGAGCTACGAGGGTTGCCTTGGTGAGCTGCCTGGGGTGGGACTGCGTCGACAGCACTCAGAAAAGCGGATTACTGATCTATCAGGTTACGCTTGTTCTCCAGATAACGCAAGCACAAACTTGGGATCGGGGCTATGATATTTGCATGACACTACCTCCCATCTACGACCCCGAAGCCGTGGCACCCATGTGGCACGAGTTGGCCGCCGTGGGGGTTGAACCGCTGACGACACCCGAACAAGTCGATCGGCTCCTGGAAGGCCACTCCGGAAGCGCGTTCGTCATCGTCAACTCGATTTGCGGCTGCGCGGCCGGGCAGGCTCGTCCGGGCGCGATGCTCGCCTTGCAGAACTCGATCATCCCCGACCGGTCGGCCACGGTCTTCGCCGGAGTCGATCGCGACGCGGTGGAGCGAGCCCGGGCGTACATGACGGGCTATCCGCCCTCGTCGCCCTGCATGGGCCTCTTCAAGGACGGCAAGCTCGTGTTCATGCTCGAGCGCAGGGACCTTCAGCAGATGGACGAGGAGCAGGTTTCGGCGGCGCTGCGGGCGGCTTTCGACGAGCACTGCACGAAGCTCGGCCCCTCGATCGACGCCGAGACGTTCAAGAAGATCCACCCCTACCAGGGCTGCGGTTCGCAGATCCCCCTGATGGGTCGCCGCTAGCGCGGCAGAGCGTTAGTTCGGCATCCTCGGTTGCCACAGCTCCGCGCTGTGGCGGGTTCCAAGGGGCTCCGCCGGACCAAGTGCGAGATTCAGGACTTCCTCGATCGAGGCGACGAGGTGGATCTTGAGGTCGTTCCGGACGTTCTCCGGGATGTCTTCCTTGAAGGCCCTCTCGTTGCGCTTCGGGATCAGGACCTCCTTGACGCCCAGGCGGTGGGCGGCCAGGACCTTCTCCTTGATGCCACCGACCGGCAGGACGCGACCAGACAGCGTCATCTCGCCTGTCATCGCGACGCGGGGACGCACGGGGCGGTTCGTCAGTAGCGACACCAGGGCCGTGGTGAGCGTGACGCCCGCCGAGGGACCATCCTTCGGGATCGCACCCTCGGGCACGTGCAGGTGCAGGTCGACGCGCTCGAAGAACGATTCCTCGATGCCGAGTTCGCGCGAGTGGGCGCGGACCCAGGAGAGCGCCGCCTGGGCGCTTTCCTTCATCACCTCGCCCAGCTGGCCGGTGAGCGTGAGACCCTTCTGGCCCCACATCTGGGTGGCCTCGACGTAGAGGACTTCGCCGCCCGCGGCCGTCCACGACAGGCCGAGCACGACCCCGGGGATGAGCGTGCGCTCCTCCATCTCATCGCGCATGAAGTACGGGGCGCCCAGGAACTGCTCGACCTTCTCGGGAGTCACCGCCACGGTATCTAGCAACCCCTCGACGCGTTTGCGGGTGACCTTGCGGATGATGCTGGCGATCTCGCGCTCCAGGTTTCGCAGGCCCGCTTCGCGGGTGTATTCGCGGATCAGCTTGGTCAGCGCTTCGTCGCCGAAGGCGATCTCTTCGGGCTTCAGGCCATGGTTGTCGAGCTGACGGGGGATCAAGTGACGGCGGGCGATATGGAGCTTCTCCTCCTCGATGTAGCCGGCGAGGCGAATCACCTCCATGCGGTCGCGCAGCGCGTGCGGCACCGTGTCGAGGATGTTGGCAGTGCAGATGAACAGCACCTCCGACAGGTCGAAAGGCAGATCGACGTAGTGGTCCTTGAAGCTGTTGTTCTGCTCGGGGTCGAGGACCTCGAGCAGGGCCGAGGCGGGGTCGCCGCGGAAGTCGGCCCCGAGCTTGTCCACTTCGTCGAGCATGAAGACCGGGTTCTTGCTCTCGGCGCGCCGCAGGCCCTGGATGATCTGGCCTGGCAGCGCCCCGATGTAGGTGCGGCGGTGGCCGCGGATCTCGGCCTCGTCGCGCATCCCGCCCAGGCTGAGGCGGTGGAACTTGCGGCCCATCGCCGTCGCGATCGACTTGCCAAGGCTGGTCTTGCCCACGCCGGGCGGGCCGACGAAGCACAGGATCGGGCCCTTGATGTCGGGTTTCATCTTGCGCACGGCGAGGTACTCGAGGATGCGTTCCTTCACCTTCTCGAGGTCGTAGTGGTCGTTGTCGAGGACTTCCTTCGCCTTGGGCAGGTCGATCTCGGCTTCGGTCCGCTTGTTCCAGGGCAGCGCCACGATCCAGTCGAGGTAGGTCCGCGTCACGGTGTACTCGGCCGCGGCGGGAGACATCTTCGCGAGCCGGTCCAGCTCGCGCAGCGCTTCCTTCTTCGCTTCCGCGGGCATCCCGGCGGCCTCGATCTTGTCGCGTAGCTCCGTGGTCTCGCGCTGCTGGTCGTCGCCTTCACCCAGCTCTTTCTGGATCGCCTTCATCTGCTCGCGCAGGTAGTACTCGCGCTGGTTCTTCTGGAGCTCGGTCTTCACCTGGCTCTGGATCTTGTTGCCGACCTCGAGCACCTCGAGATCCTTTACCAGGATCTTGTTGAGGCGGTCCAGGCGGGCGCGGACGTCGAGGACCTCGAGCAACTCCTGCTTCTGGGGCGTGCTCAGGCTGGGCAGGCTGCCGGCCACGAAATCGGCGAGCCGCGACGGCTCCTGGATGTTCGCGGCCAGCGTCTGCAGTTCGTCGGAAAGTGTGGGGGAGAGCTCGACGACGCGCTGGAACAGGCCCTGAACGCTCTGCGCGATCGCCCGGACTTCGACCTCCTGCTCGGGCTTGATGCTCTCCTTGACGAGCTCGATGGTGGCCTTCACGTATGGCTTGTACTGAACGACGCCCGTGACCCGGAAACGGTGCACGCCTTGGACCACGAGACGCAGCGAGCCGTCGGGGAACTTGAACATCTTGTGGATGTGGGTCAGCGTGCCGATCCTGAACAGATCGCTTTCGACCGGATCGTCGACCGCGGGGTCGCGCTGGGTCACGACGCCGATCACGCGGCGCTCCTTCACGCACTCGTTCACCAGCGCGACGGAACTCTCCCGGGCGACCGCCAGCGGCAGGATCGCGTGGGGGAACAGGATCGTGTCGCGCAGCGGCAGGATCGCGAGCTCGGTGGGGATCTCGGCCAGGTTCACGTCGTGCAGCCCCACCGATTCGAAGTCGGGCGAACGCTCTTCCTTGCTGTCGGTCATGAAACCACCCGGGCGAACTGGCCGTCGGTCGTGCGCTGCTCGCGCTCGGCCGCGCAGCGTTCCTCCTTTTGCTCCTGGCAGTCCCGGCAAAGCCGCGCGAAGGGCAACGCCTTGAGGCGCGCTGCGGTCATCTCCCGGCTGCACTCGACGCAGTGTCCGTAGCTGCCGGCTTCGAGCCTTCGGATCGCCTCGTCGATCTGCCTCAGGGTCTCGGACTTCATCTCCATGAGGGCGAAATCGACCTCCTGGAGGAGGTCGTCGACGCTCTGTTCCTCGATGTCGCGCACCTCGGCCGCCTCGGCCGGCAGGCTCTCGCGCAGCGAGCGGAGCTTGTCGTGGATCTCGCTTCGGCGATCTTCCAGCATCGCCCGCAGGATCCGGTACCGCTCCCGTTCCGTCACGGCTTTCACCCGCTTCATGGCTTCATGCCTCCTGACGAAAGCCTCCCGTTCACTTGAGCTTCAGGATCAGGAACAAGTGGCTGCCGCCGCGCCTCACCCGCAGCCGCGCCAGGCCGTCCACCTTCGCCTTCGCGATCTCGGTCTCGAAGCTGGAGACGCCGTCCACGGCGACCCCGTTCACGCCTACGATCACGTCGCCGCGCGCCAGACCGGCCTCTTCGGCTGCCTCGCCCGCCTCGACGCTCATGACCACGACACCCTTCGCGCCGCGGGGCAGCTCGAGGCGCTCCGCGAGCTCGGGCGAGAGGTCACGCAGGCTCATGCCGAGCTGGGCCTTCTGGCTTCCGGCCGCGTCCTCTTTCTCCTCCGTATCGGGAAACGTTCCGAGCGTCACGGGAATTTCCTTCTCGACACCACTGCGCACGACCTTCAGGCGCACGCTGGTGCCCGGGGCCTTGCTCGCGATGTAGCGCGAGAGGTCGCTGTTGTCCTCGACGCCGCGACCGTCCACCCCGACCACGACGTCGTCGGGCCGCACGCCAGCCTTCTCAGCCGGCGAGCCGGGCGTCACCTCGCTGATCACCGCGCCCTTGGCCTCCTTGATCTTGTAGCTCTTCGCGAGATCCTCGGTGAGCCGCTGGATCTGGATGCCCAGCCAGCCGCGGACCACCTTCCCCGTGTCACGCAGCTGCGGCAGGATCTCCTTCGCTACGTTGATGGGTACGGCGAAACCCACTCCGGCGGATTGCGGCACGCCCTGCGTGATGATCAAGGTGTTGATGCCGATCGCCTGGCCGCGGCTGTTGAGCAGCGGGCCGCCCGAGTTGCCGGGATTGATGGCCGCATCGGTCTGGATCATGTCCACCGACGTGCCCGGCGTGCCGAGCGGAATGGCGCGGCCCTTGTACGACACGACGCCCACCGTCACGGAATTCCCACCCAGGCCGAACGGGTTGCCGATGGCCATCACCCATTCGCCGACGTCGGTCTGGTCGGAGTCGCCCAGCTCGATCACCGTCAGCTCATCCTTGGGCTCGATCTTGAGCAGCGCCACATCGGTCCGCGGGTCCCTCCCAATCAGCTTCGCGTCGTAGCTCTTGGCATCCGAGAGCGTCACCTTGATCTGGTCCGCGCCCTCGATCACGTGGCGGTTGGTGAGGATCGTCCCGTCCTTGTCGATGATGAAGCCGGAGCCGAGTGCTCGCTGCGTCTGGCGCTCGCCGCCATCCCCGTCTCCTCCACGCGGGCCGAAGAAGCGGTTCATGGTGTCGTCGCCGAAGAAGTCGCGCAGGTCATTGCGCTGGCGCTTCACGACCTTGGAGGTGCTGATGTTCACGACGGCATTGGTCCGAGCCCGAGCGATGTCGCGAAAGGTGTCGAGCGTGAGCGCGCCGCTGGCCCGCCCGGCCGTCGCGGCGCTCTGCGCGGGGCCCGCCTGGGCGGCCTCCGGCCGTTGCACTTCGTGCACCAACACCGCGCCCACCAGCATGGCCGCCATCGATACCGAGAACAATGAAGCGATCGTCCGAGACCGTGTGTTCATGATTTTCTGTTCGTGCCTCCAGGGGCTGCCCAACGTCGTGCAAGACCGATGCCGGAGCCGGCCTTGGCCGGGATTTGGCGGCGCTCCAGCAAGCCTATTGTCTCTCGATACTTACGTGATTGACACGTCAAAAGTTGTGCCCCTGGGTTCCAAAGGCCACGGGGGCCGCGAAAGGCCCCCGTGGGGTCCGTCCAGAGTTGAGGACGGGTTCGTGGTCGCTGGACGCGGCCACGGGCCGGGCGGTCTCACTTTCCGACGCTGACCTGGATCTGCTTCGGCTTCGCCTCGTCGCGCTTGGGCAGGGTCACCTGCAGCACGCCGTCCTTGAAGTCGGCCTTGATCTTCTCGGTGTCGACGACGCTTGGCAGCGTAAAGCTGCGCGAGAAGGCGCCATAGGCGCGCTCCACGCGGTGGAAGTTGTCGCGCGTCACCTCGCTTTCGAGCTTGCGTTCGCCACGCAGGCTCAGCGTGTTGTTCTCCACGCGGATGTCTACCTGGCTGGCGTCGACTCCCGGCAACTCAGCCTTCAGCACGATGTTACCGTCCTTCTCAAAGATGTCGACGGCCGGCGCCCACGATCCGCCCAGCGCCCAGTCGTCGGCTTCATCCGAACGGCTGGTGCCCCGGACCGCGTCGTCGAAGATCCGGTTCATGCGATCCTGGATCGAGTACAGGTTACGGAACGGTTCCCAGCGAACAATGGCCATACGCACCTCCTTAATAGCTCCTTCTCTCAGTTCTTGACCGTATACTCGGCGTCCACTACGTCGCCTTGGGGCGAGGCGCCCCCGGGCGCTCCCGGGTCTGTTCCGGCGCCGCTCGCGCCGGCCTCGGCCGTCTGCTTGTAGAGCGTCTCGGCAAGCTTGTGGGAGAGACCGGCAAGCTTCTCGGTGGCAGCCTTGATCGCGGCCACGTCGTCGCCCTCGGCAATCTTGCGGGCCTCGGCCACGGCCGTCTCGAGCGACGTCGACTCGGCCTCGCCCAGCTTGTCGCGGTTGTCCTTCGCCAGCTTCTCGACGCTGTAGGCCAGGCTGTCCGCCTGGTTCCTGGCGTCGATCAGCTCGCGCCGCTTCTTGTCCTCCTCGGAATGCGACTGCGCGTCACGGACCATCTTGTCGACCTCGTCCTTGCCCAGGCCCGAGGACGAGCTGATCGTGATCGCCTGGCTCTTGCCCGTGGCCCGGTCCTTGGCCGAGACGTTCAAGATGCCGTTCGCGTCGATGTCGAAGGTGACCTCGATCTGCGGCACCCCGCGCGCTGCGGGCGGCAGGCCGGTGAGCGAGAAGTTGCCCAGGGTGCGGTTGTCCCGCGCCAGCTCGCGCTCCCCCTGGAGGACGTGGATTTCGACCGAGGGCTGCGAGTCGGAGGCAGTCGAGAAGGCCTCGGACTTCTTGGTGGGGATCGTGGTGTTGCGCTCGATCAAGCGCGTGAAGACGCCACCCAGGGTTTCGACGCCGAGCGAAAGCGGGGTGACGTCGAGCAGCAGCACGTCTTTGACGTCGCCGGAGAGGATGCCGGCCTGAACCGCCGCGCCCACCGCGACGACCTCGTCGGGATTGACGCCCCTGTGCGGCTCCTTGCCGAAGTACTCCTTCACACGCGCCTGGATCTTCGGCATCCGCGTCATGCCGCCGACCAGCACGACCTCGTCGATGTCCTTGGGCTCGACGCCGGCGTCCTTCAGGCACTGCCGCAGCGGGGCCATCGAGCGCTCGATCAGATCGTCGACGAGCTGCTCGAACTTGGCGCGGGTGAGCTTGAGGGCCAGATGCTTCGGGCCCGAGGCATCGGCCGTGACGAAGGGCAGGTTGATCTCGGTTTCGAGCGTCGTGGACAGCTCGCACTTGGCCTTCTCCGCGGCCTCCTTCAGCCGCTGCAGCGCCATCTTGTCCTTCGCCAGGTCGATGCCCTGGTCCTTCTTGAACTCCGCC
>JAQBHI010000012.1:0-7698 GCA_032127875.1 Acidobacteriota bacterium
CCGGGGACGTGGGCCCGCTGTGGGAGGGAAAGACGCGGACGGACCGCAGCATCGTGGTCGAAGCGACGCTCGACGCGACGCCGGAGACGGTCTTCAGGGCCTGGACGACGCCCGAGGGTCTGGCCAGCTTCTTTGGCCCGAAGGCGGTGGTCGAGCGCCGCGTCGGCGGGGCGTACACGCTCATCTTCGATCCTGCCGGCGATCCGGAGGGCCTGTCTTCGGGCACGAGCGGGGCCCGGATCCTGCGCTTCGAGCCGGCCCGCAAGCTGGCCTTCGAGTGGATCACCTTCGTGGCCCGCGAGGGCTCGAGCCCGATGCTGCCGCCCTACCTGGCGCCCGCCGAACGCAACGCCCGCCCGCTGCCGACCTGGGTGGAGATCTCGCTCGACCCCCTGCCCGAAGGGCGGACGCATCTGAAGCTCGCGCACCACGGCTTCCGTCGCGGCGGCGCCTGGGACACGGCCTACCCGTACTTCACCGCTGCCTGGGCCCGAGTGGTGTCTCAACTCATCAGCGCGGTGCGCTGAACCACAAGGCAGGGTCGGGCAGGCTTCGCCCTGGGGAGGGCCGGGAAAAGCTCCTGCTCGGGAAGCCGAGCCGAGAGCCGTCGACGCTAGTCCGCTACTCCCAGCCGATGGGGCGGCCCTTGTTCTGTTCCTGCAGCCACTTCATGAGCGGCGCGAAGTAGTCGAGCTCGGCGCGCGTCGAGAGGTCTTCGCCGGTGGCTTCGCGCAGCACTTTGCGCCAGTCCTCGCTCGCGCCTTTCTCCATGATCGACCTGAGCCAGGCGCCGACCTGCTGGTTGCCCGCGTAGTTACAACTGCGGGGGTCCTGGTGCAGGATCTTGCGCGCGATGTGGTCGTGCATCTGGAACACCAGCACGTTCGCGATCGCATAGGAGTAGTAGTAGGCGGGCGTGTCGTTGATGTGGGTCTTGGTGGCTGCGTCGCAGAAGCTCTCGCCTCGCTCGCTCGGCGGCTCGACGCCCTGGAAGTCGCGGACGTAGCGCCACCAGCGGGCATTCCACTGCTCCGGCGGCAGGCCCTTTGCGTACACGTCGGCCTCCCAGTGCGTCATGGTGCCCGAGGACCAGAAGATGAACGGGATGGAGTTGGCGAGCGCGTCGTTCAACAGGAACGCGACCTTGTCGGGCTGGTAGTCGGCGGGCAGGATGCCGCGCGCCTGCATGTACGGCACCTGGCCGGCGGCCAGGCCGATCAGCGAGCCCATCGCCTCGTGGAACGCCGGGTTGGCGCCGAGGCGGAGCAGCGGCGGCACCTCGGGGCGCGTGTAGCTCATGAAGTAGTAGCCGTGGCCGAGCTCGTGGTGTGTGGTCTCGAACCAGCGGCTGTTGGGCTCGACGCTCATCAGCGAGCGGACGTCGTTCTCGAGATCGAGGTGCCAGCATGAGGCGTGCGTGTTCTTCTTGCGCGTTTCGCCCGGCTTGACGGGATACAGGTCCGACAGCGTCCAGAAGCTGGCCGGCAGCGAGGGGAAGCCGAGACCCTTGTAGAAATCCTCGGCCGTCTTCACGATCCACTCCGGCGAGCGGTCCTTGAAGCGGTCGTCGACGCTGGCGGCGGCTACCAGCCCGGTCCAGTTCTGGCTCCAGCGGTTGGTGAGCCAGTGCGCCGGGATCCGCTTCGGAACCGGCTGCCCGTACTTCTTCGCCAGCTCGTACTTCACCCAGGTGTGGAGTTGCAGGTACAGGGGCCGCAGCTCCTTCATGAACTGCTCCTGCAGCTCGACCATCTCGTCGGTGCTCATGCCGTAGCTGGCGACCTGCAGCGCGAAGTAGTCGGGATGGCCCAGCTCCCTGGCAACGCCGTTGCGCAGCTCGCGCAGCTTCACCAGGCCGGGCTTGAGCGCGGGGCCCGAAAGCTTCGAGGCTTCCCACACGGCCCGTCGCTGCTCCAGGTCCCGGCTCGTCTCCAGCAGGCTGTCGATCTCGTTGGTGCTGATCGGCTTGCCATCCAGCCTGAATTCGAAGCTGTTGAGCGTCGAGGCCTGCACGGTCTCGGCCGCGATGCGCGCCTTCACCAGCTCCGGGTTCGTCATCGGGGCCTCGGCGGCGTTGAGCAGCACGCGCTCGAGTTGCCGGACGCTGAGCGGCTGCAGTTCACTGCGCTGCTCGAGGAGCGCCTTGGCCTCGCCAATCAAGGCCGGGTTTCCCGTAAACGCCGCCAGCGCGCGGCTGCCGGTCTCGGAGGCCGCATCGTGAGCGGGCGTCACGTCGGTGGCCGCGTCCCACTGCGCCTGGCTCGCCACGTAGACCAGGGCTTTGTAGGCCGCGTTGAGCGTGTCCAGGAAGCGATCGGCCCGCTCCTGCACGGGGCTCGCCGGGGCGGCAACGAGAAGCGCCAGCATGGGCAGCAAGGTCATGGCGGAAATCCTAGCACGCAGGGCTTCGTGCTACACTCGGGCGATTTCGGCGCCTGTAGCTCAGTTGGAAAGAGCGGCAGCCTTCTAAGCTGCGGGTCAGGGGTTCGAATCCCTTCAGGCGCGCCACACGAGCCTGTCGGTCGATGGTGGGTGTAGCTCAGTTTGGTTAGAGCGCCAGGTTGTGGCCCTGGAGGCCGCGGGTTCGAGTCCCGTCATCCACCCCATAAACACAGGCTGTTCGGACCGGTCAGAAAGCTCCTGGTAGCGGCGGGATAGCGCCCGGCAGCCCCGGGGCCCGACCTCCAAGGCGCTGATTGGGGTCGGCTCCGCGCGCCGGGAGCGACCCAGCTACGGGCTATGGAAACAACGATCGGCCGGGTGGCCAGGTACAGCTTGCCGATGCCACCGATGACGAATTCCGTCATGTCACCCACCCAGCGCCGACTCGCTGCTTCGGCCTCGAAACGATCGGGCCAGGCCCAGCTTTCTTCTCGCAGGACGGGCAAAAAAAAACGTGTGCGGCAGGAAAAAGGGTGATAGGATCCCCTCGTTTCACACCACGGGCGGCGCCCCTCCCTCCCCCTCCGGCGCCGCGAGACACGGGTGTACCTCACTGAGGGAGGGTCTATGGCAACCGGGCTAGTGCAGGATGAACGGCGAGGCGCCCGCGACGAGGCAGCCGCGCCCCGGCTGGTAGTGTTGGATCAGGACCCGTGGTGCCGAGCACTCGCGGATGGCGCGCTGCGAACCCAAGGCTACCGGGTCGTGTGTACCGGGGACATCGACACGGCGACGCGCGTGGCCCAGGAGCTGGCGCCCGACTTCGTCGTCGCCGACGTGGACACCCCGAGGCTCGAGAAGGTGCCCATGGGCCAGTGCCGCAACACGGACCGGACGCAATCCGAGTCTTTCCCCCTGGTCAGTCCCGCGTATTGCATCCTGCGCCCGCTGGCGCTGGAGCACTCCGCCGTCTCGCGTTCGGTCGTGATCCTGAGGCACGATGTCGACGGCGAGGACGCCTCGCGCAGCCCGCGTTTCGCGGTCCTGGGATACCTCGAGAAGCCGTTTACGCCCTATGCGTTGATCCGCTACCTGCAGCCCTTTGTCGTGCGACTGCGGGGCCGGGCCCAGGCCAGGGCCAGCGCCCCCCTCGCCCAACTGGCCGATGGGGCCAAGAAGTGGGCTGCGTTCGAGGGCGTGGTCGAGGCCCTGGGCGGCGCCCCTGCCATCCTCGAAATCCTGCATTTCAACCAGCTCACGGGCGTGTGCGCCTTCGAAGCGCCTGGAACGCCGCGCGCGGAGGTCGAGTTCCAGAGCGGCGAGGTCATCGGCGCTCGCACCGAGGACGGCCTGCACGGCGCGGACGCCATCTTCCGCCTGGTCAGCTGGGTCGAAGGGCGCTTCGTCTTCCACGTCCGGTCCGTCGGCCAGGAAGGCCACACGCCCCTGCGCTTCGAACAGATGATGCTCGAGGGCATGCGCCGCCTCGACGAGGGACGCACCTTCCCCTTCGAGATGATGCTGGGGCACTCGGCGCGGATCGGCAACTCGTAGCGTCGAGCGGCGAAGCGTCAGCACTGCACGGAGCAGCACAGGGTGTGCTGGTGGGCGCCGTGCTGACCGCGGATGGTGTGGGCGTGCTAGCCTGCGACGACTCGTTCCTTGAAGAACTGACGGGATTGGACAGCTGGCAGGACCACGCTCAGCAAGCACGAGGGGAGCAGGCTAGTACTCCTTCCGGAACGAGGGCACGAGTGCCCATCGACTGCCGGTAGAATGGCGGTTGCATGTCGACCGGAGCGGACGAAGGGACGATCGGCTCCTACCGGCTGGTCCGGAGGATCGGCCGCGGGAACATGGGCGTCGTCTACGAGGGCCTCGACGTCGGCGGGCGGCACCTCGCGGTCAAGGTCCTCCCACGAGAGCTGGCCAAGGATCCCGAGCTGGTCGAGCGCTTCCGGCGAGAGGCCATGGCCGCGGCCCGGCTCCCCCACCCCAACATCACGAGCGTCGTGGACTTCGGCACCGACGGCGACCGGCTTTACATGGCCATGGAGCTTCTGGAGGGCGCCGATCTGAAGGTGCTCATCGACAGCGACCGCCTGGGGTCGCTCGCGGAGCGGATCGGCATCATGAAGCAGGTGGCGGCAGGTATGGCGGCCGTTCACGCGGCGGGCCTCGTTCATCGCGATCTGAAGCCCGCCAACATCCATTTGACCCCCGCAGGCGTCGCCAAGATCATGGACTTTGGCCTCGTCCGCATGAGCGACTCCAACATGACCAGCACCGGCATGGTGATGGGAAGCCCCGCCTACATGGCGCCGGAACAGCTTCGCGGCGACAAGGTCGAGGCCGGCTGCGACGTCTTCTCGATGGGCGCCGTCTTCTACGAGCTGCTGTCGGGCAAGCGCGCCTTTCCGGGGAAGGGGATCACCGAGATCATGATGGCCGTCGTCACCCGTGAGCCCTCGCCCCTCGCCGAGTACGCGCCCGAGACGCCCCTCGCCGTGGCCCTCGTCGTGCGCCGCGCCATGCGCAAGGATCCGACCCAGCGCTACCGGAACGCCGGCGAGCTCCACGCCGCCCTCGAAGTCCTCGACACCGTCTACAGCGGCGACTGAGGCCGCTCAAGAGAGCGCCGCGAAGAGGGGGGAGACGCAGGCCGGGGGCCGTCGTCGCTCATCACCCGCATCGATGCCGCGCGCCGCGCTCTTCGGATGCTGCGCTCGACATCGAGGGGGGGAACGGGGCGGACGAGCCCTCCGCCAAACAAAACCTGCACTCTCTTCCTGGCCTGAGCTAGACTCTCCGCAACCAAGTTCCAGGCTGTTCTTTCTCGCGGGCGTGTCCTGCACCGTTTGGGCGCCCGCCCTCATGTTTGTGGGAGTCTAAAGTGGCGCTTCTCGGGACGATACTGGTCGGCCTTGCGGCCCTCGCGATGCTGGTCTTCGCGGTTCAAATCCTGATCATGGCGTTCAAGACGAGCATCGGCTGGGGTCTGGGGAGCCTGCTGATTCCCTTCGTGATCCTGGTCTACGTCTTCAAGAACTGGCAGCAGACGAAGAAGCCGTTCCTGTACTTGCTGGCTTGCATCCCGGTCCAGATCGTCGGCTACGCGCTGATCTTCATGGGAGCCGCATCCGCGTCGCCCCAATAGTTCGCGAGGGACGCCGTAAGCGAGCTGTCGCCCGAGGCCTGAGGCGGGCCCGGGCTGAGCGCTGTCCGGCGGTGGGCGCGCGGACCGCATGCTCCTCGCGCAAAGCGTCTTCGGGGGCCGCGCGTGCTGATGACGACCGACTTCGCCCTCGCCCGCCACGGGAGTGCGGCGCTGCTCGTCGAGTAGAAGTGCTAAGATCGGCGGCTCATGCCGAGGAAGCCGCCGGAGGTGATGCCGGAGATCGTGCAGGGCGACCTCACCGAAGCCCAGCTTCGGGCTCATCTCGCTTCGCCGGATCTCGCGGTCGATACCGAGACGATGGGCCTCGTCACGCTGCGCGACCGGCTGTGCGTTGTGCAGTTGTGCGATCGCGCCGGCCGCGCAACGCTCGTGCAGATCACCAGGCAGACGCTCGACCCGAGGCTACCGCCGGCCGAGCGCGCCCCGCGCCTGAAACGGCTGCTCGAGGATCCCAGGCTCACCAAGGTCCTGCACTTCGCGCGCTTCGACGTGGCGGCCGTCAGCCACAACCTCGGGATCCGCATGGCGCCGATCTACTGCACGCGCACGGCCAGCAAGCTGGTGCGCACCTACACGGATCGCCACGGGCTCAAGGACGTGGCCCTCGAGCTGCTCGACATCGAGATGGACAAGGCCGCGCGCCACACCGACTGGTCGAGCACGACGCTCAGCGCCGAGCAGGTGCGTTACGCGATCTCCGATGTGACGATGCTGCTGGAGATCAAGGACAAGCTCGACGGCATGCTCGAGCGCGCGGGCCGCGCGCAGCTGGCGCAACGCTGCTTCGGCGTGATCCCGGTGCTCGCCGACCTCGACGTGATGGGCTACCAGGACGTCTTCATTCACTAGAGGCGCCCCTTGAAGCCGAAGGCAACGAAGCAGGCCGCGCCTGGCGGCCGCGCCCTCGCCGGCGAGTTGCGCGACGCGCGCAAGGCCCTCGCGGAGCAGCGCCGCAGCCTCGATCGCCTGCACTTCCTGATCGAGGCGAGCAAGGCGCTCAACTCGACGCTCGACCTCGGCGAGGTGATGCGCATCATCCTCGACATGACCACGGCCCAGACCGGCGCCGAGCGCGCGAGCCTGTTCCTCGTCGATCATGAGCGCCAGGAGCTGTGGACGCTGGTAGCCCAGGGCATGGAACAAAAAGAGATCCGGCTGAGCGCGGGCCGCGGCATCGCCGGCTTCGTAGCCGACTCGGGGCAGATCCTCAACCTGGCCGACGCCTACGAGGACGATCGCTTCGACCCCAGCTTCGACCAAAGCTCGGGCTATCGCACGAAGAGCCTGCTGGCGCTGCCGGTGAAAGACCGCACTGGCAAGATCGTGGGCGTGCTGCAGCTCCTCAACAAGAAGGGCGGGCCGTTCACGCAGCACGACATCGGAGCGCTCGAGGACATCTCCGTGCATGCTGCGTTAGCGCTCGAGAACGCGCGCCTGCACCACGAGTCGAAGGAGCGCCAGCGTCTCGAACGCGAGCTGGCCCTCGCCAAGGAGATCCAGCGCCGGCTGCTCCCCGACTCGCCCCCGCAGGTCGAAGGCTTCGACTTCGCGGTGCGTCACCAGAGCTCGCTGCACGTCGGCGGCGACTACTACGATTTCATCGAGATCGACCCCGTCACGCAGTTGTTCGTGGTTGCCGACGTCGAGGGCAAGGGTGCGTCCTCGGCGCTGATCATGTCGAACCTGCAGGCGACGCTGCACGCGGTCGCCAACCACGTGCACTCGATCGAGGGCATCGTCTTCCACCTGAACCGGGGCATCCAGCTCAGCACCCGCGGCCAGAAGTACATGACGCTGTTCCTGGGGCTGATCGACGTGCGTCGCCGGGCGCTGCACTACATCAACGCGGGCCACGTTCCGCCGGTCGTGGTGCGCGCCGACGGCAGCTCGGTCGCGCTCGAGGAAGGCGGGATAGTGATCGGCCTGTTCCCCGACGCCCGCTACAAGCGCGGCTTCCTGAAGCTCGAAGCCGGCGACGTGCTGCTCGCCTGCACCGACGGCATCACCGAAGCCGCGGGGGTGAGCGAGGAGATGTACCAGGTCCAGCGCCTGGTCGCGGCCGCAAACCGCTACCGGGCGAAGAGCGCCGCCGAGATCGTCGATTCCATCTTCAAGGAAGTCACCAGCTTCTCGAAGGG
>JAQBHI010000013.1:0-9373 GCA_032127875.1 Acidobacteriota bacterium
TCCTTGGCGGCCTTGATCGTCGAGACCAGGCCCTCCTGCTCCAGCATGTTGTAGATGAACGGCTTGAACAGCTCGAGCGCCATCTTCTTGGGCAGGCCGCACTGGTGCAGCTTGAGCTCCGGACCCACCACGATGACCGAACGGCCCGAGTAGTCCACGCGCTTGCCCAGCAGGTTCTGCCGGAAGCGGCCCTGCTTGCCCTTGAGCGTGTCCGAGAGCGACTTGAGCGGGCGGTTGTTGGCCCCGCGCAACACGCGGCCCCGGCGGCCGTTGTCGAAGAGCGCGTCGACGGCCTCTTGTAGCATGCGCTTCTCGTTGCGCACGATCACGTCGGGTGCACGTAGCTCGATCAGCTTCTTGAGGCGGTTGTTGCGGTTGATCACGCGCCGGTACAGGTCGTTCAGGTCCGAGGTTGCGAAACGGCCGCCGTCGAGCGGAACCAGCGGGCGAAGCTCGGGCGGGATCACGGGGATCACGTCGAGGATCATCCATTCCGGCTTGTTGCCGCTCTTGCGGAACGCCTCGACGACCTTGAGGCGCTTCGCGAACTTGATCTTCTTCTGAACCGAGGTCTCGGTCTTCATCCGCTCGCGCAGCTCGAGGCCCTCGATGTCGACGTCGACACGGCGCAGCAACTCCTTGATCGCCTCGGCGCCCATCGCGCAACGCAGTTTCGAGTGTTTCTCACGCAGCTGGCGGTAGCGCTCGTCGGAGAGCAGCTCCTGACGCTTCACCTCGGGGCAGTCGCCGGGATCGATGACGACGTAACTCTCGAAATACAGGATCCGCTCCAGGTCGCGCAGCGCGATGTCGAGCAGATGGCCGATGCGCGAGGGCAGCCCCTTGAAGAACCAGACGTGGCTCACCGGGCAGGCCAGCTCGATATGGCCCATGCGCTCGCGGCGCACCTTGGACTGGGTCACCTCGACGCCGCATTTGTCGCAGATCACGCCGCGGTGCTTCATGCGCTTGTACTTGCCGCACAGGCACTCCCAGTCGGTGATCGGTCCGAAGATCTTCGCGCAGAAAAGCCCGTCGCGCTCCGGTTTGAAGGTCCGGTAGTTGATGGTTTCGGGCTTCGTGACCTCGCCGTGGGACCAGGACCGGATCTTGTCCGGGCTCGCCAGGCGGATCTTGATGGCATCGAAATCGGGCACGACTCGCCCAATCTCGAGGTTCGGCCGCATCGGCATCATTAGACTCATGTATTCCCCTTAGAGAACCGGGGGGGTAACGGCCGGGAAGCACCCCCCCGCGGCTTCGGCTCCCCCCCACGTCGCTCGCGCCGGAGTGAATCCGGCGCTCTCTGCCTGATGCTTGAGTTCAGTCATCTCAGTGCTTCGTCTTGATCAGCTCGACGTCGAGACACAGGCTCTGCAACTCCCGGATCAGGACGTTGAACGACTCGGGGAGGCCCGGGCTGAACGCCGTGTCCCCCTTGACGATCGCCTCGTAGATCTTGGCCCGTCCATACACGTCGTCGGACTTGACCGTGAGCAACTCCTGGAGGATGTGGGCCGCGCCGTACGCCTCGAGCGCCCAGACCTCCATCTCACCAAAGCGCTGGCCGCCGAACTGGGCCTTGCCGCCCAGCGGCTGCTGCGTGATGAGCGAGTACGGCCCGATGGAACGGGCGTGGATCTTGTCGTCGACCAGGTGAGAGAGCTTCAGCATGTAGATGTAGCCGACGGTGACGGTTTGCTCGAAGGGATCGCCCGTCATGCCGTCGATCAGGGTGGTCTTGCCGGAACTCAGCAGGTTCGGCCGCAGCGGGTTGCGCTCAGCCTCGCGTTCGTTCGCCTGGACCAGGTAGCCCTTGATCTCCTTTTCCGTCGCGCCGTCGAAGACCGGGCTCGCGAAGTGCAGGCCCAGCACCTTGGCGGCCCACCCCAGGTGGGTCTCCAGGATCTGTCCCACGTTCATGCGCGAAGGCACGCCGAGCGGGTTGAGCACGATCTCGACCGGGCTGCCGTCGGGAAGATACGGCATGTCCTCGTCGGGCAGGATGCGGGCGATGACGCCCTTGTTGCCGTGACGGCCGGCCATCTTGTCGCCCACGGACAGCTTGCGCTTCATGGCGACGAAGGCCTTGACCAGTTTGATGACACCCGGGGGCAGCTCGTCGCCGCGCTTCAGGCGGCTCTCCTTCTCGGCGAAGAGCGCCCTCAGGACCTCGATCTGCCGCTCCGTCTTGTCGACGACCTCGGCGATCTCCTGCTCCATGTCCTCGTCCTTCGCGCCCTTGACTCTGAGCTTCAGGATGTCGGAGTGGCGCAGTTTCTGGAGCGCCTCGCGAGTGAGCTCGTCGCCCTTCTTCAGCACCTTCTCGCCGCGCGCGTTCGTAAGCTCGGCGATCAGCGTCTTGCCCTCGAGCCGGTCCTCGATGCGTTTGTCGCGCTCGTCCTGAAGGATGCGAATCTCGTCCTTCAGGTTCTTCTCCATCATGAACAGCTCGGCGTCTTCGATCTGCTTCGCGCGATCGTCCTTCTCGACGCCCTTGCGCGAGAAGATCTTCACGTCGACGACGATGCCCTCGATGCCCGGGGGGCACACGAGGGAGGCGTCGCGCACGTCGCCGGCCTTCTCGCCGAAGATCGCGCGCAGCAGCTTCTCTTCGGGTGTGAGCTGCGTCTCGCCCTTCGGGGTGACCTTGCCGACCAGGATGTCGCCGGGCTTGACGGAGGCGCCGATGCGGATGATGCCGCTCTCGTCCAAGTTGTTGAGCAGCGACTCGGCCACGTTGGGGATGTCGCGGGTGACTTCTTCAGGCCCGAGCTTGGTGTCGCGCGCCTCGATCTCGAACTCCTCGATGTGGATCGAGGTGTACATGTCCTCCTTGACCAGCTTCTCGCTGACCAGGATCGCGTCTTCGAAGTTGTACCCACGCCAGGGCATGAAGGCCACCAGTACGTTGCGGCCGAGCGCCAGTTCGCCCATGTCGGTGCACGGGCCGTCGGCCAGGATCTGGCCCTTCGCCACGTGCATGCCGACCTTGATGATCGGCTTCTGATTGATGCTGGTGTTCTGGTTCGAGCACTTGAACTTCGTCAGGTTGTAGATGTCGGCGCCGATCTCCTGGCCCTTGTCCGGACCGTCCTGGGCCTCGACGCGGATGATGATGCGCTTGGAGTCGACCGAATCCACGACGCCGGCGCGCCGGCACACGACCGCTGCCCCGGAGTCCTTCACGGTGATGTGCTCCATGCCGGTGCCCACGACGGGGGCCTCGGAGCGGAGCAGCGGCACCGCCTGGCGCTGCATATTGGAGCCCATCAGGGCGCGGTTCGCATCGTCGTTCTCGAGGAACGGCACGAGTGAAGCCGCCACCGACACGAGCTGCTTCGGCGAGACGTCGATGTAGTCGATCTCCTCGCGCTTCGCGAGCACGAAGTTCTCCATCTTGCGGGCCGAGACGCGATCCTCGACGATCTTGCCGTCCTCGGCGAGCTTGACGTTCGCCTGGGCGATCGTGTACTTGTCCTCTTCCCAGGCCGACAGGTAGAAGCAGTACGGCTCGACCTCGGCCGCCTTCTTCTTGCGGGCGCGGGCCGCGCCATTTTCGGACTCCATCTCGTGGCGCTCGATGACGTCGCCCACCTTGTAGTGGGTCTCGCCCGAGTCGAGAACCTGGTAGTAGTCGAGAACCTGGCCGTCCTTCACCTTGCGATACGGGCTCTCGATGAAGCCGAACTCGTTGATGCGCGCGAAGCACGCGAGTGACGAGATCAGGCCGATGTTCGGGCCTTCCGGCGTCTCGATCGGACAGATGCGGCCGTAATGGGTCGGGTGCACGTCGCGCACCTCGAAGCCGGCGCGCTCGCGAGACAGTCCGCCCGGTCCAAGGGCGGAGAGCCGCCGCTTGTGGGTGATCTCCGAAAGCGGGTTGGTCTGATCCATGAACTGGCTGAGCTGGCTCGAACCGAAGAACTCGCGGATCGAGGCCATCACGGGCTTTGCGTTGATGAGGTCGTGGGGCATGGCTGTCGCCATTTCCTGGTAGACGCTCATCTTTTCCTTGATCGCGCGCTCCATGCGCACGAGCCCGATGCGGAACTGGTTCTCGAGCAGCTCGCCGACGCTGCGCACACGGCGATTGCCGAGGTGGTCGATGTCGTCCACGTCCTGGCTCTTGCGCAGCCTCAGCAGGAAGGAGATCACCGCGATGATGTCGTCGAGGCGCAGGATCTTCTCGCTGAGGCTCGTCGAAAGTCCCAGCTTGGTGTTGAGCTTGAGCCGCCCGACGCGCGAGAAGTCGTACTTCTGCGCGTTCAGGAACATGCCTTCGAAGAGGTTGCGCGACGAGTCGAGTGTCGGCGGATCGCCCGGGCGCATGCGCCGGTAAATCTCGATCAGCGCCTCCTCGGGGCTCTTGATGGTGTCCTTCTTGATGGTCATGGACAGCATCGGCCCGACCTCGTCGCGCTCGGGGAAGAACACCTCGAACGACGAGACCTGGTTCTCGGGATCGAGGATCACCGAGAGCACCACCGCCGAGAGCGCATCGTTGCCCTCGAGCACGACTTCGCCGGTGCGCGGGTTCACGATGTCGGCCACCGTGAAGGCGCCCTCAAAGTCGGCCTCGGTGACCTCCGCCTCGTTGACCTCGAGCTTGTGCATCTGCTGGAGCAGCGCGGCGGTGATCTTCTTGCCCGCGTGCACGACTTCGTCGCGCTTGCCTGAAGCGTCCTTGGGCCCGTAGATGGTCTTGCTGAGCTTGGCGCCGAGCAGGTTGTCCGAGACCCTCAGGAAGAAGCGGCCTTCGCGGACCTGGATCTTGTCGCAGTGGTAGAATGTGCGCAGCAGTTCGGCGTCCGACTTGAGGCCCATCGCGCGCAGGAACACCGACGCCAGGAATTTGCGCTTGCGGTCGATGCGGACATGTAGCAGGTTCTTCGAGTCGTATTCGAACTCCACCCAGCTGCCACGGTACGGGATGATCTGCGCCGCGAACAGGCCCTTCTCCGGCTGTGAGAAGAACACTCCCGGCGAGCGGTGGAGCTGGCTGACGATGACGCGCTCCGTACCGTTGATGATGAACGTGCCGTTCTCCGTCATCAGCGGGATGTCGCCGAAGTAGACCTCCTGCTCCTTGATGTCGCGGATCGTCTTCGCCTGCGTGTCGGGGTCGCGGTCCCAGACCACCAGCCGGATCGTTACCTTGAGCGGGACGGCGAACGTCATGCCGCGTTCCTGGCACTCGTCCACGTCGTACTTCAGCTTGAGGCCGACGCTCTCGTCGCAGGTCTCGCAGGTGACGGGCTTGTTCTCGTTCAGGTGCCCGCACTTGGTGCAGTGCACCTCACGGTCGCCGCGCGGATCCGTGATGATGGTGGCACCGCAGAAGGTGCAGGGCCGGCCCAGCTTGTCGAGGCCGGTGAGGCGACCGCATTTGCATTCCCAGTTACCGATCGAGTACTCGACGAACTCCAGGGAGCAGTTCTCCCGGAGGTCGGTGATCGGGAAGACGCTCTTGAACACCGACTGCAGCCCGGAATCCTCGCGGTCAGTCGCGAGCACCCGCATCTGCAGGAAGCGCTCGTAGGAGTTCTTCTGGATCTCGATGAGGTTCGGGATAGGGATCGAGGTGTTGATCTTGGCGAAATTCAACCGTTCCCGATAGATGTTCTTCGGAGCCGTGTACATCAGTCAATTACCCCGCGAAGGAGTGCGCGGGGAGACACGAGGTCCCCCCTGCAGTGGTGCGACCAGATCGAACGGAAAAGCCGCTCCGCCCGTACCAGAAACCCTTGACGACCCGGGCTACTTGATCTCGACCGTGGCGCCGACTTCCTCGAACTTCTTCTTGATCGTGGCGGCCTCGTCCTTCGAGATGCCCTCTTTGACCAGCTTCGGGGCGCCGTCGACCAGGTCCTTCGCCTCTTTGAGGCCCAGGCTCGTGACCTCGCGGACCACCTTGATGACGTTGATCTTCTTGTCGCCCGCACCAGTGAGATGGATGGCGAACTCGGTCTGCTCCTCGGCGGCCGCCGCCGCGCCGCCCGCTGCCGGGGCGCCTGCCGCAGCCATCATCACGGGAGCCGCAGCCGCAGCCGAGACGCCCCACTTCTCTTCGAGGAGCTTCACGAGCTCGGACACCTGCATCACGCTGAGGGAGCTCAGATCGTTGACTATTGCCTGAATGTCAGCCATTACCTTCCTTCTTTCCTTACCTAACTGAGTCGACGCTACGAAAGCCTATTTTTCTAGCAGCGGCAGGGTCATTGCCCCGCCTTCTTGTCCTGATGCGCCTTCAGCACGCGAGCGAGCTGCCCGGCGGGCGTGCTCAGCAGGCGCACCAGCTTCGAGGCCGGCGCGTTCAGCATCCCGAGGAGCATCGCGCGCAGCTCGGGCAGGCTCGGCATCGACGAGAGGGCTTTCACCCCGTCGGCGTCGAGCATCTCCTTCCCCGAGACCAGGCCGGCCTTCACGACCAGGCTCGGGTTGTCCTTGGCGAAGTCCACCAGGACCTTCGCCAGAGCCACGGGATCGGCGCCGGTGTAGGCGACGCCCGTGGTGTTGTCGAACTGCGGCGCGAGCGGCTCGAGCGGCGTATTCTTGAGCGCACGAAGTGCGAGGGAATTCTTGACCACGCGATAGCGCGAGCCCGACTGGCGGACCTTGCGCCGGAACTCGGTCACGGCCGGAACGCTGAGGCCGCGGAAGTCCACCAGGATCGCGTGCGGCGAGCGTCCGAACTCGTCGTGGAGGTTGTCGATCAAAGTCTGCTTTTCGGTCCGATTCATGATTTCTTCCCAGCCCTATTCGTGGGCCTCGACCGAGCCGATGTCGACCCGGACGCCGGGCCCCATCGTGGACGAGAGTGCGATGGACTTGACGTACTTGCCCTTGGCCGCAGCCGGCTTGGCCTTCAGCACGCTGTCGATCAGCGCCTTGGCGTTGTCGAACAGCTTCTCGGCTCCGAACGAAACCTTGCCGATCGGAGCGTGGATGATCGCGGTCTTGTCGACGCGGTACTCGACCTTGCCAGCCTTGATCTCGCGCACGGCCTGCGCCACGTTGAAGCTGACCGTGCCGGTCTTGGGGTTGGGCATGAGGCCGCGCGGGCCGAGGATCTTCCCGAGCTTGCCGACGGACTTCATCATGTCGGGGGTCGAGACGATCGCGTCGTAGTCCAGCCAGTTCTCGGTCTGGATCTTCGCCACCATGTCCTCGCCACCCACGAAGTCGGCGCCGGCGTCCTGGGCCTCCTTGACCTTCTCGCCCGAGGCGATGACCAGGACCCGCTTGGCCTTGCCACCCAGGCCGTGCGGCAGGATCACCGTGCCGCGAACCATCTGGTCGGCGTGCTTGGGATCGACCCCGAGCCGGAGCGCCACTTCGACGGTCTCGTCGAACTTCGCGAAGGCGTGCTTCGCCACCGTGGC
Source organism: Acidobacteriota bacterium (assembly GCA_032127875.1). Taxonomy (GTDB): domain Bacteria; phylum Acidobacteriota; class Vicinamibacteria; order Fen-336; family Fen-336; genus CADEEV01. The sequence continues at coordinate 7,386 of JAQBHI010000013.1, forward strand.
GACGGCGTCGGAGAGCGGGTACTGGGGTTTCACTGCGACGGCCTCGTGGGCCTTGCGGAACTTCTTGCCTGGGCGCCTCATCTCGACCACTCCTTCGGCAGACACCCTTCTGGTGCTGCCTCCCACCGAACAACTCCGAGACAAGCCCCGGGCGGTGGTTCTTTCAAGAAAACCGTCCCGACTAGCTCGAAACCTCGACCCCCATGCTGCGCGCCGTCCCGAGGACGGTGGCGAGCGCCGCTTTCACGTCCTCGCAGTTGAGGTCGGGCAGCTTGAGCTTCGCGATCTGTTCGGCCTGCTTCATGGTGATCGAGCCGACCTTCGTCTTGTTCGGCTCGCCGCTGCCCTTGGCGATGCCCGCTTCGCGCTTGATCAAGACGGCCACGGGCGGCGTCTTGGTGAGGAAGGTGTAGGAACGATCGGCGTAGACCGTGATCACGACCGGGATGATCAGCCCGTCGTCCTTCGCGGTCTTCGCGTTGAAGGCCTTGCAGAAGTCCATGATGTTGACCCCGGCCTGGCCCAGTGCCGGGCCCACGGGCGGAGCCGGCGTTGCCTTGCCTGCCGGGATCTGAAGCTTGATCTGACCGACGACCTTTTTCATGACCTATACCCTTAGAGCTTCTCGACCTGGAGGAAGTCCAACTCGACGGGCGTCGAACGGCCGAAGATGGTGACCATCACCTTGAGGGTGTTGCGGTCGAGGTTGACCTCTTCGACTACGCCCTGGAAGTTGGAGAACGGCCCGTCGATGATGCGCACGTTCTCGCCGCGGTCGAAGCTGTACTTCGGCTTCGGCTTCTCGATCGATTCCTTGACCTGCACGAAGATCTGGTCGGCCTCTTCGGGCGAGAGCGGCACGGGTCGGCTGCCCGAGCCCACGAAGCCCGTCACCTTGGGGGTGTTCTTCACGAGGTGCCAGGTGGAGTCGGGGATCTTGCGGCCGTCGGGCCCCTCTTCGGTCTCGATCTCGACCAGGATGTAGCCGGGAAAGAAGCGTGTCGCCGTCTGCACCTTCTTGCCGGCCTTCATCTCCACGACCTCCTCGGTCGGGATCTCGATCCGGCCGATCTGCGCTTCGAGGTCGTAGGCCTTGGCGCGCTGGCGCAGGCTCTCGGACACTTTCTTCTCGAAGCCCGAGTAGGTGTGAACGATGTACCACTGCTTCGACATGAGCATTTCCACCATGGCTAGCGCAGCACTCGGGTGAACAGCTCGGAGAGCAGGATGTCCAGCCCGTACAGGTAGAAGCCGAAGAACACGGTGGTGACGATGACAACGACGGTCGTGGTCTGGACCTCCTGACGGCCGGGCCAGGTCACCTTCTTGAGCTCGCTGCGGACCTCGACGAAAAAGGTCTTGAGCTCGGCGAACTTCCTGGGCCCCCAGGTGAGCCAGGCCGGCCGTGTCTGCTGCGCCGCGCCCTCGTCCTTGTCGTCCATCTTCCTCGCCTCAGCGACCGCCATCGATCCTCGTGACCCCGCGCCCGCTCTCAAGTGGCAGGCCAGGAGGGACTCGAACCCCCAACCCCCGGTTTTGGAGACCGGTGCTCCACCATTGAGCTACTGGCCTGTATTCGTCAGTGGAAAACGCTGCGCCGCGTTTTCCCCCAGAACCCCTTTCGCTCGCTTCGCGCGAGTGAATCGCGCTTCGCTCGCAGCCCGTCCCTTGAGGGTGTTGCGCCACGCCCGGCTACTTGGTCTCTTTGTGCGCGGTGTGCTTGCGGCACCACGGGCAGAACTTCGACAGCTCGAGGCGCTCCGTGGTCTTCTTCTTGTTCTTCGTGGTCGCGTAGTTGCGGCGCTTGCAGTCTGGACACTGGAGAGTGATGGTGTCGCGCATGCCGCTACTCGACGATTTCCGAGACGGTGCCGGCGCCGACGGTGCGACCGCCTTCGCGGATCGCGAAGCGCAGCCCCTTCTCCATCGCGATCGGCATGATCAGTTCCACCGTCATCTGCGTGTTGTCTCCGGGCATCACCATCTCG
>JAQBHI010000014.1:0-22757 GCA_032127875.1 Acidobacteriota bacterium
CTCGCGCGCCGCGTTCCATTCGGCATCAAGACGACCGAGGCTCCGCACTATCGACGGGTCCAGATGCAGCGCGAAGCGGAAGGAGCTCCGCTGGCGCCGGTGCTGGGCCGCCGCCAGCTTCGCGCGCCCCGCGCCGTGAACGACGGCAACGGTTTCGTGTTCGTGGACCACGTCGGGAAGATCTGCCCCAGCGGCTTCCTGCCACTCACCTGCGGCAACGCACGGGATGTCACGCTGGCCGAGACCTACCGCGACAGCGAAGTCTTCCGCCGGCTGCGCGACCCCGAGGCGCTGGGCGGTCGTTGCGGCCGCTGCGAGTTTCGCGAAGCCTGCGGCGGCTCGCGTTCCCGAGCCTTCGCCGCGACCGGCAATGCGTTCGCCGAGGATCCGCTCTGCGCCTGGCAACCGGCCGCGCCGGTTGCTGTCTCGGCGACGCTGACGGCCTAGGTCGCGGAGGCACGTTGCGTGCAGGCAGGGTGGGAGAAGCCTGCTGCGGGCCTGGTGGCTGGCGAGCGACCCCGCGGCGCGCGAGAACTTTGCGTATGACGGCGGTCATCGGGCGCATTCCGTGCGCGCCATAGAGTTGTCTTCTCGGACTCGAGGGACGCAGGGGGCATGACGGAAGCAGTCCAGGAGAGCATCGAGCGCTGCCGCGAGCTTCTCGCCGCCCCATTCGGCGACGTGGCGGGAGCCCTGAAGCGGGACCACCCGGGCTCGAAGCTCGTGGGCTGCTTCCCCGTCTACACGCCCGCGGAGTTGATCCACGCCAGCGGTGCGCTCCCGATCGGCGTCATCGGCGGCGGGAACCAGATCGAGATCGCGCACGCCGATTCGCGCTTTCAGTCCTTCGTCTGCTCGATCGTCAAGAGCAGTCTCGAGCTCGGGCTCACGCAGCGCCTCGAGGCTCTGGACGCCATGCTGTTCCACTCCATCTGCGATCCCGCGCGCAACCTGGCGAGCGTCTTCAAGCGGAACTTCCCCGGCATCCCAGTCGAGTATCTGCACCTGCCGCAGAACATGGGACCGCGGGCGGACGGCTACCTGGTGGCGGAGTACCGGCGTTTGCTGCTGGCGCTGGGCGAGTTGACGGGGACGCCGGCGACGGACGCGAGCCTCAAACGCAGCATCGCCCTCTACAACCGCGCCCGCGGCCTCGTCCGCGCGCTGTATCGTCTCCGCTCGGAGGCGCCCGAGAAGCTCTCGGCAGCCGACTGCTACGTGCTGGTCCGGGCTGGCACGCTGATCAGCGTGGAGGAGCACGTCGCGATGCTCGAGGCCGCGCTGCCGGCCCTCGACGCCCGCCCCGCAAGGCCCAAAGACAGAATCCGCGTCGTGCTCGAGGGCTCGTTCTGCGAGCAGCCCCCGCTGGAACTCCTGGAGCGGATCGAGGAGGCGGGTTGCTACCTCGTCGACGACGACTTCCTGCTCGGCTGGCGTTGGTTCCGGAGCGACGTCCGCCCGCACGGCGATCCGCTGCGGGCCATGGCGGGCGCCTACCTCCATGGCAGCGTCTATTCGGGCGTGAAGCACGACCTCCGCGAGCCGAAGGCGAAGCACCTGCTCGACAAGGTGCGCGAGCTGCGCGCCGACGCCGTGCTGATCCTGGCGGCGAAGTTCTGCGAGCCCGCGCTGTTCGACTACGCCCTCTACCGCAGGGCCCTGGACGCGGCGGCGATCCCCCATCTGTTCCTGGAGTTCGAGGAAAAGATGTGGATCTTCGACCACGTCCGCACCGAGGTCGAGACGTTCGTGGAGTCGATGCTCTTCGCATGAGGCGCCTTTGAACGAGAACCCGGGCTATCAGGAGCAGATGCATCTCCTCCAGAAGGAGATGATGGGTCGCTACTACGCGGAGCTGACCGCGGCCGCCGAGGGCAGCGGCCAGAAATCGGCATACATGCTGGTGTCGGGGAACCCGGTGGAGCTGGTGCGCGCGTTCGACCTGTTGCCGGTGTTCCCCGAGGTCAACGCGCTGCAGCTCGCCGTCAAGAAGCAGGCGCTGCCCTTCATCCAGAAGGCCGAGGAGATGGGCTACTCGATCGACAACTGCGCCTACGTGAAGGCCGACATCGGCTGCTTCATGAACGGGCGCAAGACGCCCTTCGGCACCATCCCGCTGCCGCAGCTGATCCTGTGCAACTACGTCGGCTGCAACGTTTACCTGCAGTGGTTCGAGCACCTGGCCGAGTACGACCCGGCGCCGGTCTTCAATCTCGACATCCCGTTCGTGCGCACCGACTCGGGCGAGCCCTCGGCCGAGGACGTAACCTACGTCGTGCGCCAGCTCGAGGACCTGGTGGCGCTGTGCGAGCGCATCACCGGGAAGAAGCTGGACCGGGAGAAGCTGCGCCGGATCGTGGAGCTGTCGGGCCAGACCGGCGAGCTGTGGTCGAAGATCAAGGCGCTGACACAGCGCTCGCCGTCTCCCTTCGACGCCTATTTCGACTCGGTCACGCTGATGGCGCCGCTCTATTGCCTGCGGGGCACCGAGGAGTGCCTGAGGTTCTTCGAGACGGCCTACGCGGAGCTGCTTGCCAAGGCCGAAGCCGGCGTCGGGCCGCTGCCCGAGGAGCGCTTCCGCGTTGTGATCGAAGGACCGCCACCATGGCCGTACCTGCGCACATTCCGCGACATGTTCTCCAAGTGGGGCGCGGTGGCCGTCGCCTCGACCTACTCGACGGTGGGCGGGCTGTGGGAGTTCGGCTTTCGCCACGACCCGGACAGGCCCATGGAGTCGATCGCCAGCCACATGCTGCAGTGGAACCTGACCAACCGGAACTTCCTTCAGCGCTACGAGCAGATCCGCCGCTACCTCGAAGAGTGGAGCGCCGACGCCCTGGTGATCCACTCGGTCAAGAGCTGCCGGCTGTTCTCGGCGGGCCAGGGCGACATGCGCGAGTACTTCACCAAGGAGCTGGGCATCCCCACGCTGCTGGTGGAGTCGGACATCGAGGACCCGCGCTACTTCTCCGAGGCCCAGATCCGGAACCGCGTGGACGCGTTCTTCGAGTCCCTCGAGCACAAGCGCGCGGTGGCCGCGCAGACGACGCGATGAGCGGGCTCTACGGCGCGGGCGTCGACGTCGGCTCCACGCAGACGAAGGCGATCATCCTCGACGCCGAGCGACGCGTCGTCGGCCGCTCCATGATCGACACCGGCGCCAACGTCACGCGCGCGGGCGAGCGCAGCTTCGCGGCGGCCCTCGCGGCCTCCGGGCTTGTGCGCGAACAGGTGGCCTACATCGTGGGCACGGGCTACGGCCGCTACAAGGTCACTTTCGGCGACGCGCAGGTGACCGAGATCAGCTGCCACGCCCGCGGGGCGAGCCTGCTGTTCCCCGGCACCCGCACGGTCATCGACATGGGCGGCCAGGACGCCAAGGGCATCAAGATCGGCGAGCTCGGCGATGTGAAGGACTTCGTGATGAACGACAAGTGCGCCGCCGGGACCGGCCGCTTCCTGGCGAGCGCCGCCGAGGCCCTCTCGCTCTCGCTCGGCGAGATCGGCGCGCTGTCGCTCGAGGCCCGCAACCCCGTCAGGCTCTCGACGGTCTGCGCCGTGTTCGTCGAGTCCGACATCATGTCGTATCTCGCCCAGGGCAAGAGCGTCGAGGACATCCTGGGCGGCGTCCACAGCGCCATCGCGGCCCGCACCATCGCCCTGGTCCGGCGCGTGGGGATCGAGCCCGAGGTCACCTTCACCGGCGGCGTCTCGATGAACGTCGGCATGCTTCGCGCGCTCGAGGACAAGCTGCAGCTGCCGCTCAACGTGAGCCCTGAGTCGACCTTCGTGGGAGCGATCGGCGCCGCGCTGTTCGCGCTCGAGCGCGCCGCGGCGCGCAACGGCGCCACGACCGAGGCGGCCTCATGAGCTTCGTGGCCGGCATCGACATCGGCTCCAAGGCCACCAAGGCCGTCGTGCTCGACGCCGAGCGCCGGATCCTCGGCACCGGGCGCGCGAAGACGCGGCCCGATTTTCCGGGCGTCGCGCGGGAGGCCCTTGAGCTGGCCCTCGCGGCCGCGGGCCTGGGCCCGGACGCCGTGACCTACGTCGCCACCACGGGCCTGGGCCGCTACAACGTGCCGTACCGCGACCTGCAGATCACCGAGATCACCTGTGCGGCTCGCGGCGCCGCCTTCCTCTTCCCCGCCACCCGCTGCGTGCTCGATGTCGGGGCCCAGAGCACGCGCGCCATCAAGCTGCGCGAGCTGGGGAAGGTGAAGGAGTTCAAGTCCAACGACAAGTGTGCGGCCGGCGCCGGGGGCTTCCTCGAGCGCGCCGCGCGCTACCTGGAGGTGCCCCTCGACGAACTCGGCGCCCTTTCGCTCCAGGCGAGCGTCGCGCAGCCCATCTCCAGCGTTTGTGCCGTGCTTGCGGAGTCCGAGATCATCAATCACATCAGCTCGGGCCAGCCCGTCGAGAACATCGTGCGGGGCATCCACGACGCGCTTGCCAACCGGGCCATGACGCTGCTCGCGCGCGTGGGACTCGAGCCGGAGCTGACGCTGGTCGGTGGCGTCGCGCGCCAGGCCGGCGCGGTCAAGGCGCTCGAGGTCGTGGCCGGCATGCCCGTGAACGTGCCGGCGGATCCGGAGAGCGTCGCGGCACTAGGCGCCGCGCTGCTGGGCCTGCAACGCCTGGAAAAGCGGACCACGGCCGCCTAGGAGCAAGCGCCATGCTGGTTCCCCTCACACCCCTCGAGTTCTACCGCCGGAGCCGGCGGCTCTTCCCCGGCAAGGCTGCGGTCGTGGACCAGGGCCGCAGGCTCGGCTTCGCAGCCCTCGCCGAGCGTATCGAGCGTCTTGCCGGCGCCGTACGAGCCTTGGGCCTCCGGCCGCATGAGATCGTGAGCTGGCTCGGTCCCAACACTTCCGAGTTGCTCGAGGCCTTCTACGGCATCCCGCTCGCCGGCGGTGTGATCCACCCCGTGAACCCACGCCTCGCGCCCCTCGAGATCGCCGAGCGCTTGAACGACGCGGGCGCACGCATCCTGTTCTTCCACGGCAGCGTGGCACCGGCCGTGCGCGAGATCGTCGGGAACCTCAAGGCAGTGGAGGAGTTCGTGGTGGTCGATGGGGACGAGGCGGGCCTGGGCTTTCCGGCGCTGCGCTACGAAGCCCTGCTCGAGCACGCCCGCGCCTACGCCCCCGACCTTTCGGGACTCGACGAGAACGCAGCCTGCGCGCTGTTCCATACCAGCGGCGGAGCCACGAAGCCGCGCGGGGTCTCGCTCTCGCACCGGACGCTTGCGCTCCACGCGCTCTACGCAGCCATCGCCACGGGCCTGCGCGAAGACGACACGAGCCTCTGCTCCGTGCCCTTCGCGTACATGAACGGCGGCGGCAACCCGCAGCTCAACCTGGCCGTGGGCGCGACGTCGGTCCTGGCGCGCCAGAACGACCCCGACACGCTGACCGGTCTGCTCCGCAAGGAGCTCCCGACGTTCTGGATCACCGCGCCCAGCGTGCTCGGGCGCGTGCTCCGCGCGCCGGCGCTCGCAGCGCTGGAGCGCTCGAGCCTGAGGCTCGTACTCGTGGGCGGCGCGCCAGTTCCGCAGGCACTTCTGGCGGGGGCCGAGCGCGGCCTCACGCAGCGCTGCGTCGAGGTCTATGGCCTCACCGAGACCTCGCCGTTCGTGGCCGTGGGCGGCCGCCCGGTGCTCGGGATCGAGGCGGCCGTGGTCGACGAGAGCGGCCGCGAGGTGGCGGCTGCGGCGGTGGGCGAGGTCGTCGTGCGCGGCAACGGGATCATGACGTCGTACCACCGCGACCCGGAGGCCACGCAGGAGGCGCTGCGCGACGGCTGGCTCCACACTGGCGATCTCGGCGCGGTCGACGCCCACGGCCTGTTGCACATCGTGGGCCGCCAGAAAGACGTCATCCTGATCGACGCACGCCGCGTCGCGGCCCGGGAAGTCGAGGCGGCCCTGCTCGAGCATCCCGACGTTCGCGAGTGCGGCGTGATCGCCTCGCCCGATCCGGTCCGGGGCGAGGCGCCCGTGGGGCTGGTGGTCCTGCGCGAGGGCGCGCGGCTCACGGAGGCGGAGCTGCTCGAGCACGCGCGGCGCCGCCTGGGCGCCACGCTGGCCCCGGTGCGTATCGAGTTCCTGCGCAGCCTGCCCAGGAGCGAGGGGGGCGAGTTGTTGAAGACGGAGCTGCGGACGCTCTACGCGTAGAGGACAACCATGGATCTGAAGGACAAGACGGCATTCGTGACCGGGGCCGGCCGCGGCATTGGCCGCGCCATCGCGCTGACGCTCGCCCGCGAGGGCGCGCGCGTCGCAGTGGCCGACGTGATGGGCGAGAACGCCGAGGCGGTGCAGCGCGAGATCGAAAGCGCGGGCGGCCGGGCGCTCGCCTGTCGCGTGGACGTGACGCAGCGCGCCGAAGTGGAGGCCGCGGCGCAGGCGGCGGCCGCAAGCCTCGGCCCGATCGAGATCCTGGTCAACAACGCAGGCTGGGACCGCGTCCAGCCGTTCCTCCAGAGCGAGCAGGACGCCTGGGACAAGATCATCGACCTCAACTTCCGCGCGCTGCTGTACACCTGCAAGGCCGTGCTGCCCGGCATGATTGAGCGCGCAAGCGGCGGCAAGGTGGTGAACATCAGCTCGGACGCCGGCCGCGGCGGCTCTCTCGGCCAGGCCGTCTACTCGGGCACGAAGGGCGCGGTGATCGCCTTCTCCAAGACGCTGGCCCGCGAGATGGCGCGCCACAAGATCAACGTCAACGTGGTGTGCCCCGGGCTGACCGACACGCAGCTGTTCGCGGACTGCCGCGAGCAGGCACCGAAAGTGATGGACGCCGTCACCAGGGCCATCCCCTGGGGCCGGCTGGGCAAGCCTGAAGACGTGGCCGAGGCCGTCGCCTTCCTGGCTTCGCCGAAGGCCGACTACGTGACGGGCCAGACGCTCTCGGTGAGCGGCGGCCTGACCATGATGTGAGGAGCGCGATGAGCCAGACGCAGGCGATCGACTTCATGTACTACGTCGCGACGCCGGAGTTCATCTCCCGCTGGAACGAGGCCAAGAAGGGCGAGCTGTTGTGCCGCATGGAACGCGCCATCGGCGGCCTGCCGCAGTTCCCTTCCATCGACGCCATGCTCGCGCAGATGGACGAAGCGGGGGTCGAGAGGGTCTTCATCACCCAGACCAAGATGTGGTCGTACCGGAACAAGTGGATGTACATGGACACGAGCCTCGAGGACGTCGCGCAGTACACGCGGCGCAACCCCGAGCGTTTCTCGGGCCTGGCCGGCTACAACCCGTTCCGCATCAAGGAGAGCCTGGCCGAGATCGAGCACGCAGTGAAGAACCTCGGCTTCAAGGGCGTCTACGTCCACATCTACGGCTTCGACATCGCGATCCACGACAAGAAGATGTACCCGCTCTACGCCAAGTGCGCGGAGCTGGGGGTGCCCGTTTCGCTGCAGGTGGGCCACGTGCTCGAGGGCATGCCGAGCGAGCACGCCCGCCCCATCTATCTCGACTACGTGGCCTGCGACTTCCCGGAACTCAAGCTGATCGGCGCCCACACCGGCTGGCCCTGGGTCGAGGAGCTGATCTCGGTCTGCTACAAGTGGGACAACGTCTATTTCGGCGTGGACGCGTGGATGCCCAAGTACCTGAAGCCCGAGGCGATCCAGTTCATCACGAGCCGCATGGGCCAGGACCGCTGCCTGTGGGGGACCAACGGGCTGCCCTGGAAAGAGAGCTTGAGACAGCTCGACGAGATCGGGCTGCGGCCGGACGCCAAGCGCAAGCTGCTGCGCGACAACGCCGTCGAACTGTTCCGCCTCTAGGAGGTCCAAAATGCCGACGTCCGAGACGAGCTTCACGTCCATCAAGGTCGAGAGCGACGGCAACGTGGCGCGCCTTGTGCTCGACCGCCCGCCCCTCAACATCCTCGACCTCGAGGCGCTCCGCGAGCTGAACCGCGCCCTGCGCGACCTGCGCGCCGACGACGCGCTGCGGGCGCTCGTGATCTCGGCCGAAGGCAAGGCGTTCTCGGCGGGCGTCTCGGTCGAGGACCACCTTCCCGAGCGCATCGAGTTGACGCTGGGCGCCTTCCACGATGTATTCCGGCAGCTACGCCGGCTGGGCTGCCCGACCGTGGCCGCTGTCCAGGGCGCCGCCCTGGGTGGCGGCTGTGAGCTCGCGTGCTTCGCCGACTTCGTCATCGCCAGCGAGAGCGCCAGCTTCGGCGTGCCCGAGATCAAGCTGGGCGTCTTTCCTCCGATCGCGGCGGTTCATTTCCCGGAGCGGATCGGCCTGGCACGCACGCTTCAGCTGGTTCTGTCCGGGGACGTGCTGCCCGCGGCCGAGGCCGCTCGCATCGGCCTCGTCGACCGGGTGGTGGCGGCGACGGCGCTGGCCGGAGCGGTGGAGACGCTGGTCGCGCGCCTCAAGGAGAAGAGCGCTTCGTCTTTGCGCCTGGCAAAGCGCGCCGTCCTGCGCACTTCGGCGCGTGACTTCGACGCGCGCCTGGTCGAGGCCGAGACGGCGTTTCTGGACGAGCTGATGAAGACCTCGGACGCCGTCGAGGGGTTGCGCGCCTTCATGCAAAAGCGCCCACCGGCCTGGTCGCATCGCTGAGAGGATCGTGCTCCCGAACGGCGCCTGCCTCCCGGTGTGGACGCCCGCGGCCCCTGGGCCCGTTCCGGCGGATCGGACCTCTGAGGGGGACCCCCCGCAATTCGAGGCGGCGTATGACGGCCGTCATAAGCCTCTCGCGAGGGCGATGACAGTCTGTCGTAAAGTCACTGGGAGGCGCCATGCGAGTACCCGCGCACGGGCTCTTCGCGACCGCGATCGCCGTCGGTCTGTTTTGTTCCTGCCACGGCGCTGCCAACAGCGAGGCTGATCGACCCGGCTTGATCCCGCTCGCGCTCGTCCCATCGACGACGCTGCCCTCCTCGCCCGACCTCGTCGCCCTCGGCCGCAAGACCTACGAGAAGGAATGCCTCGCCTGCCACGGCAAGGACGGCAACGGCGAGGGCGAAGCCGCCTACCTTCTTTACCCGCGGCCACGGGACTTCACGAGCGGCCAGTTCCGGCTCGTCTCCACCTGGGACAACGTGCCGACCGACGAGGACCTGTTCCGCACCATCTCGCGCGGCATGCCCGGGTCCGCCATGCCCTCGTGGGCCCAGCTGCCGGAGCGCACGCGCTGGGGTCTCGTCCACTACGTGAAGTCGTTCTCGAAGCGGCCGCTCACGATCCAGGCGAGCCAGGACCCCGACGCAGACGGAAACGATGCTTCGGGCATCATCGCCGTGCCCAAAGAGCCGCCCTACACGAAGCAAGCCGAGGCGCGGGCGCGCCTCACCTTCGTGAAGAGTTGCGCCCCCTGCCACGGCCCCACGGGCAAGGGTGACGGGCAGCAGCAGCAGACCGACTCGAAGGGCTTCCCGATCCGCCCGCGCGACCTCACGCTGGGCGTATACAAGGGCAACCCCGATCCCGCGAGCGTCTATTGCCGGATCGTGGCCGGCCTGCCCGGCGCACCCATGCCCCAGAGCGCGTACCTCCACGGTGAGCAGGCATGGGATCTCGTGCACTTCGTGCGCTCGCTCTCGAGCGACGAGCAGCGGGCCAAGGTCGAGATGAGGAAGTTCCGAATCGTGGCTGCCCGCGTGAAAGAGCTCCCCGAGCACCCCGATTCGGGACTCTGGCAGACGGCTGTTCCGGTCGACCTGCACCTGATGCCGCTGTGGTGGCGAGCCGAGCGCCCCGAGGAACTGACGGTGCGGGCGCTCCACGACGGGAAGGACCTCGCGATCCTGCTCTCCTGGGCCGACGCCAGCCACGACGCGACGGCGATCCGGCCCCAGGACTTCCGCGATGCCGCGGCCGTGGCGTTCTCGCTCACCCCCGAGCCGCCGTTCTTCGCCATGGGGCAGCCGGGGGGACCTGTGAACATCTGGATGTGGAAGGCCGAACGCCAGGCGGACCTGGAGCCCGCGTTCCAGGACATCGACAAGGTCTATCCAAACATTGGCATCGATTCCTACCCGAACCTGCTGCGCTCGCCCATCGAGCAGCCCACCCGTAGCGCCCTCACTCTTCAATCCGACCCGACTTTCGTGACGGCCTGGGGTGCCGGCAACATCGTCGCCGATCCCACCCGCAAGAGCGCGACCGAGGACCTCACCGCCCAAGGCTTCGGTACGCTCCGCGCCCGGCCGCGCGACGACCAGGCCGTGGACGCCCTCGGCGTCTACGAGACCGGCGCGTACCACGTACAGCTCCGCCGCGCCCTAAGGGGCGGGAAGGCGGAGGCGGTAGCGCTGGCCCCGGGCTCCCGAGCGCCGATTTCGTTCGCCATCTGGAACGGAGCCGCGGGCGACCGCGATGGCAAGAAGTCCGTGACCATCTGGCAGGAACTGGTCATTGCCGAGTAGACCGGGGAGGGAAGCGTGAGCCAAGACAAAGCTGGTGTCCCGCGGCGGCAGTTTCTCCAGTTCCTCGGCGTCGGCGCCGCGGGCGCCGTGCTCGCCCTGGAGCACGGCTGCACTTTCCTGCGCCCCAGCGACGACGGCAACCCCCTGTCCCGCCACGTCGCGCGGGACTGGGAGAAGATCTACCACGACCAGTACCGCTACGACTCGACCTTCGACTGGGTCTGCTCGCCCAATGACACCCACGCCTGCCGCATCCGTGCATACGTGCGCAACGGCATCGTGGTCCGCTCGGGCGCCACCTACGACTACCAGACGTACGGCGACCTCTACGGCAACAAGGCCACGAACAACTGGAACCCCCGCCAGTGCGCGAAGGGCTACACGTTCCACCGCGTGCTCTATGGTCCCTATCGGCTCCGCCATCCCATCGTCCGCAAGGGCTGGCAGGCCTGGGCCGAGGCGGGCTTTCCCGAGCTCTCCAAGGAGAACAAGGCGAAGTTCAAGTTCGACAGCCGCGGCGAAGACGAGTTCATCCAGTGCACCTGGGAGCAGGCCTTCGCCAACATCGCCCGCGCCCTGGACGCCATCGCCCGCCGCTACAGCGGCGACGACGGGGCGAAGCGGCTACTGGCTCAGGGCTACCAGCCGGAGATGGTCAAGGCCATGGGCGGGGCGGGCACGCGCACGATCAAGATGCGCGGGGGCATGGGCCTGCTGGGCGTGCTCGGCAAGTACGGCATGTACCGGCTCAACAACTCCCTGGCTCTGCTCGACGTGAAAGCCCGCGGCGTCTCCCCCGAACAGGCCAAAGCGGGCCGGAACTTCTCGAACTACACCTGGCACGGCGACCAGGCCCCCGGTCAACCCTGGGTGCACGGCCTGCAGGCCTCCGATTGCGATTTCAACGACCTCCGCTTCTCGAAGCTGATCATCATGGACGGCAAGAACCTGGTGGAGAACAAGCTCACCGACTCCCACTGGTTCATCGAGACCATGGAGCGAGGGGGCAAGATCGTGGTGATCGCCCCCGAGTACGGCCCGCCCTCCACCAAGGCTGACTACTGGATCCCCATCAGGCCCCAGACCGACGCCGCGCTCTTCCTCGGCATCACGCGGCTCATGATGGAAAACAAGCAATTCGACCCCGAGTTCGTGAAGTCCTTCACCGACTTCCCGCTCCTGGTTCGCAAGGACACCCTGAAGCGGCTGCGGGCCCACGAGGTGTTCCCCGACTACAAGAGCCCGCTCTCGGAGGACGGACCCTCGGTCAAGGTGCAGGGCTTCACCAAGGAACAGCACGCGAAGCTGGGTGACTACGTCGTCTGGGACGAAAAAGACAACGCCCCGAAGGCGGTGACCCGCGATCACGTGGGCAAGCGCATGGCCACGAGCGGGATCGCTCCGGCCCTCGAGGGCACATACAAGATCAAGCTCGCGAACGGACAGGCCGTGGAGTGCGCCACCCTCTGGACGCTGTATCAGGTTCACCTGAAGGACTACGACCTCGACACCGTGGCCGACATCACGCGTTCCCCGAAGGACCTGATCGAGCGCCTGGCCGACGACATCGCGACCATGAAGCCGGTGGCCATCCACCAGGGCGAGGGCATCAACCACTGGTTCCACGCCACCGAGATGAACCGGGCGGCCTACCTGCCGCTCATGCTCACCGGCAACATCGGCAAGCCGGGCGCGGGTTGCCACACCTGGGCCGGCAACTACAAGGCGGCGCTCTTCCAGGGCTCGCCCCGGACCGGGCCCGGCTTCAAGGGCTGGGTGGCCGAGGACCCGTTCCATCTCACGCTCGACGCGAACGTGCCCGGCAAGGAGGTCCACGCCCACGCCTACACCAAGGACGAGGAGCCCGCCTACTGGAACCACGGCGACAAGGCCTTGATCGTGGATACCCCGAAGCACGGGCGCAAGAACTTCACGGGCGAGACCCACATGCCCACGCCCACGAAGGCGCTCATCTTCAACAACGTCAACCTGATCAACAACGCCAAGTGGGCCTACGAGATGATCAAGAACGTCAACCCGGGCGTGGAGCTGATCGTCTCCATGGACATCCAGATGACGGCCTCCATCGAGTACGCCGACCTGGCCCTGCCCGCCAACTCCTGGCTCGAGTTCGAGGGCCTCGAGGTCACCGCCTCCTGCTCGAACCCGTTCCTGCAGATCTGGAAGGGCGGCATCCCGCCGGTCTTCGACAGCAAGGACGACCTCACGATCCTGGCCGGCATCGGGAAGGCGCTCGCCGAGGTCAGCGGAGACCAGCGCTTCGTCGACATGTTCCACTTCGAGCACGAGGGCAAGCGCGACGTCTACCTGCAGCGCCTGCTCGACACCTCGACCACGACCTCCGGGTACAAGCTCGCCGACATCATGGCCGGCAAGTACGGGCCGTCGGGGGGGGCCCTCTTGAACTTCCGGACCTACCCGCGGATCCCCTTCTACGAGCAGGTGACGGACGACGAGCCGTTCCACACCGACACCGGCCGGATGCACGCCTACGCCGACGTCCCCGAGGCCATCGAGTACGGCGAGAACTTCATCGTTCACCGCGAGGGCCCGGAGGCGACACCGTACCTGCCCAACGTGATCGTCAGCACCAACCCCTTCGTCCGGCCCGAGGACTACGGCATCTCGCGGAGCGCCGAGCACTGGGACGATCGGACCATCCGCAACGTCAAGATGCCCTGGCCCGAGGTCAAGCAGTCGAAGAACTTCCTCTGGGAGAAGGGCTACCAGTTCTATTGCCTCACTCCCAAGACCCGCCACCGCGTCCACAGCGGATGGTCCAACGTGGACTGGCACATGCTCTACGACTCGAACTTCGGCGACCCCTATCGGCTCGACAAGCGCGCGCCCTGCGTGGGCGAGCACCAGCTCCACGTCAACCCGCAGACGGCCCGCGATCTCGGCATAAGCGACGGCGACTACGTGTACGTCGACGCGAACCCAGCCGACCGGCCGTACATCGGGGCGAGGCCCGACGATCCCTTTTATCGGGTGGCCCGCTGCATGCTGCGGGTCAAGTACAACCACGCCTACCCCTACAACATCGTGATGATGAAGCACGCCCCCTTCATCGCCACCGAGAAGAGCGTCAAGGCCCACGAGACGCGCCCCGATGGCCGCGCGCTCTCCGCCAATACCGGCTACCAGGCCAACCTGCGCTACGGCTCGCAGCAGTCCTTCACGCGCAACTGGCACATGCCCATGCACCAGACGGACAGCTTGTTCCACAAGGCGAAGGCCTTCATGGGCTTTATCTTCGGGGGCGAGGCCGACAACCACGCGGTCAACACCGTGCCCAAGGAAACGCTGGTGCGCATCACCAAGGCCGAGGACGGCGGGCTCGGGGGCAAGGGCATCTGGGCCCCCGCCACCACGGGCTACACGCCCGACAACGAGGCGGAGTTCATGAAGCGCTACCTCGCGGGCGACCTCGTCAAAGTGAAGGGCTGAGGGTCATGCCTTACGACGATCCCGAACCCGACGATCCCCACCTGCTCGTGGGGGTGAGCCTTCCCGGGGACGAGGCGACTACCCGCGAGATGGCCGCGGCCTTCGCCGACGAGTTCGCGCAGCTGGGCTTCGACCGCGAGGGGTTGCTGCTGGTCTTCGCAAATCCGTTCTACGCAGGGGCCCATGCCGCCCGCGAGTTGCTGGGCGACGACGAGATCGCGCGCATCGTCGACGAGAGTCTGCGCGTCTACGGCGGGCAGCGCTTGTTGGTGAAGGACGCCGACCAGGACGACGAAATGGAAAGGCCTGAGGCTCTGCGCGGCAGGCGCGCGCTCCGGGTCCTTTAGGAGGGAGAGGGAACATGCCATCCGTCAAGAACTGGCAGCTCGGACGCGAGATGGCGTACCCCTACGAAGCGCGCTACCCCGAGCGGCAGTTCGCGTTCGTCTTCAACATCAACCGCTGCATCGCGTGCCAGAGCTGCACGATGGCCTGCAAGTCGACCTGGACCTTCAGCAAGGGCCAGGAGCACATGTGGTGGGCCAACGTGGAGACGAAGCCCTACGGTGGCTACCCGCAGTTCTGGGACATGAAGATCCTGGAGAAGCTCGAAGAGGCCAACCCGGAGGGACAGAGCTGGTCGGGGGGCGTCTCCGACGAGAAGAGCAAGCCCTACGGCCGCTTCGACGGCCAGACGATCTTCGAAGCCGCCGAGCGCAGCCTGACTCCCGACAGCGCTCGGGTTCTCGGCTATCTCCCGACCGACGAGGAGTGGAACTCGCCGAACATCTACGAAGACAACCCCATGGGCCAGAAGGGGGTCCGCAACAAGCTGAGCGAGACGGGCGAGCAGCTGCCGGTCCATAACACGTGGTTCTTCTACCTGGCCCGCATCTGCAATCACTGCTCGTACCCCGCTTGCCTCGCCGCCTGCCCCCGCACGGCCCTCTACAAGCGGCCGGAGGACGGCATCGTGCTCCTCGACCAGGAGCAGTGCCGCGGCTACCGCAAGTGTGTGGAGGCTTGCCCCTACAAGAAGACGATGTATCGGGGCAACACCCGCACCAGCGAGAAGTGCATCGCCTGCTATCCCCGCGTCGAAGGCAAGGACCCCGAGAGTGGCGGCGACCCCATGGAGACCCGCTGCATGGCCGCCTGCATTGGCCAGATCCGGATGCAGGGGCTGGTGAAGCTCGCGGCGGACGGGACGTGGGCCGAGGATCGGCAAAACCCGCTCTACTACCTGGTCCACGTGGCCAAGGTGGCGCTGCCCCTCTACCCCCAGCTCGGCACGCAGCCCAATGGGTACTACATCCCGCCGCGCTGGGTGCCGCGAGCGTATCTCCGGCAGATGTTCGGGCCCGGGGTCGACCGCGCGCTCGAGCGCTACACCGACCCCGACCGCGAGCTGCGGGCCGTGCTCCAGCTCTTCCGGCGCTCGAACAAGATCATCTTCCGGTACGAGATGAAGGAAGGCCCGAAGGTCTACGAGGGCATGCTCCACGGCAAGCCGGTCACGCTCTACAACGACACCGTGATCGCTTACGGCAAGACCGGAAAGGAACTCTTCAGGACCACGGTCGAAGAGCCGGTTCACGTCCGTCCGGCCATCCACGCCAACTCGATCTAGAGGACGCGCGATGAGCGACCTCCCCATCGCCAGCGACGCCAAGTGCCTCGACGCCGCGGTCGATGTTGCCCTGGCGCGGGCCGTGCTCTATCAAGCGGTCACCTTCGGCCTCCGGCCACCGGCTCCCAAGTCGGCTCGCACTCCCTTCGACGCGGCGGCGCCGGAAACGCTGCGTGCCGCCGCCACGCTTCTGGATGCACAGGCTCCCTCCGGCGAGGCCTTGCTCCCGGCAGTCGAGACGTTCGGCGCTCTTGCCCCATCACCGGCCGATCGCGGGACGGCCCACGCCCGACTCTTTGGCCACAGCCGTGGCCTGGTCTGCCCCTTCGAAACCGAGTACGGCGCCGAAGGGGCGTTTCGCCAGCCCCAGGAGCTGGCGGACATCGCCGGCAGCTACCTGGCCTTCGGCCTCAAGTCGCCCGAGGGCGGGGACGAGCGCGTGGATCATGCGGCCTGCGAGTGCGAGTTCATGGGTTTCCTGGCGCGCAAGGAGGCGTTCGGGTTGAGTGCCCTGCACACGAGCGGGGACCAGGCAGTGGCCAGGGAGCAGCTCGCGACGGTCCAGGCCGCGGCTCGCGGCTTTCTCCGCGAACACCTCGGCCGCTTCGGCCGGGCCTTTGCCTCGCTCCTCATCAAGGAAGATGCGGGCGGCTTCCATGGTGCGCTGGGGGCCTTGCTCTTTCGCTTCCTGACCCAGGAGTGCCAGCGCCTCGGCCTGCCTCCCGGCCCGCCCTCCCTCGAGCTGCGGCCGCCCGTGCCCGACGACACGCCCATGGCCTGCGGCCGGCCGGAGGACGAGCGGATCCAGATCCAGCGCCGGCCGCGGCCGTGAGCACGTCGACTCCTTCCCCCGCGTTCCGTATCGCCTACGACGCGGTGCTCGTGGAAGCGAGCGTGCTGCTCGCGGAGAGGCGGCTCTCCGCCGCCGAGGCGACGGCCTTCCGGGCCGAGCGCGACCGCATCTACGATGTAGACGACCTCGACGAGCGGGAGGCCCGCTTCGAGGAGCTGCACGGACGCTTCTTCCTCCAGCTCCGGCTCGACCGGCCGCTGCACGAGGCGCTGGCCGAACGTCCCGAGCTGATGCTCCGCACCGGCGGGTGCCGGATCCTGCCTGCCGTCTCCCGCCAGGACGAGATGGCCGATGTGCGCGGAGAGGTCGGCGCCCCCGCGGAAGCGACGCCCAGCATCGTGATCCGGCTGCGCCCGCAGTCGCTGCTGGATCACGAGGCGCTGCGTACGCTGTTACGCCGCGAGCTCCTGCATGTGGCCGACATGCTCGACCCCGCCTTCGGCTACCGCAAGGAGCTGCCCGGCATCGACGAAGATCCCGCCATGGTGAATCTGCTCCGGGAGCGCTACCGCGTCGTGTGGGACGCTAGCATCGACGGGCGCCTCTGCCGCGGGGGCCTCCTGGGTGTGCGAGCTCGCGCGGCTCGTCTCTCGGAGTTTACCCGCGCCTTTCCGATGCTCGGCGACAGCGCGGAAACGGCCTTCGCGCCGTGGTTCGATGGGCCCCGGCCCACCCATGCGGCGGTCGTCGCCTTCATCCAGGAGCCCCGGGGGCCGGGCACCGCCGACGCCGGGCGCTGCCCACTGTGCCGGCTGCCCACGCCCGCCCTCGAACGCGGACCCGAGGGGCTCACTCGGGAGGTCTTGCGCGCGATCCAGCATGACCATCCGGGCTGGCGCCCCGAGCACGGCCGCTGCGCTCGCTGCGCCGAGGTCTACGAAGCACTCCTGCCCACGCCAGGCTGAAGCCACATCGGCTAGCGCCGAAGCACTGCCAGCCGGCAGGGTTGGGAAGCCCCGTTCTCCCCAGACCGGTGCATCCGTAGCCGTTGCCGCGGATGAAAACTCCTATCGTTAGGGTTGCACCGCCGAGTTCCGGCTGTTCTCGCTGCCGCCTGAGGTTTCTTCTTGGTTTCTCGCCGGACGCTCTCCCACCGGCTGGTCGGCTGGTCCTGAGCGGTGCCGATCTTCGCTTGACCGCCACTCCCGAGGCGGCGTAGTGTGCCTTCCGAACGATGATCACATCGCGGCAAGCGCGACGCAGAGCGTTCTGCCGGCCTGCACGCTCGGTCGACGCGAGAGTTGAGCGCCGTAGCCCCGCCTCAGCGCGCTTGGCGAGCCGTACCGAGGCCGCCGCGGTCGCCGTCCCCGGTCGGTTTGCAGAAGCAATCCCCTATCGGTTCGAGTGCGAGACGCTGCACGCGCGGCTGAGGCGCGAGGGCGCGCTGGCCCCGCGTAACGCGACCTGGCTGGTTGGACAGGTCGCCAAAGCCCTCGACTACGCCCACAGCAAGGGCGTGGTGCACCGCGACCTCAAGCCCTCGAACATCCTGCCTCCAGTCCAGGGGCCCCCGAAGGTCAGTGACTACGGCATCGCACGGGCCCGGCGTTTCGAGGGGCTCACGGCGACCGGCGCCTTCCTGGGCAGCCCGGAATACGTGCCGCCCGAGGTGGTCGAGGGCCGGCCGGCCGACGCACGCAGCGATCTGTACTCGCTGGGCGTCGTCTTCTATGAGCTGCTCACCGGCGAGCGGCCGTTCTCGGCGGAAACGCCTTTCGCGGTGATGCAGAGCCATCTGACCGCGGTACCGCGGCCACCTTCGGCGCTGTCGCCAGGTGTGCCACCTTCGCTCGAGCAGATCGTGCTGCGCCTGCTGGCCAAGAAGCCGGAGGATCGCTACGCGAGCGCCGAAGCACTGCTGGTGGTGTTCACGGACTATCTGAATCGCACGGGCGGCGCCGCATCCACGAGCGAGCGAGGGGGCTGATGAGATTTGTGGCGGCGATCGCGTGTCTGCTCGGGGTCGCCAGTGCGGCCCGGGCGCAGAGCACGCTCAACCGCACCGGCTCGGGTGCGCGGGCGGCCGGAATGGCCAACGCCTTCGTGGCCGTCTCCGACGACGGAACCGCGGCTTCGTGGAATCCTGCAGGACTGGCGCAGCTTCGCAAGCCGGAGCTGGCGCTCGTCCACACGTCGATCAGCCGGACTCAGAGCTACGACGGCTTCCGCTCCCTGGACGGGCGCTACGCCTTCACGAACACCGGCGACACCTATGGCATCGCCTCGCCGGAGTTCGTCAGTCTGGCCGTGCCGTTCGACGTCTTCGCGAAGGCGACCACGGTCCAGGTGGACTGGCGGCGTCAGTACTTCCTCGATGGCCACGCCGACTACCCGGCTCAACGTGAGTCCCTCTCGGACGGCTCTCGCACGCCCGTCAACCAGACCCTCAACGCCCGTGGTCACATCGACCGGTACTCCGTCGCCCTGGCGATGCGGCTGTCCCGCCGGACGTCGCTCGGCGCCAGCGTTTCGTTCTGGGACGCCGACTGGGAAGAGACTTTCACGGCGACTCAGCCGGCCCTGGACGGGAGCACCGACTTCGCCTCGAACCTCAGCGCGTCGGACTTTGGCGGCGCCAACCTGAACGTCGGCCTGCTGCTCACCTACCCCGCGCTCAACGTGGGCCTCGTCTACCATGCGCCATTCGAGGCGCCCCTCAGTCTGGAAAGGGCGCTCGACAGCAACCGAGCACCGACAAGCTCGATGGGGGACACGGACGCCCGCCTGCGGGTCGGAAAGTCGGTGGCGCTCGGCCTCGCGTGGCGTCCGGGCGGGTCGTGGACGCTGGCGCTCGACGTCACCCGCGACGACTGGTCCCGCTTCGAGGTGAGGGACTGCGCCCTGTGCGGCCCGGCTCCCACGAACTTTTTCGATGGGCTGCCCCAGGACCGGACCTCGACGCGCGACACCACGTCCGTGAACCTGGGCGCAGAGCGCCTGTTCGCTCGCGGCGGGCACGTGATCCCGCTGCGGTTCGGCGTTGCCTACGAGCCCCAGGGCCAGATGAATTCGGACGAGCGCGATCCCCTCGACTACTTCGTTGCGGCACTGGGTGGGGGCTACAACACCAACAGCGTCAAACTCGACGCCGCGGTTCAATACCGCTGGGGCCAGGCTCGGGGCCGCCTGCCGTTCGGTGTGGACGCGATGCTCGGCGAGTCTCCCTGGGCGGCGGGCGAGGTCGCGGTGTCCGAGTTCCGGATCAAGGTGTCGGTCATCGTCCGGATCACCGACACGGAGCGACTGCGCGGCGTCTTGGGCCGGGTCTTCGGGGGCGGCAGCGAAGCAGGCGACGGCGGCTCTTGACCTAGTCCCCGCGGTGCAGACGGCGCTTCAGGAAGGCGCGCCTCAGAGCCACAGAATCTCCCTCTCGCACCAGCACGTCGCGCAGCTCGGCTGCGCCACGGGGGCCTCGGCGGGCCGCCGGGGCGCCGAGCAGCGGAAACAGGCGGGCGGTGATCTCGGGGGGCAAGACATTGTCCAGGTACTCGAGCGCTGTCCCGCGCAGAGCATCGTCCGTGCGCAGCGCCTGGTGCGCGATGCGCAATGGCCGCCGATCGTGCGGCCCAGCAACCGCGGCCGCACCAGCCTCACGACGGTCTCGACCTCGGGCAGCTCGGGCACTCCCCTCCGGGCCCTTCGACTGCGCTCAGGGCAGGCTGGGGATGGTAGCTCCTGCGAGCGTCCAAGGGCGTGGACGGGGAAGATCTGGAGCGTAGTCTCTTCCGGGTCAAGTTCGTGCACAACCTGGCAAGAATTGGTGGAATCTCCTCGGGGGGCGGCAGGTCAAGCCAGAGCGCGAGCGAGGTCGGGGATGAGGACGAGTTCTTTGAGCTTCAGGCCCGTGGTGATCGCCGCCCGCCCTGGCTCCGTGATGTAGTACTTGTAGGTGCCCCCGACCTTGCTGATGAGGTCGTGCGTCCACAGGCGTTTCAGCATCCGCGAGACGTGACTGGTGGACTTGTCGGGCATATGCCTGCGCACGTCGGCGTTGCGGAAACCCGCGATGGTGTTCTCGCCGCGGAGGACGGTCTCGAACAGGTTCAGGTCCTGGTCGGAGAAGAGGTTGAAGCCGGGGTAGGAGCGCCCCGCTTCTTCAGTTGTCTGGCTGAGCCGAGCGACCGTCTCGAAGGCGACGGTAGGGTCGTCGAGGCTCGACAGGAAGGCGAGGTATCGCCGATTGGCGGCGACGGTGGGCTGCTGGAGGTCGTAGAGGCTGTAGATGCTCTTCTTCAAAGGCGCCAACTCGTGCGAGGTGGAGCCGTCGCGATGCGCCACCGTGCGGTAGTGCTTGAACCACTTGGGGTTGTTGGTCGTGGTTTCGATGCGCAGGATGATGCCCGCCTTGTCGTACATCTTGATGGACGCGGGCCCCCTGTGATGCTTGATGCGCGTCCCCTGGATGCGGGTTTGGAAGTCGTTGCCGATCTCTTCGGTGTTGTCGGCGTGGAGCTTGTGCTTTCGCCCGAGGAACGTGGCGATCTGCCCCGGCTTGACCGCATGGATGGCGGTGCGTACCAGCGCCGCATAGAGGGGCCGGAGGTCCGCCTGCCGACGGAAGACCACGTCGGTCGCGTACTCGACCTGGGCCAGGTTCCACTGGTACGAGAGGCCGAGCCTACGAATTGCGGGGCAGAAGCAGCTTGCGTAGAAGTCTAGCTTTTCGTGCAGAAGGCGCGTCTCGGACTCGTCCACCAACTCCTGAGCAGCCTTCCAGTCGTCGATGTGCGTGAACGCGTTGTCGAGCATCTGGTACTCGAGGCCTGCCTTGCGCAGCTTGGCAGCCAGCACGTTGTGGCCGTTGTAGTAGGCCTGCAACCCGAATGGACACCAGGTGGAAACGCGCATGAAGCACAGGCCGAAGTCCTCGTCGATGAAGTAGAAGTAGTAGTGCAGGCACTTGCTCCGGTCCGGGCGCAGGAACGTGCGCCCCGTCTTCTTGTCGTGCCATGGCTCGAAAGTGGGGCACAGCTCGAGAGCCGACAGGATCGCGACGAGCCCGGGAGCGTCGCCCCGCTGTTCGAGGATCTTCGCCACGATCGCTTCCTTGCGTTGCTCGTGGTGCCGGATGAACTGGACAGCGATGCCGTGCTCGACCGCCAGTCTCTCGGCGTTGTTCCGGATCTCGTCGCGAAGAGGCTGGGCGGACTTCGGAAAGTCGAACTGGCGCACGCCATGCGTGCGCAGGTACATCTCCATGCCCTTCGCGTAGGCGATCTCGGGGATCCGACCGTGGATGATCACGCGGTCGTAGCACGAGAGAACTCCCAGGATCCGATCGGCGTAGCGCTGCAGGATGTCGGCCATGACAGAGCTTAGGTTTCTGTAGTCGCACCGCCCTCTATGGTTCCGGCTACGCCGGGTTGGGTAATACGAGGGCGATTCGCGCGTCGACCTGCACGCTCGGGGAGCGCGGCCCAGGGCCTTGCGCGGCTGTCGCCAGGCTCGATCGAGCCCTGGGAGGCGGCCGCGCCCCTGGCCGGGGTAGGCGGGACAGGCCAGGACGTCCAGGGCGAAGGTGCGCGCCAGCAGCTCCGCCCACGCGCGGTATCCGCCGCTGGGCCCTGTCCGGTCGGGCTCTGGGTGGCCCCGGCCGGCGCCTGCCTGGCCGAGCCCGGCGCGAGGCGGGGTCTCCACGGGCTCGCTCCTGCGAGCACGCCCGCGTAGCGCACGGTGTGGAAGCGCGGCGGGGGCACGCTGGCGGCCAGCCGGCACAGCAGCGACAACGGGTCCATGTCGACCGCCACCGTGCCGTCGCTGTAAGCCTTCTTCAGGATGATGCGCACCAGGCCGTCGGGGCCCTGCTCCAGGCGCTCCTGCGCGGATGGACTTCGCCTACGACGGGGGGAAGCCGGGCTCGGGCGGTACCGCGACCCTGTTCATCGACGGCAAGTCCGTGGG
Source organism: Acidobacteriota bacterium (assembly GCA_032127875.1). Lineage (GTDB taxonomy): Bacteria > Acidobacteriota > Vicinamibacteria > Fen-336 > Fen-336 > CADEEV01. The sequence goes on from JAQBHI010000014.1 coordinate 22,254, forward strand.
CTCCACCCGGATCGAAAAGACGGAGTGCTGCGCCTTCTCTGGCGACGAAACGGCCGGCGTCGGCGTGGACACGGAAACGACCGTGTCCGACGCCCACGACCGCGCTGGCAGCAAGTTCACAGGCAAGATCGACAAGGTGACCATGACCCTGAAGTAGCCGGCACGACGTCGCACGCGCCCGCCCGGTTTGCCGGGCGGGCGCGCACCTCCCCACGGACACCTTCTCCTGACCGACGGTGCCTTCGATGGCGCGTTCGTCCCCTTCCGGAGCCCAGCACCGGCGCTACTGGGCTGGTGCGCCACCCTTGCCGAACAGGAAGCCCAGGCTCACGGTGGCGCCGAAGCCGCTGTAGTTGTCGCGCGCGCCGACCGGCTCCGAGAAGTCCGTCATCCAGTTGTAACCCGCGCTCAGCCCGAACGCCCAGTGGCGGCTCAGGTGAAGGTCGAGGCCCCCGCCCAGGTGACCGCCGATCGTGCCCTTGGTCTGCGCGCCGGCGAACGAAG
>JAQBHI010000015.1:0-2997 GCA_032127875.1 Acidobacteriota bacterium
GGTCATGCGCTGCAGGAAGACCGACACCGCCGTCACCGCGTCCGAGCGCTCGATCCCGAAGCGCGTGATCTCGAAGAACGAGCGGTCCTGGCCGACGATCGTGATGTCGGTGCCGTGCAATGTCGTCACCATGCGCGGCGCGCCATCGCCGAGCATCTGCTGCGCCAGGAAGCCGGCGATCGCGTGCGGGATCGCGTAGTGGACGTGGAACAGCTCGAGCGCGTGCTCACGGGCGACCTCGGCCAGCTTCACGGCGAGCGCCAGCTCGTGCGGTGGGTACTCGAACAGCGGGTAGGTCGAGACGTCGACCTCGTGGAAGCAGATGTTCTGCTGGAAGCTGCCGAGCCTGAACGGCAGCCGATAGGAGATGACGTGGACCTCGTGACCGCGGCGCGCGAGCTGCTTGCCGAGCTCGGCCGCCACCGCGCCGGAGCCGCCTACCGTCGGATAACAGACGATCCCGAGCCTCATAGCCACACCACCTGGTGCCCGCGCGCGAACGGGAGCAGGCGCTCCTCCAGCAGCGGAACGATCGCCCGCCCGTGCCGCCCCACGAGGCCGATCAGCCCGAGCCCTCGCTCCTGGAGCGAGCCGCCCGGGAGCAGCACGTCGCGCGTGCGGCGCAGCCTGTCGGCGCGGCCCTGGTCGCGCTTCTTGAGCGCGCGCAGCGCCTTCTCGTGGAGGCCGCCCACCTGATGCAGGGCCCTGCCGCGCGCCGCGGCCGTGGCCGGACGCAGCGTCGGGTCGTGCGAACCCAGCACCGACTCGACGGCGCCCAGCTCGCGCTCGATCGCGTCTCGCGCCTGGGCGAACGCCGCCTCCACGTCGGGGTAGTCCTCGCGTGCCCAGCGCGCGACCAGGCGCTCGGGATCACCCGCCAGGTCGCCGAGCGTCAGGCGCTCGGCCTCGAGTGCCCGCGCCTGAGTCGGCTCGACGAGCGTCAGGCTGGGTCTCGGCAGCAGGGCTGGCCGCGGGACGCCGAAGTGCACGTATGCGGACCCGATCTGGGCGTGGTACGCGATCTCGGCCGGTCCCGCGACGTAGGCCGCGGTCGGCAGCAGGGCGTCCTGCACCAGCGGCCGCAGCAGGGCGCCGGGGCTCCAGGCGCGCGGCTCGCGCTCGAGGCGCTGGAGCGCGTCCTCGAGCGGCCAGCGTTCGCACGTGCCGCGCACTTCGATCGTGTCTCCCGAGGTCGCGAGCGCTCGCCGCTGCCCGTCGACGATCGCGAACAGGTTCAGGAAGCCGGAGCGGACCGGCACCTGCTGGTGATAGCCGGCCGCGAGCAGGGCCTGGCCGGCCGCCAGGGCCAAGCGGGAGCTCGGTGAACCCTCGGCGAGCTCGCGCGCCAGTAGCGGGAGCATGTGCGGCTTGAGCGCTTCGTCCGCGGGGTCCAGCACGACGAGCTCGGGCAGCAGCTGTGAGACGAGCCGGGCGAAGGCCGAGGAGAGCGTCTCGCCCGCACGATAGCAGGACCTCACGAGGGCTACGGTCTCGTCGCGGCCGAGCGCCGCGGGAAGTGCCTGCGCCAGCTCGTCGACCACGCCGCCCACGGTGTCGTCGAGCACGATGTCCCAGGCCGGTCGCCCGAGCGGCTCCGTATGTGGGTCGTAGCGCAGCGTCCGCAGCGACCCCGAGGCATCGACGATGGTCGTGGCGCGCACCTCCGCGAAGTCGTGGTCTTCCGAGGCCACCCAGAACACGGGCACGGCGGGCTTGCCCCGCTGCGCCTCCAGGCGCCGCGCCACGGCCACCGTCGCGAGCGCCTTCCAGAGGACGAACAGCGGCCCGCCGAACAGTCCGGCCTGCTGGCCCGTCACGACGGCGGTCGCCCCCGGGATAGCGAGCGCCCGGGCGCGCTCCGCCGCCGTCCGCGATCCGCGGGCCTCCTGCTGGCGCGCCAGGGCTTCCGCCACGGCCGCCATCGGACGCTCGAGGCCCTGGGCCCGCTCGGCGGCCGCGGCGATGGCCGGGAGCTCGAAGCCACCGGCGGGCAGGAACGGGTCCGCGCGCTCGCGCCCGGCCAGGTAGTCGAGGTAGAGCGGGCTCAGCGGCTGCTCGAGCTCCTCGTAGGGGATGATGCCGACCGCCTGGCCCATCTGTACCTTTTGGCCCTCAGAGTCGGGGAAATCGACCGCAGACAGGGAGGATAGCATAGCCGCAAGATCTTCTGGGGACGTGACTTGGGCGGCCGAAGCGTTGACGGGCCGCGCCCGCGGATGCTACAGTGCTGGGCGGGAGAGTGTCGGCAGCGAGCGGGCACACTCCGGATCGATGAGCGACGGCAGAAGACAAGTGGCCGACCAGATACCCGCCGCCATCGGCCGCTACCAGATCACGGGGAGCCTGGGCTACGGGGCCATGGGGGCCGTTTACAAGGCCTTCGACCCCCTGATCAAGCGCCAGCTCGCGATCAAGACCGTAAGGCTCGACATCCCGCGCTCGAGCCCCCTGTATCGCTCCTTCATCGACCGCTTCCAGCACGAGGCCCAGATCTCCGGCACGCTCTCGCACCCGGGGATCGTGACGCTCTTCGACCTGGGCGAGGACGGCGGGCTGCCGTACTTCGCGATGGAGTTCGTCGACGGCCGGACCGTCGCCGATGTGATCGCCGAAGGCGTGCGTTTCAAGCCGGAGAAGGTGATCGGCCTCGTGAGCCAGGTGGCCGCGGCGCTCGACTACGCGCACTCGCGTGGTGTCGTCCACCGCGACATCAAGCCGGCCAACCTGATCCTGTACGACAGCGAAAAGGTCAAGGTCACCGACTTCGGGATCGCGAAGCTGGCCGACGCCGACATCACCCACGCCGGGGCGCTGCTCGGGACGCCTTCCTACATGTCGCCCGAGCAGGCGATGGGCGAGAAGCTCGACGGCCGCAGCGACATCTTCTCGCTGGGCGTCGTGGCCTTCGAGATGCTCTCCGGCCAGCAGCCGTTCCCGGGCCCCAACGTGACCTCGATTCTCTACAAGCTGGTCCACACCGAACCGGTCGAGCCGGGC
>JAQBHI010000016.1:0-62005 GCA_032127875.1 Acidobacteriota bacterium
GGTGTTTGGCTCGCTGATCGGGTTCACGGCGTTCTCGTATTGCCTGAGCGAGCTGCCGGCCACCACCGTCGGCACCTACGCGTACGTGAACCCGATCGTGGCCGTGTTCCTGGGCTTCGTGTTCCTCGGCGAGCCGCTTTCCGGCTGGCTGCTGGCGGGCGGCGCGTTGATCCTCGCCGCGGTCGTGCTCACGACGCTGGCTTCCCGAACGCCCGCACCGCCCAGGAGCCCCGACCCCGCCCTGGCGGAATAGACGGAAGCTCCGAGCACACCCATTCTCATGCCCGCCAAGGAGCCGCCGCTACTCAGTCAAGTTCAACTGCGTGTAGGACAATTCCGTCTAAAATAGGGTCATGGCTACGGTACCGGTGGCGGCTTACCCGCACATCACGAAGACGCCCGGCGTCTGCGGCGGCAGGGCCTGCATCGACGGCACGCGCATCCGGGTGATGGACATCGTGGTGCTGCTCGAGAAGGGCATGACGCCGGAGGCGATGCGCACGCACTACTCCTCGCGGCCGCTCACCCTGGCCGAGGTCCACTCGGCGCTCGCCTACTACTATGACCACAGGGACGAGCTCGAGGGCGATTTCGAAGAGGATCGCAGGGCTGAAACCGAGCACGACGGGAAGCGCGAAGAGTATCTGCGACGCCGTACGAGCCGGTAGGTGGCTGAGCGCTTCCCGCTCTTCACCGACGAGAACGTGGACGGGACAGTGGTCGAGGCTTTGCGGCGCGAAGGCTGGGACGTGGTCAGAGCCGTCGATACCTTCGGGGAAAAGACCGATGACGCTGAGCTCTTCGAATGGGCCGTTACGAACGGCCGCGTCTTCGTAACCACCGACAACCGAATTGAAGCAATCGCGCAACGCTGGCTTGCTCAGTGGCGGCCCTTTCGCATGGTTCGGTGGCTTCAGGAGCGCCAGCTCCATGCCTCGCCTGGCGCCTTCGTGCGGGCCTTTGAAGCGCTCATGCAGAAGCCGGATGCCTTCGCCTACTCGATCGAGTACCTCAAGCCCGAGGACTAAAGATCGCCTAAGCGTAAAGCAGGTGACGCGCACGGCGCCTGCGAAACGCCAGAAGCTCGCGGCGCCATTGCGGTACCAGACGGCGCGGCGAGCGCCCGGCCTCGATCGCCAGCCTTTCGCGCTCGCTCCCGCACAGGATGTCGATCGGTCGTTTGACGCGCTCGTACTCGTAGGGTGGCTCGCGCCAGGCGAAGCGCTGCTTATCCTGCGCCCGCGCGTGAGCGATGAGCAGCAAGTAGCTGAGGAACGCGGGAAAGCGTCTGCGGTCGCTCACGTGTACCTGCACGCCGCCGCAGACGGCTCCGGCATGCTTTTGGAAGGTCGGCGTGAAGAACGTCGGGCGGAAGCGCACACCGGGCAGGCGTTCCTGGGTGAGCTGCTTGGCGAGCCGGAACGGATCCAGCCATGGCGCCCCCACCAGCTCGAACGGCTGGGTCGTGCCGCGACCCTCGGAGAGGTTGGTTCCCTCGACCAGGCAACCGCCGGGGTAGACGAAAGCCGTATCCAGGGTCGGCATGTTCGGCGACGGAGCGACCCAGGGCAAGCCCGTGTCCTCGAAGGCCATGCCGCGACGCCAGCCGCGCATGCGGACGACGCTGAGGTCCACCCGCAGGCCGAGTTCCGCGCGAAAGAGCAACGCCAGCTCGCCCGTGGTCATGCCGTGTCGCACGGCCAGCGGGTGCAACCCCACAAAAGACCTGAAGCCTGGATCGAGGACGTTGCCGTCCACGACCGCCCCGCCCAGAGGGTTCGGGCGGTCCAGGACGACGAGCCGCCGCCGATGCTGCGCGCAGGCCTCGAGGGCATACAGCATAGTGTATATAAATGTATAGTAACGAGAGCCGACGTCCTGCAGGTCGAAGAGCAGCGCGTCGAGCCCCTCCAGCATCTCCGCGGTGGGCACCCGCGTCGCGCCGTAGAGGCTGAAGACTGGCAGGCCCGTGCCGGGATCGCGGCCGTCGCCCAGTTCGATCAGGTCCTGGGCATTCGCCCAGATGCCATGCTCGGGCCCGAGCAGGGCCTTTAGGCGAAAGGCGCCTGAGGCCTTGAGCGCCTGCGAGGCGTGCTGCAGTTCGGAGGTGACCGAGGCTGGGTTCGCGATCAGCCCGAGACGCGCCCCGCGCAGGGCGCCGGGCCGCGCGAGCAGGACGTCGAGGCCGGAGCGGACCAAGGTTATTCGGCGAACTTGAGCGTGAAGCGTCCCTTGGCGCCGCCGCCCGCAGGCACGATCTCGCCGCTGATCTGCGCGCCCTGGACCTGGCCCTGGAACTGCCGGCGGACACCGCCGACGGAGAGCATGAAGCGCAAGGCGCCCTTGTCGTAGCTCACGTTTTCGAGCGGGACGTCGGCCCGGACCTTGCCGGCGCTGGTGGTGAGCCAGCCCTCGAGCCGCGCGCCCTCGAGCCTCAGCCTTATCGCGATGTTCTTGTCGCCCTGGCCTTCCTCCCACAGCGTGCCGACCCAGCGGCCCGCGATGGCCGCCGCAGCGGAAGACTGCCCCTCGGTGGGCAGCAGCAACGCCATATCGCGCAGGTCGCGGCCAAGGCTCGAGGCCAGCGGGCTCACGACGCCGATCGGGACGCCGGCGCCGGCCCCGGCGCGTCGCAGCGCCTCGCTGTAGATCTGCATCAGCGCCCGGCCGCGGATCGTGAGCTCGATGACGCGGAACGGCCGCTCGCGCGCCACGAACAGTGCGAGCTGGTCCTGGAGTAGCGCGCTCCAGAAGGCCACGACGCTGCGCTGCGAGACGCGGCGCGTGCGCAGCGTGGAATCGAAAACCTCGTAGGCCGCGAGATCGTCCGGCGTGACCGCGAGCAGCAGATCCGGGCGGCCCACGACTGCGATTCCGAGCACCGGCTTGTCGCGCACCTCGAGGCTCACCGGCTTCTGCCGGGCCTCTTCCACCAGCGCGTTGAGGCTGGCCGCGGCGCGCGACGCGCGCTCCGTTGTCGAGGCCGCATCGGCGCGCCCGCCGAACGCCAGCACGGGCCCGATGTCCGTGGAGACCAGCGCATAGCCCGGCCTGTCCGGCACCGGCGCCGGGAAGTAATGAGGCGTGAAGTAGCCCGAGGACGGCCGCGTCAGGATGAAGGGAGAGGCGTTCGAGCGCGAGCCACGCACGCTCACGACCACGGCGGCGTCCATCCTCGATGCCATCACGCTGGAGCCCGGAACCGAGGCGACGATCTCGTTTTCGGTCGCCGAGATCACCAGCGCGGGCTCCCCGCCGAAGCGCACTTCCAGATTGGCGAGGTTCGTGTCGAAGCCGCGACCCCGCAGGCTCACACGCTCTCCGGACATGGCCTTGATCGGCTGCGCTTCGATGAGCAGTGGCAGCCGGCCCATGTACAGGGGCGTCGCCTTCGACGACTCGCGGCCTACCGTGATCACCACGGGGGCCGATTCACCGGGTGTCACCGAAAGCTCGGGAACCCGGAAGCGCAGGCTCGTCGGCTTGGCGTCCAGGATCTCGGCGAGTTGGCCGGACACCAGCACGCTGAGCGGCTTGCCGTCGAGATTCCTGCCCTCCGCACTCACGGTTTGGCCCGGCATCGCGACGTCGGGCGAGAAGGACGTGATGCGCGGCGGCGCGGTGATGGTCACGAAGATGGCGTTCGAACGGCCGGCCCGGTTCTCGATCGTGACCGGCAAGTCGGCGGCGCCCCCGCTCGGCGCGATCTGGGGCAGCGCCACCGCGACCTGCGTCTCGGTTGCGGAGATGACCTGGCCCAACTGCTCGCCGAAGCGCACGCTGACGACCTTTGCATTCGAGCCGAACCCGGTGCCTTGGAGGCTGACGGTCTGGCCGCCCTCCGCCCGCGGCGGCAACACCGCGGTGATCACCGGCGGGGCCGCCTGGAACGATCGCCAGCCAAAGTAGGCCACGGCGGACACGAGCAGGCCGATGCCGACGGCCAGGAGCGGGCGCGGAATCGCGCTGAGCGTTGGCCGCCTGGCCTTCTTGAGCGCGTCCGGTACGGGCAGCGGCATCGGCACGGGCAGCGGCGCTCCCGCGCCGCGGGGCCTGTCCGGCGCCGCGATCGAGGGCATGTCGTTCGTGTATTCCGCGCGCACAGGTTTCTTCGGGTCGTCGTCGGGCTTGGTAGCCGCAGTTTTTGCGACGGCGGGCTTGGCCGCGGGCGGCGGGATTGGCGCCGCCCGTGGCGGGGCGGCGGGCGGTGGAACCTCGTCGACCAGGATCGCCGGCTCCGGATCTGCTTCGAGTGTCGGCTCATCGAGTGCGAGGGGAATGTGTTCGGGGGCGTCGAGGATCAGGGCCGGCTCCGATGCGGGCTCGTCCGGCAGCCGTACCACGAGCTTGACCGTCTGTTTCGAACCGGGCGGGCCGAGGCAGACGCGATCGCCGTCGACGAGCACGTGATCGGCCCCGATCTTCTCGCCGTTGACATACGTGCCGGTGGCGCTGGCGAGGTCGGAAAGAAGCAGGCCCCTGGCGGCGTCGAAGACCAGGCGCGCATGCAGGGGCGCGACGTTGCCGAGCGTGAGCGTGAGCGCGCAGTCGGGTGCTCCACCGAGGGTACGGCTTGCGCCAGAAGTGATCGCGACCGACTGGCCATCCTGGGGGCCGCCGGCGACCGTCAGCGTCGGGGGCATGGGCTCGGGCGCGAGTCAACCACACGCCCCGCATGCTGTCAACGCTTTGGCGGCCGCTGTCGTTGACAGCCTCGCCGGGGCGGTGCTAGCGTCCTCCCGCAGGTCCCAGGAACATGACGAAGACCGTCTTACCGCGCGGCCCGGAGGCCGCTCCCGCCGACCCCGTTCTCGCGCGGATCCGGATTCCGTTCATCCAGCGGGCTAGCCTCGTGTGCCGCGGCCGGGAAGAGGCCGCCTTCATCCTGGATCTGGGTCTCGCCGGTGCTTTCGTCGAGCGCGCCGATTTGCTCGAGGCGGGCGAAGCCGTGTCGATTCGTTTCCGACTTCCTGGCAACGAGATCGAGCTCTCAGCCGAATGCCAAGTGGCCTGGCGGCATGGCGTCGGTACGCCGCCGCCCACGCTGCCCACGGGCGTCGGCCTGCATTTCGTGTCGCTCTCGACCGCCGACCGTAAGCGGCTAGCCGAACACCTCGCTGAATACTGCCGGCGTCACACGAAGGCCCGGCGTTTCGCCCGGCCCTGGCCGCTGCCGGGCGGGGAGGGAGAGGAGCCATGAAGACGATCGGCGCCGTCGTAGCCGGGCGCGAACTCTACCATCTGCGGTCCGAGCAGACCATTCGCGAGGCCTCGCGCTACATGACGGAGCGGCGCGTCGGCGCGGTCGCGGTTCTCGAGGGCACGCATCTGGTCGGCGTCCTCTCCGAGCGCGACGTGATGAGCCGCGTGGTGGCGAAGGGCCTCGATCCGGACTCGGTGAAGGTGGGCGAGGTGATGACCAAGGACCTCGTGGTCGGCGAGGTCGCGGAGTCGCACGACGACGGCCTTCGCAAGATGAAGCTGGCGGGCTGCCGGCATCTGCCGGTCGTCTCGGCGGGAGCGCTCGTGGGCATGGTTTCGCAGCGCGACCTGCTGCAGGTCGACCTGTCGGAGAAGGTCGATGAGATCGCTTGGCTCAACGCCTACATCCACTACACGCCCCCCGGTTCGGAGGGGACGTCGTAGCGCGCGTTCGCGTCGTCCTGGTCAGGCCCGAAACGCCGGCCAACGTGGGGGCAGTGGCTCGCGCGATCGGGAACACTGGCCTGACGGGCCTGGATCTCGTTGCGCCCGGCGACTGGCGCACGATCGAGGCTTGGCGCACGGCCTGGGGCGCCCACGAGATCCTCGAGTCGGCGCGGGTGTTTCCAGGCCTCGACGAGGCCCTCGCGGGAGCCAGCTACGTCGCCGGGCTGTCTGGGCGACGCGATGCCGGGACTGCCTCACTCGACGTGCGCGAGCTGGCGGGCGAGATCGCCGGCCTTCGTCCCGACGACGAGGTGGCCCTGGTCTTCGGGCCCGAGACCTCAGGCCTGACGCTCGCCGAACTCTCGCGCTGCGGCCGCCGCGCGCGCATCCAGAGCCACCCGCAACAGCCCTCTCTCAATCTTTCGCACGCGGTGATGGTCACCGCATACGAGGTGTTCCGGGCCGGGCGCCGGCCGATCGCCGGGGCCCGCCGCGCGTCGTTCCAGGAAAAAGAGGCCCTGCTTGTGCTCTTGCGCGACGGCCTGCTCGCAGTCGGAGCACTGCCGCGCACGCACCCTGAGCGCTACTTCGCCGACTGGCGCTCGCTGTTTCAACGTGCCGACTTGACGCCGAGGGAAGTGAAGCTGTTCGAGCACCTGGCGCGGAAGCTGGCGCTCGTGCCGGGACGCCGGCCTTCGCCATGACTCGCGAGGACGCGGCTGTCGGGCCCGCCGCCGACGTCAGGCTCTCGGCGTCGGAGCGTTTTTGATGGACGAACAGTCGCCGTTCGCCGACGTTCGAATCCTCGAAGACGGCTCGTTCTCCATTCCGGAGTTCAAGTGGCGCGAGCTGCTGTTCGTCGGAGCGCTGCGCGCCGAGGGCGAGGGCTACGTGCGCGATCCGTCACGGCCGCTGCCCCCGTTCGAGCTCCCGGATCTGTTCCCCGAAGCTGTGCGCTTCCGTCTCCGCCGCGAAGGCACGCGCGTCGTGCTCCACAGGATCGGCCAGGGGCGATTGAACCAAGGGCGTTGCGTCTAGAGCGCCTTGAGGAACAGGATCACCTGCAGCTGCTGAAGCGGCCTGAGCCGCCGCCACTTCCGCATGGACAGCCGGGCCTCGCTCCGGAGGCCGCCCCTCTCACCGATCGCCGGGCAGGTGTCGTTCGGCACCGCGCCCGCCTGCGGGCAACCAGGCGATGGATCCGGCAGGTCGTGCAGCTCGATGGCCGCGTGGACGGCGTTCTCCACGCTCGTGATGACCAGCGTGCCGTTCGTCACGGTCGTGTCCGTGTAGACCGTCCGGGCCGGCGACGCCGGGTTCAGGAAGACGCGCGCGGGGATGGCAGAGGGGCCGAAGCTTGTCCGAGAATGGCCCGGAGCGCAAGACCCTCAGCGCCTCCACTCGGCGATGAGCGACGCGATCAGCCCGCTCCAGCCGGTCTGGTGGGCGGCGCCCAGGCCGAAGCCGGTGTCGCCGTGGAAGTACTCGTGAAACTGCAGCAGGTCGCGCCAGTGCGGGTCGCTGCGGTAGCGCTCGATGCCACCGAAGACCGGCCGCCGCCCGTCGCCGTCGCGGCTGAACATCGCGATCATGCGGTTTGCCAGAGCCTGCGACACCTCGCCGATCGTCCAGCTGCGCCCATTCTTGTCCTCGAATGTGAGATCCGAGCCGTAGGCCTTTCCCAGCTTGCGCAGCGACTCGATCATCAGGAACGAGGTCGGGAACCAGATCGGGCCGCGCCAGTTGGAGTTGCCGCCCTTGATCTTGGCAACCGCCTCGGCCGGCTCGTAGCCCACGTGACTCGCGCCCAGCACGAACGGGTGTTGCTCGTGATACCTGGAAAGGCTGCGTAGTCCATAGTCGGAGAGGAACTCGTCCTCGTCCACCACCCGCCGCAGAATGCGCTTCAGCTGGGTCTGGTCGACGATCGTGAGCGCCAGCGTCTCCTGTCCGTCGTGCACGATGCGGTTCACGCACTGGCTCACCAGGTCCGGCCGGTTCTCCATGAACCAGTTCAGGCTGGTCTTGAAGTCCGGGAAGCGGTCGATCCAGGACATCTCCAGCCGCTCGACTGCGTACAACGGGATCAGGCCGACCAGCGAGCGGACCCGCAGCTTCTGGAAGCTTCCGTCGGGGTAGCGCAGCACGTCGTAGAAGAACCCGTCCTGCTCGTCCCACAGGTCGTGGTCGCCCCCGCCCATGCGCTTCATGGCGGCGCCGACGTACACGTAGTGCTGGAAGAACTTGGTGGCGAGGCCCTCGTACGTCTGGTTCTCCTTCGCCAGCTCGAGCGCGATGCGCATCATGTTCAGGCAGAACATGCCCATCCACCCGGTGGCGTCGGATTGCTCCAGGACCGCCCCCCCGGGAAGCCGGTCCGAGCGGTCGAAGATGGTGATGTTGTCGAGGCCCAGAAAACCACCCTCGAAGACGTTGTTGCCCTGCTTGTCGACCTTGTTGATCCACCAGGCGAAATTGATCAGGAGCTTCTGGAAGCATCGCTCCAGGAAGCTGCGGTCCGCGCGCCCCGCACGGATGCGGTCCATGTTGTAGACGCGCCAGACCGCCCAGGCGTGCACCGGCGGGTTCAGGTCCGAGAACTCCCACTCGTATGCGGGGATCTGGCCGTTCGGGTGCTGGAACTGCTCGAACAGCATCAACCACAGCTGTTCCTTGGCGAACTCGCCGTCGATGAGCGCGAGCGCCACCGTGTGGAACGCCAGGTCCCACGCCGCGAACCACGGGTACTCCCACTTGTCCGGCATGGACAGCACGCGCATCGAGTTGAGGTGCCACCAGTGCTGGTTGCGGATGCCGCGGCGGGCGGCCGGGGGCGGCGCGGCACGGTTGTCGCCCTTCAGCCAGGCGTCCACGTCGAAGATGTAGTTCTGCTTGCTCCACATCAGCCCGGCCAGCGCCTGGCGTTGGATGTTCTTCTCGTCGGCGCTCGCCTGTTTCGGGTGGATCTCGGCGTAGAACTCGTCGGCCTCGCGTCGACGGTACGCCACCAGCTGGTCGACCCGCGCCAGCGGCGCAGCGATCGGCGCCGCCATCAGGCGCAGGCGGATCACCGTGGAGCCGCCGCCGGGCAGCTGGCGCACGTAATGGATGCCGGCCTTCGTGCCGCGCTCGTCGGGGTTCACAGCCACTTCGCCGTTGACTATCTGGCGGTGAAAGGCGTCCTTCGCCCACGGCCGCCCGTGGGACGGCGGCACGCCGTAGAGGCGCTGGGTGTTCGACTCGTTGTCCGTGAAGAGTGGCTTGCCGTCTGCCTCGGCGTACAGGAAGCGCTTCCCCACGCGGTAGCGGAAGGGCAGGTTGTGGAGCCCCTCTGCCTCCGCGTCGTCGGCCACCAGCAGCAGCGCCGCTTCGTTGCCAGGCTCACGCCGGATCAGGGGCTCCTTTTCCCGCTCCGCTCCCCACGCCCAGATGTTCCGGAACCACAACTGCGGCAGCACGTGCAGCGCCGCCTCCTCTGGGCCGCGGTTGTGCGCCTCGATGCGGATGCACAGGTCCTCGACGCCCGCCTTCGCGTACTCCACGAAAACGTCGAAGTAGCGGTCCTCTTCGAAGACTCCGGAGTCCAGCAACTCGAACTCGGGTCCCGTCCCGTCCCGCGCCCGGTTCTCCTCGACGAGCCGAGCGTAGGGGTACTCGGCCTGCGGGTACTTGTACAGCCAGCGCATGTAGCTGTGGGTCGGCGTGCTGTCCAGGTGGTAGTAGTACTCCTTCAGGTCCTCGCCGTGATTGCCCTCGGCCGGGATCAGGCCGAAGGCCCGCTCCTTGAGGATCGGGTCGCGGCCGTTCCAGAAGGCCGGCGCGAAGCACAGGATCTGGTAGCGGTCGCAGATGCCGGCGAGGCCGTCCTCGCCCCAGCGGTAGGCTTTGCTGCGCGCCATGTCGTGGCTGAGAAAGTCCCACGCGGCGCCGTTCGGGCTGTAATCCTCGCGCACAGTGCCCCACGCCCGATCCGAGAGGTAGGGACCCCACCCGTACCAATCCGCGACGTGCTTGCGCGCCTCGTCGAGGCGCTTTTTCTCTGGCGTCATGCGGCCTCCCGCATCCCGACGTCACCAGTCTTCAAGAGCAGGAGTGCGAGCACCAGTGCGGCCGCCGGATAGCCGGCCGACAAGATTGATGAAGTCGTAGCGCTCGATTTGGATCCCCCGGATCGCTCGCTTCCGTTGGCCGAAAGTCCTGGGACCCGCAGTGATTCCCCGAGTGGCGCCCAAACCCCCGCACCGTTTGACGAGGCGGGCAGTCTTGCCGCGGCCCCCGCCCGAGTCAAGGCCCCGCCCTGCCATCGTCTTTCGGATGTCGTAGCCACTTCATCCGCCGCAGCGACAGCGCCAGCATCGCGAGCGTAAGCAGCAGTCCGAGGCTGGCCCCGGGCACGCTCAGGTGATGGTGCCGGCCCCCGGCCAAGACGCCGCCGTAGACGATCTCGATGTGCACCCAGTAGACGAGCAGGCTGGTGCGTCCCAGTTGCCGCCGCGCGCTCGGCCAATGGAGCCACGGCCCACGGCTCCACAGCTGCGCGAACCAGAGCACGAGTCACAGCACGCCCACCTTGATCAGCAAGTAGTTGGGACTCGTCCGCCAGAAGTCGAGGACCGGGTGCGCGGACGGCAGCCGGTCGAGCGGCGGCGCCACGGGGAAGGGCAGCCCGCCGGCCAGGCTGATCACGGCGAGATCGGTTCTCGATCGGTCCTGCGGGCCCACGCCAGGCCCGCGAGAAACAGGGAAAGAGCTGCTGAATAGCCGCCGGCGAGCCGGCTCAACTCCTAGAAAACAGTTAACTTGCCAGCCGCGGACAACCAGCTGTCGTAGGCGTGCGTCTGCATCATCAATAAGACGGCGAAGCCGCGCGCCCAGTCGATGTAGGAGAGCCGCGTCTTCAAAGCCTGTCCCGGTTCGCCTGCCCTCCACTATAATGTCGGCGGTTCGGTTTCCCCTTTAGGCGCTGCCCCATTTGAACAATTCCCCCCGCATCCTGCCGCGTTCCGAGCACACCCTCTCGCGCCGGAACATCGATCCCGACGCACTCAAGGTACTGTATCGGCTGAGGAGCCACGCCTACGTGGCCTACCTCGTGGGCGGCGGCGTGCGCGACCTGCTGCTCGGAAGAAAGCCGAAGGACTTCGACATCGGCACGAGCGCGCACCCACAGCAGGTGAAGAAGTTGTTCCGCAACTGCTTCATCATCGGCCGGCGTTTCCGGCTCTGCCACGTGCGCTTCGGCCAGAAGGTCGTCGAGGTCTCGACCTTCCGCCGCCAGGCGGTGGCCGAGGAAGGCGACACGCTGATCCGTCGCGACAACGTCTTCGGCACCCCCGAGGAGGATGCGTTCCGTCGCGACTTCACCGTGAACGCGCTGTTCTACGACATCGCGAGTTTCTCGGTGATCGACTACGTGGACGGCCTGGCCGACCTGGAGGCCCGCGTGATCCGAATCATCGGGGATCCCAGCGTGCGGCTGCGCGAGGACCCGGTTCGCATGCTGCGAGCGGTGGCGATCGCTTCGCGTCTCGAGTTCACGATCGACCGCGACACGCTCGAGGCGATTCGTTCGTTGCGCGGCGAGATCGTGAAGTCGAGCCCGGCGCGCATTCTCGAGGAGTTCTACAAGATCCTGCGGCAAGGCGCCGCGCGCAGGACCTTCCAGAGCCTCCACGACAGCGGGCTGCTGGCGTACCTGCTGCCCGAGGCCGACCTCGCGATCGCCCAGGGTGGCGAGGCCTTGCTGGGCAGCCTGGCGCGACTCGACGCGTACCGCAACGCCGGCAACACGGCGCCAGAGGAACTCACCAACGCGATGCTGCTCGGGACGATGCTGGTGCCGCTAGGCGCGCCGCTGCGCCGGCCGCTGCCGCCGAAGCGCGCCCGCCGCTTGGAGGCTGCCGAAACCGGCGAAGGCGCGGAAGCGGAGACCCCCGAGCCCGCCGAGGACGTGGCTGCCGAACTCGAGGCGCTCGGCGAGCCGGAGGCCGAGGAGTTCGCGCCGAGCGGTCCGCCGCCGCCGCTCAGCCTGCCCTTCGCGCGTCGCGATCTCGATCGACTGCGCCTCGTGCTGCTTTCGCAGCGCCGCCTAAACGAGGTTCATCGCTCACCCGGCGTCAAACACTTGCTCGCCGGCCGCCCGTATTTCCGCGACGCGCTGCGCTGGATGGAGATCCACGGCGGGCTCGAGGGCCAGGAGCTGGTCGCGCACTGGAAGAGCCTGGACCTGGGCGACCTGCAGCCTCCGGCCGCGCTCGTGGCGCGGGAGTCGCCCGCGGCCGGCGGCGAAGCTCGCTCCGAACTGGGTCACCGTCGCCGCCGTCGTCGCCGTCGCCGGCCGAAGCCGGCCGGCACGGCTCCCTGAGAAAACCCGAGTGATTCCGCTGCGGGACGACGTGCCTTCCCGCACGTTTCCGTTCGTCAACATCGCGTTGATTGCCGTGAGCGTCTTGGCATTCGCCTTCGAGCTCGCGCTGGGCGATCGACTCGCCGGCCTGTTCTACGGGGCGGCGGTAGTTCCCGCGCTCTACACCGGACGGGACGGGGCGCTCGGGCCGATCGAGGTCCTGATCACGACGCTTCTGCCGGGCCTGGGTCTGCGGGTGCTGGTCAGCATGTTTCTCCACGGCAGCTGGCTCCACCTGCTCGGGAACATGCTCTACCTGTGGATCTTCGGCGACAACGTCGAAGACCGCATGGGCCACGGTCGCTATCTCGCGTTCTACCTGCTGTGCGGCTGGGCGGCGGCCTACTCTCATATCTGGGCGTCGCCGACCTCCACGCTGCCTTCGATCGGCGCGTCGGGCGCGATCGCCGGCGTGCTCGGGGCGTACCTCGTGCTCTACCCGCGCGCGCAGGTCGTGATGCTGTTGCCGCTCGGCCTGTTCACACAGCTGGTGAAGGTGCCGGCGCTGCTCTTCCTGGGGTTCTGGTTCCTGCAACAGTTCCTGTTTGGCGCCTTCAGCCTCGGCAGTCCCGACGCCGGCGGCGGTGTCGCCTGGTGGGCGCACATTGGTGGCTTCGGCGCGGGCCTGGCGCTGGTGGCTGTCTTCGCGCGAGGACGGCGGCGCCGGAGCGGACGGGATGCGTGGTGGGACGAGGGCTGGGGCGGGCGCAGGCGCGGTTGACAGGCACGGCAGCCTCTCATAAACTCCGCGATTGTCCCGCCGGGCGGTTAGCTCAGCGGTAGAGCGTCGGCCTTACACGCCGAGGGCCACAGGTTCGAATCCTGTACCGCCCACCAGCTCTACGGCCTACCACCCCCCCGGATCCACCTTAGCGGGGTGGTAGTTCAGCTGGTTAGAACGCCGGCCTGTCACGTCGGAGGTCGCGGGTTCGAGTCCCGTCCACCCCGCCATTCTTGAACAAGCTAGCGTCGTCCTGCTCCTCCTCGGGGGCCGGTGTGTTTCTGCCTCGCGTCGAGGGTCATGCCTCGGTCCATCCGCGACGTCCTTCAGCTGCTGCGTGGCGGTCGGACGATTGGCCTTCGACAGCGGTGACGGGCGTCCCCAGCGCTTGACGTCTGCGGGGCTCATCATGTAACATGGCCATGTTAATTAACTTGGCCACGGTAATTACCACGGCCAAGGTAAATTGGCGACCATGGAGAACCAGGAAATCCCCGCCAAGTCCGACGCCTCCGAACGGGGAAGGTCCGCCGAATCCCGCCTCGCAGCCCTTTTCGAGCGAGCCGGCTGGCATGTACGGCGCCATCCAAACGACCCAGGTCCCGACCTCGTCGTCCGACGAAAGGGAATCGAGTACGCCGTCGAGATCAAGTCAGCCCCAGAGGGTCGCAGCGACCGGCTCGTGCCCCTTTTCGCGCAAGCGGTGCTCCAGGCAGCCCACGCCGCCAGTCAGAAGGCAGTGCCCCTCGCCGTCGTCGCGGCGCCCAGCATTTCTCCGCGCGCTGCAGAACAGGTGATGGCATTCGCTCAGCGCTACGCTCCGGACGCGGCCGCCGGTGTGATCGATTTCGAGGGCTTCGCGCTGTTCCGCGGACCTCACCTCGAGGAGATGATCGCGCCGGGTAGGGCCCTCCCGGCGTTCATGCGCAAGTCCGTCCGCGATTCGGGCCAGTTCTTCTCCGACCTCAACCAGTGGATGCTGAAGGTGCTGCTAGCCCCCGAGCTGCCGGATGAGTTGCTCGCCTCGCCCCGAGGGCAATACCGCAACGCGTCACAGTTGGCGCGTGCGGCGAACGTGTCGGTCATGAGTGCCTTCCGATTCGTTCAGCAGCTCGAGCGCGAGGGCTACCTGCACGAGTCGGCCTCCTCTTTGCGCCTCGTGCGGCGCGAGGACCTGTTCAGCCGTTGGCAGGCCCTTTCGGCGCGCTCGCCGAGGGAAGTGCCGATGCGTTTCCTCCTGCCGGGTGACCGGCAGGCCCAGCTCCACAGGATGCTTGGCAGCGGCCGAGCCTGCCTCGCCCTGTTCGCTGCTGCAGACGCGCTGCGGCTAGGATTCGTCAGCGGCGTGCCGCCCTACGTCTACGTCCACCGCATTCAGCCTGCGAACCTGGCGGCGTGGAAGAATCTACGGCCTTGCGAGCCCGGCGAACCTCCGGATGTCATCGTCCGGCAGGCTCCGGCACCCCAGTCGGTATTTCGCGCGGTGGTCCGCACCGGCGGCATGGCGGCCTCGGACGTTCTGCAGGTTTGGGTCGATGTCGCGGCGCACCCGTCGCGGGGACGCGAGCAGGCCGACCTGATCCGCAGGCGTGTTCTGCACCGCGTCATCGACGGCAACCAATGACTTGGCGGATTCTGGCCCGTCAAGAACAATCGTCCCGAGTCATCGGTCGCGAAGGCGCCCGGCGCGGTACAATGGTTGTAGAGGCGAATGAGTCCCATGGTACAAGTCACCGAGGCGATCTTCTCGCAGGGCGTGTTGAAGCCCGTCGGCGAGCTGCAGCTCCGAGAGGAGCAGCGCGTCCGCCTGATCATCGAGCCGGTCGAGGTCGGAGGGGGCTCCGACCGGACCGCGGCATTGAACCGCCTGCGCGCGGGCATCGGGAGCATGAACTTCTTCTCGTCCGGAGCGCTGCCCACCCGGGACGAGCTGCATGATCGCTCTTGACACCAACATCTCGATCTACTGCTGCGACTCCCGGGACACCCGACTCCAGCAAATCGCACTGGACCTTGTCGCCGGCACGACCGAGGGCATCCTGCCCTGGCAGGTGGCGTGCGAGTTCATCGCCGCCTCGCGAAAGCTGGCTGAGCAGGGCTTCACGGCCACGGTCGCCTGGCAGCGGCTCGCCGAGTTCCTCGCTCTCTTCCCACTGATCATGCCGACACCAGCTGTCCTCGAGCGCGCTCGCGAGCTGCACCTGCAGCAGCGGTGGGCGTTCTGGGACGCGACCCTGGTTAGCGCCTGCATCGAGAGCGGCGTCACGAGGCTCTACTCCGAGGATCTGCCGGGACGAGCGAAGATCCAGTCCCTGGAGATCGTCAGCCCCTTCGCCTAGACGCGGCCGTCCTCCTCGAGTCTGCACTACGGGCGTATCCTGAGGGCGCGATGAACACGCTATATCTCGCATGGAGGCAGCCGGACCACCGCTGGTGGCCCGTGGGCCGTCTGTCGCGCGAAGGATCGGACTACGTGTTCACCTACACGCAGGGCGCACGGTCGGCTGAAAGTGCCGGGTTCCGTCCGCTGAGCAGCTTCCAGGACTTCGACGAGGTATACGTCTCCACGCAGCTCTTTCCGAATGTTCCGGAATCGACTGCCTCCTCAGAGTCGCCCCGATTACGACGAATTCATCGAATGGCTCGATGTCGAGCGCGGGGAAGCCGACCCTCTCGTCATGCTGGCCCGAAGTGGCGGACAGCGCGAGACCGACATGTTCGAGGTCTTCCCGGTTCCAGAGCGGAATGCTGAAGGCCACTACCGGTCAACTTTCTTCGTTCACGGGCTGCGCCACCGAGGACCGTCTGCTGAGGAGGAGGTTCGTCGCCTCCGTCCGGGCGATGCGCTCGCGCTCGAAGCCGAGCCTACGAATCCTCACGATCCGCGGGCGTTGCGCATCCATACGGTGGTTCGAGGCGTCCATATCGGGTTCGTGCCGCGCTATCTCTGCCAGGGCGTGCGCGCACTCCTGTCGGCAGCCGGCGAGCAGCCGCAGGCTCGAGTGCAGCGCGTCAACGCCCCACCGACGCCGGCACAGTTTCGTGTGCTCTGCTCCCTGGACTCGCCCTGGCCCCAGGGGTTTCGTCCGCTCGCCAGCCCCGACTTCGACGCGCTCCACGCGTTCGTACCCGCGGGGCGTCTCTAAGATCGTCAACCGGGCGGCCTCGGGACGAGTTCCTGGCCAATCCTCAATCGTTCAAAACGGGATGTCGTCCGCGGCAGGAGGCTGTAGACCTTTCGCCCGGTCGAACAACACAACCCTCCCGTGCTCCAGCGAGCGGGGGTCGAACACGAACCCATCGTGCTGCCTCAAGAACAGCGCCGCCCCGCAGCCTGCGACTCGGCACTCGGGCTTGTCCTTGGGGCAGACGCCGAAATGGCAGAGACGGCCCAGGTAACGGTCCGTGCGCGGCTCGAAGAGGAACACGTCCACCTGATGGTGCGCCACTCCCAACTCGAGGTCGACGAGGAGGTCGTTGAGGGCACGGCCGCGGGCTCTCTGGAGAGCTTTCAGGTCGGATACCTCGCTCACCCACGTGGGGCCAGGTCCACGTCCTTGCTCTCGTGCCAGAGACGGGCTCCGGCGCGGCGATACCGCCTCTGTCGGGGCGTTTCCTTCCTGGGCGGCTGTGCCACCGAGCCAAAGAGGACGACTTTCTGGACGAAGGTGAGCCGGGCGAAGGCCGCGGCCACGTAGTCGGCCGCCCTGCGGAAGGCTTCGCGATGCCTCAACCGCAACCGATCCTCGTCCTCGATCTCGTTCCGGGTCCGATCGGGATCGAGCCACAGCGGGTCACCTCCAACGTCTCGAAGCCGTCATCGAAGGAGAAGTCCGGCTCTTGGGCGTGCTCGGGTGGTCGGCGCGGAGGGCGCCTGGGTTCCGAGGCAGGGGCGCCGTGACTCTTGCCGTACATCTCTCGCACCCACTCGCCCACGGGCAGCTTCCAAGGTTGGGCGGGGCTCGGGACATGCTTGGCTAGCTTCCGCGGGTTGAAGCCCAGCTCCCGAGCCATCCGCACTTCTTCGGCCGAAAGCCGGCACTCCCGCTTGGCCGCCGCCCAGTCCTCCTCCCGAAAGCGTCCCACGTCAGGCCTCTGCGACCTCGGTCCGCCCTGCCCGGGCAGGGGACCGCGCGGGCGGCGCACAGCGCGCGAGTATCACCTTCCAACCGTTCCGCCTGGGGGCCGCCTCATGCAGGATGTCGGCCACTTCGGCGGGGTCGACCCGCGTTTCCGACATGCGACCGTCACGGCCGTAGTCGCGAGCCAGTGTGGCTCGGCCCGCGAGATCCCGGGCCCGCCCCACGATGCGCGCATAGGCCTCACACGCATAGGCAAATGTCTCTCGCTTGCGGTAGTCGATGTCGAGCAGCCACTCCCGCCGACGCGTGACCGAGAGCCCAACGGTGTCGCGCTTACAGTTATGGAAGACGTGCGCCACCTCGTGGACCACGAAGTCGGCGAATGGATCGCTCTCCGAGAAGTACTGAATCGAGACGAAGCAGGTCGTCTCCTCGCTGAGCCCGACGATGGCGGGCGCGCCCTCGCCCAGCGGCTCCGCCCCGATGCTCCCCAAGTAGAGGTTCGCGAGGTCCCAGGCCGTGCCGAGCCAGCGCTGGTGCCGCAACACCGGTTCGAGGTTGGCGGGCGTGAGGAAGACGACCGCTCGCTCGAGCAACGCGAGTACGGCCTGCCGTTCGACCCGCGGAAAGAGCCCGGAAACCATCGGCTCGACCTTGGCCCGAGTAAAGGCGACACCGTGAAAGCGCTGGGCCAGCTCAGGCGCAGGCCGGGTCTTGGCCCGCCGCGTCACTTCTGCGACCAGTGCTTGAATGAGCTCGTCGTGCGCACGCCGCGACCGCTCGATGATGTTCCCCGGCCAAGGCGCGCCGCGGGGATCGTAGCTCCCCGTGCGGAGGTAGCTCTCGACGGCTTCGGCGATGGCGTCGGTAGTCACGGGGCTGGATTTTATCAAGCGGCAGGTCTGCCCACCAAGGCAATCACCACGCAGTGCCCCGAGTACCCGTCGATCGCAACGCGCTTGCGAGTACGGCATGAGTGAAATCCTAGGGCACGAGCCGACCTTAGTGACTTGTTGGCCGGAGGTCCGGCCTGTGCTTGCGAGTACGGCCTGGGTGAAAGACTCGCGAACGAGGCGACCGTATGACCTGCAGGCCGGAGGTCAGGGCTGTGCACTACGCGTGTCATTTCGGCTCGTCTAAACGGGTCTCTTCGTGTCGTCCCGTGTCGGGCCGCCTCGCTCGAACCCCCTGACGAATCTCAGGAAACCCTTGATGGGCGTGCTCACTCCTTTCGCCTGTCACGTCGGAGGTCGCGGGTTCGAGTCCCGTCCACCCCGCCACATTCCAGAATGCGCTGCGCTCCGCTTCGCGCACCGCGCTTTCCCAAGCCACATCCCGCAGAGAACGACCTCGCTTCGTTCGAGCGTCGAGTTCCGCCCACCCCGCCGAGTTTCCCTCTCGATATAATCGAGCGCGTTGCGTGTCCTGCGGGCCATCCTTGGCCGACTGCTGTTGGTGGCATTCGGGTGTTTCGTCGCCCTGGCCACGAGCGAGGCCGCATTCAGTCTGTTGCTTTCGGCGCCCGCGCTACTCGTGCGCCTCCCGGCCACTACCCGCTCTCACCTCGAGGCGTACTATCTGCAGCACGATCGAAAGCTGCTCCAGACCCTGCCCGAGTGCGCCCAGTACGACCCCGGGCTCTACTACACGCTGAAGCCGGGGGAGTGCCGCTTCGCCAACCGGGAATTCGACACGCGGCTGCGCGTCAACCGCGCCGGGGTTCGCGACGACGAGGCGTCGCTCGTCGCCCCCGAGGTGATCGTCCTCGGCGACAGCTTTGCGATGGGCTGGGGCGTCGAGCAAGACCAGAGCTTTCCCGAAGTGCTCGAGCGGCGGCTCGGGCGCAGGCTGCTGAACGCCGGGGTTCCCTCATACGGGACGGTGCGCGAGATGCAACTGATGGACCGAGTCGACACCTCGCGGCTGCGCTGCCTGGTGATTCAGTACGACGACAACGATGCCGAGGAAAACCGGCGCTTCCTGCACGAGGGCAACGTCCTTCCGATCGGCTCCCCGCGCCATTACCGACAGGATCTGCTGCGCGCGGAGCGGCGCCGTCGCTACTGGTTTCCCAAGATGAGCTTCGAGATCGTGCGTGGAATTCTTCGACCGCTGCCGTTGCCAGCGTCTCCGGAGGGTGGACCCCGGGAGGAAGCACACTGGTTCCTGAATGCGCTGCTGCACGCTGGGCACACCGAACTGCGAGGCGTGCAGATTGTCGTGGCGCAGATCAGCCCGGGCCGCGTCGTGAACGGAGCCTTCAACGCCGCACTGATGAAGGAGATTTCGCTTCGGGATCAACCGGCCTTCGTGCAGCGTATCCAGGGTGTCGATCTCACCGGCACGCTTGGTCGGGGCGACTACTGGGCGCTCGACGATCACCTGCGGCCGTCGGGTCACCAGAAGGTGGCGGCTGCCCTGGCCGACGTCGTGCAGGCCGCAATCGATCGCTCCGCTCCCCGCTAGTCCTCCGTCGGCGCTCGGCGCAGGGCCTTACGCGCTGCTGCCTTGCGCTTCGCGCGCAGGCGGGCCTCGCGCGATCCGCCCGTGGGACGCGTGCGGCGCCGCTGCTTCGGTTCGAGGAGTGCCCGGCCAATCAGATCGCGCAGCTTCTTCTGGGCATCCACGAGGTTGCGCCACTGGTCGCGAGTCCGCTGGCTGGTGACCAGCAGCCGGCCATCGGAATCACGGCGCCCCCCGCAGAGCCGTTCCAGCCGTTGGCGCGCCCCGGTCGTCAGGCCCAAGATCCCGTCCAGGTTCACGCGCAACTCGACCTTCGAGGCGACCTTGTTGACGTTTTGTCCGCCCGGACCGGAGGAGCGGACGGCGCGGAAGCGCAGCGCCGCCTCGGGGATGACAACACCGCCGGCGATGCGCAGTGGCCCGGGCATCCGCGCGAGCTCAGCCGCCGAACGTCACTGCTTCGAGTACGCGCACAGCGCCGCAGCGAGCACGTCGACCGAGGCCCGCAGATCGCTGGTGTTCAGGACGTAGGCGATGCGCACTTCGTCGAGGCCGAGGCCGGCTGTCGCATAGAAGCCGGGCGCCGGGGCGACCATCACGGTCGCGCCCTGGTGCTGGAAGTCGGCCAGCAGGAAACGCGCGAAGTCGTCGCTGTCGCGGATCGGCAGCCGGGCTATGAAGTAGAAGGCGCCCTCGGGCTTGCGCAGGAACACGCCCGGAATCGCCGAGAGCCCTTCGAAGAGGATGTCGCGGCGCTTCTGGTACTCGGAGATGACGCCAGCAGTGTAGTCCGGGCCGAGCTCCGTGAGGCCAACGGCGATCGCTTGCGCGAGCCCCGGGGGCGAGAGTCGCCCCTGCGCCATGCGCAGGCAGGCGCCGTAGACCTCGGCGTTGCGCGTCGCGAGCGCTCCCAGGCGGATGCCGCAGGCGCTGTAGCGCTTCGACAGGCTGTCGATCAGGATCACCTGTGACTCGAAGCCGGCCAGTTCGAGAGCGCTCTCGGCCTTGCCGCCGTCGTAGACGAACTCGCGGTAGACCTCGTCGGAGATGAAGAACAGGCCGCGCTGGCGGCACAACTCGGCTACGGCCAGGAGTTCCTCGCGCGAGTAGACGGCGCCGGTCGGGTTGCTCGGGTTGCACAGCAGCACGGCCCGCGTGCGGGGCGTCACGGCGCGCTCCCAGCTCTCACGGGGCGGGAGATGGAAGCCGTCCTCGGCCCGCGCGGTGAGCGCCACCAGCCGCAGCCCGGCCATCGTCGCGAAGGCCTGGTAGTTCGCGTAGAAGGGCTCGACCACCAGCACCTCGTCGCCTTCGCCGCCGACGGCGAGCAGCGCGAACAAGAGCGCCTCGCTGCCGCCGGTGGTTGCGATCAGCTCGCCGGGGCCTAGAGCAATGCCGAGGCGTCGGTAGTACTCGCCGAGTGCCTCCAGGAACTCAGGCGTGCCGCCCGAGGGCGAGTAGGCGAGCACCTTGTCCTGGATCCGCGCCAGCCGTGCGCGCAGCGCCGGCGGCGTCTCGATGTCGGGCTGGCCGATGTTCAGGTGGTAGACGTGAACACCGCGCTGCCTGGCCGCGTCCGCGAGCGGCATCAGCCTGCGGATCGGTGAGGCGGGCATGAGCCGGCCCCGGGCCGAAACCTGGGGAATCATGCCTGCGATTCTACGGCACTCCCGGTCTCATTCGGCGATGTAGCCCAGCGCCTTGAACTGCTCACGCAGGTCGGCGTCCCCCTCGCTCTCGCGCGACACCGGGGGCGCATCGCGCCGACCGTAGCTCGCGATGGGCGCCGGCCTGCGCCGGTCGGGCCGCGCCAGAAGCTGCGTGGGCAGGCTGCCGGGCATGTCCTCGGCTAGTGGCAGCCCGAGCATGTCGAGCCAGAGCGGCACCAGGTCGGTGACGGAGATGGGCTTTCCTTGCAAGCCGTGCTGGAACCCGGGACCGCCGACGATATAGACGCCCTCCAGCTCATGGTAGGCCTGCGAGCGCCGCTCGCCGTCCTTGTGCCGGACGTAGCTCCGAAAGCCGTGGTCGCTCACGATCATGAACACCGTCCCCTGGGGCGCCGCGGCCTGGTAGCGGCCGAGCAGCTCGTCGAGATACACGTAGTAGCTGTCGATGATTGTGCCGTAGTAGCGGCGATCATCCGCCTCCAAGGGCGTCACGGATTCCTCCGGGGCGCGCGCGAACCAGAAGGCGTGTTGGGCGTGATCGGACCCCCGCAGATACAGGAAGAACAGATCGGGCGAGAGCGCGCTCAGCAGCCGAAGCCCGGCCTCTGCGAGCGCCCCGTCGCGAAGATACGCGCGCAGGAAGCGCGTTTCGACCAGCTCCAGGCGAGCGCGCAACGGGTCCCCCTCCCGGAGCTGCGCGCGCCACTCCGTGTCGAGCGGCAAGGTGGTGAAACGCCGACTCTCCGCGCGGTAGCGTGCACGCCGCTGCCGGAACACGTCTTCGAACGGGCCTTGCAGGGCCGGCGGGAAAAAGGCCTGCGCCCGCTCTTCGCCCGTCACCTCTTTCCAGGGCGTCGAGCGATCGGAAAGCATGAAGCCGGCCACGGGATCCACGGGCCACGTCACGAACCAGCCCGCGACGCCGACGGTGGCCGCCTGTCGTTCGCTCGCGATGTCCCAGATCCGCTTGGTGCGGACCTCGGTCGAGTTCACGAGCCGCCGCTCGGCGTCGACGAAGCCCCAGATCTGGTGATCCCTGGGCTTGTGCCCCGAGGCGATCGTGGTCCACACGACCGGAGACAACATCGGCTTGATCGAGAGCAACGTCCCCCGCACGCCGCCGCGCACCAGGGCGTCGATGTGCGGCAGGCGGCCCGCCGCGAGGAGCGGGTCGAGGATTCGGAAGCTGAGCCCGTCGAGGCCGAACACGATCAGCTTCGGCTTGTGTACTTCCTCGATGATCTCCAGGGTCTCGATCGTCAGGTCGGCGTGTTCGAAGCTGAGGCGCAGCCAATCCGTGGCGCCCAGTTCGGCGTCGCCATAGCGCAACTCGCGACGGAAGGCGCCAGCACCCGCGGACAGGCTCGCCTGGGCGATGGGCCGCGGCGCCCCGTGATCCATGCTCGAGACCTGGACCACGACGGGGCCCGCTCCGGAGGAACCTTGGATGCGAAGCCGAAGCGCGCTCGAGCGGTGTCGCAGCAACAGGCACTCGGCGGCGCCGCTCACGTGAGCGCGGGTCACGGCTGGCGTGCCTTCGGTGCGCACGCGACCCGTCCAGACACCACGCGCGGGCCGATCGCCAGGCTGGCAGCCAGCAACAGCGAGCAGCACCAGGCAACTGGCCGCGGCACGTCCGGCGCTTCTCACGTCGCGGACGTTAGCGGCGCCCGCGGTCGCCGTCAAACGACGCCAGCGGAGCGCAGGATTCGACTCCGGACGGCTACGGTCGGGGTCAGGCGTACCAGGATTCCGGCCAGGCGCTTCAAATCGGCGCGGGAGTTGTCGTGCGCGCGGGCGGCCGCTGGGCCGGTTTTGCCGAAGTCCGCGGCACGCTGATCGCCGCCGGCGGCTACGACTCGCCCTAGCTCGACCTGCCGCTGCACATTGGAGTGCGCCCGGACCTGCGCTAGCTCGACCGGGCGGAGGTCCTCGCGAAAAGCCCCCGGCTACTGGACGTAGCCGAGCGCCTTCAGGTTTTCCTGCTGCTCGGGCGTCAGCTCAACAGCAGCGGCCACGCCTTCGAGCCGACGCGACAGGATCCAGGCCGCCAGGGCCTGACGGTAGTATGCAGCGCGTATCGGCTGCTGGGTCGCAAGGTCTTTCTGCTCGCCCGGGTCGCTGCTGAGATCGTAGAGCTCGACGTTTCCGGTGGCTGTATCGAAGATGGCCTTGGTGGCGCCCTCCCGAACCGCGTAGCGCGGCTCCGAGCCGCGGTCGCGAGAGACGACCGCGCGACGGCCGGCAGCGCCCACCGCCACGGGCAGGAGACTCTGCGTGCGAAAGGCCGGCCGCGCAGCCACGCTCCGCCAGAGCCCCAGCGCATCGACGATCGTAGGAGCCAGATCGCTCAAGCTCACGAACTCCCGAATCCGGACGCCGGCGGGTCCGGCGCCTCGAGGGAAGCGAATGATGAGCGGCACGTGCGTCTCCTCTTCGTAGACGAGCACCTCATGCCCGATGTGGCCATGCTCCCAGAAGGCCTCGCCGTGGTCGGCTGCGACGATCAGAACGGTCTTTTCTAGCAACCCGGTTTCCTCGAGCTTGCGTCGCAGCGCGCCGAGCTCCTGGTCCACGTATGCGAGGTTGCCATCGTAGAGCCGCGCCCAGTGTTCGATCTCCGCCGGGAGCGCCGGGCGCCGCCGAGCGTCGATGGCCAGGATCAGGTAGATCTCGTCGCGCATCGCTTTCGGGATCGGGCCGCCCGATCCGAAGGCCGTGTCGAAGGGCGCGGGGGGATCGTAGGGGAAATGCGGTTCGCGGAAGTGCAGCCAGGCGAAGAAGCGGCGCTCGCGATTCGCCTCGAGCCAGGGGTAGGCCGTGGCGCGGAAGCGGCCGGCCTGTGTCGGGTCGAAGGCCGACGTGTAGAGTTCCTGGAAATCCGCGAAGCTGCGGTCGAAGCCGCGCGAACGTCCCACCACGCCGTTCGCGACGAAGGCGCCCGTGTGGATGCCCCGGGCCGTGAGCACGTCCGCGAGCGACAGCGCCGACGGCATCTTTCTGCCACGCAGGTCGATGCTGCCGTGCTCGTCGGGATCCAGCGACGTGAACAGCGACGACATCGCCGGCAGCGTGTACACCGCCGGCGTGTAGGCGCGCTCGAAGAGCACGCCCTCGGCTGCCAGGCGATCGATCTCGGGGGTCGTCTGGCGCGAGTAGCCGTAGCAGGAGAGGTGCTTGGCGGCGGCCGCGTCGAGGATCACGAGCATCACGTTCATGCCGGTGAGCGCCTCGCGCAACGGGTCGGCCAGCGCCTCGTCCTGCGCTTCCCGGGTCGGGACGGCGAGCTGGTCGTGATCGACATCGCCCATCACTCGCGGCGCCCCCCAGGCCGCGCGCGTTTCCGGGACGCCCTCCACCTGGAAACTCAGGAACGCCAGTCCCTGGCCGGGCAGGGGCACCCGCACCTCCCGAGCGCCGCTGCGCGCCGGGCCCCGCCACAACTCTCGTTCGCCGGCTGGGGTCGTGGCAAAGCTCACGCGGAGCGTGGCGCCGCTTGCGGGCGAGCTTGCCGCGAGCCCCGGCGAGAAGCGCAACTCCTCGCCGGCCGCAAACTCCAGGGCGTAACGCAAGCTTCCGGGCCCCTGGATCACGCTCGAAAGACCGTTCGCAGATGTCTCCAGCGCCAGAGGCGGGAGCAGCTCCGCGCGGCCAGCGAGGGCGGCGAGGCCGGCGTCGCCCGTTACGCCGCTCGTCAGCGAGTAGAAGGCCGCGGCGATCTGGCCCCCGTACGGCCGCGCGTGCCGGGCCGCGCCACGAAAGCGCAGGCTCAGTTCGTTGTCCCGCGGCGGGGCCGGAGTCTCGGGCAGGTCGAGCAGATAGCGATGCCGGCTGCGGATGAGCGCGAGTGGCGCCAGGCGTCGCCCGTTGTAACGGACCCGCGCCATGAGTCGCTTGGTTCCCTTGTAGGGCGCCAGCTCGAGGACCACGCGGCGCGCGGCGCCGGGTTCGCCGCCGACGCGCAGCGTCACGTTCGGGCGACTCAGGAGGAAGACCTCGCTGCTCGCGCTCTCGACAGGCTTGACGAAGCCCTCGACCTGGAAGCGCGCGGCGCCCGGCGTGCCGAAGGCCGCGTGCTGGTAGGCGCCGCTGGCGTCGGCGGTCCACGCCAGCCGTGCCAGGTCGTGGACTACGCGGAGCGGCGCTTCGCGGCGGCTGTCACCAGCGCAGCCGGCCAGGCCCGCGACCAGCGCCAGGACAAAACCAGGGAAACGGCGCATCGGCGCGACTTTAGCCGATCCGGGGGGGTACGGACCAGGTCCCGCGATCCGTTCGCGTAGGCCACAGGCGCGCTCAGCGTCGTTCGGGCGTGATCCGCAATTCGACCGTCGTCCCCAGCTTGAGCGGGTTCGGCTCCGCAAAAGCCACCTTGACGGCCAGGATGCGGGTGTCAGTGGGTCGTGCCGGGTCCTGTGGCTTGAGGCGCCGCAGCGTCACCGAGTCGGGCACTTCCTCGACGCGACCCTTCCAGGCCTGTCCCGGGTAGCCCTCGGCCGTGATCCTGACCGGCGCGCCGGGTGAGAGGGCTCCGGCATCGGCCTCGTCGGCCTCCGCCTCGATGCGCAGCCGAGCCAGATCCGTGAGCGTCGCGATCCTGTCGCCAGCCTCGATCGTCTCCCCCGCGTCCACGTGGCGCAGGATGACGCTGCCCGCGATCGGCGCCAGGACCCGCGTTTTGTCGAGCTGCGCCTGGTAGCGCGTGATCGTGGCACGCGCCGTTTCACGTCGCGCCAGCGCGATCTCGAGGTCGCGGTTCGCCTGGTCGAGGTCGTGAGCCGCGATGATCTGCTGCTCGGCCAGCCCGCGGCGGCGCTTCAGGTTGGCTTCGGCGAGACGGATCTCGGCCTCGGCCTCGGCGAGGCGTGCCCGGGACTCGGCGAGCGAGGCCCGCAGCTCATTCGATTCGAGCTCGGCGATGAGCCCGCCCTTGGCGAGCGTCTGGCCTTCTTCTACCAGAACCCGCACCAGCCGCCCGCCACGCTCCGCACCCACCACGACGTCGGCGCCAGGGTAGGCGACGACGCGTCCCTCAGCGGCGACCGGGCCCGCTTTCAGGCCCGTGGTGCTGGCGTGTTCCGCTGTCGCCTTCGGCGGCGTGCTCGCGCCGACGGCCTGGAACATCGTGGCGGCCAGCAGGCCCGCACCTGCGAGCGCCCACACGGCTGTTTGCGTTTTCATCATCGACCCCCCACTCCTGTCCCTCTCGCCCTCGTGTGCGGGCGTTCCAACGGCGCTCCGAGCTGGCGTCGTCATGCCGCCAGCCGACCGTCGCGTATGCCGACGACGCGGTCCGCGATCTTGCGCACCTTGGGGTCGTGCGTGACGATCAGCAGACCCTTGCCCTCGCTACGCGCGAGGTCACGGAACAAATCGAGCACCTGTTCGCCGACCGCCGTGTCGAGGTTGGCCGTGGGTTCGTCGGCCAGCAGCACCCTGGGCGAGCCCGCGAGAGCGCGGGCGATGGCGACGCGCTGCTTCTGCCCGCCCGAAAGGTCGCGGGGCAGGAAATGCAGGCGATCGCCGAGGCCGACGCGCTCGAGCACGCGGCGCGCTTCCCGGTGCGCTGCGCCGCCGGGCGTTCCCTTCACGTTCAGCGAGTACTCGACGTTCTCGAGCGCCGTGAGCGCCGGAAACAGGTTGTACTGCTGGAACACGAAGCCGATCAGGCGTCGGCGCACGTCGCGCAGCTGCTCTGGGTGGCGCGAGGAAACGGCCTCCCCCGCGACGCTCACCGCGCCCGACGTCGGCGTCAGGATACAGCCCATGATCGACAGCAGCGTGGTCTTGCCCGAGCCCGACGGCCCCTCGAGCGCCACGACTTCGGCCGGCTCCACCGCCATCGAGATGCCCCTCAGCACCTCCACCCTTTGCGTGCCCTCTTCGAACACCTTCACGACGTCCTGGACTTCGAGCACCGTCTCAGCCACGGCCGGTCTCCTTTGTGCCCGCGGCGCCCCCCAGCGCACGGCGGACCAGGAACAGCGGGGAAAGAAGCAGCTGCTCGCGCAGCAGCCGGAACAGGAGGTCGCCCGGCCCCGCGAACGCGGCCTGTACCGCCTCGCGGCGATGGCCCGCGCCCTGGGCGGCGACCGCCATCACGAAGGCCGCCAGGCCGACGGCGACGGCCCAGGCCGGCCCGGAACGCGCGATCGCCGTCGCGGCGAACGTGAGCGCCGCCAGCGCGGGAAGCGCCAGGGCGCCCGCCGCGAGGTCACTCACGAGCATCGCCACGGCAACCCCTGCCGCGATCGGCTGCGCCGCGTTCGTGCCCGGCCACGGCAGCGGAACGGCCGCGAACAGGCTCAACAGCCCGAACGCGCCGAGCGGAACCGTCGCTACGTGCAGCCGCAGGTTGAGCGGGTCCGCGTGCTTCGTCCGGTAGTCTGCGAGCAGCGCTCGAACGCTCATGCCCGGAACACCAGCGCGGGGTCGATGCCCGCCACACGCCGGAAGGACAACATGGCCGCGCCCAGGCACATCACTACTGTGCCGACGAAAACCATCGCAGCGAAGCGCGGAGAGATGAGGACGTTCAGGTACAGCTTGGCCATGGCCGGGCGCATTGCCAGCGACAGCAAGCCGCCGACCACGAAGCCGATCACCGCGGCGATCAGCGCCTGCTCCCCGAGGATCCGGTAGATGTCCCAGTTCGAGCCGCCGATCGCCTTCACCGTGCCGAACTCCTTCACGTGCTCGACCGCCGAGGTGTACAGCGTCTGCGCCACCACCACGATCCCGACCAGGATCCCGAGAAAGACGGTGACCCCCATGTTCATGCCCAGGCCGGTCGAGACGACCCAGTAGCTGCGCGAGCGCTGCGCCCACTCGTCGCGCGTGTAGACGTCGTTCCAGGGCAGGCGGCGTTTGATCTCGGCTTTCACGGCTGCGACATCCGCTCCCGGCGACAGCTTGACCAGCGTGTACTGGGCCTTGCTGGGCAGCGATTGGTGCAGCTCCTGCGCCCGGCGATAGTCCATGAATACGATCGGGGCCGTCGTGAACGAGGCCGCGCCCTCGGTCGTGCCGATGATCTTGAAGCGACGGCCGAAGATCTCGCGGTACTCGCCGATCGCGAACTTGCCGAAGCGCCGCTCGGCCGACTTGTCCATCAAGATGAAGTCGCCGCGACGCAGGTCGCGCACGTCGGGGCCCTGCACGCTCCACGGCAGGTTCCAGGCCGTCAGGTCCTCGAGGCCGTAGACCAGCACGCCTTCTTCGGCCCCGGTGGGGAGCTGGATGTTCATGAACTGGACGATCAGGTTGTCGGCGCGCGCGACGCCGGGGACGCTGCGCACGCGCAGCACGCGGGTCTCGGGGTAGGCGTGCGCGAAATCGACGT
The DNA here is from genome assembly GCA_032127875.1 of Acidobacteriota bacterium. Classification (GTDB taxonomy): domain Bacteria; phylum Acidobacteriota; class Vicinamibacteria; order Fen-336; family Fen-336; genus CADEEV01. The sequence goes on from JAQBHI010000016.1 coordinate 28,331, forward strand.
TGGGCGTGTCCTTCGAGGTGATCCAGATGTCGGCGCTGGCGTGCTCGATCGTCACCGTGGCCTTGTCCAGCAGGCCCATGAAGAGCCCGACCTGCACCAGCACCAGCGTGACGGCAAAGGCGACGCCCGCCACGGTGATCGCGAAGCGGAGCCGGTCGTGGAACAAATTGCGCCGGGCCAGGGAGACCATCAGGACACCGAGAACCCGCGCAACGTGTTCTCGATCGTGCGCTCGACCAGGTCGGGCGCCGGAGGCACGCAGGGGAACTGCTCCTCCCGATACGTGACGAGCAGGGCGACGACGCCGTGCAGGCTCGCCCAGATCACCTGAGCCATGGCATCGACCGGCTCGTTCCTGAAGCGCCCGCCCTCGACGGCCTGCTTCACGGAATCGCGCAGCAGCTCGAACGAGCGGGAGCCCGGCTCGTCGGGCTTCGGCTGATGCCCCTCGTCGCGCGGCGTCATGAACATGAAGCGATAGTGATTCGGGTAGCGGCGGGCGAAGCCGGCGTAGGCCTGTCCCAGGGCGCGGATCCGCTCGACGGGATCCTGGGGCGGGGCGGTTTCGGTGAGAACGGCGAGCAGCTGAGCGAAATCCTCCTGGCAGAGCGCCTCGACCAGGTCTTCCTTGTCCTCGAAGTGGTTGTAGATCGTGGTGGCCGAATACTCGATGGCGTCGGCGACGGCGCGCATCGTCACGTGGTCGTAGCCTTCGCGAGCAAACAGCGCGCGCGCCGCATCCAGGATCTTCCGCCGAACCTCTTCTTTTTCCCGCTCGCGACGTTGCGTAATTCCCATCTCGCTCCTGCTCGCCGAAACGCTGGTCACGGAGTTAACGACGTTAATTTAGCGAGGAATGTTCCGTCCTGTCAATATGATTCACGTAAATACCTATTTATGAATCAGTTGTGAGGAGTGTACTGTCGGCACGCCGAGCGCCTAGGGTCGAGCGCCGCGAGTGTAGGCCTCGTCCATTCGCTGGAAGATGGTGCCGGCCACGAAGCCGGGCCCATCGCCGTTCACCAGGGCGACGATCGCGAGGTGTCGCTCGGGGTCGTACCAGGAAGCCCAGTTGTTCTGTGCGCCGAAGCGCGTCATCGAGAAGAGCGCGTGATTTGCCCCCCGGCGCGAGGCAGGGCTAGACTCGACCTCCCATGGCCACCGCGACCGATCCGCTTCTCGATTCCCTGGTGAACGATTTCGGGGGGAACTACGTGTTCGCCCTCGATCTGCTGGAGCAGTATCGGCAGGACCGCCGAACGGTCGAGAAGAGCTGGCGTGACTACTTCGACCGGATCGCGGGCTTGCCGGCGGAGAGCGACGACGCACGCGCTGCGGTCCAGCCGACCCCCGCGTCGCCGGCGGCTCCCGCCGCAGCCGCGGTCCCCGCTCGCGAGGCCACCCTCGTGCGCGCCGAGTCGCAGACGCCGGCCACGCGCTCGAAGGCGATGATCGTTCCCGCGATCCTGCCCGGCGACATCGCCCAGCCCATCCGTGGCGGCGCGATGCGCATCGTCGAGAACATGGAGGCGAGCCTCGCCGTGCCGACGGCCTCTTCGATCCGCACCATCCCGATGCGCACGCTCGAGGAGAACCGCCGCATCCTCAACAAGCACCGCGACGCAACCGGGGGCTCGAAGATCAGCTTCACGCACCTAGTGGCGTGGGCGATGCTGCGCGCTCTCGACGCGTTCCCGCGCCTGAACGACGCCTATGCGGAGCTGGACGGGCAACCGCATCGGCTGCAGCGCGACAGCGTGCGCCTGGGCCTCGCGGTCGACGTGCAGCGCAAGGACGGCTCGCGCAGCCTGCTGGTGCCCAATATCAAGGACGCCGGCAAGCTGGACTTCGCCGGCTTCCTGCAGGCCTACGACGTCCTGGTCGCAAAGACACGCAAGAGCGCAATCACGCCCGACGACTTTCTCGGCACGACCATCTCGCTGACCAATCCGGGTACGGTTGGCACCACCTCCTCCGCGCCGCGGCTGATGCCGGGACAAGGCGTGATCATCGCCACCGGTGCGCTCGACTATCCGGCGGAATACCGATCCATGGCGCCGAAGACGCTGTCGCTGCTCGGCATCAGCAAGGTGATGACGCTGACGTCGACCTACGATCACCGCATCATCCAGGGCGCGGAGTCGGGCCTGTTCCTGGCGCGCATGGAAGACCTGCTGAAGGGCGAGGACGACTTCTACGAGCGCATCTTCGAGGACCTCAAGCTGCCGCACCGCCCGGTTCGCTGGGAGATCGACTCGGCTCCCGGGCTGGGCGGCGCCGCGGGCGGTCGCGAGGAGGTGGAGAAGCAGGCCCGCGTGATCCAGCTCATCCACGCCTATCGGGTGCGCGGCCACCTGGTCTCCGACCTCGACCCGCTCGATGCGCAGCGCGCGCCCCACAAGGACCTCGATCCCGCGACCTATGGCCTGACGCTGTGGGACCTCGACCGCGAGTTCATGACGAACGGGCTCTCGGGGCGCGACCGCGCGACGCTGCGCGAGATCCTCGAGACGCTGCGCGACACCTACTGCGGCGCGATCGGCGTCGAGTACATGTACATCGCCGACCCGGGGCGCAAGGAATGGCTCCAGGAACGCATGGAGTCGGCGCGCAACCGGCTGCCGCTCAACACGGCGCAGCGCACGCGCATCCTGGGGAAGCTGGTCGAGGCCGAGAGCTTCGAGAAGTTCCTGCACACCAAGTACGTGGGCCACAAACGTTTTTCACTGGAGGGCTGCGAGGCGCTGATCCCGCTGCTCGACCGGATCCTGTGCGACGCGGCCCGCGGCGGCGTCACGGAAGCCGTGATCGGGATGTCGCACCGCGGCCGCCTGAACGTCCTCGCGAACACGGTCGGCAAGCCGCTCGCCCAGATCTTCTCGGAGTTCGAAGGCCACGCCGACGCCGATTCGACCCAGGGCTCGGGAGACGTGAAGTACCACCTGGGCGCGACGGGCGAGCACAAGGCCGACACCGGCGAGTCGCTGGCCGTGAGCGTGTCGCCCAACCCGAGCCATCTCGAGTTCGTGAACCCGGTGGTGAAGGGCATGGTGCGGGCCAAGCAGGACAAGCTCGGTGACATCGCCCGCGCCAAAGTGCTGCCGATCCTGCTCCACGGCGACGCGGCCATCGCGGGCCAGGGCATCGTGGCCGAAACCCTGAACCTGGCGGGCCTGGAGGGCTACGCGACGGGTGGCACGATTCACGTCGTGGTGAACAACCAGATCGGCTTCACCACCCTGCCGCAGGACGCCCGCTCGTCCACCTATTGCACGGATGTCGCGAAGATGGTCCACGCTCCCGTATTCCATGTGAATGGCGACGACCCTGAAGCCGTGGCCTGGGTCGGTGCGCTGGCGCTGGAGTATCGCCAGCGCTTCAAGCGCGACGTGATGATCGACCTCGTCGGCTACCGGCGTTGGGGCCACAACGAGGGCGACGAGCCCTCGTACACCCAGCCGCTCATGTACGCGAAGATCAAGAGCCACACCTCGGCAGCCCACATCTACGGCGAGCAGGCACTGCGGGCGGGCTGGCTCAGTCGCGAGGCGCTCGAGGCGCTGTGGGTCGAAAAGAAGGCCGACATGCAACGCGAGGGCGAGAACGGCAGTCTTGCGGTCATCGAGCGACGCCCGGCGGTCAAACTCCCGCCGGTGGACGCCTCGGCGATGCGGGCGCGGCTCAAGGCGGTGCTCGAGGTGCTGGGCAGCGTCCCCGAGGGCTTCGAGATCCACCCCAAGCTGATGACGCACATCAAGAAGCGCGCCGCGCTGCTCGAGGGCCGCGGCGACGTGGACTGGGCCACGGCTGAGTCGCTGGCGTGGGGCACGCTCCTGCTCGAGGGCATTCCGGTCCGCCTCTCAGGCCAGGACACGGGGCGCGGCACCTTCAGTCAGCGCCACGCAGTGCTGTTCGACATCAAGACGGGAAAGGAATACGTCGCGCTCAGCAGCCTGGCCCCGGCCGGCACCTGGTTCGAGGTCCATGACAGCCTGCTGTCCGAGGCGGCGGTGATGGGCTTCGACTACGGCTACGCGGTGGCCGAGCACCGGGCGCTCGTGATGTGGGAAGCCCAGTTCGGGGATTTCGGGAACGGCGCGCAGGTGATCGTGGACCAGTTCTTCGCGGCGTCCGAGACCAAGTGGGGCCAGCCTCACGGCCTCGTGCTGCTCTTGCCCCATGGCCACGAGGGGCAAGGGCCCGAGCACTCCTCCGCGCGCATCGAGCGCTTCCTGACGCTGTGCGCCGAGGACAACATGCGGGTGATCTACCCCTCGACTCCGGCGTCGCTGTTCCACCTGCTGCGCTGGCAGGGCCGCGACAGCGTCGAAAAGCCGATGGTCGTGTTCACGCCCAAGAGCCTGTTGCGCCACCCCCGCTGCGTCTCGCCCTTCGAAGAGCTTTCGAGCGGCAGCTTCGAAGCGGTGCTGGACGATCGCAGCGCGGATCCGGGCAAGGTGCGCCGCATCGTACTGACGAGCGGCAAGCTCTACTACGACCTGCTCAAGGGCCGAGAAGACACGAAGGCCGATCACGTGGCGCTGGTGCGCGTCGAGCAACTGTATCCGGTGCCTGGCGCCGAGCTCGCGCGCGTTCTCGCCCGCTACTCGCCCGGCGCCGAACTGGTCTGGGCGCAGGAAGAGCCGCGTAACATGGGCGCCTGGCGCTTCCTGCGCGAGCAGTTCCTCGACGCGGTCGTGGCTGACCCGGCAAAGCGTGTGCCGCGCTACGTGGGGCGCGCCGCGAGCGCTGCCCCCGCCCACGGTTCCCACAAGCTGCACGTGGTCGAACAGGAGCAGATCGTCGCGAAGGCGCTCGAGGTCTAGGGCTCGCGGAGCCCAGCGTCCGCCGGGGACGTGATGGCCGAGCCGCCGCGTCGCGACGAAGTCCCGGTAAGCCCCTGGGCGCAGTTGTGGTCGCTCCACACCTCGGTCGCTTATCTCAACCACGGCTCTTTCGGCGCGTGCCCCACGGCCATCCTCGAGCATCAAACCGCGCTCCGGCTCGAACTCGAACGGGAGCCGGTGGATTTCCTGGTGCGCGGGCTTCCGGCACGTCTTGCGGCGGCGCGCCAGGCCCTGGGCGAGTTCATCGGCGCCGAGCCAGCGGATCTCTGCTTCGTTCCCAACGCGACGACAGCCGTCAGCACGGTGTTGCGCTCGCTCAGCCTGGGCCTGGGCGATGAACTGCTCACTACCGACCACGCGTACGCCGCCTGTCGCAAGGCCGCCGAGTTCGTGGCGACGCGCGCCGGGGCGCGGGTCGTCACGGCCCGGGTGCCATTTCCGATCGACAGCGAGGACGAGATCGTCGAGCCCGTTCTGGCGGCGGTGACAAAGCGCACTCGGCTCGCCCTGCTCGATCATGTGACGAGCCCGACCGGGCTCGTGTTTCCGATCGAAAGGCTGGTGCGAGGCCTCGCGGAGCGAGGCGTCGAGACGCTCGTCGACGGGGCCCACGCGCTGGGCATGCTGCCGCTCGAGATCGCGCGGCTGGGGGCGGCCTACTACACCGCGAACGCGCACAAGTGGTTGTGCGCACCCAAGGGCTCCGCGTTCCTGTTCGTTCGCCGCGATCGCCAGCGCGGGCTGCATCCGCTCGCGATCAGCCACGGTTACGATCCCGAGCGCGCGGCGGCGGCGTTCCGGGCGGAGTTCGACTGGGTCGGCACCACCGATCCGACGCCGTGGCTGGTGATCCCCGAGTGCCTCAGCTTTCTGGGCGCGCTCTTGCCCGGCGGCTGGCCAGAGTTGATGGTGCGCAACCGCGCGCTGGCGTTGCGGGCTCGAGCGATTCTGTGCGAGGCGTTGAGGGTCGCCGCGCCGTGCCCGGAGTCGATGATCGGGGCCCTCGCGTCCGTGCCGCTGCTGGCGGCGGCTGCGTCCTCGCCCGCCGCGCGACTCGACCACGAACGGCTGATGAGCTGGTTCCGCAGGCGCGGCATCGAGACCTGGTTTTGTCCCGGCGTTTCGGGCGGGAAGCTGGTCCGTCTCTCGGCCCAGCTCTACAACCACGAGGCCCAGTACCACGCGCTGGCGCTCCTGTTGGGGGAGGCGATGCGTGGCCGGTGAGCCTCGCGGCATCGAGCCGCGCCTGACGAGCTTCGACACCACCATGGTCGTCGTGAGCCTCGTGATCGGCATCGGCATCTTTCGCGCGCCGCAGGTGGTCGCCTCCGCGGCCGGCTCGGCGCCTGTGTTCTTCGCGGCGTGGACGCTCGGCGGGCTCGTGAGCCTGATCGGCGCCTTGACCTTCGCCGAGATCGGGTCGAGGGTTCCACGCGCCGGGGGCTACTACCGCGTGGTGGCGGACTGCTATCACCCGGCGCTCGCCTTCATGCTGAACTGGGCGCAGGCCATCATGCAGGGCGCCGGGGCGGCGGGGGTGGCCTTCATCGGAGCCGAGTACCTGCTCCCGCTGTTGTTCTCCACGGAGGCGCCGCCGGCGGCGAGCGTGCCCCTGGTGGCCGTTGCCCTGATGCTGGTCCTGCTCGCCCTCAACTTCCTCGGCATCAGGGCGGGAGCGCGGACCCAGAACGTCCTCTCGCTCGCGAAGATTGCCATGATCCTGGGCCTCGCGGGGGCGGCGTTTTGGCCAGGCGCGTCGCTTGCCGCGGCCGCTCCCCTCACCGCTCCCGGGGCGCCTCGAAGCCCATGTGTCGCGCTGTGGGCGGCATCGATCGCGGTGTTCTACACGTACGGCGGATACCAGAACACGATGAACCTGGGCGGCGACGTGCGCGACGCGCAGAAGAACCTGCCGCGAGCCGTCACGGCCGGCATGGCGATCGTCGTGGCGCTGTACCTGCTGATCAACCTCGCCTACCACCGCGCGCTCGGAACTGCCGGGATCGCCGGCTCGACGCTCGTCGCAGCGGCGCTGGCGCGCACGATCTTCGGCCCCCTGGGCGAACGTATGGTGTGCCTCGCGATTTTTCTCTCGGCGGCGGGCTTCGTGAACGCGACCATCCTGCAGGTGCCGCGCAGCTACTACGCGATGGCCGAGGACCATGCCCTGCCTGCCGCTTTTCTGCGCGTCGACCCTCGCTCGCAGGTGCAGGGCTTCGGCCTGCTGTTCTTCGGCGCCACGATGCTGTTGCCGGCGCTCATGCTCGGGTCCTTCGAAAAGCTGCTGAACTACGTGATGTTCACGGATTCGCTGACGCTCGTCGTAGTCGCCTCCACCGTGTTCGTGCTGAGGCGAAGGGCCGGCGCCACGGACTCGGCCCGCCCCTATCGGATGCCGGGCTATCCCGCGCTGCCCGCGGTCTTCGCGCTGTGCCTGCTCGGCGTGTCGCTGCACGTACTGCTGGCGCAGACGCGTCTCGCACTGGCGGGCGGCGCCGTCTTGCTTGCCGGCTGGCCGCTCTTCTTTGTGATGCGGCGCCTGGTCAGGGCGGCGTGAGAGCGAGCAGCAGGCCGACGCCGAGGGCCAGCCGCTTCATCCAGCGATGCAGCGTGCGCGGCGAGATGCCGAGCAACTCCGCGGCCTCGGCGCGGCGCCAGCGCGTCTTGTCGAGCGCCGCGCGCACGCGCTGCTTGTCGACCGGCTCCGGCTCGAGTGCGGCGTGCACGCTGACAGGGCCCCCCTTGGCGATGCCGGCGCTTTCGACGATCTCAGGCGGGAGATCCTGCACGCCGATGCTTTCGCCCTCGGCGAGGAGCCCCGCGCGTTCGACGGCGAACTGCAGCTCGCGGACGTTGCCCGGCCAGTCGTGGCGCTGCAGCACGGCGAGGGCCTCGCTCGAGAAGGCTCTTGGCACGGGCTGGGTGCGTGCGAAGTGCTGGACCAGAAATGGCACGTCCTCGGGTCTCTCGCGCAGCGGTGGGACCACCACCCGCACGCCGTGGATCCGGTAGAAGAGGTCCTTGCGGAAGCGGCCGGCGGCTACCTCGGCCCGCAAATCGCGGTTGGTGGCCGCCACCAGTCGGAAATCGGCGCGCCGCTTGCGAGTGGCGCCCACCCGGTAGAACGTGCCGCTGTCGAGGACGCGCAGCAACTTGGTCTGGAGCTCGGCAGGCATCTCGCCCACTTCGTCGAGGAACAGCGTGCCGCCGTCCGCCACTTCCACCAGGCCCGGCTTTTCGCTCGCCGCTCCCGTGAAGGCGCCCTTCTCGTGTCCGAACAGCACGCTCTCGAGCAGCGCTCCGGGCACGGCCGCGCAGTTGAGGTCGACGAAGGCGCGCGCGGAGCGGGGCGAGATGCGGTGCAAACGCTGGGCCAGCAACTCCTTGCCCACGCCGCTCTCGCCCTCGATCAGGACCGGCGTCCGGGCCCCGGCCACCTTTGCGAGCGTCGCGAGCACCTTGCGCAGCGCCGGCGACTGCGTGAGGATCTCCCCCCCGACGCTGCGTGATACTTGGAAGCGCAGGCGACGATTCTCACGCTCCAGCAGCGTCTTCTCCCCAGCGCGTTCCACGCGCACGGCGAGCTCGTCGAAGTTGGGCGGCTTCGTCAGGTAGTCGAAGGCCCCCAGGCGCATCGCCTCGATCGCGGATTCGACGTTGGCGAAGCCCGTCACGATGATGGTCTGGAGTTCGACGAAGTCGCGGCGGACGCGCCCCAGGATGTCGATGCCGTTCGCGTCCGGCAGCTTGAGGTCGAGGAGCAAGACGTCCCACTCGCTGTCGGCCAGCGCCTTCTCGGCGGCCTTCGCGGTGGCGCACAGCTTGACCTCGTGTCCGCGCTCCGAGAGGAAGCGAGAGACCGTGCGGGCGTAGGTGGCTTCGTCTTCGGCGACGAGGACCCGGTGGCTGCTCATGCGGCCGCCTCGGTGGCGAGCAGCACGCGGAACGCACCCCCCCGGCCGTGGCCAGGCCGGAGCAGCAGGTCGCCGCCGCGGCCCCTCACCAGGCTGCGCGCGATGGCCAGGCCGAGGCCGGTGCCTTCGTCCGGATTGGTCGTGAAGAACGGCTCGAAGATGCGGTCGCGGACCGCGCGGGGTACGCCGGGGCCGGTGTCTGTCACGTCGAGGCTCACGCCGTCGTCCGCAACCGCCACGCGCAACCGCAGCGTGCCGGCGCCGGCCATGGCGCGGGCCGCGTTCAGCGCCAGCGCCATTACCACCTGCTGCAACGAGTCGGGCTCGATACGCGCTCGCGGCAGCTTCTTCGGGATGCGCGCGATCACGCGCACATGACTCAGGGCCGGGTGCCGCTCCAGCAGCTTGAGCGCCGTGGCCACCGTGGCTCCCACGTCTGCGGTGGTCCCGGTATCGCGGCGTGCGGCGCCCAGCAAGGTGCGGACAATCCGCTCGCAGCGCGCCACCTCGCTACGGATCAGGCCGCGGAACTCGCTGGCCTCGCGCTGTTGCTTGGCGCCGCCTTTCATGGCGAGCGACGCCAAGGCCTCTGCGCAGCCGGCGATGCCGGCCAGCGGGTTCGCGACCTCGTGGACGACGCCTGCCACGAGCTGCCCCAGGTAGGCGAGCCGGTCCGAGGCGATGAGCCGCATCTCCAGGGCGCGACGCTGCGTCACGTCTTCGAACCAGGAGAGCACGTGGGTGACCCGGCCCTCGGCCATGACCGGCAGGCGCCGCACGTGGAAGAGCTGGCCGCCGCGCGACTCGAGCGTGCCCTCGTGGGCCTTGCCGGTGCGGAATACCTCTTGCAGCAGAGGACGCGTAGAGCGAAAGCCGCGCGGGTGCAGGACATGCTTCAGGTGCTGGCCGAGCACCTCGCTCCTGGGGCGGCCGAGCGGCCCCTCCTCGCGCAGCCGATTCCAGGCCACGATCCGCAGTTTGCGGTCGACCACGTACAGGCTGATCGGAATCGCGTCGAGAAAGGTATCGGCTGAGCTCAAGGCGTCAACTCTTCAGGTCGCCTTCGGCGAGCAGCATCCGCTCCACGCCACGCGCCAGGCCCGTGGCGGGATCGGCATCGACCACCACCGCGGCGAGGCGCGGGTCGCCCTTGGCGGTCTCGAAGCGCGCGGGCATGCCGGTGAGGAAGCGCTGGATGATGGTGTCCGTGTCGACCCCGATCACCGAGTCGTAAGGGCCCGTCATCCCGATGTCGGAGCAGTAGGCCGTGCCCTTCGGCAGGATCCGGTGGTCGCAGGTCGGTACGTGGGTGTGCGTGCCCACGACCGCGGTCACCAGCCCGTCGAGGTAATAGCCGAGCGCCATCTTCTCCGAGGTGGCCTCGCCGTGCATGTCGACGATCACGATCCTGGCCTCTTTGCGCAGCCGCTCCACTTCCTCCATGGCCTTCGCGAACGGATCGTCGATCGAGCCGTTCATGAAGATGCGGCCGGAGAGGTTCAGGGTCGCGACCGGCGCACGCGAGTCCTTGCCCTTGCCCACGTGTGAGCCTTGCCCCGGCTGACCCGACGGGTAGTTCGCGGGCCGCAGCAGGTCCGGCATCTGGCCGATGTGGGGCAGGATCTCGCGCTTGTCCCAGATGTGATTGCCCGAGGTCATGCAGTCGACGCCGAGTCCGCGTATTTCTTCGCAGATCTCACGTGTCACGCCGAAGCCCCCGGCGGCGTTCTCGACGTTCGCGATGCAGTAGTCGATGTCGTGGTCTCGGAAGACCTGGGGCAGCGCCTTCTTCAGGATGGCGCGCCCCGGGCTTCCGACGATGTCGCCGACGATGAGGATGTTCACGGGGGTATTATCCCATCCATGGACCTCGAGGCGCGCCTCATCGGCCTGGTGGCGGCCACCAAGGGCGATTCGGGCCTCGCGTTGCGGGAGGCGCTGCGCGCCGATCTGCAGGTCCTGGCGCCGTTCGACCGTGGCGAGGCGGCGTTCCTGCGGGCGGGGCAAGTCGTCCGCTGGAGCCTCGATGCTGGCGGGGACAGCGTCTCGGCCGACGACCTGGTGCGCCACATAGCCGCTCATCCGGTCGTGGTGCGCATCGACGAGCTCCATGAGGCCGAGCCCTTTCCGAAGACACGGAGCTCGCTCACGGCGCTGGGACTGCGTTCGCTGTTGGCGCTGCCCCTTTCGGGCGCCGGTGGGGCCGAGGGCGCCCTGGTCCTGGCCCGAGACTACGGGTGGGGCTTCGCCGGCGCGTCGCTGCGCAGACTGCTGCCATTTGCCTCGATGGCCGGCCTGTGCCTCGACCGCGCATTCCTGCTGAGCGAGCCTGAGCCAGAACCGCCGCCGTTCGCGCGGCCGGGGCCACGTTAGCCCGCGTCGGGGGGAGCGCTTCGCGGGCGGGGGGCTGCATGGCTCCGTACCCCCCCGATATTCCTAGACGGTAATCGGCTTGGTCCGTGGCTTCGCCGGGAACGTCTTGGGCGCGGGCTTCGGGCCCGAGGCCGCGAAGACCCGAGGCTCGAGGGGCGGGACGAGCGCGAGCTTCAGCACCTCGTCGAACTCATCCACGAGATGGAACTCCAGGCCGCGTTTCAGGTGCGCCGGCACCTCGTCGAGCTCCTTCCGGTTGAGCTTCGGGCACACCAGCTTCGTGATGCCCGTGCGCCGCGCCGCCAGGATCTTCTCCTTGAGGCCGCCGATGGGAAGCACGTTGCCCCGCAGCGTGATCTCGCCGGTCATGGCGAGGGAGCGCTTCACGGGCCGGTTCGTGAAGACCGAGAGCATCGCGGTCGCGATCGTGATTCCCGCCGACGGGCCATCCTTGGGAATCGCACCCTCGGGCACGTGGACGTGGATGTCCTGGGTGGCAAAGTAGTCGTCCTTGATCCCATAGACACGTGCGCGCGTGCGTGCGAACGAGAGCGCGGCCTGGGCGGATTCCTTCATCACGTCGCCGAGCTGCCCGGTCAGCGTCAGGCGGCCCTTGCCCTTCATCGCCGTAGCTTCGACGAACAGGACGTCGCCGCCCGTGGCCGTCCAGGCGAGGCCGGTGGCGATCCCCACGGAATCTTTCTTGAGGATCTCGTCCGGAAGCACCTTGGGCGCGCCCAGGTACTTCAGGAGCGAGCCGGGCGTCACGCGAACGGTTCGCGTGTCGCCCGAGGCGGTCTTGCGTGCGACCTTGCGCGCGACCTGCGCCACCTCGCGCTCGAGATTCCGCAGTCCCGCCTCGCGGGTGTAGGAGTTGACGATCGCGCGCAGAGCCTTGTCGGTGAAGATCAGGTTCGCGGCCGTGAGGCCATGTTCGTCGAGCTGTTTCGGCACGAGATGCTGCTTCGCGATCTCGAGCTTCTCGTCCTCGGTGTAGCCGGACAGCCGCAGCAGCTCCATGCGGTCGAGGAACGCGGCCTGGACGGTGTCGGTCATGTTCGCCGTGCAGATGAACATGACGTTCGAGAGGTCGAAGGACACGCCGAGATAATGGTCGCGGAAGCTGTTGTTCTGCTCGGGGTCGAGCACCTCCAGCAGCGCCGAGGACGGGTCGCCGCGATAGTCGGCGCCGATCTTGTCCACCTCGTCCATCATGAAGACCGGGTTGTTGGAGCCCGCCTGGTGGATGCCCTGGATGATGCGCCCGGGCATGGAGCCGACGTAGGTGCGCCGGTGGCCGCGGATCTCGGCCTCGTCCTTCACACCGCCCAGCGACAGCCTCACGAACTTGCGCCCGAGCGCCCGGGCGATCGATTTGCCCAGGCTGGTCTTGCCCACACCGGGTGGCCCGAGGAAGCACAGCAGCGGGCCCTTCATCTTGTCCTTGAGCTTGCGCACAGCGAGGTACTCGACGATTCGCTCCTTGACCTTCTCGAGGCCGTAGTGGTCTTCGTCGAGGATCTTCTGCGCGTCGTCCAGGTCGAGGTTGTCCTTGGTCGACTTGCCCCAGGGCAGTGTCACCATCCAGTCGAGCCAATTGCGTAGCGTAGCGGTCTCGGCCGAGTCCGGGTGCATGCGCTCGAGCTTCTTCAGCTGGCGCTCCACCTCCTCGAGGATCGGCTTGGGCATTTTGGCCTTGTGCGCTTTTTCCTTGAGCTGTGCGATCTCCTCGGTGAGCTCGTTGCCCTCGCCCAGCTCGCTCTGGATCGCCTTCAGCTGCTGGCGCAGGAAGAACTCGCGCTGCGAGCGGTCCATCTCGCCCTTGGCCTGGGACGAGATTTCCTGTTGCATGGTCAGCACCTCGAGCTCCTTCGCCATCAACTCGTGGACCCGGCGCAGCCGCTCCAGCGGGTCGAAGGCCTCGAGAATCTCCTGGGCGCCTTCGACCTTGAGGTCGAGGTTCGAGGCGGTGAGGTCGGCGAGCCGGCCCGGCTCGTCCATGTTGGTCGCGATCACCACGACCTCGGGCGAGATCGGCTTGCCCAGGTTCGCGGATTTCTCGATCGCGCCCTTAACGTTGCGCATCAGCGCCTCGACCTCGAGGCTGCCCTTGTCCTGGACGTCGGGCTCGGACACGGCTTCGATGCGGGCCTGCAGATGTGGATGGCCTTCCTCGAAGGAGATGATCTTGGCGCGGCCGACGCCCTGCACCAGGACGCGGATCCGCCCGTCGGGCAGCTTCAGCATCCGCATGATCAGGGCCACCGTCCCGACCGGGTAGATGTCCTCGGGGCTTGGGTCTTCCTTCTCCTGCTCGCGCTGGGCGGCGAGCAGGATCATGCGCTGGTCCGCCAGCGCCTGGTCGACCGCCTTGATCGAGCGCTCGCGGCTCACGTACAGCGGCACGATCATGAACGGGAAGATGACGATGTCCCGGAGCGGGAGCACCGGCAGCACCTCGGGGATCTTGACCGGCTCGTCGTCTTTCCTCAGTTCTTCGGCCATGCCCCTCTCACTCTTCCCTCCGGACCGGGATCACGGTTTCCCGGCCGCGGCGATCCTTCACGCGTGGCAGCGTCACGATCAGCAAACCGCCCAAGAGACGCGCCTCGGCCTTCTGCACTTCCACGGCGATGTCGATGGGGATGACCCGTTTGAAGCGGCCCTGCGGCCGCTCCATGCACACGAAGGCCGCCGCGCGGCCCGCCGGCTTTTTCTCGCGCCGCTCGCCCACGATCACCAGCTCACGGTCCCTGCAGACGAGCTTCAGCGACTCCGGCACCAGGCCCGGCACCTCGACCACGATCTTCAGGTTGCCCCCACACTCGTAAGCATCGGCGCTCGGCTGCCAGCCCGCAGCATCGGACCGCTCGGCGCGCTCGGCCTCAGCGAGGCGCTCGAACAACTGGTTCACTTCGCGCTGCAGCAGCGCCAACTCCGAGAGCGGCGTTCGCGCCGAGCGCCTGATCAGGGCCACGGCCGGAGTAGATCCCAGCAGGGCCGCGCGGTCAAGCCCGGGTCGCGGCGCGCTGCCTACGCCCGCTTGAGGACGATCAAGGTCCGATCGTCGGTGGCCTTGGCGCCGCCCGAGAAGGCGTCGATGTCAGCCAGGATCCGGGCCTGCAGTTGCGCGGCGCTCAGCTCATGACTGCGCAGGATGGTCTGCGCGAGGCGCGCCTCGCCAAATTCCTCGCCGCCTTTGTTCCAGGTCTCGCTGACGCCGTCGGAGAACACCACCAGCGTATCGCCCGGGCGCATCGTGACCCGGCCGTGGGCATAGGGCACGGGGTCGAACATGCCGAGGACCATGCCACCCTCCGTGAGCTCCTCGAAGCTGCCGTCGGCGTGAGCCAGGATCGGCGGGTTGTGGCCTGCGTTCACGTAGGTGAGCTCGCCCGTCGCCGGCTCCAGGCGGCCCATAGCGAAGGTCGCGTACTTGCCGTCGGGAACGTTCTGGCACACGGTGCGGTTGATCCGCACTACCGCCTCGGCCGGTTCGAACTCGGTCCAGTGTGCGCGCACGGCGGCGCGCAGCACGGTCATCAGCAGCGCCGCCCCGGTGCCCTTCCCCGAGACGTCCCCGAGGGCCAGGTAGAGTCGGCCACCGGAGCTGACGTAGTCGTAATAGTCACCGCCCACGGTCCGGCAGGGTTGGTTCGAACCTGCGATGTCGTAACCGGAGACCTCGGGCGGGGTTTCAGGCAGAAGCCGGCGCTGGATCTCCGCCGCCTTGCGCATGTCGTCTTCCATCTGCCGCTTCTCGATGTTCTCCTCGAGCAGCCGCCCGTTCTCGATCTGCACCGCGGCGATGTTGGCGATGGCGGTGACGACGTTCACGTCGTCCTCGGTGAAGGTGTGCGAGCGCTGCATCGAGTCCATGTACACGAGGCCAATCACGGCGTCGCGCTCCTTGACCTCGGCGGTAAACCACAGCGGCGCGCACAGCGCGGAGCGGATCCCCGAGGCCAGGATGCTGTCCTGGCTCTTGAACGCCGAGTCCTCCAGCAGATTGGGCAGCAGCAGCGAGACGCGATGGTCCATGGCGCGGCGGGCGATCGAGCGGCTCACCTTCGTGATCGGCGCTCCGGCACGGCTCTTCGAGGCCTTGATTACCGGCTGCGGGCTGCCTGGCTCCACGATCAGGATCGCCGCGCGCTCCGCCGGCACGGCCTCGAGCAGCAATTCGAGGATGCGCTCGAAGAGCTCGGCCAGGGAGCGGTGCGTGATGAGATCGCTCGCGGCCTTGCTCAAGGTGCGCAGCAGGCGGTTCTGGCGGATCAAATCATTCTGATCCAGAACGGGTTTGGTGGCGATGTCGGAGATGTCCCTGGCCGAGAAGACCTGGGTTCCCACCGGCTCCAAATCGACGTCGGTGTCTTCCGAAAACGTGTCGGAGAACGTGAGCCGGTGTTCGCCCAGCGTGATGAGATCGCCTTCCTGCAGCAGCTGCTGCCCCGAGAGTCGCGTACCGTTCAGCAGCGTGCCGTTCTTGCTGCCCAGGTCGACCAGCGCGAAGCTGGCGCCCGCGGCGCGAATCTCCGCGTGGTGGCGGGAGAGCCATTGGTCGGGCAGGAAAATGTCGTTTTCCCGCGAGCGCCCGATCGTGAAACGCTCCTTGTCGAGGGCGACACGTCGGGCGGCGCCGTCTGCGCTTTCGATGCGGATCTCGGCCATGAAAGGAGCCTCGATTCTACACCTCGTCGGTCAGACTCCGGGCGTGGCATCGCCGGGAGCGCCTGTTTCGCCGCGCGGGGGCGCCCTCGCGGGCGCCATCTTCACTGATGGCGACCTCGGCGATCGGGCCGGGCTTCCTCACCTAGACAGCGGCTTTCACGCGCGAGTTCGGCGCCAATTTCGCGTTTGCGATCGCCGCCTCCGTGCTCGTGGACATCGTGGTGCAGGTCAACGTCTGGCAGGTGCTGGGCGTCGCCCGCCGGCGCGGACAAGAGCTGGCCTCGGCAATGCTGCCGGGGCTCGGGCCTGTTCTCGCGCTGCTCGTCGCGTCTGGCGGCTTCGCCTTCAACATCGGCCGTCGCGGGCTGTGCCCTGGGCCTGTCGGTCTTCGGTGTGCCGGGCTGGCTGGGCGCCGCGTTGTCGGCTGCACTCGCGATCGCGCTGCTCGTCGCGCCGGGAGCCGGCCACGTCATGGACCGCTTCGTGTGGTTGCTCGGTGGCCTGATGCTTTTGGTGACGGCCGCGGTGACGTGGTTGTCACAGCCGGACTACACGGCGGCGCTGCGCGCCGCCGTGGCCCCTGGGCGGCTCGAGGTTCTGCCGGTGCTGACGCTCGTGGGCGGCACGGTGGGCGGCTACATCACGTTCGCGGGCGCGCATCGCCTGCTGGACGCCGGGATCGGCGGCGAGCGCGAGGTCGCGCGGCTGGCTCAGGCGGCAGTGTTGGGCATCGCCGTGACAGGAGCCCTGCGCGTGCTGCTGTTTCTCGCAGTGCTCGGGGTCGTCGGCACCGGAGCCGCGCTCGATCCGGCGAACCCCGCAGCCAGCGCTTTCCGGCACGGGGCGGGGGAGTGGGGCTACCGCTTCTTCGGGATCGTGCTGTGGTCCGCCGCGATCACTTCGGTCGTCGGCTGCTCTTACACATCGCTCTCGTTCGCGAGGTCGCTTTCGCCCGTGCTGCGCGACAACCCGCGCGCGTCCCTCGGCACCTTCATCGGCCTCTCCTTGGCTGCGTATCTCTACCTCGGCCGCCCGGTCCGTCTCTTGATTCTCGCGGGCGCCTTGAACGGCATGATCCTGCCGCTGACGCTCGGCGTCGTGCTGCTGGCGTCACGCCGCCGCGACCTGATGGGCGAGTATCGTCACCCGGCGGCTTCAGGCTCTAGGCAAGGCTGGGTCGCCTGGATCGCGGCCAGCGTCGCCGCCATTGTGGCCCTCGGCGAGCTGACGAAACTCTAGGCCGCGCATGCCGCCACTGCAACTGAGCAAGCACTTCAAGCGACGCTCTCGGGATCGCGTTCTCGCTACCTTCGAGCAGGGCTGGATCCCAAACCGGCGCCGGCCGAAACCCACGAGCGGCTACCGGGTCCGCGGCTTGCGGCGCTTGGTCGCGAAGTAGCCCTTGCGGACCCGGACCTCGGCGTCGGGCCGATCGACCCTGACCTCGATCTTGCGGAACAGGCTATCGGGCGGCAGCTTTGGCGAGTAGGCGAGCAGGTAGTGCTGGTGCAGCTCCTCCGAGATCTTCGCGAAGACGCGGATCAGGTCGCCTACCTTGTCCGTGAAGAAGTACTCGCCGCCGGTCTCGCCGGCGATCTTCTTCAGGAAGCTGCCGGGAGCCGAGCCGCCGCCCAGGCCCCCACGGATCCCGACGCCATAGATCGTTGCCTCCACGGCCCGCGCGTAGTCGATGACTGCGGAGTCCTTGAGCGCGCTCGTGGTGTCGTCGCCGTCGGAGAACACGACCAGGGCTTTGCGCCCTGGCTGATCCCGAACCCGTTCGAGGGAATACTGGATGGCGTCGTAAAGGCTCGTGCCGCCCCAGGCCTGCAGTCCGTCGATGAAGCTCTCCAGCCGGTCGCCGTCCTTGGTGAAATCGACGCTGCCTTTGACGCTCGAGTTGAACTGGACGATCAGCGCCTCGTCCTCGGTCACGAGCTTGCGCACGAAGCTGGTGGCGGCTTCCTGCAAGAAGCCCATGTTGGGCTTCATGCTGCCGCTCGCGTCGAGCACCAGCACTACCGAGAGCGGGATCTTCTCCTCGCCGCCCCTGGCCTCGCGGAAGATCGTGACGTCCTGTGGCACGCCCTCCTCGAGCACCGTAACGTTCTGGGGTCCCAGGCCGGAGATGAAGTGCCCCGCCTTGTCGTGGACCACGGCCGTGATCGAGACGAGATCGACGTCCACTGCCAGCGTGAGCGGCTTTGGGGTCGGCCGCGGCTCCTGGGCCAAGCCCATCGGCGCCGCCAGGGCGGCGAGCAGCAGGGCCCCGACGCTGGGCCGCCTCACGCGGGCCGGACCGCGCTTCGCTGGCGCCGGGCAAGGCGCTGTGCCGCGAAGGCCGCGACCAGCACCAGGCCCAGCAGCATGACGATCGGGACCAGCACCGCCAGCGCGAACATCACGAGCGCCAGCAGGTCTTCGAGCAGGCTGACGATGGGGTTGGCGAGGCCGGCCGTGAAGACCGTCGAGAGCGCCCGCAGGCCAGACTTGGTCGCATGCGGCACGAGGGCGGTGGGCGCGCCGACCGCGACGCCCAGCGCAAGCGCCGTGAGCGGGTCGGCGAAGCGACCAAGCACCGACGCTGCCAGCAGTGCGCCGGCAAGCGGACGCAGAACTGTGGAGATCGCATCCAGGCCGTGATCCACGGCCGGGAGCTTGTCGCCCACGATCTCGATCAGGCTCGCCACGCCGAACAGGATCAGGGCGCGGTTCGATCCCAGGAAGTCGAAGCTGGGGCCCAGTTGCAGCAGGCCGGCGCGCTGCAGGCCGCCGGCGAGCAGGAGCGGCAGCCAGGCCCGGATCCCCGCGCAAGCCGCCAAGGCGATCGCCAGCGCCACGCCTTGCAGGACCTCGACGAGCGTCGCTTCGTCCATGACATCGAGCTTACTCCATCCCCATCTCGATGCGGAAGCTCTCGAGGCCCTTCATCTTCTTCCTCGGAAAGCCCGAGAACTCCATGCGTCCCGCGTCCTGCTTCACGCGCACGAAGGTGGGGGCCTCAGGCTTCAGCTCGACGTAGATCGAGTTGGCGACAAGCTCACGCAGCGTGCCGGTCGCGGCGTCGCGGCCGAGGTAGGCGACGCGCAGCTTGCGCTCGCCGGCGCGGCCTGCCGGCAGATCGATGCGCAGGGCGATGCGCCCAGGCCGCGTCTCGGGGGCGGCGACGCTCACTCCGTCGGCGCCGGAGGCGCTGACGTTCTCAGGAGCGAAGCCAAAGGCGTTCACCAGAGCCCCGGGGATCTCGGGGTCGGGCTTGGCGTCGGTGTAGCTCGCCACCAGTTCCTCGTCGAGGCTCACCTCGAAGCGTAGCGTCGGGTCGAAAGCGCCTTGCTTGGGCGGTGACCAGGCATGCCAGAAGCTTGCGCCGCTCACCACCAGTACGAGCTGCGGTCCCGCGGCGGCTGCCGGCTCGAGCAGCGTGGCGGCCGCGGCCACGGCGGCCGCGTCGAGCACCTCCTCGCGGCCGTCGTCATGGACGATCTTCAGCACCTTGCCGCGCGGGATCGCGAGCCGGCCATAGCCAGTCTGCACCTTGTAGATGCCTGCCTGGAGGCCCAGGGTCTTTCCCGAGATCCGATCGCCGTCGTCGAGCGTATACACGTCGGCGCGCACGACTGGCGCCAGCGCGAGCAACAACAAGGCGAGCAAGCGCATCCCTCAGCCCTTCCTGAAGAGTTTCTTGAGAAAGCCGCGGGGGCCGGTCTCGCCCTCTTCCGGCGGTCCGCCCTCCGGCGTCAGCTCTATGACCTCGGCCAGCGCCTCTTCGTGTTCGGGCTCGAGTTCGACCACCCGCTGGAATTCGTGGAGCGCGCGACCCTTGAGGCCGCTCGCCTTGTAGAGGGTTCCCAGCACGAAGTGGGCCTCGACGTTGTTGGGATCTTCCTTGACGGCCGTTTGCAGTTGTTCTTCGGCGCGTCTCGTCCACTTCGGGTTTTTCAGATAGGCCCTGGCCAGCAGCACGCGCATGCGCAGCCTGGTCTTGCCCTCCGCCCCTCCGAGGGCGGGCTCGAGCAGTTGGATCGCGTCCCAGAACTTGTCCTGAGCGTACAGCTTGGCCGCTTTGGGCAGGGTTTCTTCGGCGATCCGTGCGGCGTATTCGGGATCGAGCGGCGGCTCCGGCTCGGAGGGGCTTTGCACGAACGAGCCGCCGATCGGCACGCGCGGCGCGCGCCATGCGAGGTCTGCTTCGTAGCTGCCCCGCGTGCGCGGGTTGCGGAGCACCTCGTAGGCCTCGCCGAGACGAATGAAGATCTCCTCGATCTTGTCGCGCATATCGGCAAGGGCCGGGTCGTGATGCGTGTCGGGATGGAATTTCTTCGCGAGCTTGAAGTAGGCCTCCTTGACCTGCGCTTCGCTCGAGGCCTTGGGGATGCCCAGCACCTCGAAGTGATTCTTGGCCTTGATGCCGTCGTGGGCCTCGAGCACCTCCTGGCGGCGGGCCTCGCGGGCCTTCGCCGCCTCGTCGCGCGGCGGCGCGGGAGTCGCGGCCGGCGGTGTGGGCGCGGCCGGGGCCGGGGGCGCGGTTGCAGGCACGTCGGGGGCCGACGCCACCGGGCGCGGCGCGGCAGTGGCCTTCGCCGGCTGTCCCACCGCGCGGGCGTCGGGTTTGGGCGGGGCCTTTGGTGGCAACGGCAGGAACTCGACGACGCCGGTCGAAAGCAAGGCAAAGAGCGCCCGCATCGTGTTCTCGGGCACCATCGGAATCAGCTGGAGCAGTTCCCGCGCGCTCAGGGTCCCGTCGATGCGCGACAGCACGTAGCCGTCGCTCGGGGTCAGCGTGATCTTCTGGAAACGCAGCAACGGATCGTTCGAGAGGCCCAGGATGCGGTCGATGTCGCCCAGCGCGAAGCGGACCACGTCGGGGTCGTCGATCGTCCGAACCGCCTCGAGGATCAGCTCGCCTGTCGAGAGCTTGAGGCTCATGTCCGGCTCGAGCCCCGTCTCTTCCTTCTCCTCGAAGCTGTATTCGCCCTCCGACCAGGAGAAGGCCTTCAGCAGAAGCTCGCGCACGTGTATCGCGAGCGCGTCCTCGAGCTTGTCGCGGTCCAGGAGGCCGAGTTCTCTCAGCACCGTGCCGAGGCGCTTCTTGTCACGCAGCACGAAGCCCGTGGCGCGCTTCAGGTCGGCGGCCGTGACCACGCCCTGCGTCACGAGCGTCTCGCCGAGGCGTTCCTCCTTGACGTTCGTGTCGCCGTGGACGATGTGGCCGACACGGAAGTAGACGCTGCGGCGTTCCTCCCCCCGCGTGAGATGCAAGAACCCGGTCTTGCGCCCGACGTAAAGCTGCCGGAGGACCTCGGGGAGCAGGCCCTCGGTGAGGGGACCCTTCATAAGTGCCGTGAGGCGGCAGTATAGTCCCCGCGAAGTCCCGAGGGAACCAAAGCGACCGTCGTCAACACAGGCGTGCGCCTGTCCGAGGGCCGTCTGTTCGGCCGCGCGACGATGATCGCCGATTTCCAGGTGGTGGCCCCGGCGGAGGCCGGCGCCTCCCTCGAGACGCGGCTGCGGATGGCGGTGGGCTCGAATTGCGACCTGACCCTCCGCCTGGGCTAGTTACTTCTTCCTGGCCGGCAGGCTCTTCGCCTCGAGCGTCGAGAAGCGATGGACGAGCGGGATCTCGCGCATCGTCACGAGTCCGGGCCGCGCGGCGAACAGCTTGGGGATGGCGTTGATGATGATCGCGGCGGTCGCGAGGTCGCCCGCGACGCCGCCGGCGATCGTCATGTCGATGGCCGGAACGCCGTCGATCAGGACGTGGTCGCGCGGCGACTCGGCGCCCACGTACATCTGCAGGTCGAGGCTCACAGCCAGTTCGCCGTTGCGATAGCCGCGCGCCGCCTGCTTGATGCCCGCTGCGTTGCCGGCCGGGATGCGCAGGTAAGCGGTGTCGAGGTCGCGCGGGGCGATCGCCGGCTCCAGCGTCTCGTCGACCCTGTCGAGCTTCCAGCCCAGGCCGGCCGCGATCATGTGCACTGACTCCGGCAGCCCCACGTGGCGCACGCTGCCCTCGGTCCTGGCCCGGGTGAACTGCGCGAGCGTCAAGCCGGCGCCGACCTTGCGCTGCAGCGGCAGCCGGCGCGTGGCCGCATCGACGACCCGCGTGACCGAGACGCGGCTGACCTCGGCGCAGGGGGCCGTGAGAAACAAGGCCAGCGCATCCATGACGTAGCCGGGGTTGACCCCGGTGGCCAGCACCGAAACCTTTTTCTTGCGCGCCGCCTGGTCGAGTTCGCGGAACGCCCCCGCGCGCGAAGGCGTCGGGTAGGCGAGTTCTTCGCAAGTCGTCACGACGTGCAGGCCCTTGTGCACGAGGGCCGCGATCTGCGGCTTTACGTCGCGCACCGCGGACGAGGTGCTGAGCACGGCAACATCGGCCTTGGTCTTGCGCAGCAGCTTGGCGAGATCGGCGACCACCTTGAGGCGCAGCTTCTTCGGCAAGCCGAGCACGACGCCGAGGTCCTTGCCGGCCTTGTCGGGGGCGAGATCGGCCGCCCCCACCACCTTCAGGCCTTCGGTCTCGAGTGCCAAGCGCGCGATGGCCTGGCCGATCGGGCCGAGGCCGACGTGGACGATGCGGATCTCCCGGCTCAGCGCTCCACCTCGATCCTGCCGACCTCCTCGTCGGGTTCGGCCGCCACGATCACCGTGGTGGCGACCGGCAAAAGGCTAGTGAAGTTCTTGCCCGCGGACTCGAGGAGCACTTCGTAGTAGCCTTCGCTGGAGACGCGAACCAGGCGGCCCTTGGCGACCTTCGCGCCCAGGGTGTTCGCAAGGATCTCGCTGTAGATCCGGATCGGCGCTTCGCGTTCAATCATCGGACACCCCCGCGAGGCCCTTTGGAATCATCGACTTGGATCGGATACGACCCAGCTTCATTGCAGTAAGGGCGGCACATACTAGCACAACTCCCGCGAGGGTATAATCGGGCGCGAGCAGCCTAGGAGCCTATGCCCAACGCCATCGATCCCGCGTTTTTGAAGGCCTCCGATCTCTTCGAGAACCAGCCCGACGAGGTGCTGAAGGCGGTGCTCGCCCAGGGCAAGCTCGACGAATACGGCCCGGGCTCGATCGTGTTCGGTCAGGGCGAGCAGGGGGATCGGCTCTACATCGTGAAGGCCGGCGCCCTCGAGGTGCTCGCCGTTCCCGCGGATGGCGCCGAGCCGATGCCGGTTGCCTATCTCGGCGCCGGAGAGGTGCTGGGCGAGATTGCGCTGCTCACCGGCTCGCCGCGCACGGCCACGGTACGCTGCCCGGAAAAGGCCGAGCTGTTCGTTCTCGAAAAGCCGGTGTTCCTGGATCTCATGGTCACGCTGCCGGCCTTCTCACGGAACCTCTGCCTGGTTCTCGCGAAGCGCCTCGAGGCCACGACGCTCAAGGTCCCGAAGTCGTCGACGAAACAGCTCCAGGGCAACCTCAAGTATTTCGACCTCGCGACCGTGATCCAGACCCTGATCGGTTCGCACCAGACCGGCAGTCTCACGGTCATGCAGGCAGGCGGCCAGCAGAAGATCGCCGAGCTGTTCTTCTTCAAGGGCAACATCGCGCGGGCCAAGGTGAGCCAGCTCACCGGCGACGACGCGGTCTTCCAGCTCTTCCAATCGCCGCTCGAGGGCGAATTCTCGTTCACGGGCAGGAGCGTGCAGGAGGACGAGGTGCAGACCGACGTGACCCTCCCCGGGATCTCGCTGCTGATGGAGTCGGTGCGGCTTCAGGACGAGCTGCCGATGCTCCAGGCGCGCATCCCGGACGCCTCGAAGCTGTGGAAGCAGAAAGCCGCCCAACTGCAGTGGGAAGATCCCGACAGCCTCGAGCTCGCGGTCGCGGTGTGGTCCCGCTTCAAGAAAGGCGCCTCGATCGCGGACCTGCACCGCGATATCCCGCGCTCGTCCTACTTCATCTACAAGACCGTGCTCGGCATGCTCGACGCGGGAATAGTCGAGTAAAGGGCTAGACCTTGCCGGCGTCGCGGATCTTCTGCTCCAACAGGCGGCTTTCCTTGCGCGCGTCCGCGATCTCATCGGTGAGCCGAGAGATGTGGTGCCGCTTGGCGAGGAACAGGTAGTTCGCCACTTCGAGCGCGATTCCGGTCGCGATCGCGACCGTGAATGCCTCCATGGCAAGGCCGCTGGACACCAGGCGGTCCTTCTGACCGACCTGCCAGAGCACGTAGATGAGCGCGAGGCCGAGGCCGTTCACACCCATGCCGAAGCTGCCGCGCGCCTGGCGCAGATCGGCTTCGAGGCGCTCGACCAACAGGCGGTTCGAACCCAGGGCGTCCTTCAGCGGGGTCGCATCGGCGATCACCAGGCGCAACACCGCGCCGCGCGCTATCTTGTGCTTCATCCCGCAGGAGCCGCACTTGATGTGGTCGCCCTGAGCGTAGGAATCGGGCACGACCACGTCCGCCCGACAGTGGACGCATCGTGCGCGCTGGGAACGCTGCTCCATCACGCCTCCGGTGCCTGGGGCCGACTCGCCTGGAACCGGGCTCAGACTAGCACGAGCGCCGAAGGCTCTGGAAGCGCCGAGGCTCAGGCCCTGCCGATCCACCGCAGGATCTCCCGGAAGCCAGGCCGCTTGCCGTACATCAGGATCCCGACGCGGTAGATGCGGGCCGCCGCCCAGTTGAGCACGACGATCGTGCCGAGCGTCAGCACTATCGAGAGGGCGATCTGCCAGGCGGGCGGCATCAGCGCTGAGGCGCGCAGGAACATCAGCAGCGGCGTCCAGAAGGGCACCAGCGACAAGACCGTGGAGAGCGTGCTGTCGGGGCTCGCAAGCACCATCGGGAAGCACATCACGGCGAGGATCAGCGGCATCAGCACCAGGAACACCAGGCTCTGGGCCTCCTGCTGCGAGTTGACCGAAGCCCCGACGGCCGCATACATGGCGCCATACAGGAAGTAGCCAAGCAGGAAGAAGACCACGAACAGCACCAGCACTGCCCACGGGATCTCGGGCAGCCTCGCGCCGGAGACGGCCGCCGCCTGCGCCGCGAAGAAAGACAGCCCGGCCATGAAGCCTGCCCAGACCAGGAACTGCGTGAGCCCCACGGCGCCCACCCCGAGCAGCTTGCCGGCGAGAAGCCGCGAGGGCGAGATCGAAGAGACCATCACCTCGACGACGCGGCTCGTCTTCTCTTCGATGACGCCGTTCATCAGCGCGCCGCCCCATATCGCGACCGTCGTGTACAGCGTCATCAGCAGGATCATGGAAAGCAGGAACGAGCCGCCCGCGTCCTCGCGCTCGCCGCTCTCGCTGAGGCGGATCGTCTTGAGTTCGAGGCGCCGCATCAGCTCCTGGACGCGCGCCTCGGGGAGGCCTGCGCCGGAGAGCCGGAAGCGGATCAGGGCGTCCTCCACGGCTTTGTCCAGCAGTCCCAGGTCCATCACGTTGCTGACATTCTTGCCGTGGTACTCCGCCGCCGAGCGCGCCAGGGCGTCCGGGGGCAGGTACAGGTAGCCGTCGATCGCGCCCGACAGCACCGTGCTCCGGAGCGACGCGCGGACGACCTCGAGGGGGCCTTCCCCGGGCGGCTCGACCACGAAGCGCGGCTGCCCGGCGATGCGCTGCTCGGAGAGGGCCTTCTCGACACTCGCGCGCAAGATAGCCGTGGCGTCGAGCACGGCGACTCGCAGCGGCTTGCCGCGCTGCTTCGACATCAGCGCGCTCGGCCCGATCATGAAGGCGGCCATCAGCAGCGGCCCGAGCAACGTGCCGATCAGGAACGCCTTCGAGCGCACTCGCTCCAGGTACTCGCGGCGGACGATCGCGAAGAGCCTCATGCGTCGGCGGCCGCGTGGCCCGTGACCTGAGCGACGAAGATGTCGTGCAGGCTCGGCTCGACGATCTCGAAACGGCGAACCTGGAGCCGACCCGCGACGGCGCCCAGGATCCGCTGCGGGTCGGCTCCGGCCGCGAGGCGCAGCTCGGCGAACTGCCCGTGGTCGGTGAGCCCGATCACGCCCGGGAGGCTCCCGAGGAAAGCGCCGTCGCCTTGGTAGGCGAGCGCGATCGAGTTGGGTCCGTGGCAGCGCTTCACTTCGACGACGCTGCCGTCGAGGAGTTTCTCGCCTCGGTCGAGCAGCGCCACCCTGTCGCAAAGACGTTCGACCGTCTCCATCTGGTGGCTGGAGAGCACCAGCGTCTTGCCCTGCCGGCTGAGCTCGAGAAGCGCCTCCCGCATCCCATCGGCGGCGACGGGGTCGAGGCCGCTCATCGGTTCGTCGAGGATCAGGATCTCGGGATCGTGGAGCACCGTGGCGATGAACTGGGCCTTCCGCTGCATGCCCTTCGAGAGCTCGTTCACGCGCCGCCGCCGCCACTTGTCCTCGAGCCCCAGCCGTTCCAGCCAGGCCGGGATGCGTCGCCTGGCTTCGGCGCGGGGCGTGCCCTTCATCTCGGCGAAGAACACCAGTTGGTCCTCCAGCAGCATGCGCGGGTACAGGCCGCGCTCCTCGGGCATGTACCCGATGCGGTCCCGGGCAGAGTCGTCGGCAGGCCGGCCCAGGATCTCGATCGTCCCGGAGTCGGGACCCAGTACGTTCATCACCATGCGCAGCGTCGTGGTCTTGCCGGCCCCGTTGGGGCCCAGCAGCCCGAAGATGCTGCCACGCGGCACCGTGAGGGTCAGGTCGCTCACGGCCAGGTGGCCGGCATAGCCCTTGGTCACACCCGCGATCGCGATCGCCGCTTGCGTCACGGCCGGGATTATAATGGCCGGATCAGGGCCGCACCCTTCCCCTGTCTTCAGGAGTCGCTTGCGCGAAGCTGGTGCCGTCGGAAAGCGGGCGTTGCGCATCAGCCTCCAGGCGAAGATCGTCCTGCTGGTGCTGCTGTGCGTCGGGATTCCGCTGTTTTCGATCGGCGTGTACGGGCTACGCCTGAACCGCGAGTTGCTCCAGGAGAAGGTCCACGAGAATCTGACCAACCAACTGTTCCGCAAATCGACCGCGCTCAGCGATTGGGTGAAGCAGGCCATGGCCGATGTCCGGCAGTGGTCCACGACCAAGTACGTGCTGGAAGGCGCTGCGAGCCTGACGGCCGCTCAGCCCGGCAACGTGGCCCGTGCCCGCACGGACACGAACGAATACCTCACCCGCGTGATGGGCTTCTACCACACCTACGATTCGCTGTTCATGGTGAACCTCGACGGTGAGGTGATCGCGTCGACGCGCGAGGAGCGCCTGGAGGAGAGCGTCAAGGGTTTGCTCGCACCCCACATCGACAGCGAAGGCGTGAGCCCGATCTACCGTTCCGAGTTTCTGGGCGGCCGGGCGAGCATGGTTGCCTATCACTCGGTCGTCGGTGCACAGGGAAAGGTGATCGGCTTCGTCGTCGCACGGCTCGATCTCGACGACCTCGAGTCCCTTCTCGACACGCCCGTGGACGCGGAGACTGCCTTCCTGTCGATCGACCTCAAGGATGCCGACGAAGCGGAGACGATGCTGCTCGACTCCACAGAGTCTCCGGCGTTCTGGCTGCTCGACACGGGTGGCGGTATCCTCGCCGAGGCCGGCAAGGTCACGGCTCGGCCCGGCGACCGGAAGTTCGACGGCGAGCTGCCGACGGGGGCGCCGCTGCTCGGGCCCGTGCTCGAAGCGAGGATCCCCGGTCACGGGCCATCGGTGTACACCGCCCGGCGGCTCGAGGCGGAGCTTCCGGGCTTCCTCGTCGCTTCGATGCCGAAGGACATGGCATACCGCTCGATCGAGCAATCGAAGCAGCGCCTGCTCAAGTGGGGCATGCCGGGGCTGCTGCTGATCCTGGCGCTGACCGCGCTCGTCGCGCGTCGCGCGCTCCGCCCGATCCTGCTGCTCTCGGATGGCGCCAAGCGCGTCAGCATGGGCGAGGACGTCTACCTGCCGGCCTCGGGCAATGACGAGATCGCCGAACTCACCGTGGCCTTCAACGACATGGTGACGAAGGTGCGCGAGGGCCGGCAGCGCCTCGAAGAGGCGCGCGATCAACTGGCCCAGACCAACGAGGGCCTGCGCGCCGCCAACCGCACGCTCGAGACGCTTGCGATCACGGACGGCCTGACCGGTCTGTACAACCACCGGCACTTCCAGGACACGATCGACAAGGAGATCCGCCGCTGCGACCGGGAGAACCGGCTACTGAGCCTGCTGCTCATCGACATCGACCACTTCAAGCAGTATAACGACCGCTTCGGTCACACGGAGGGCGACTCGGCGCTGCGGCGCGTCTCGGGCCAGATCGCCGCCAAGATCCGTTCGACCGACATGGCCTTCCGCTATGGCGGCGAGGAAATGGCCGTGCTGCTGCCCTCCTGCGGCAAGGAACAGGCGACCGAAGTAGCCGAGAAGATCCGCACCGCCGTCAGCTCGACCACGGCCCGCAGCGGTCGCTTCGGGGCGAAAAATACCGTCTCGATCGGTGTTGCCACCTTCCCGGCGGACGGCCGCGTGCCCCGTGCGCTGGTGGACACGGCCGACGCGGCTCTTTACCAGGCGAAAGCCGCGGGCCGCGACCGGGTCGTCCAGGCAGGGGGCGCGGTCCAGATCCAGTCTGCGCTGCCCGCGCCGCTCGAGGAGAAATCCGAGAGCGCGCCTCATTCCAACAGAGGCCGGTAGACCCAGCCGGCGCCGCCCTCGATCTTGACCCTGAGCCAGTCCCCGAGGATCGCCAGCGCTTCGAAGCTGTCACCTTTTCTGGCCTTGCCCACGACCCGCGCGTTCGGGCTCGGGTCACTGCGGATGTTGAGGGACGTCGCGAGCACCGTGTAGCTCTTCTTTGGCGCTTCGCGCCCGGCGCTTTCGATGGGCGCCGCGCGCCGCCGGTCCTGTAACAGCTCCTGTGCTTTCTGAGCGAAGAACGAGGCGGCGCCGTAGTTCTCCTCCACGATCTGCTGCTCGGCTCGCTCGACGAGCCCCTGGCTGCGGGCAAGGCTGGCGGTTCGGCCGCGCTGCTCCTGGTAGCGCTTCATCAGGATCCGCGCCTCCGCAACCGCCGAAGAGGCCTCGGCCTTGCTATCGAGACCCCGCAGCTTGGCCTTGAGGCGGATGATCTCGCTCTCGGTGAGTTCGAGGTCGCGGTTGAGCAGCGCGATCTCGTCTTCCAGGCGCCGCTGCTCGCCGTCCGCCTTCTTGAGCCTGGCCTGCAGCTTGTCGGCCGCGGAAGTCGCCTTTTCCACCTCCGGCAACCTCTGCACGGCCTCGGCGCTCGCCGAGAGCCGCGCGGCGCACTGCGCCTCGGCGATTGCCAGGCGCGACAGCCAGCGGGCATCGTCGCCCTTGCCTGCCGCGGCCTCGGCTTCGCCCAGATAGTCTTCCGCTCGTTTCATGCAGTCCGGCACCCACTCCGCCGCCCCGGCGGCGCGGGCGGCGGCCACGGCGGCGCGGGCTGGTTGCAGGTCCAAGGCCCCGCGCGTGGGCGCGGAGGCGCAGGCAAGCAGTGGCAGGGCCGCAAAAAGCACTGGCAGCAGTACGAGGCGGTTCATTCGCGCGAGTCTAGCATGCGCCCCGCAGCAGTCCCGAGTCGCGCGTCCGCGCTATGATGGATACGTGACGACGCTCTCCGTCTCGGGTGCGTGCAGCCGCTCCGGCAAGACTGCGCTCGCGACCACGCTCCTGCGCGCGCTTCCGCCCGGCACGGCGACGGCCCTGAAGTTCACGACCACGGAGGACGTCTTCGAGCGCTGTCCACGCGGCACGACCTGCGTCGTCTGCGACATCGACGTGCCGTTCCGGATCCTGGACGACGAGAAGACGCTGCGCGAGCCGGGCACCGACACCGATCGGCTGGCAGAGGCCGGGGCCGCTCGCGTGCTGTGGGTCATCGCAAAGAGCAGCGCCGCCCCGGCGGCGTGGGGGGCGGTGCGGACACGGCTCGCTTCGGGCCCTCTCGTGATCGAGGGTTCGACGGTGGTCGAGCTGGCCGTGCCCGAGCTCCTGCTGTTCGTCGTCCACCCATTTCTTTCCCCGTCACGCTGGAAGCCCACCTCAGCGGCCCTGATGGCCCGCGCCGACGCGGTGATCGTCAACCGCCCCAGCGCCGAGACGAGGCCCCCTTCCGAAGAGGTGATGGCCGAGATCGCCCGGCACCGAGATCTCGCCGAAGTGCGCGTCGAGGACGTGCTGAAGCCGCTCGCGACATGGGCGCCCGATCTTTACGAGAAGGTCCTGCATGCGAATCTCGCTCGCGCATAGCCCCGACAGCGACGACGCGTTCATGTTCTATGGCCTGGCCTCCGGCCAGGTGAAGGCGGACGGGCTCGAGATCGTGCACACGCTGACGGACATCGAGACACTCAACCGCGAAGCCATGGATGGCAAACACGAGGTGACGGCAATCTCGTTCCACGCCTACCCCTACGTCGCCGACAAGTACGCCTTGATGCCCTGCGGCGGAAGCATCGGCGATGGCTACGGTCCGCTGCTGGTTGGCCGCGAGGCGATCGAGCCGAAGGCGATCGCCGAGAAACTCGTCGCCGTGCCAGGCACGCTCACCAGCGCCTATCTGGCGCTGAAGCTGTTCGCTCCCGGCGCCAGGACGCGGGTGGTGGCCTTCGACAAGATCCTGGACGAGGTGCGTGCCGGCCGCGCCGACGTTGGGCTGATCATCCACGAAGGCCAGCTCACATTCTCTGGCCATGGCTTGCACAAGCTGCTCGACCTGGGCGCCTGGTGGAAGGAAGAGACGGGCCTGCCGCTGCCGCTCGGCGCCAACGCCGTGCGTCGTGATCTGGGCCCCGAGCTGATGGCGCGGCTCACGCGCCTGGTGCGCAACAGCGTTGGTTATTCGCTCGAGCACCGCGCGCAGGCTCTCGAGTATGCGATGAGCTTTGCGCGCGGCATGGAGATGCGGATCGCCGACCGCTTCGTCGGCATGTGGGTGAACGAGATGACGCTCGATTGCGGCGAGCGCGGCCGACGGGCCGTGCAACTGCTGCTCGACCGGGGCCATGACGCCGGCGTGATCCCGCAGCGGGTCGCAGCCGAGTTCGTGGCGGCCTGAAGGCGATGCCGCGGAAGCAAGGAGCCTTTCCGCCTTTCGCTTTGCCGGACCTCGCGGGTGTGAGTCGGCCGCTGTCGGAGGCCTGGGCCCACGGAGCGGCGCTGATCCTGGTCGGCCACCGCAGTTGCAAGACGACCCGCGAGGCGCTCCCCTGGGTCGACCGCATCCACCGCCGTCGCGGCCCTGGCGCCACCGTACTGGCGGTGCTTCAGGACGACCCGGCCACGGCTCGCGAACTCGTCGCCGCGCAGGCCCTGGAACTGCCGATTCTCCTGGAAGCGGATCCGTACCCACTCGCCGCGGCACTCGATCTCACCACCGTGCCGACGCTCTTCGCCGTGAGCCCGGCGGGCGAGATCACCTCCCTCTCCGAGGGTTTGCGCCGCGCGGATCTGGAGGCTTTGGGGCGCCACGTCGGTGTAGAGGGCGCGCTGTTCTCTGCCGAGGACAAGGTGCCGGCAGGGAAGCCGGGTTGACTACCGCGCGAAGCCTCGTCGAGGTGACATGGCCATCGCACTCCTGACACTCGCCCTGGTCGGAACGCTCTCGCTCGCAGGGACGATGCTGATCGGCTATGGCGTTTCCATCGGCGCCGCCGTGATGAAGACCCACTTTCTCGCGGCGCTTGGGTCGACGACGCTGCTGGTGATGGCGCATTCCTTCATCCTGTTCTTCCTGATCGCCACAGGTGTCGAGCTCAAGGAGATGGAGAAGGCGCACGGCTGGGGCGACTCGTTCCGGCGCCGCACGATCGGCCTCAAGGGCCGCGTCTTCCCGATCGCGACACTCACGCTGCTGCTGGTGATGGTGAACTTCATCCTGGGCGCGGCGGCCCACACGCGCGCGATCCCGGCGTGGCTGCATGCGCTGCTGGCCTGGTCGACGCTGCTGGCCGCTGCACTGACGCTCTACCGCGAGTATCGCGCGCTCGGCGACAACAACCGGCTCATCGCGGAGGCCGGCGGGAGGCGCAGAGGCGACTCCGGCGCTACGCTCCGGTCGTGACCAGGATCACGGTGCTCGGCACCGGCTTCGGAGTCAAATCTCGGTTGGGGACGTTGCTGTGCCCGTTTATTTGGAGACGAACATGAATCGATACCTGCTGTCATTGATCGTGATCCCGGCCGCGATGCTCGGGGCCTGCCAGCCGGCCGGCAACGCGCCGGCGGCGTCGCCCGCCCCCGCGGACGGCACTGCTCGGCCCGCATCCGGCCCGCGGGCTGCGGGCGCTGCTCCCGCGACGAGCGCGCCAACACCGGCGCCGACGCCCCGGCCCGTCGCGATCCCCGAGGGCACCACGCTGCATCTGGCGCTCGAGAACTCGCTCTCTTCGGCCACCAACAGCTCCGGTGACGCGGTGCTTGCCAGGCTGACGGACGACGTGAGCGTCGGGGGCAAGGTCGTGGCTGCCGCCGGCAGCGAGGTCCGTGGCCGCGTCACGACGTCGATTCGCTCGGGCAAGACCAAGGGCCGCGCGCGCCTCGCCTTCCGTTTCGACTCGCTCACGGTCAAGGGCGTTGCGCGGGACATCGCCACCGTCGTGATCGACGTCACCGCCGAGCCGGGAAAAAAGAAGGACGCGGCGATCATCGGCGGCGGCGCGGGCGCGGGCGCGCTGATCGGCGCCATCGTCGGTGGCGGCAAGGGCGCCGCGATCGGCGCGGGCGTCGGCGCGGCGGCGGGCACGGGCGCCGTGCTCACGACTCGAGGCAAGGAAGTCGAGTTCCCGGCTGGCACGCCCGTCCACGTGAACCTCACGGCTGACGCCAGGCTGGACTGAAGCTCCACCTCGTCGACGGCACGTACGAGTTGTTTCGAGCGCACTTCGGTGCGCCATCGGCGCACGGGCCGAGCGGCCAGGAGGTGGGCGCGACCCGCGGCCTGCTACGGTCGCTGCTGTCGCTGCTGCGTGCCGACGGCGTCAGCCACGTGGGCGTCGCGTTCGATCACGTGATCGAGTCGTTTCGCAACGAGCTGTTCGCCGGCTACAAAACCGGGGCAGGCGTGCCCGAGGAACTGATGGCGCAGTTTCCACTCGCGGAGCGAGCGACCCAGGCGCTCGGCGTCGTGTGTTGGCCGATGCTCGGATTCGAGGCCGACGACGCGCTCGCGACGGCCGCGGCGCGCTGGGCCGACATGCCCGCTGTCGAGCAGGTGCTCGTGTGCACGCCCGACAAGGACCTGGCGCAGTGCGTTCGGGGGACGCGCGTCGTCCAGCTCGACCGGATGCGCCAGCGGCTCTTCGACGAGGCGGGTGTCCTAGAGAAGTTCGGCGTGCCACCCGCGTCGATCCCCGACTGGCTGGCACTCGTGGGCGACACGGCAGACGGGATTCCGGGCATTCCGCGCTGGGGCGCGAAATCGGCGGCCAGCGTGCTGCGCCGCTTTCTCCGGATCGAGGACATTCCCGACGACGCCTCGCGCTGGGGCATCGCCGTACGCGGGGCCGCGGCGCTGGCCCAAAGCCTCGCGGGCCGCCGTGAGGAAGCGGCGCTCTTCAAGCGACTCGCCACGCTGCGCACCGACGTTCCGCTGGCGGAGTCGCTGTCGGATCTCGAGTGGAAGGGCGCCAGGCGGGAGGCGCTCGCGAGCTTCTGCCGCGAGATCGGCGACGACGACTTCGCCGCTCGCGTGCCGCGCTTTCGCTAGGCTGACTCCTCCCGCGTTCGCGAGCGCAGGCGAGCGAGAGCCCACTGCGCATGCTCGCGGACCAGCGGGTCGTCGTCTTGCGCGAGGTGCTCGAGCGGCGCTACTCGTGAGACGTCGCCGGAGTTGCCCAGCGCGACGGCGACGTTGCGCAGCAGCCCGCGACGCTTGGTGCGGGCGACGGCGGTGCGTCCGTAGCGGCTGCGAAAGCCGGCGTCGTCGAGCCCGACGAGGTCGGC
>JAQBHI010000017.1:0-23811 GCA_032127875.1 Acidobacteriota bacterium
CGAGATGGTGATGCCCGGAGACAACACGCAGATGACGGTGGAACTGATCATGCCGATCGCGATGGAGAAGGGGCTGCGCTTCGCGATCCGCGAAGGCGGTCGCACCGTCGGCGCCGGCACCGTCTCGGAAATCGTCGAGTAATGGACACGCCCACAGCCAATTCGGTGGCTTTCCACAGCGGAGGCTTTCCTTCGTCCGCCAAGGCGCGATTCACTCGCGGCGAGGCGTTTGACGGAGCGAAGGCCGGAGCGAGGACGCAAATCTCATGATGTTGAACGAAAAGATCAGAATCAGACTGAAGGCCTACGACTATCGGATTCTGGACCAGTCCACCACCGAGATCGTCGACACGGCCAAGCGCACGGGTGCGCGCGTGGCGGGCCCGATTCCGCTTCCGACCATCAAGAACCGCTGGACCGTGAACCGCTCGCCGCACGTGGACAAGAAGAGCCGCGAGCAGTTCGAGATCCGCACCCACAAGCGCCTGCTCGACATCTTCGAGCCGACGCCGCAGACGGTCGACGCGCTCATGAAGCTCGATCTGCCCGCTGGCGTCGACGTGGAGATCAAGGCTTTCGGCAAGGAGCACTCGAAGTAGCCGCTTAGCCTTCGAGAAGACAAGAGAGAACGAACATGGCGGTAAGCGGAATCATCGCGAAGAAGGTCGGCATGACGCAGGTCTACGCCGAGGACGGGCGGGCGATCCCTGCCACGGTTCTCGAGGCCGGGCCGTGTGTCGTGGTGCAGCGCAAGTTGAAGCTTTCGAACGGGAACCGGAAGGACGGCTACTCGGCCGTTCAGCTCGGCCTGGTCGACAACCGCAAGTCGAAGCACGTCACGAAGGCGATGCAGGGCCACTTCAAGAAGGCCGGCCTGCCGCCCTGCCGCGTGCTGCGCGAGTTCCGCATCGACGAGGGAGCCGAGGTGAAGGTGGGCGACAAGGTCTCGGTCGCGATCTTCGTCTCGGGTGAGAAGGTGGTGGTGACGGCGACCAGCAAGGGCAAGGGCTTTCAGGGTGTCGTCAAGCGCCACCACTTCCGCGGTGGCGACGCGACACACGGCTCGATGTTCCACCGCGCCCCCGGCTCGATCGGCGCCTCCGCGTTTCCGTCCCGCGTCCTCAAGGGCATGCGCGGCGCCGGCCACATGGGGACAGACCGCGTCACGGTCAAGAACCTCGAGGTGGTGCGGGTGGACCCCGAGAAAAACCTGCTGGTCGTGCGTGGCGCCGTTCCGGGCGCGAGCGGCGGCTACGTCGTCATCAACAAGAGGAAGTAGGCATGGCGGAAAAGAAGGCCCCCACGGCCAAGAAGCCGGCCACGCGTCGGAAGGCGAAGCCCGAAGGGGCGAGCGTCGAGGTGGTGAACGCCCAAAACGAGAAGGTGGGCGATCGCCTCGTCTCCCCCGAAGTCTTCGGCGCGAAGATCAACACCCACCTCCTGTACGAGGCGGTAAAGCAGTATCGCGCGGGCGGCAGAGCGGGCACGCACAAGACGAAGACACGCGCCATGGTGTCCGGCACGGGCAAGAAGCCCTGGAAGCAGAAGGGCACCGGTCGCGCCCGCGTCGGCGAGGCCAGGAACCCGCTCTGGCGCCACGGCGGCACGACCTTCGGGCCGATGCCGCGCGACTACTCCTACAGCATGCCGAAGAAGGCGCGTGCCGCGGCGCTGCGCGCTGCGCTCAGCCAGTGCTTGAAGGACGGCGGCCTCAAGGTGATCGAGGGTTTCGGCTTCCAGGCGCCCAAGACCCGGGAGCTGGTCGTGCTGCTGGCACGGCTGGGCGTCACCGGCAAGGCGGTGATCGTCGATTCGCAGCCGAGCGACGCGCTGGTGCTCTCGGGCAGAAACGTGCCCCACGTCAAGGTCGTCGACGAGTCGCACCTCACCGTGTACGACGTGCTCGACTGCAAGACGCTGGTCGTCTCCCAGGACGCCCTCGGTCGGCTTGAAGAGAGGCTCGCCCGATGAAGAACCTGTACGAAGTGATCCGCCGTCCGCTGATCACCGAGAAATCGACGGCAGTGCGCGAGACGCAGCACGCGGTGTGCTTCGAGGTGCACCGTGACGCCACCAAGCCCGAGATCAAGAAGGCGGTCGAGGCGCTGTTCAGCGTCAAGGTGAAGGACGTGCGGGTGGCGCGCGTCCACGGCAAGGTCAAGCGTCAGGGCCGCTACGCCGGTCAGCGCCCCGACTGGAAGAAGGCCTACGTCGTCCTGAAAGAGGGCGAGAAGATGATCGAGTTCTTCGACCAGGCCTAAGAGAATAAAATGGCACTGAAGCAATTCAATCCCACCTCGCCGGGCCGCCGCTTCATGACGGCGCTGACCTTCGACGAGATCACCAAGGCCACCCCCGAGAAGTCGCTCACCGAGGCCAAGCGCCGGACGGGTGGGCGCAACAACAAGGGGCACCAGACCATCTGGTTCCGGGGCGGCGGCCACAAGCGCCGCTACCGCATCGTGGACTTCCGCCGTGACAAGCCCGGCGTGAGCGCAACCGTGGCGGCCATCGAATACGACCCGAACCGGTCGGCGCGCCTCGCCTTGCTCCACTACGCGGACGGCGAGAAGCGCTACATCCTCTGGCCCGAGGGCGTGAAGGTCGGCCAAGCCGTCGCGACCGGCGAGGGCGCCGACATCCTCCCGGGCAACTGCCTGCCGCTGAAATCGATCCCGCTCGGCACGATGATCCACAACATCGAGCTGCGCAAGGGCAAGGGTGGGCAGATGGTGCGCAGCGCCGGCGGCGCCGCCCAGCTCGTCGCGCGCGAGGGTGACTACGCACAGATCAAGCTGCCCTCGGGTGAGATCCGCAAGGTCCACGTGGACTGCCTCGCCACGATCGGGCAGATCGGAAACCTGGAGCACAAGAACGTCTCCTACGGGAAGGCGGGTCGCAAGCGCTGGCTCGGCCGCCGTCCCCACAACCGCGGTGTCTCGATGAACCCGGTGGACCACCCACACGGCGGCGGCGAAGGCAAGACCTCGGGCGGCCGTCACCCGGTGACGCCATGGGGCAAGCCCACGAAGGGCGCGAAGACGCGCAACAACAAACGGACGCAGTCGTCCATCGTCAAGAGGCGCAAGTAAGCCATGCCACGCTCGCTGAAGAAGGGCCCGTTCGTCGACGACCACCTGATGAAGAAGATCGAGGCGATGAACGCGCAGAACGAGCGCAAGGTCGTGAAGACCTGGTCGCGGCGTTCCACGATCACGCCCGAGATGGTGGGCCATACGCTTGCCGTCTACAACGGCCGCAAGTTCGTGCCGGTCTACATCACCGAGAACATGGTCGGCCACAAGCTCGGCGAATTCTCGCCAACACGCCAGTTCAAGGGTCACTCCTCCAAGGTCGAGAAGGTGGCGAAGGTCGCGGGCGCGGCGCCCGCCGCCGGGGCCGTGGCTGGCGCCGGGCAGAAGCAGGGGTGATGGCGATGCTCGAGGTTCGCGCGAAGAGCAAATACATCCGCACGTCGCAGCAAAAGGCCGGGCTGGTGCTCGACCTGATCCGCGGCAAGCAGGCCTCGGAGGCCCTCGCCATCCTGCGCTTCACCAAGAAGTCCGTGGCGCGGGACATCGAGAAGGCGTTGCGCTCGGCGATTGCCAACGCCGTTCACGTGGCCGACAAGAACCAGAAGCGGCGCCTCGACGAGGAAGACCTCTACGTGAAGGCCTGCTACGCCGACCCCGGTCCCTCCATGAAGCGGGTGCGGCCGGCGCCCATGGGCCGGGCCTACCAGGTCATCAAGCGCTCCGCGCACCTCACCGTCGAGCTCGCCGAAAGGGAGAAGTAGGCATGGGTCAGAAAGTTCATCCCATCGGGTTCCGCCTCGGGTACATCAAGACTTGGCGCAGCCGCTGGTATTCCGAGAAGGAGTACGCGAACCTCCTCCACGAGGACGTCGCCCTTAAGAAGGACCTGAAGAAGCGTTTCGCCCACGCCGGCGTTTCCAGGGTCGAGATCGAGCGCGCCGCGAACAAGCTCAAGATCAGCATCTACACCTCGCGCCCCGGCATCATCATCGGCCGGAAGGGCCAGGAGGTCGACAAGCTCAAGCTGGAGATCCAGAAGAAGACCGGCAAAGAGGTCTTCATCAACATCCAGGAGATCCTGAAGCCCGAGCTCGACGCTCAGCTGGTGGCGGAGTCGGTGGCGCTCCAGCTCGAGAAGCGCATCGCCTTTCGCCGCGCCATGCGCAAGGCCGTCGACGCGGCGCTGCGCTTCGGCGCCCGCGGCATCAAGGTGCGCGTCTCCGGCCGGCTGAACGGCGCCGAGATCGCGCGTTCCGAGTGGTATCTGCACGGCCAGCTGCCGCTGCACACGTTGCGCGCCGACATCGACTACGGCTTCCACGAGGCCGGCACCACGTTCGGTCGGATCGGTGTCAAGTGCTGGATCTACAAGGGCGAGACGGAGGCCTTCAAGCCTGGCAAGGGACTCAACTAGCCATGAGCCAGGCGATGGCGTTTCCCGCAGCACAGGCCCAATCGGAGCGAGGACGCGCGTCGCTGCGTTTTCCGCAGCGAAGCCTCTCCTCAGCCACCGAGGCGAGATTGCCTCTCGCCTCGGTGCTCGATGAATTGCCGGGCGGAGCGAGGGCGCAGACATGTTGATGCCCAAAAAGGTCAAGTACCGGAAGATGCAGAAGGGTCGGATGGCCGGCAAGGCATGGACCGGCAGCGAGGTCGCTTTCGGGGATTACGGCCTGAAGGCCCTAGAGTGCGGCCACCTCACCGACCGCCAGATCGAGGCCAGCCGCATCGCCATCACGCGCTTCATCAAGCGCAACGGCCGCATCTGGATCCGCGTCTTCCCGGACAAGCCGATCACGAAGAAGCCCCAGGAAACCCGCATGGGCAAGGGCAAGGGCGCCCTCGACCACTGGGTAATGGTGATCAAGCCCGGGCGCATCCTCTTCGAGATGGAGGGCGTGCCCGAGTCCGAGGCGCGCGAGGCGCTGCGGCTCGCCTCCCACAAGCTCGGAATCAAGACCAAGTTCGTGAAGCGCTTCG
The DNA here is from genome assembly GCA_032127875.1 of Acidobacteriota bacterium. Taxonomy (GTDB): domain Bacteria; phylum Acidobacteriota; class Vicinamibacteria; order Fen-336; family Fen-336; genus CADEEV01. The sequence goes on from JAQBHI010000017.1 coordinate 5,016, forward strand.
AGGCGGAGGTGGCGCAGTGAAGCCGGAGAAGGTCCGTGAGATGAGCGAGGGCGAGATCGAGGCCGAGACGAAGAAGCTGCAGGAGCAGCTCTTCAAGCTGCGCCTGCAGAAGTCCCTCGGGCAGCTCGACAATGCCCTGAAGATCCGGGATACGCGCCGCGAGATCGCCCGGGCGAAGACGATCCTTGGCGAGAAGACGCGCGCCAAAGAGGTGCTTTCCTAAAGGTGGCCGACATGGAAAAGAAGGAACCGGCGGCGCGCCGCAGCCAGAGGATCGGCGTGGTGGTCTCCGCGAAGATGCAGAAGACGGTCGTGGTGGCCGTGGAGCGCCTGGTCCGCCACGACATGTACCGCAAGACGATCAAGCGGACTTCGACGTTCATGGCCCACGACGAGAAGGGTGCCCGGAAGGGCGACCGGGTCCGCATCGTGGAGAGCCGGCCGCTTTCGAAGCGCAAGCGCTGGGTGGTCGAAGAGATCGTGGCGAAGGCCAGGGTGCGCGAAGACGACGCCCTGCCTGCGGTCCAGGTCTAGGCGCAGTAGGAGCGGGGAGACACTGCAATGATCCAGATGCGCACGCTGCTCGAGGTCGCCGACAATTCCGGCGCCCGGCGAATCTCGTGCATCCTTCCGATCGGGGGCTCGACGGGTCGCTATGCCAGCCTGGGCGACGTCATCACGGCCAACGTGAAGGAGTCGGCGCCCGACGCGCCTGAGACCGTGAAGAAGGGCAAGGTCGTGAAGGCCGTCATCGTGCGCTGCCGCAAGGAGCAGCGCCGCAAGGACGGCTCCTACATCCGCTTCGACCAGAACGCGGCCGTGCTGATCAAGGACGACGGCGAGCCCGTGGGCACCCGCGTCTTCGGCCCGGTGGCCCGCGAACTGCGCGACAAGAAATTCATGAAGATCGTGTCCCTGGCCCCGGAGGTGCTCTAAGCCATGGCGACGCCGCAGAAGCGCAATCGGATCCGGCTGCGCCGGAACGACACCGTGGTCGTGATCGCGGGCAGGGACGCGGGCAAGCGGGGCAAGGTGCTGCGCGTGATCCGCGAGAAGAACCGCGTGGTCGTGCAGGGTGTGAACTTCATCAAGCGCCACACCCGGCCGAACCCGCAGCGGAACATCAAGGGTGGGATCGCTGAGCGCGAGGCGGCGCTGCACGTCTCCAACGTGATGCTCGTCGATCCCGAGTCCGACAAGAGAACCAGGCTGAAGAGCAAGGTCCTGGAAGACGGCCAGCGAGTGCGTGTCGCGAAGAGCGGCGCAGTGCTCGACAAATAAGGCAGGAAGCGAACATGGCGGCTCGTATCAAGGAGACGTACTACAAGCAAATCGTTCCGCGGCTCATGAAGGAGCGGAGCTACTCGTCCATCATGGCGGTGCCGCGCCTGACCAAGGTCGTGGTCAACATGGGCGTCGGCGAGGCCACCCAGAACATCAAGGTGCTCGACGCGGCCATGGAGGAGCTCGGCAAGATCACCGGCCAGCGGCCCGCCATGCGGCGCGCGCGCAAGTCGGTGGCGGCCTTCAAGCTCCGCCAGGGCATGCCCATCGCGGCCACGGTGACGCTGCGCGGCGACCGGATGTACGAATTCTGCGACCGGCTCTTCAACGTGGCGCTGCCGCGCGTCCGCGACTTTCGCGGGCTGGCGACGAGCGCCTTCGATGGCCGCGGGAACTACACCCTGGGCCTCAAGGACCAGATCCTGTTCCCCGAGATCGACTATTCCAGGGTCGAGAAGCTGCGGGGCATGAACGTGACCTTCGTGACGACGGCCAGGACCGACGAGGAGTCGAAGCTCTTGCTCCAGTCCCTCGGCATGCCGTTCCGGAACCAGTAGAGGAGGGGAGGAAGTGGCGAAGACGTCGCTCATTGCCAAGTCCCAGCGGAAGCCGAAGTTCGCGGTCCGCGGGTATACGCGTTGCCGCCAGTGTGGTCGGCCCCGCGCCTACCTCCGGAAATTCGAGATGTGCCGCATCTGCTTCCGCAAGCTGGCTCTCGCCGGGGAGATCCCCGGCGTCATCAAAGCCAGTTGGTAGGCGAGGCCAAGAGGAAAAACGAACCATGAACATGACCGATCCCATCGCGGACATGATCACCCGCATCCGGAACGGCGTCCGGGCCAAGCTTCAGAAGGTGGACGTGCCATCTTCGAAGCTGAAGTCGGAGATCGCCCGCGTTCTCAAGGACGAGGGCTACATCAACAACTACAAGGTGACCCAGGACGAGAAACAGGGCGTCCTGCGGGTCTACTTGAAGTATGGCCCCGGCATGGAGCGGGTCATCACCGATCTGCAGCGTGTCAGCCGTCCCGGTTGCCGCATCTACTGCGGGAAGGGAGAAATCCCCCGCGTTTACGGCGGCCTGGGCATCAACGTGCTCTCCACCTCGCGCGGGCTAATGACCGGTAAGAGCGCAGCCCGCGAAGGCGTGGGCGGCGAGATTCTCTTCAACGTCTGGTAAGGAGAGTTCATGTCTCGCGTCGGTAGAAAACCCATCGCCATCCCCAAGGACGTGAAGGTGAGCGTCTCGAAGACGGCGCTTAGCGTGCAGGGCCCGAAGGGCAAGCTCGAGACGCCGGTGCCGCCGGGCATCAGCTTCGCGATCGAGGGCACGGAGCTCGTCTGCGCCCGCACGAACGACGAGCGCCAGCAGCGCGCCTTCCATGGGCTGGCGCGCGCCCTCGCCCAGAACGCCATCAAGGGCGTGACCGAGGGCTTCAGCAAGGAACTCGACATCGTCGGCGTCGGTTACAAGGCGGCGGTCGAAGGGCAGAAGGTCGTCTTCGCCCTCGGCTACTCCCACCCGGTCGAGTTCAAGGTCCCCGCGGGGATCAAGATCGCGGTGGACAAACAGACCCACGTCGTGGTCTCGGGGATCGATCGGCAGCAAGTCGGTCAGGTGGCGGCCGAAATCCGTGGGCTGCGCAAGCCCGACCCCTACAAGCAGAAGGGGATCCGCTACGTGGGCGAGGTCCTGAAGAAGAAGGCCGGTAAGGCCGGCGCCACGGGCACCGGGGCGAAGTAAATGAAGATCAAGACCAAGGAAGACATCCGGACCCGGATCCGGAACCGCATCCGCAAGAAGCTGTCGGGGACCACGCAGCGGCCGCGCCTAGCCGTGTTCCGCAGCCAGACCCACATCTACGCCCAGGTCATCGACGACGAGGCGGGCAAGACGCTGTGCGCGGCCTCGTCCCTGGACAAGACCCTGAAGGCCCAGATGGAGCGCGGTGGCAACGTAGCCGCGGCCAAGGCCGTGGGCTCGCTGATCGCCACGCGCGCCAAGGAGAAGGGCGTCGAGGCGGTCGTGTTCGACCGCGGGGGTTTCCAGTACCACGGCCGCGTGAAAGCGTTGGCCGACGCCGCCCGCGAGGGCGGCCTCAAGTTCTAGAGAAGGAACCGATGAAGCATGTGAGCGAGAAGGTCGACATCGGGAGCCTGGAGCTCAAGGACCAGGTGGTCGCGATCAACCGCGTCACCAAGGTCGTGAAGGGCGGCAAGAACTTGTCTTTCAGCGCTTTGGTCGTGATCGGTGACGGCCACGGCTACGTGGGCTACGGCATGGGCAAGGCTCGCGAGGTTTCCTCGGCCATCAAGAAGGGCGTCGAGGCAGCGAAGAAGAACGTCTTCCGCGTGCCGATCACCGAGAAGGGCGCGACCATCCCGCACACGGTCACCGGCTACTACGGCGCCGGGAGCGTGCTGCTGAAGCCGGCCTCCGAGGGCACGGGCGTGATCGCCGGCGGCCCGGTGCGTGCGGTGATCACTGCCGCGGGCATCCAGAACATCCTGACCAAGAGTCTTGGCTCCACCACGGCCCACAACGTAGTGAAGGCCACGATCGACGCGCTGCTCCGGCTGAAGCAGCCTGAGCGCGTGGCGCGGCTGCGCGGCAAGACGGTCGCCGAAGTGCTCGGGACCGAGGACAAGAAGGCCCCGGTGGCGCCGGCACAGGTCTAGGAGAGGCCATGGTCACCAAGGCAAAGAAGCCCAGCAAGGCCACCGGTACGATCAAGGTCAAGATGATCGGCAGCGTAATCGGCTGCCCGGAGAAGCAGCGCGCGACCGTGCGCGGCCTGGGCCTGCGTCGCATGCACCAGGTCGTCGAGCGGATCGACACGCCTGAGGTCCGTGGGATGGTGAAGAAGGTCCCGCACCTCGTGGCGATCGTGAACTAGGGGGACGAACTTGGCTCTCGACAATCTAAAGCCCGCGAAGGGCGCGACCGGCAGCCGCAAGCGCGTGGGCCGTGGCCCCGGCAGCGGCATGGGCAAGACCTCGACGCGCGGCGAGAAGGGCCACAAGAGCCGCAGCGGCTATCGCCACCGCATCGGTTTCGAGGGCGGCCAGATGCCGCTGCACCGCCGCATCCCGAAGCGCGGCTTCTCGAATGCCCGCTTCAAGAAGGAATTCGCCTACGTGAACCTGGGCACGCTGGAGGCCTTCGAGGCCGGCACCATCGTGACCCCGCAGGTGCTGCTCGAGAAGGGCATGATCAAGAAGCTGATGGACGGCGTGAAGGTGCTGGCCAAGGGCAACCTGACGAAAGCCCTGACGGTACAGGCGCACCGTTTCAGCGCGCAGGCACAGGAGAAGATCGCCTCCCTCGGCGGCAAGGCCGAGGTTCTGGCGAAGAGCTAGGGCAAATGCTGCAGAGCCTCAAGAACATCTGGGAGATTCCGGACCTGCGCAGGCGGGTGCTGTTCACCCTCGGTCTGCTCGGCGTCTACCGCCTGGGGGCTCACGTCCCGACGCCCGGCATCAACTCGAAGGCGCTGATCGACTTCTTCGAGCAGAACCGTGGCAATTGGATGGGCCTCGTCGACATGTTCTCGGGGGGCAACCTCGGGAAGGTCACGGTCTTCGCGCTCGGCATCATGCCGTACATCTCGGCTTCGATCATCCTGCAGCTGCTCACGGTGGTGTGGCCCTACCTCGAGAAGCTGTCGAAGGAAGGCGAGCTGGGCCGGCGCAAGATCACGCAGTACACGCGCTACGGCACGGTGCTGCTGTCGATCATCCAGTCGCTGGGCATCGCCGCCTACCTGGAGCGCATGACGCTCCAGGACCAGTTCCACATCGTGGACCACCCCGGGCTCGCCTTCAAGCTGATGTGCGTGCTCACGCTCACGACGGGCACGGCCTTCATCATGTGGCTGGGCGAGCAGATCACCGACCGCGGCATCGGCAACGGCATGAGCTTGATCATCTTTGCGGGCATCGTCGTGGGGTTCCCGGGCGGCTTGATCGACACCGGCCAGAAGGTCGCGCGCGGCGAGTTGTCGCTGCTAGCAGCGCTGGTGCTGGTGGCGATGATGGTGCTCGTGATCGGGATCATCGTCTTCGTGGAACGCGGCCAGCGGCGCATCACCGTGCAGTATGCGAAGCGCGTGGTGGGCAGGCGCATGTACGGCGGCCAGTCGACGCACCTGCCGCTGCGCGTCAATACCAGCGGCGTGATCCCGGTGATCTTCGCCTCCTCGATCATCGCCTTCCCGCAGACGATCGCGTCCTTCTTCGAGGCCAACAACCCCTGGATGCAGGCCGTCTCGGACCAACTGCGCTGGTCGATGCCGCTCTACAACCTGCTCTACGTCGCCTTCATCATCTTCTTCTGCTACTTCTACACGGCGATCGTATTCAATCCCGACGACGTCGCCGAGAACATGCGGAAATACGGTGGCTTCATCCCGGGGATCCGTCCTGGCAAGAAGACTGCGGAGCACCTCGATCACATCCTGGCCCGCATCACCTTCGGCGGGGCCGTCTACCTCGCGATCGTGGCGCTCTTGCCCGAGTTCCTGATCGCGGGCTTCCGCGTCGACCCGATTCCGGTGATCGGCATCCCGCTCGACAATTTTCTCACCCAGAACAACCTCGACTGGGTCACGCGGGGCCTGGGGCTCAATTTCTACTTCGGCGGAACGTCGCTCCTCATCGTCGTCGGCGTCGCGATGGACACGGTGGCCCAGATCGAGGCCCAGCTGGTCATGCGGCACTACGATGGCTTCGGGGGCAAGGGCGGCCGGAGGATTCGTGGGCGGAGGTAGCGCGCTTGCGATGTCAGGCGGACCGACTCGGATCATCTTCCTCGGCTCTCCGGGAGCGGGGAAGGGCACGCAGGCCGCGCGTCTCGCCGCGGAACGAGAGCTTCCGCGCATCTCGACGGGGGACATGTTGAGGCAGGCGATCAGCGAAGGCACGTCGCTGGGCCAACTCGTGGCCCCGATCATGGAGAAGGGTCAGCTCGTCCCAGACGACCTCCTCATCGCCCTGATTCGCGAACGAGTGTCCCGTCAGGACTGCGCGAACGGCTATATCCTCGACGGCTTTCCGCGCACCCTGCCGCAGGCCTTTGGGCTCGAGGAGATCGCCGGGAGCGAGGCCGAGGACCGTTTCTACGTTTTCGACATCGAGGTCCCGCGCGAGGAGCTGATGCGCCGGCTCTCGGGGCGCCGCTGGTGCCCGAAGGACCAATTGACCTATCACGTCGACTTCAACCCGCCGGCGCAGGCGGGCCTGTGCGACCGGTGTTCGACGCCGCTGGTGCAGCGTGAAGACGACAAGGAGGCGGTCGTCGCGCACCGGCTCCAGGAGTACGACGAGCGCACCAAGCCGCTCATCGAGCACTACAAGAACCACGCGCGCCTCCACCACGTCGACGGCCATCGGCCGGCGGCCGTCGTGTTCACGGAGCTCGTCGAGATCCTGGGAGAACGCTCGTGAGCGTCCAGAAATCGTGGGCCGAGCTCCAGAAGATGCACCGCGCCTGCACTATCGTGGTCGACACCCTCGGGGTGCTGGCCGCGGCGGCGAAACCCGGGGTTCCGACGAAGGAGCTCGACAGGATCGCTCACGACGAGATCCGCAAGGCAGGCGCAAAGTCGGCCTTTCTGGGCTATCGCGGCTACCCGGCGACGCTGTGCATATCGGTCAACGAGGAAGTGGTCCACGGCATCCCCGGCCCGCGCAAGCTGCGAGACGGCGACATCGTCGGCCTCGATCTAGGCTGCATCGTCGACGGCTTCTACGGCGACGCAGCGCGGAGCGTGCCGGTGGGCGATGCGAGCCCCGCGGCCGCACGGCTGCTGAAGGTCACCGAGGAGTCGCTCCGCGCCGGGATCGCTCAATGCTGGCCCGGCAAGCGCGTGGGCGACATCGGCCACGCTGTCCAGCAACACGCCGAAGCGAACGGCTACTCGGTGGTGCGCGAGTTCGTCGGCCATGGCATCGGCGCGAACCTCCACGAAGAGCCGCAGGTTCCGAACTACGGGCCGGCGGGCCGCCGTGAACGGCTGGTCGCGGGCATGTGCCTCGCCATCGAGCCGATGCTCAACGTCGGCGGGCCCGAGGTGCGCGTCCTCGCCGACGACTGGACGGCGGTCACGGTGGACGGCAGCCTCTCGGCCCACTTCGAGTTGTCGGTCGCGATCACCGAGGCTGGCCCGTGGGTCCTTTCGGACCCGTATCCGTACGCGCCAGCGCAGGCGAGCCATGCCTGATGCGCCACGCGGGCTCGAGGTGAACGGCCGCGTGGCGGAGGCGCTGCCGGGCGCGCTCTACCGTGTCGAGCTCGAGAACGAGAGCCGCGCAGTGGTGACGGCCCATCTCTCGGGGAGTGCGCAGGCTCTGACGCGTGTTCGCCCCGGGGACGGGGTGGTGGTGGAACTTATGCCGTACGACATGACGCGCGGGCGTATCGTCCGGCGTAGGTCATGAGGTAAGCAACGTGAAGGTAAGGTCGTCGGTCAAGAAGATCTGCGTGAAGTGCAAGGTGGTCCGGCGCCAGGGTGTGGTGCGGATCATCTGCGCGAACCAGAAGCACAAGCAGAGGCAGGGGTAGAGCATGGCACGCATCGCAGGCGTCGACCTTCCGCGTCAAAAGCGGATCGAGATCGCCCTCACGTACATTTACGGGATCGGGGTCGCGCGCAGCAGTTCGATCCTGAAGAAGGCCGGCATCGACGCCTCTGTCCGCGTCAAGGATCTCTCCGAGGAGGAGGTGTCCAAGATCGCGAAGACGATCGAAGTCGAGGGCGGCATCGAAGGCGACCTCCGCAAGGAAACCGCCATGAACATCAAGCGGCTGATGGAGGTGGGCGCGTATCGCGGCCTGCGCCACCGCCGCAGCCTGCCGGTCCGGGGCCAGCGGACCCATACGAACGCCCGTACGCGCAAGGGACCGCGCCGCGGCCTGGTCCGGGCCAAGCCCGCCGCACCGAAGGTGTAGGAGACGAGCATGACGACGACAGACAAGACCGAGAAGGCCGACAAGGCCGACAAGACGGAGAAGCCCGAGAAGGTCGCTTCGCCGAAGAAGAGCAAGAAGGACAAGAAGCACGTGGTGCACGGCATCGTGCACATCCACGCCTCCTTCAACAACACGCATGTCACGATCACGGACCTCGAGGGGAACGTGGTAGCGTGGTCTTCGTCGGGGACGCTGGGCTTCAAGGGTTCACGCAAAGGCACGCCCTTCGCCGCCCAGCAGGCGGCTACCACCTGCGCCACCGTCGCTAAGGATTCGGGGCTGCGCTCGGTCGACATTCGCGTCAAGGGTCCGGGGAGCGGCCGCGAATCGGCGATTCGCGCCCTGCAGGCGATCGGGATCGAGATCAAGTCGATCCGCGACGTCACGCCGATTCCGCATAACGGTTGCCGGCCGCCCAAGCGGCGTCGGGTCTAAGGGAGCATTACTGTGGCGAGATACATCGGTTCGGTCTGCCGGCTCTGCCGCCGCGAGGGCATCAAGCTGTTCCTGAAGGGGGACCGCTGCTTCACCGAGAAGTGCGCGATCGAGAAGCGCAACTACGCCCCCGGCCAGCATGGCAAGGGCGGACGCGTGAAGACGAAGGTGCAGGGCTACGGCTTGCAGTTGCGTGAGAAACAGAAGGTGAAGCGCCTCTACGGCATGTTGGAAGGGCAGTTCGCACTCACCTTCAAGCGCGCCACCCAGGAGAAGGGCGTCGCGGGCGAGATCCTGCTGCAGAAGCTGGAGCGGCGCCTCGCAAACGTAGTCTACCGGCTGGGCTTCGGCGCATCCCAGGCCCAGGCACGCCAGCTCGTGCGCCACGGCCACGTCCGTGTCAACGACAGGCGCGTGAACATCCCCTCGTACCAGGTCAAGGTGGGGGACATGGTCTCGCTCGCGCCCTCGGCCTCGAAGAACGTGCTGGTGGCCGCCTCGGTCGAATCCGTCAAGGGACGCGGCGTGCCGAAGTGGCTGGAGCTCGATTCCACTGCGATGAAGGGGAAGATCCTGTCGTTGCCGGCGCGCGACGACGTGAACTTCCCGATCCAGGAACAGCTGATCGTCGAGCTGTACTCGAAGTAAGAGAAGAGAGGACATTAAGAAGATGCTTTGGAAAGGCTTCCAGAAGCCGAAGCGGCTCGAGGTCGACCGGGAGAGCCTGACCGACCACTACGGTCGCTTCCATGCCCAACCGTTCGAGCGGGGCTTCGCCACGACCGTCGGTAACTCGCTGCGACGCGTGCTGCTCTCGTCTATCGAGGGCGCCGCGATCACGGCCGTCCGCGTCGAGGGCGTTCTCCACGAGTTCTCCCCGATCCCCGGGGCGATGGAGGACACCACCGATCTGATCCTCAACCTGAAGCGCATCCCGCTCAAGATGCACGTCGATCACTCGAAGACGCTGGTGCTGAAGACCTCACAGGCGGGCGAGGTACGGGCCAGGGACATCACGTCCGATCCCGACATCGAGATCCTCGACCCGGAGGCCTACGTGGCAACGCTCGGCAACAACTCGACGCTGGCGATCGAGATGCGCGTCAAGCCCGGACGCGGTTACGTCTCTGCCGACAAGAACTTCGACGAGGACCTCTCGATCGGCTGGATCCCCGTGGATTCGGTCCACTCGCCTATCAAGAAGGTCAACTACTTCGTCGAGAACGCCCGCGTCGGCCAGGCGACCGACTACGAGAAGCTCACCATCGAGGTCTGGTCGAACGGCGCCGTCTCGCCGCGCGACGCGGTTGGCCTCGCCTCGAAGCTGATGAAGGACCACCTCACGATTTTCATCAACATCGACGAGGACGAGACGGCCGAAGAGACGGCGGTCGAGATGGATCCGGCCAATCGCGAGATCTGGTGGGAAAAGCTCGGCAAGAGCGTCGACGAGATGGAGCTTTCGGTTCGCTCCTACAATTGCCTCAAGAACGCCAACATCAAGACCATCGGTGAGCTCGTGCAGAAGACCGAAGGTGAGATGCTCAAGACCAAGAACTTCGGCCGCAAGTCGCTGAATGAGATCAAGGAGATCCTCACGAACATGGGGCTCTCGCTCGGCATGAAGCTCGACAACTACCCGCAGGCGCTGAACCAGTAGGCAGCCAGGCGCCGAACTCGTTTCCGGCGCCAAGGCTACAGGGAGAGCGGGGGGTGCGTTCGGCGCACGCGACCCCTGCCACTAGGGACTATGAGACACAGAGTCGGGTTTCGAAAACTCGGGCGCACCACGCCCCATCGCAAGGCGCTGCTGCGAAACCTCGCGACGGCCCTGTTCGATCGCGAGCGCATCCAGACGACGCTCGCCAAGGCCAAGGAGCTTCGGCCGTACGCCGAGAAGCTGATCACGCTCGCCAAGCGCGAGGAGGGCCGCCTTCACGCACGCCGCCAGGTGCTGCGCGATATCAAGGACGAGAGCATCGTCAAGAAGCTGTTCGACAGCCTCGGTGCGCGTTTCGCCACGCGCCCGGGCGGCTACACCCGGATCCTCCGCCTCGGCACCCGTCACGGCGACAACGCCGAGATGGCCATCGTCGAGCTGCTGGGTTCCGAGTACAAGGCCGCGACCCCGGAGGACAAGGTCGCGAAGAAGGAAGGCGCGCCGAAGGGCAAGCCCGCAGCGGCCGAAGCCAAGCCGAAGCGCAAGGCGCCCAAGAAAGCGAAGGCCGAGAAAGCCGCAGAGTAGCCGGGGGTTCCGCTCAGTGCGGTCCTCGAAGGGGCAGGCCTCGAGCGCCTGCCCCTTTCGTATCTGGCCTCACCACGAGGCCGTTGGCTCGGCTAGACGTGGGATCCTGGAGATCCGGAGTTGCCCGGGTTGGCCGGAGGAGCGATGGGCGATTCCGATAATAAGCGCGCGAGCCAGCGCGTCAGATATCCCTGCGAGGTCGAGTGTTCGGGCGTCGGCGTTGGTCCTAGCCCCCTGAACCCTCGCATTAGCGACGTACGCCGACCCAGGCCCCTAGAGACCGTCTGCGTTGGACGCCGATGCATCCAGCGCGTTGCTACTGGACCGGCGAGGGCACAGGTGTCGCAGCGGGGGTCGTCGGCGGCGCTGCGGAGGGCACTGCCCCGACCGGCGTCAGAGCCACACTGGCCTGGGCGCCTTCAGCCCGGTAGGTCACTGTTGCCGTGAGGTACAAACGCTCCGCGGTAATGCGGCGGAAGTTCCACGACCCGATTGTGACCTCCGCAGCGGGCTTGAGCAGCGGTGGCCCATCGACCGTAAGTACGGCCGCCTTGCCCGCGGCGTTTACCGCGAACTTGACGTCGACCGCTCCGTACTCCCCGGCCAAGCGCGCGAACGGGGGCGGCGAGGGCCGCCGACCGGTAACAAGGTCGGGCACACCGAGGGAAAGCGAGACGCCCTCGACGGCGGAGACGCCCGGCAGGCCCGGTGGAGGCGGTGGCGCCACCGGTGGTGGCGGGACTGCAAGCACTTCCGTTGGAGGCTGCGCTGCCTTGGCAGGGCTAGGCTCTCCGGGCGCGGGCGCGACCGGCTGGCTCGCCGAAGGAGCCGTGGCCGTGGGCGGAGGAATTGTCGCCGGTCCCGAAACGGCCGGGGCAGGAGCGGTCGCCACTGCCGGTGCGTTCGCAAGTGCATCGGTTGCGGGAGCCGCTGGGACAGGCGCCGCTGGGGCCGGCGTGCCCTCCGGACCTGCTGTGGTTGTCGTCGGGGCTTCCGGATCCGACGGGGGCTCCGCGATAGCCGTCTTGTGCAGACCGGACAGCCGCAGCGCAACCTTTTGCGGGCGATCGGCTCGGGCCGGCTGGAACTCGGCCTCGAGCCGGAAGGCGTAGACCATCGGCTCGTCGATCGGAGCGAAGCGCCACGTCCTCAGCGCTTGGAGCACCGCGTCGGCCCACACGCCTTCGCCCTCGGTCACTAGCGCGTCAGCAATGCGCCCATCGGCATCGATGGTGATTTGCGTCGTGACCTGGCCGCCGCCCTTGGCGCTCGGATACGCGGGCGTCGCGCCCTGACGCAACTCGGGAATGCCTTCCTGGCGCGAGACCTCGGGCAGCCGCAGCGCAAAGGTGATCGGCACGGTGAGCAGCACGCTCACCGGTTTCCCGTCGAGCTTCGTGATCTCGTATTCCCACTTCCTGACCGCAAGCGTCGCGGCCTCGTCGAACGGGGGCACGCTGCGTACCACCGTGACATCGACCACGCGGCCCTGCGTGTCGATGATCAGCTCCAGGATCACGATTCCGTGGAGACCCTGGGCCTGGGCCTCCGGCGGATAGCCTGGCAGCACCGTGCGCGTACGCTTGGGCGGCGGCACGTCCCGGCCAGCGACCTTGGGGGCGTCCTCGGCGAGCGATGCGCCCGCCGCCAGGCCGAGGGCGAGGAGCCCGAGGAGGAGGCGAAGAAGGCGAAGTCCCATGCTTTCTATTCTCCGCTATTCCGCGGCCTTGTGGTGCTCGTCGTGCTCCGCCTTGGCTGCCGCCACGACCTTGTCCTGGAGGTGTCCGGGCACTTCGTCGTAGTGTGACATCTCCATGTGATACGAGCCCCGCGCTCCCGTCATCGAGGTGAGGTCCGCGTCGTACGACAGCATCTCCGACATGGGCACCTCGGCTTTGATTACCTGCAAGGAGCCCTTGGGTTCCATTCCTTGCGGACGCCCGCGCCGGCTGGAAAGATCTCCCATCACCGCCCCCGCGTACTCCTCGGGCACCGCGATCTCGACGCTCATCACCGGTTCGAGCAGTGTCGGCCGGCTCTTCGCCACGGCGTCTTTGTACGCCAGCGAGCCCGCGATCTTGAAGGCCATCTCCGAAGAGTCCACGTCGTGGTATTGCCCGTCGTAGAGCTCGACCTGGAAATCCACCATCGGATAGCCCGCGATCAGGCCCCGCAGGCGCGCCTCCCGGATGCCCTTTTCGACCGCCGGAATGTAGTTCTTCGGGATCGAACCGCCGAAGATGTCGTCCACGAACTGGAAGTCCGAGCCGCGCGGCAGGGGCTTCACGCGGATCTTGCAATCGGCGAACTGGCCGTGGCCGCCGGTCTGCTTCTTGTGGCGCCCATGGCCCTCAGCCGCGGCCTTGATCGTCTCGCGGTAGGGGATTTTCGGCTTCTTGAGGTTCACCTCCACCTTGAAGCGCTTTCTGAGCTTCGCGACCACCACTTCGATGTGGAGCTGGCCTACGCCGGAGAGCAGCATCTCGTGGGTCTGGGCGTCGCGTGACAAGCGCACCACCGGGTCTTCCTCCATCACACGGTGCAGCGCGATCGAGATCTTGTCGTCGTCGCCGCGGGTCCTAGGCTCGATCGCGAAGGTGGTCGCGGCCTCCGGGAAGACGATGGGCGGATACACGATGGGATGCGCCTTGTCGCTCAGCGTGTCGCTCGTCTGTGTTTCCTTGAGCTTGGCCACAGCGCCCAAGTCGCCGGCCTGGATCTCGGGCACCGGGGTTGGTGTCTTGCCCTGGCGCAACTCGAGATGGCCGACGCGTTCGGGGACGTCTCGCGACGCGTTGTGGACCGTGCTGTCGGACTTGAACGTGCCCGAGTAGACGCGGAACAGGCTGATGCGGCCCGCGTGGGGATCGGCGAGCGTCTTGAAGACGAACGCCGAGAAGGGCTCGCTGGCGGCGGGCTTGCGGAGGCTCTCGGCCTTGCGCACCGGGTCGGTGCCCGCCACCTCGCCCCGATCGGCGGGCGAGGGAAGCAGGTCCACGATGTCGTCGAGCAGCGGCTGCAAGCCCACGTTGCGCTGCGACGAGAGCGGGAAGACCGGGAACAGCTTGCCCGCAATGACCGCGTCGCGCAGGCCGCTCACCAGGTCGTCGTGGGGAAGCGTGCCCTGCTCCAGGAACACCTCCAGCAGCGACTCGCTGGTCTCGGCTACCATCTCGATGAGTTTCGCGAGCGCCTCGCTCGCGGCCGTCTTGAACTCGTTCGGCACGTCTACCTGCTGGAATTTGCCACTCTGATCGTCCTGGTAGACGTCGGCCCGGTAGGCCAGCAGATCGGCGATGCCCACGAAGTCCTTCTCCTCGCCAAGCGGGATCGCCACGGGCACGACACTGCGGCCGAAGCTGCGCTCGAGCGACCCGAGCGTGCGTGCGAACGACGCGCGATCCCGGTCCATGCGGTTCACGACCAGGATCCGGGGCAGGCCGTACTCCTCGGCGTAGCGCCAGACCTTCTCGGTCTGGACCTCGACACCCGCAACCGCGTCCACGACCACGAGCGCGGCGTCGGCCACGCGCAATGCTGCACGGGCCTCGGACAGGAAGTTCGCGTAGCCCGGGGCATCGAGCAGGTTGATCTTGATTTTCTTCCACTCGCCGAAGGCGAGAGCGGTCTGCAGGCTGATCTTCCGCTCGATCTCGTCGGGATCGAAGTCGGTCACCGTGGTTCCGTCGTCCACGCGCCCCAGCCTGTTGACGGCGCCCATGTCGAATAGCAGGCAGGAGACGAGCGAGGTCTTGCCCGAGCCGCCATGCCCGACCACGGCCACGTTCCGAATGCCAGGCGCTTCGTAGACCTTCATGAAACCCCCTGAGCCTCCATCGCTGGTAGCGTCGCGGATCATAGATCGCGGGCGCAGCGAGCGGCAAGCGGGGCGCGCTCCGAGCGCCGGGGTCTATAATCGGAGGATGGCGTGGGCTCGCTTGAGACCGCTCATCGCGCTGGATGCGGGCGCCGTGTCCGGCGCGAGCCTCGCGCGGAGTCTTGCGGGGCCGCGGATCGCCAGCGTGGCCCGGATCGAGCTCAGCCCGGGTGCACTCGTCCCTTCGCCCACCGACAACAACCTGGCGGAACCTGAGGTCGTGCACGCGGTCGTCATGCGCCTTCTGGAGGCGCTTGGGAGTGCGCGCGGGGGTGCGACGCTGGTGCTGCCGGACGGAGTCGCGCGTGGCCTAGTCTTCGAAGCGGTCCAGGGAGTCGCTCCGCTCGAGCAGGCGCGCTTCAAGCTCGGACCCGGCCTGCCGTATCCGGCGGCCGAGGCGATCGTCGATATCCGGCCCTTGGGCGGGCGACGCTTCCTCGGCGTCGCCATCCGCCGCCTCGTAGTCGAGGCTTACGAGACGCTGGCCGCGTCCGCAGGCGTCCGTGTCGAGCGTGTGGACGTCGCTTCGATGGCCGCGCTCGATGGCCTGCTGCGGCTCCGCCCCGAGGCCGGTTCCACGGTCGACGTGATCCTCGGCGACGCGGCGGTGAGCCTCGCTGCGCATCGGGACGGGTCGCTGCAGGTCTTCCGCAGCCGGCGGCGCGACAGCGGACCCGAGGAGGCCGACCGGCTGCGCGCCGAGGTGACGCGGACGGCCACGCTGGCCGGGGACGGTGTCGCGCCCCGCGTGCGGGTCGTCGGGCCTGGAGCGCGCGTCCTGGCCCGGGAGCTGTCGGCCAGCGGTCTTCGCGCCGAGCTCGGCTGGCACGCCGAGGGTGCGGGCCTGCCGGTGGAAGCGGCCGAGATCCCGTGGCTGGGGGTGGCGCTCCCGTGATGGATTTCCGGACACGTCGGGAGTCGCGCCGGACGCTCGCGGACGTGATCCTCGTGGGCCTGGCCGGCGCAACGCTTCTGGCTTCCGCCTGGGGCGCCGTGCGGGCGCGAGGCGAACTTGGCAGCGTACGAGCGGCACTCACCGACATGCGCTCCGACGTGAACTCGGCTCGGGCACGTCTGCGTTCGCGCGGGGCGCGGCGACTCGGCGACGGCGAGCGCCTCGCCTCGCGGCTCGAGCTGACCGCCGCCGCGCCGCCAGTGCTGATCCTGGCCGAAATCACCAGCCTCTTGCCGGACCAGGTGCGGCTTCGCTCCGTGAGCCTCGGCTACGGGGACGTCGTCGCGGTGGATCTCGAGGTGGAGGCGCGCACGGCGGGGGCCTGGGACGAGTTCCTCGATCGGCTCTCCGGCTCGCCGCACTTCACCGCGCTGCGGCCGGGTGAGGAACAGCGTGACGGAGAACTCCGGGCGCACGTGAGCATGACCTGGCGCGGGCAGGGATCGTGAGTTCCCGTCTGCTTGCGCTGCTGCTCCTGCTCGCCGCGCTCGGGCTGCGCCTCTTCGTCGCCATGCCGGCGCAGAGGGAGGCGGCAGGCCTCGGGGACGCGTACCGGCGCGCGCGTGACGAGCGCCGCGAGGCGGCCCAGCAACTGGCCGTCGCCGAGCGACGCGAGACTCGCCGCCAGCAGGCCATGGCTTCGATACTCGCGGCCGCGCCCGGTGACGCGGACCCGGTCACCCGCCTGCGTCGCGATGCCGTGGCGTCGCTTCGCGAGGCCGGCGTTTCGGGCGTCCGCCTGGCCGTCGCAGCAGGCCGGGCGCCGATTGGAGCGACGCTGCGACTCTCGGCACGCGGCTCGCTCGTGGATGCCTCATGGCTCTCCGCCGATCTCACGACGAAGCGCGGCGTGGTGCTCGAGCGGGTGCGCCTCGTGCCACGTGATGCCGAGGTCGTCATCGATATCGACGGCGCCCGGCTGCTGGGGGGATCGTGAGGAAGCGGGTCGCGCTTCTCGCCGCGGCGGGGCTCGGTCTCACCGCCATTACGCTGGCGCTCGGCAGCGGTCCCCGGGTCTCCCCGCCGCTCGCGCCGCGCGCGGCACGGAGCCTGCCCGAGCCGGCCACCGCACAGACGGCCGCACCCCCGGTTCTGGAGCTCAGGCGCAGCCCCTTCGAATACGCCGCCACGCCGGTAGCAGCGCCCGCCCCAGTCGTCTCCCGGGACACGATCCTGGAGCTACCCGACGCGGAGTCGTCCTTGCCGGAGCCAGTCCGGCTGGTAGGGTTTGTGGAGAAGGCCGGCACCGCCCGCGTGGCCCTGGTGATTCACGGTGAGATGACGCTCCTGGAGGTCGGGGAGAGCGCCGAGGGCTTCACGCTCCTCGCCGCCGACGAGGAGACCGGCGTGCGGCTGCGCCGCCTCGATGGAGTCGAGATCGCCCTGGGCTTCGAGCCGTAGGAAGATCGGGGGGGGTACTGACCCAAGCCCCGCGCGCCCTTCGGGCTCCCCCCAAGCCGCTGCGCGCCCGAGTGAATAGGCCCATGGCCTTCGGCCACCCATGTGGATGAAACTATGGGCAGGCTGGGTGAGGTCGGGTTTTGATTTGGTGCTGCAAAGCCCGCGAGTGAATATGACCTGGGCGTCGCATCAGGCACCCTGACATGTTGCCCCACCGAATGGGAGCACGCTGGTTAATCTCTTAGCCGCAGCGACGCCTCCCGGCCCGAAGGAGGAGCGATGCGCACTGTCTACGAACGGTGTGCGGGAGGCGACGTGCACAAGCGGAGGATCGTGGTCTGTCGCCGCTATCCTGGGTCGGAGGGAGAGCGAATCAGCGAGGTTCGGACTTTTGGGACGACGACGGGGGAGCTGGAGGCGCTTGCGGAGTGGCTGATGGAGGTGGGCGTCACGCACTTTGCGATGGAGTCGACGGGAGTTTACTGGCGGCCGGTGTTCAACGTGGTCGAGTCGG
This sequence comes from Acidobacteriota bacterium, assembly GCA_032127875.1. Classification (GTDB taxonomy): domain Bacteria; phylum Acidobacteriota; class Vicinamibacteria; order Fen-336; family Fen-336; genus CADEEV01. Next base: position 22,697 of record JAQBHI010000017.1, read on the forward strand.
TGTGCGAGGTGGTGCTGGTGAATGCACACCACGTCAAAGTGGTTCCCGGTCGCAAGACGGACGTGCGGGACTGCGAGTGGCTGGCGGATCTGCTGGAACACGGACTGTTGCGAAGCAGCTTCATTCCGCCACAGGCGTTTCGGGAGCTTCGAGACTTGACGCGCTACCGCAAGGTTCTGATTCAGGCGCGGGCTTCGGAAGCGAACCGGATCCAGAAGGTCTTGGAGACGGCAAACATCAAGCTGTCGAGTGTAGCGACAGACGTCTTGGGGGCTTCGGGCCGGGCCATGCTCAAGGCTCTGGTGTCGGGGGAGCGCTCCGCCGAGGTCTTGGCGGAGCTGGCCAAGGGCACGCTACGCAACAAGCGTGAGGATCTGGCCCGGGCCCTGACTGGTCGTTTTAGTGAGCACCATGGGTTTCTGGTCGGGCAGATTCTCGCCCACGTTGAAGAGCTGGATCGTCACATCGCGGAATGCGACTCTCGGATCGAGGAATGCCTGAGCCCTTTTGTCCTCGAACTGAGTCTGGTGCGGACGATCACGGGGGTGGGTGAACGCAACGGTCAGGTCATCCTGGCCGAAGCGGGTGTGGACATGACGCGCTTTCCGTCGGCGTCCCACCTCGCCTCTTGGGTCGGAATCTGCCCTGGTAACAACGAGAGCGCGGGCAAACACAAATCCGGCCGAATTCGCAAAGGCAACCTCTGGTACAAGACGGCCTTGGTGGAAGCCGCCTGGTGCGCCAGCCGACAACAAGACACCTACCTCGCGACTCTATTCCGGCGGATCGCGCGCAGGCGGGGACCCAAGCGGGCCATCTTGGCGGTCGCCCATGCGATCACCATCGCCGTCTGGCACGTGCTCACCAAGCACGAACCCTACCGCGAACTCGGTCCGGACTACTTCGACCGGCTCGACCGCAGCAAGCTCATCAAGATCCACCTCCAGGCTCTCCGCCGCCTCGGCGTCACCGTCGCCCCGGCCGCTGCCTAAAGAATGGTTTCTGGTTAATCTGGCGCTCCGCTGCCTGGCGGACTGCCCACAGGGCGCCGCGCTGGCCGAGCGAAGGCTAGTTAGGGTTGTGGGCGTGGCCGGTGGAGTCCACGAAGTCGTGCG
>JAQBHI010000018.1:0-12982 GCA_032127875.1 Acidobacteriota bacterium
CGCGGGAGCGCGCCGAGCGCGAGCGGAAGCAGGCGGACTCCGTAGCGCGCCGGCTCGCGGAGCGCTTGAGCCGGCGCGACGCCGCGGAGCTGCTCAACATCTCGCACCAGCGCGTGCAGCAACTCGCCGCGCACGCCTGAAGCCGCGCCGCGTGAACCGCCAAGCGGCCACGCGGTGGCCTGGGCCGCCCTGCCCCTGCCCCTGCTCCGGCGCCCCCGTGGCGGGCTCTGCTCCTGGCCGCGCCCGTGACCTTGCCCCGCGCCTGATCGCGCTGCACTGCGCCCCGTATCCCGCGAGGAGCCCCCGAGGCCCGGCCGGGTATTACGCTGGCACCAATCTGGCACCCACAGCGAAAAGGGCCTCTTTCGAGGCCCTCGTAAGTTATTGATTAAATTGGTCGGGGCGAGAGGATTTGAACCTCCGACTTCTTGGTCCCGAACCAAGCGCTCTAGCCAGGCTGAGCCACGCCCCGACGGTCCGGCACGACAGCCGAAACTTTATCACGCTCCGCGCGCGCGCGACAAGCGGAGCACCCAGGGGCGCCTTCGCTAGCGCGTCTGCTTCGCGAGTCCGGCCAGCAGGGGACGCAGGGCGGCGAGCGCACCGTGATGCGTCGTGTCTGTTTGAAGGGGCGTCACGGAGATGAGCCCGGAGCGGATCGCGTGCACGTCGGACATCTCATCGGTAACCCAACGGTCGCGGCCTTCCTCGATCCAGTAGTAGGTGCGCCGCCGCGGGTCGAGTCCTTCGAGAACCTCGCCTTGGTGCTCGCGGCGGCCTTGCACCGTGACGGCTACGCCCTTGGGCTCTCCCAGCGGCACGTTGACGTTGAGCAGTGTGTAGCGCGGCAGTCCGTTGGCCAGCACTTCGGCGACGAGCGTATGCGCGAAGGTGGCCGCATGCGTGTAGTCGCTCTCTGCCTTGGAAGCGAGCGAGATGGCGATGGCAGGCACGCCGAAGAAGGTGCCTTCGCGAGCGCCGCCCACGGTTCCCGAATAGAACACGTCGTCGCCGAGGTTGCCGCCGCGATTGATCCCGGAAACCACTATATCGGGATGCTGAGAGAGCAGCTTCACGCAGGCGAGGTTCACGCAGTCGGCGGGCGTGCCGTCGACCGAGTGGTAGCCCGGCTCGATCTCCTCGACGCGCAGCGGGTGCTTGAGCGTCAGCGATTGCGAGCAGGCCGAGACTTCACGGTCAGGCGCTACCACCCGCACCTCCCCGAGCGGCCGCAGAGCTGCGGCCAGGGCGCGGATGCCCGGGGCGTGAACGCCGTCGTCGTTGGTGACGAGAATCAGGGGCATCGGCAAAAAGCCCCGGGGATCTCCCGGGGCGATGAGGGCGGAAAAGATGATTGGTCGGGATGGCGAGATTTGAACTCGCGACCACCTGCACCCCAAGCAGGTGCGCTACCAGGCTGCGCTACATCCCGATCCGGCGTCAGGAGCGATTTTTATCATTCCTGTCGAAGAGAGTCAAAATCTCGCGCAACTGATCGCGCACCTGTCCGAGTGCTACGCGCGTCGGATCACCGTCGAGGTTGGCCGCCGCCTGGGATTGCGGCGTGTCGGGCCGGCCCGCAAGCTCCGTATCAAGGCGCTTCTTGGCGCCCGCGATGGTAAAGCCCTCCGAGTAGAGCAGCTCCTTGATACGAAGCACGGTCTCGATGTCGCGGCGGCGGTAGATTCTCTGACCGGAAGAGTTCTTTGCCGGAGCGAGCGCTGGAAACTCGGACTCCCAATAGCGCAGCACGTACGGCTGCGTGTCGGTGATCTCGCAGACCTCCCCGATCTTGAAGAACAGCTTGTTCGGGACCTTGCGTTCAATGGGGTTCATCAGGTCCAAGAGCGCTATTCGCCGGGGGCGCCGAAGAGCTTGGAGGGCCGGAACACGACCGAAGTGCGGGGCTTGATCAACATCTCCTCTCCAGTCTGGGGATTGCGTCCTCTCCGTTCCCGTTTCTGGCGGATCAAGAACGTCCCGAAGCCGGTGATCTGAACCTTTTCGCCGTGGCCCAGCCGACCCTTGATCGAATCGAAAATCACTTCCACGAGGCGCGCTGCCTCGCGGTTTGAGATGCCGCCATGCCGTTCGTAGACAATCCGGGCGATGTCAGCCTTGGTCATGGAGGCGTCCATGCCCCACAAAATCGAGTGATTACTAGTACTTAGCTTGAAGACTTCAACCATTATATGAATCGGCCCGGGGATGTCAAGAAAAACCCTAAGCTATGCGGAGTTAGTGCTTTCGAGTTCGAACCTTCAGGATCAGGGGAGAGCCCTCGAAGCCGAACGCCTCCCGGATCTGGTTCTCCAGGTAGCGTTTATAGGAGAAGTGCAGGTCCACCGGGTGGCTGAGTGAGATCACGAAGGTGGGGGGGGCGGCCCCCACCTGCGTGCCATAAAGGATGGTCACGGGATGCCCGCCCTTGGCGGCCTTCGGCGCATAGCCCTTGGAGGCCCGGGCCAGGAGCCGGTTCAGCTGTCCGGTCGTGACGCGTGTCTTGCACGCGGCCGCGACCCGCCTGGCGGCGGCCAGCAACGGCGTGAGGCCCCGGCCGGTGCTCGCGGACACGAACAGGATCGGCGCAAAGGCGAGGAATTTCAGATGATCGCGCACGTCCTGTTCAAAGACCTTCTGTTTGAGCGCCCGGTCGTGCGCCACGTCCCACTTGTTCACGCAGATCACGACCCCGCGCCGGGCGTCCTGGATGCGGCCGGCGATGGTCGCGTCCATGTCCCGCAGACCGTCCTCGGCATCCAGCACCAGGATCGCGACGTCGGAGCGGTCGATCGCCTTCTGCGCCTGCACCACGCTGACGTGATCGACGTTCTCCTTCAGCAGGCGCACGCGCCGGATGCCGGCCGTGTCCACGAAAACGTAGCGATCCTCGCCGCGCACGAACACGCTGTCCACGGAGTCGCGCGTGGTACCGGGGATCGGCGACACCACCGCACGCTCCTGGCCAAGGAGTCGATTGAGCAGCGACGACTTGCCGACGTTGGGCCGACCCACGAGCGCCAGCCGTATCGCCAGCTCTTCCTCGACCACCTCGGCCCGCGGCAGGCCCGCCAGCACCGCGTCGAGGAGGTCTCCGACCCCCACCCCGTGCTCGGCCGAGATCGGCAACAGCGTGTCGAAGCCGAGGCGGGTGAACTCAGCCAGGCCATCGTCGCGAGACTCCGCCTTGTTGACCGCCACGACCACCGACTTCCCGGCGCGGCGGAGCTGGGCGGCGATGGCGCTGTCGTCGGGCAAGAGGCCCGCTCGGGTGTCGACCACGAGCACCACGCGGTCGGCCTCGGCGATCGCCATCCCGGCCTGCTGAACGGCGGGTCCCAGCAGCGGGTCGGTCGTGCCCAACAGCAACCCGCCGGTATCGATCAGCTCGAAAGCCGCCCCCTGCCACGATGTCTGCGCGTAGTTCCGGTCCCGTGTCGAGCCCGGTCGGGCGTCGGTGATGGCCTTGCGCCGTCCGCAGATCCGATTGAACAGCGTGGACTTGCCGACGTTGGGCCGTCCCACCAAGGCGACCTTGGGGATCGGAATCATGGGCTATAATATCGTCACTAGGAGGGTCCATCCCCATGATCAAGGTGGACATCATCAACGAGGTTTCGAAGGCGGCCGACATCACCAAGGTGAAGGCCGAGGTGGCCGTCGAGGCGGTGTTGGACGCCATGAAATCCTCGATGATGAAGGGGGAGAGGATCGAGTTGCGCGGCTTCGGCGTCTTCCAAGTGAAACCGCGCAAGCGCGGCATCGGGCGCAACCCACGCACGGGAAAGGAAGTCCGGATTCCGCCGGGCCGCACGATCCGCTTCAAGCCCGGCAAGGACCTCCAGAACCTGAGCCAGTAGCCTTCCAAGTCTGCCGGTGAGCCTGCCCCAGGCGTTTGCGTGGCCGATCGAAGCTGTCCCCACCTGGGATCGGCCTCGGCTGCCCCCGATCCCGCGTCGCGAGCTGCTTCGCAGCCTCTTCTTGTTTCTGCTCACGGCCGTCAGCAGCTTCCTGACCGGCGGCCTGCAGGCTCAGCAAGATGCTACCGGGGACCTGGTCATCGGGATCCACGTGCTCGCTGGCCTCAAGCTGGCGGGCGCGCTGCTTGCGATCCTGCTCTCGCATGAGATGGGACACTACGTCGCCTGCCGCTACTACCGCGTCGATGCCTCGCTCCCCTACTTCATTCCTTTTCCACTTGGACTCGCGGGCACGCTGGGCGCCTTCATCCGGATCCGCGCCCCGATTCCGCAGCGGCGTGCGCTCTTCGACATCGGCATCGCCGGCCCGCTGGCCGGCTTCGTGGTGTGTCTGCCCGTGCTGGTCTTGGGGGCGCTCGAGGGAGTCTGGGCGCCACTCGTCAATGGTGGCGAGGGACCCGGCTACCTGGGCGAGCCGCTGCTGTTCAATTGGGTCGTGGCGCTGCTGCGGGGCCCCACGCCCGAAGGCATGACGCTCTCGATCGGTCCGCTCGGCATGGCCGCCTGGTTCGGCCTGTTCGTCACGGCCCTCAATATGATGCCCGTGGGGCAGCTCGACGGCGGGCACGTGACGTATGCCCTCTGGCCCCGCTGGGCGCTCGCGATCTCCCGCGCCGGGATCGTCGTCTGCCTCGCGTTGCTCTATCTCCGCCCGAGCTGGCTGCTGTGGGCCGTGCTGCTTCTGCTGCTGGGCCGGCGCCCGCACCCGCCCACCCTCTACGACCGGGAGCCGGTGGGCCGCGGTCGTTTGCTCCTGGGGCTGTTTGGCTTCGCGGTCTTCGCCGTGTGCTTCACGCCCAGCCCGTTCATGGTCTCGTGGCACGACATGCTCGAGGCGTTTGGGTACTAGCTTCCGGGGGGTACGGGACCCTGCACGTCCCCCGCGCCCTTCGGGCTCCCCCCAGCCGCTCACATCACGCTGAGCGGGTCCACGTCTACAGCAAGGCCCGGCCAGCGCACCACACCGTAGCGATCCACCAGGACCCGCTGCACCGCCTCGCGCATGGCGGCGCGGCGACCCTTCAGCAGAACCTGCCAGCGGTGCTCCCGGCGCAGCCGAGCCAGCGGTGCGCGCGCGGGGCCCAGAACGCGAAACGAGCGGCCGGCCTGGGCACGCAACACCCGCGCGATGGCGTCGGCCTCGCGGCCCGCCTTGGCCGCGTCCTCGGAGCGGATCACCAGGTTGATGAGCGCGGTCGTGGGCGGATAAGCCATCGTGCGCCGGAACTCCATCTCGCGCTCGAAGAAGGCCTGGTACTGCTGTTCGCAGGCCAGCGTGAGCGCGTAGTGGTCCGGCAGATGGCTCTGCAGGATCACCTCGCCCGGTTGCTCGCCGCGGCCCGCCCGCCCCGCGACCTGCGTCAGCAACTGAAAAGTCCGCTCCGCGCTGCGGAAATCCGGAAGCCCCAAGCCGACATCGGCGTCCACGACGCCCACCAGCGTGACGTTCGGAAAGTCGTGGCCCTTGGCGATCATCTGCGTGCCGACCAGGACGTCGATGCTGCCCGCCTCGAAGGCACGCAACGTGTCGGCCACGGCCCCGCGCCTGCGCGCCAGGTCGCGATCGAGCCGCGAGACCCGCGCCTTGGGAAGCGCCGCCTGCACGGCCTCCACGACCTTCTCCGTGCCGAAGCCGGAGAGCCTCAGGTACTCGCCCTTGCAGGCAGAACAAGCCACGGCCGTGCGCACCATGTAACCGCAGTAGTGGCATTCGCTCATCGCACCGGCACGGTGCACCGTGAGCGCCACGGAGCAGTGCGGGCAACCAGCCTGCAAGCCACACTCGCGGCAGAGCAGGCTGGTGGCGTAGCCGCGCCGGTTCAGGAGCAGGAGTGATTGCTCCCCCCGCACCAGCCGCTCGCCCAGCGCCAGGGCGAGCGGTGGTGTCAGGATCTCCTGGCCACCGGCCTTCAGCACCTCGCGCCGGTCGACGATCTCGACACGCGGCAGGCCCCGGGGTCCCACGCGGTGCGGCAGCGTCAGCCGCTGGTACTTCCCCGCCAGGGCGTTCGCATGCGACTCGAGCGAAGGTGTCGCCGACCCGAGAATGAGCGTAGCGCCCTCGAGCTTGGCGCGCATCACCGCGGCGTCGCGCCCGTGGTAGCGCGGGCTCTCGTCCTGCTTGTAGGCCCCCTCATGCTCTTCGTCGACGACGATCAGGCCCAACTCGGGGATCGGGGCAAACAGGGCGGAACGCGCCCCTACCACGATGCGCGACTCGCCCTCGCGAATCCGCCACCACTGGTCGTGACGCTGACCCACCGAAAGCTCGCTGTGCAGGACCGAGACCATCGCGCCGAAACGCGCCGTGGCGGCGCGCACCAGCATCGGCGTGAGCGCGATCTCCGGGACCAGGAACAGCCCGCCCGAGCCACGCGCGAGGGCGCACTCGGCGGCACGGAAGTAGACCTCGGTCTTGCCGCTGGCCGTGACGCCGTGCAGCAGGAAAGGCCGAAACGCCGAGGACTCGATCGCCGCCTCGAGGCTGCGGATCGCCTGCTCCTGCCCTGGCGAGGCAGTCAGGCGTCGCGAGGCGGGCGCTTCGAGGATCTCGGGCCCACGCACGTCGCGCTCTTCCTCGATGGCGACGATCCCGAGGGCGACGAGCCGCGTCAGTGCTCCGCGCAGCGAGGGCTTGTCGCGGGTCAGGTCGGCTACGCGCTGGCGACCACCCGCGCGCTGCAAGCGTGCGACGACCTCGGCCTGTGCTGAGCCCCGAAGCGGCGGCCGAGGCTGCTTGAGAACGGCGAGCTGCAGCTGCCGGAAGCCCGGCTGCGCGAGCTGTTGTTCGATGGCGACGATGCCCGCATCGCGAAGCCGGGCCAGGCGCGCCGACGGATCGCGGCCGAGACGACGCATCAGGCTCGAAACCCGTAACGGCCCTGCACGCAACGCTTCGAGCAGCGGGTCGGAACTCGGCGCGGGCGGTTGCGTCACGAGTCGCGCCACGGCCCGGCTGACCTGTACTCCCGCGGGCGGCAGCAGCAGCCGGTAGCATTCGCCCGGCGGCGCCAGGTAGTGATCGGCCATCCAGGCAGCCAGGTCGAGCAGCGATGGCGAGACGAGCGGCACTTCGTCGAGGACGTCGACGACATCCTTGAGCCTGTCGACTGTTGCGCCGGCCCCCGTCACGACACCGATGACGCGCCGCCCCGCAAACGGAACCAGCACCCGCGCCCCCCGTTCCGGCAACGGCAGCGCCTCGGGGACGCGATACGAGAAGGCCTGCTGAACGGGAAGCGGCAGCGCCACCGCCACGACGCGGGTCGACATGCAGCGGTTACTCTACCCTTCGCTGGTGTCGCGAAGGGACCGTCGGAATATCGGGGGGGGTACTGGCCATGCACCCCCCGCGCGCTTCGCGCTCCCCCCACTCCGCTCCGCGCCCGAGTGACGCCTGAGCGAACGCGAGGTCGCTGTGACGCGCTTTCGCGGCTGCGCGGAGCCGCGCAGTAATCGGGCGCTCCGCTACAGTTCCAGAAGGCCCATGACGATCTTCATGTCTTCCCAGACGTCCTTCTTTGCGGACGGGTTCCGCAGCAAGTAGGCGGGATGATAGGTCGGTATGACTTTGATGCCAGCGTAGTCGCCCAGACGCCCGCGAATGCGGGAGATCGGCTCGGTGGTCTTGAGCAGCCACTGCCCCCCGAACTTGCCGAGGCCCACGAGCACCTTGGGCTTTATCGCAGCGATCTGCTGTTCGAGGAATGGCTGGCAGGCTCCGATCTCGTCGGCTTCGGGGTTGCGGTTGCCCGGCGGGCGACACTTCAGCACGTTCGCGATGAAGACGTCGGAGCGCTTCAGCTTCAGGCCCTTTTCGATGATGTCGGTGAGAAGCTGGCCGGCCCGGCCCACGAACGCGAGGCCCTGCTCGTCTTCGTCGGCGCCCGGCGCTTCGCCAACGAACATCAGCGCCGCGTGCGGGTTGCCCTGGCCGAAGACGATGTTCTTCCGCCCTCCCGCCAGCTTGCAACGCTGACAGTCACCCAGTACCTCCCGGATCGTGGCCAGATCACCGGCGCCCGCACTGGCGGCGGCGGAACTTGTTCCCACCGCGGCGGATCTCGCCGTCATCGGCAACGGGTCCAGATTCGGCACGACGGGCGCGCCCAGCGTCGTCAGCCGGCCCAGGAAGCGCGCGTACTCCGCGAGATCGGCGGCCAGCTCGTCGCGCTCAGCCACGCGCAGCCTTCAGCTCCAGGACGCGATCCCAGATGCGGTCGGCCAGCGCTCGCTTGCTGCCCCGCGGTATCGCCGTCTCGCCCTGCGCATCGATCAGGACGGCCGCGTTCTGCTCGCTGCCGAACACGGCCCCCTCGCTCGAGACGTCGTTGGCGACGATCAGGTCAGCGTTCTTTTCGAGCTGCTTCCTGCGCGCGGACTCGAGTACGTTCTCCGTCTCGGCCGCAAAACCGATCAGGAACCGGGAGCCTTTCGTCGCTCCGAGCGTGCGCAGGATGTCGGGCGTGCGGAGCATCTCGATGCTCAGAGCGCTATCGCCCTTCTTGAGCTTCTGGACTCCGACGCTCGCGGGCCGATAGTCCGAGACGGCGGCCGCCATGGCGACGACCGTGGCGGCTTCCGCGCGAGCCAGCACCGCCGCGTGCATTTCCTGCGCCGAACGCACGGCCACGTACTCGACGCCGTGGGGCTTGCCCAGCGACGTGGGTCCCGCTATCAGGACGACGTGCGCGCCGCGGTCGCGCGCGGCTTCGGCCAGCCGATAGCCCATCTTGCCGCTGGAGCGGTTGGAGACGAAGCGCACTGGATCGAGGTCTTCGACAGTCGGTCCCGCGGTCACGACGATGCTCTCGGCCGCCAGATCCTTGCGGCGAGCGAGAACGCCCATCGCCGCCTCGACGATCTCGCTCACCTCCGCCAGACGACCCTTGCCCAGCCAACCACAGGCGAGATAACCCGAGCCCGGATCGACGAAGCCAACACCCCGCGAGCGCAGGATCTCCATGTTCTCGAGCACCGCCGGATGCTCGAACATGTTGACGTTCATCGCGGGCGCCACCAGTACGGGCGCTTTCGTGGCGGTGTACAGCGTCGAGAGAGCATCGTCGGCGATGCCGCGCGCGAACTTGCCCAGCGTGTTGGCGGTGGCCGGCGCTACCAGCAGCAGCTCTGCGGCATCGGCCAGGCTGATGTGCTGGATGTCGCCGCTTTCGCCCAGGGCAAACTGGTCGAGGAAGACTGCCGCTCCCGACAGGGCCTCGAAGGTCATCGGCGAGACGAAGCGCGCGGCGCTGGGGGTCATCACGACTCGAACCTCCAGCGCGCGCTTTTGCAACTCGCGCAGCACCTCACAGGCCTTGTAGGCCCCGATGCAGCCGGTCACGCCGAGGACGACGGTGGGCAAGGTTTCTGCCTTAGGCCTCTTCCGACCCGACCGGCGCCGGCTTGACCACGGCTGGCGTCAATTCCCACGAGATCGCCCCCGCGAGCACTTCCTGGATCGCCACGCGCGTCGACTTTCGGCTGCGCGTCTCGACGCGGGCCTTGGCGCCGTTCTGGATCTGCTTCGAGCGCTGTGCCGCCACCGTGATCAACCGGAACTTGCTGTCGACATCCTTCGGAAGAATCAAACTGTTTCCCATGGGCACTCCTTATTGTTTTCGAAAGGTCTTGAGTATCCGCTCCGCTACGGGCGCCATCCGGCTGGTGCGACAGCGTGCGGCGCGGATCACCCAGCTCAGCGACTGGACACAGCGTTCGAGATCGTCGTTGACCAGCGTGAAGTCGTACTCGGCGTAGAGGCTCGCCTCCTCCCGCGCCACGGCGAGGCGGCGCTCGATGCTGTCCGCCCCGTCGAGGCCGCGCTTGCGCAGGCGCTCGCCGAGGTCTCGAAACGAGGGAGGCAGGATGAAGACCGACACCGCGTCGAGCATCTTCATCCGCACCTGCGCGGCGCCGGCTACGTCGATGTCGAGCAACAGGTCGACGGCCTCGGCCTCGGCACGCTCGTATTCGGCGAGGCCTGTGCCGTACAGGTTGCCATGCACCTCGGCCCATTCCAGCAGCCGTCCTGCGTCGCGCAGCCGGCTGAACCCGGCCTGGTCGACGAAGTGGTACTCGATACCGTTTCGCTCGCCCGGACGTGGCTTGCGCGTGGTGTGGGAGATCGAGAAGCGCAGCTCGCCGACTTCACGCAGCACCCGCCCGAGGACCGTGGACTTGCCGGCCCCGGACGGTGCCGAAACCACGATCAGGTTCGGCTTGCGGCTACTCAACGTTCTGGACCTGTTCGCGCAGCTTCTCGATCTCGCCCTTCAGGGCGACGACCTCCTGCAGCAGCGGGGCGTAGGCGGCCTTGCTGCCGATGGTGTTGGCTTCCCGCGCGAGTTCCTGCGTCACGAAGTCGAAGCGCTTGCCTGCGGGGTCCGCCGAAGCCAGCAGCTCCCGCGCCATCGCCACATGGCTGCGCAGCCGCTGCACCTCCTCGCTCACGTCCAGGCGATCGGACATCCGAACCACTTCCTGGTAGAGGCGGGCGTCCTCGAGACCCAGCTCGGCGGCCAGCTCGCGCACTCTCGCGAGGAGCGTGTCGAGCCTCGCCGCCTTGCCCTCGGCCGAAAGCGCTTCGACGCGGCCCGCCGCGGCCTCGATGGCCGCGAGCCGCTGGGTCAGTTCCACCGCGAGCCGTTCGCCCTCGGCCCGGCGCATGCAGTCGAGGCCGTCGAGGGCCTCTTCGACCAGGGTGAGCACCGAGCGCCGCCGCCCCTCGTCGAGGCTCTCGGCCGTCTCCACCACCTCGAAGGCGCCCGGAAAGCGCGCAATGTCGGAAACGGTCACGTCCCCGGAGAGCCGGTGCTGTTCGCGGACGCTGCGCAACGTCCGCACGGCGCTGGCGATCACGGCGTCGCTGGCGACGACCGAAACCTCGCCGGAGCCGGGAAAAGAGGCCTTGACCGACACCTCGATCTTGCCGCGCTGCAGCCGCGCCTGGACCAACCCCTTGACCTCAGGCTCCAGCGCCGCGACGCGCCGCGAGAGGCTCAGGCCGACCTCCAGGAAGCGATGGTTCAGGCTGCGGATCGCGACTGCGGCTCGCACGGCGTCCGTCTCGGCTGCCGCGGCGCCGTAGCCAGTCATGGAACGCAGCGGGCTCACAGCGCCGGGTCCTCGGAGAATTGCAGTTCGTGCAGCCGCCGATAGATCCGGCCACTCTTCAGCAGCTCCTCATGCCTGCCCGTCTCGCGTACCTCGCCGCCGTCCAGCACGATGATCCGGTGCGCCTTGCGCACGGTCGCCAGGCGATGGGCGATCACGAGCGTGGTGCGTCCCTTGATCAGGTTCGAGAGCGCGCCCTGGACGAGCCGTTCCGATTCGGCATCCAGAGCCGAGGTCGCCTCGTCGAGGATCAGGATCGGCGGGTCCTTGAGGATGGCGCGCGCGATCGCGATGCGCTGACGCTGCCCCCCCGAGAGCCGGCTGCCGCGCTCGCCGATCACGGTGTCGTAGCGACGCGGCAGGTCCAGGATGAAGTCGTGCGCAAAGGCCGCGCGGGCGGCGCTCTCGATGCGGGTCTCGTCGACGTCGTCGAGACCGTAGGCGATGTTCGCGCGCACGGTGTCGTTGAAGAGCACCGTCTCCTGGGTGACCAGGCCGATCTGTCCGCGCAGGCTGCCCAGCGTCGCGCGGCGGATGTCGGTGCCGTCGATCGTGATGGCGCCGTCGGTCACGTCGTAGAAGCGCGGCAGCAGGTTGACCAGCGTCGTCTTGCCGGCGCCGCTCGTCGCGACGATGGCGAGCACCTCACCGGCCCGCGCCGCGAAGCTCACGCGCCGCAGCACTTCTCCGCCGCCGTCGGCATAGCGGAAGCCCACGTCTCGATACTCGATGTCGCGCTGCATGCGTGGCAGCCACACGGCGTCCTCAGCCTCGCGCACTTCCTGATGCGTGTCGAGAACCGCGAAGATCCGCGAGCCGGCGGCGAGCGCGCCCTGCAGGGTCGCGTTCACCTGCGACAGCCGCTTGACCGGCGTGTACATCAAGAACAGCGCCGTGAGGAACGACACGAACTTGCCGGGCGTCAGCAGGCCGTGGCGGATCTCGTAGCTGCCGTAGAACAGCGCGCACACAAGCGCGAGGCCTCCCACGGCTTCCATGAGCGGCGGCAGGAAGGCGGTGGTGCGGGTGATGCGCAGGTTGACGTGGAGCAGCCGCGAGGCGGCCCTGCAGAAGCGCTCGATCTCGAACGGCTCCATGCCGAAGGCCTTCACGATCCGGAAGCCGGAGATGGTCTCCTGCAGGATCTCGCTGATGTCGCGCCAGCGCCGCAGCGAGGTCTCGCTGGAAGAGCGCAAGCGTTTGCCCAGACGGATCAGCGGATAGAAGGCGAGCGGCATGCCGAACAGCGCGACCAGCGCGAGGCGCCAGTCCTGCACGAACAGGATGATCAACAGGCCGACGACCGTCAGGCCTTCCTTCAGCAGGTCACCCGCCATCTCGGCCACGGCGCTCTGGATCTTCTCGACGTCGGTGGTGATGTGGCTCATCAGCGAGCCCGTGGTGTGGTTCGAGAGGAAGCTGAACGATTGCCCGAGCACATGCTCGTAGAGGGCGTTGCGCAGGTCCGTGACGGCCCGCTGCCCTACCGACGCCACCAGTGTCGTGGAGAGGTACGAGCAGAGGCCCTTCAGTATGTACAAACCGAGGATGGTGAATGCCACCTGGCCGACGTTGACCGACTGGATCAGCACGTCGTCGAAGATCGGCTTCACCATGTACGCGAGCAGGGCACCGGCGGCTGCGTAGCCCGCGGTCGCCAGCCAGGAGATCAGCAGGCGGCCACGATACGGTCGGGTATAGCCGAAAAGGCGCCGGATCTCGCGCGCAACCCGCGTCAGATCGCCCGATGTCGTGACCAGCTGGCGACGCCAGGGAGGAGGACGGCGAGTTCTATGCGGCGGCGGGATGGCTTCCACCGGGGGGATCGCCGGGAGCGCTATGACCTCATCTCCTTGTAGAGCCACGTCTTAGCGTGCCTCAGGCAG
>JAQBHI010000019.1:0-38832 GCA_032127875.1 Acidobacteriota bacterium
CGCAGCTGGTCCACTCCAAGGACGGCACGCCGGTCCGCTTCGCCTCGCGGCCGGTCGCGATCCAGGCGCTGCTCGGCCCCGACGCCGGGCAGACGCTGGCGGAGGCCGGGGCAACTCCCCCGGAGGCCGCGCCGCAGTCCCACAGAGCAGTAGAGATCGCGGGGCAAGCGGTGCGCATCGTGCGCGCGACGGACCTGCCGGGAGGGGCGCTCGTCATTCACGTCGCGCCCGAAGGCTCTGAGGCCGTGACCGAGGCGCTGCGTGCCTCGGGTGCGGGCAGCCTGGACCGGAGCGAATTCAATGCGATGCGGATCGAGGAAGGCCGGCCGCTCTTCGGCATCGACGTCACCGAGGACAATCTGCTCCATGAGACCGGCCTGCTCGACGAGTACCATTCGGCGGCGAAGGGGTGCTACGTGGGCCAGGAAGTGGTGGCGCGCCTCGAAGCCCGCGGCGGAAACGTGAACAAGCTGCTGCGAGGACTCCAGCTTACGGCGCCCGCGGCTGCGGGAGCCGCGATCAGCGCGGCCGGGCAGCCGGTGGGGCGCATCGCCAGCGCCGCCGTCTCCCAGCAACGAGGCCCGATCGCGATGGGCTACCTGCATCGCAACCACGCGGCCCCCGGCACCGCCGTCGAGGTGGCGGGCGCCAAGGCCACCGTCGTCTCACTGCCGATGGGCTCATGAAGATCTACACGCGCACCGGGGACGAAGGCGAAACGGGACTCGTCGACGGCTCGCGGGTTGGCAAGGACTCGGTACGCGTCTCCGCCTATGGCGACGTCGACGAGTTGAACGCGCTGATCGGCGTGGTGCTGGCCCACTCGAGCGACGCGAAGCTGGGCGAGCTGCTGCGCGGCATCCAGCGCGACCTGTTCGCGCTCGGCGCGCAGCTTGCCGACCCCAAGGACCGCGTCGCGGCGCGCAAGGCCAAGGTGCGCGTCGTTCCCGAGCACGTGGCCGTCCTCGAGAAGGCCATCGACGCGCGCGCGTCCGAGCTGCCGCCGCTCACGGCCTTCATCCTTCCGGGCGGCTCGCCGCTCGGAGCATTTCTGCACCTGGCGCGGACCGTCTGCCGCCGCGCCGAGCGCAACGTCGTGGCGCTCTCGCGACAGCAGAACGTGGACCCGGTGCTCATCGTCTATCTGAACCGGCTCTCGGACCTGCTCTTCGTCCTCGCTCGCCACGAAAACCATCGGCTGGGCCAGCACGAAGACCGCTGGTGAGGCTCCGGCCCGGGATCCTGGCAGAGCTATCTGCACACGGCGTCACAGCGGGTCCTGACGACACGCCCGCCACGCTGCGCGAGCGCCTGAACGACGCGTACCTCGAGGACGTGCGCCGCCTGCGCGATCGCCAGCGCGCCGGCGAGATCCCGCTCCCGGACTACTCGAGTCACGTCCGACGGCTGAAGGAGTCCTACCCCCTGCTTGGGCTCCCTCTCGAGCAGTGGCTCGCGCCTTCCGACTGATTTCTGCCGCTCGAGAACTGTAGCGGGGCCGTGCGTAGCCAGCAGCCCACCAGGGGCCGTCCGGTGCGTCGGGCTCGGACTCGCGCCAGAGCTTGAGCTTGTACAGGTTCTCTTCGCTGATCTTGCGTTCCTTCACGCGCTTTGCAGACAACGACGTCACGTCCAGCGGCTCAAGGCGCCGGACCCCTGCTTGGGTGCCTCTCGACAAATGGCTGGAGCCGTCTGGTTAGTCGTTACGAGGACCCCGGAGCGGCAACTGGCCACGGGCGAACCGCTCGATCAACTGCCGCGGGCTGAGGCTCGCCACGCCCTGGTAGGCGCCGAGCGCGAGCAAGTCGCCGTCGCCGGTGACGATGGCTTCCGCCCGGCCCGCGATTGCTGTGGCTAGAACCCAATCATCGTCGGTGTCGCGGCAGGTAGGCGCCGCCAGCGGCTGCGGTTCGACCCAGGTGGCGTGGCGATGATAGAGATCGAGGAGCGGCAGGTCGTCCGCGGCAAGGCTGAACTTGTCTTGTAGCTTCTGCACGAGCTCGTCCCACAGGAAGCGGGAGAGGATCGCGGTGTGGTCGGGCAAGTGCGTCTCGACCAACTCGTGACAGAGGCCTTCGGACACCAGTCCGGCCACGATCACGTTGGTGTCGAAGACGAGCCTCACGAGATCAGCCGAAACACCTCTTCGTCGGTGAAGATTCCTTTGGCCCGAGCGCGGGGGACGGCGATGCGGCGGGACTCCTGCGTTGCGTCTTGCCAGAGCTTTCGAAAGATGGCGAGCCGAACGTATTCGCTGATCGTGAGTCCGTTCTCCCGAGCCGCCCGCTCGATGAGCTGCTTGCTCTTGCCGGGCAGGCTGAGCGTCAAGGTTTTTCGCATCCCTGTAACGTTAGATCGCACAGGGAACCGAGTCAAGCTCCGCGTGCGTCTTGGCCACACTCACGATCGTCAACAGTTCAGGGCGCCAGCTTGTCGATCAGCCTCTGGAGGATTTGGCCATCAGGGGTCAAGCGGTAGTCTTCGGCGAATCCCCTCACCTGAAGCAGCCCGCTGCAACGCTCCCATAGATTTGCACAAGCAGCCACCGATAACATCACACGCGTAGGTTGCCGCAGGAGCGCCAGGCAAGCGCAACTCCCCACCGCCGTCGGGTTAGCTGATGCCTTTGCATGCGGCGTCGTCAAACCGTCTGTCGGCTCTCCCCCGCTAGGACCTGTCGAAGCCGGTCTACAAACTGCTTGAGCGCGGCATAGGCTTTCCAAGTCTGAACTTCACCAACGAAGCACGCCAAAAGCAAGAAATACGATAATCCCAAGATTGCCCCTTAGTATGAACGATTGCAAAAACTGCGACCCCTAACCAGACCAGCTCCTGCGGTATGAACAGTTAGGGGCGCGCGCACTGCGATCTGAACGACACCCCTTTCGGCGACCTGTGCGAGGCTGCCTGGAACCCCTGCGGCAAGCGCGTCCAGTGATGGACTGGCCAGCTTGCTGGCCTCCGTGAGTTGCGCCACGACGCCATCGCGGGAGAGCTGAGTCCGCAGCTCGATCAACTCTCCTCGTAGGAGCAGTCGCACGAGTGACAACTGCGCGGATGCTGGGTTCATCGAGAGCGCTCATGGCTCGTAGGAGCCGGGACGATCTGGGAGTGGCGAACCGCCTCGAACACCTTGCCCGCGATCTCGCGGCTGACGCCTTCGCGCAGTGTGCCGCACGGCACGCTGCGGCCAGCGCCGCCGCGCTCATAGACGACCACGTCCCAGCGCTCGCGGCCTTCGTATTCTTCGGCCGCGGGCGGCTCCGGCAGGCTTGCCCCGTGCCGGGTCCAGCTTGCCATCACGCCGCCGTTCAGCAGCATCCGCGCTCCGATCACCTCGGCGCGCGCCAGGTTGTGCGTCCCCCATGCGAAGCCGCCGGCGTCTTCGATGAAGAAGACCACGTCGTCGCCGAGCGGGATTTCGGCGACGACGCGCCGGCCCCGCTGCTCCTCGGCCAGGCGCGAGCGCTCGCGGCTGCGCTTGGCGAAGCGCAGGCCCATGGCGAAGCGGAACAGGCTGAAGAGCGACAGCACGAAGGCGATGGCGACGAGCGCGAGGACGATCATGTATCCTTCCGGGCGGATTCTACCTGGATGCGGGCAGCGCTCTTCGATTTCGATGGCGTGCTGGTGAACAGCGAGCCTCTGCACTTCGGCGCGTTGCGGGATGCGCTCGCCCGCGAGGGCGTCGCGATCGACGAAGCCGAGTACCTGAACACGTATCTTGCGTACGACGACCGCGGGGCGATCCGCTTGGCCCTGGAACGCCACGGCGTCCGGTTCGATCGGGCGCGTGTCGAAGCGATCGCGCTGCTCAAGGCCGGCGACTTCGCGGCGCTCTTGCCCACGATTCCCTTCTTCCCCGGCGCCAAGGAACTGGTGCGCGCGCTCGCCGCCGAGGTGCCGGTCGCGATCGCCTCCGGCGCGCTGCACGGCGAGATGGACGCGATTCTCCGCGCCGGAGGGATCCGGGACGCGTTCAGCGCCATCGTCGGCGCCGACGACGTGAGCCGCGGCAAGCCGCATCCCGAGCCCTACCTGACGGCCATGGCTGCGGTGAATGGTCACGATCCGGGCCTCAGGCCGGAGGATTGCCTGGTATTCGAAGACGCGATGCCCGGCATCGCCGCGGCGCGTGCGGCGGGCATGCTCGTGGTCGCCGTCACGAACTCCTACCCCGCGCAGCGCCTCAGCGCGGCCCAGAAGATCGTCGCGACGCTCGAAGGCCTGACGCCGGCGCAACTGCGTCGCGACTTGTTCCCGAGCTGATGCCCTCGAAGTTCCTCGACCCGGAGCAGGCCAAGAAACACGCCGAACATCGCTACGACTTCGGCCGCAAGAGCCTGGGCGGCAAGGTGGTGCTGATCCCGGGCGGCGCCGGTGGCCTGGGTGCTTCGATCACGGCGCTGCTGCTCCAGGAGGGCGCCTTGCCGGTCGTCGGCTATCGCTCGCAACGCGGCCGGGCGCTGGCGTTTCAGCAGAAGATGCAGGACCTCTACGGCGGCCCGATCACGCTCGTCGAGGGCGACATCGGCGACGCCGAAACGCGCGAGCGGTACCTGAAAACGGCGCTCGACGTGAAGGGCGATCTGTACGGCCTCGTGGCGCTGCCGGGCGATCCGGCGCGCGTCAAGCCAGCGGAGATCGACGCGGCGGCGCTCGAGGCTTCGTTCCGCGCGAACTACGCAGCGCCCGTGCTGCTGGCGCGGGCCGCCGCCGAGACCATGACGCGCAAGGCCACCAAGGGCGCGATCGTGCTGTTCTCGAGCATGCAGGGCGTGCACCCGTTCGAGGGCAGCCTCGCCTACGCGGGGCCCAAGGCGGCGCTCGCGCAGGCCGCTCGGATCCTGGCCAAGGAATATGGTGGCGCCTCCGACATCCGCGTCAACGTCGTGGCCCCGGGGGCGACCGGCGTGGGAATGGCGCGCGCCTCGATCGACGCCGGCAAGTACGACCCCTACGTCGAGCGGGGTGTGGTTCCGCGCTTCGGTCGTCCCGAGGACGTCGCCAAGCTGGTGAGGCTGCTGCTCGAGCCTGATTCGTACATCACCGGCCAGGTGATCACGATCGATGGCGGCCTGACGCTGCGGCGGGACCGGCTGGCGTGATTCCTTGAGATAAGATCCAGCCATGGACGCCGCGGAAATCAGGGCGCCAGGGCCAGGCGAGCAGCGGGAATGGGAGGCCGAGTTCGAAGCGGCGGCTCGCAGGCCTCTCGCCACGCGCTTCCGATACGCCTTCATCCACACCTACAAGCCGGTTCTGGACGACGCACCTTTCCGGACCTTCGCCACGATGGCGGAGTATCGCGAATGGTGTGCCGCCAGCTTGCCGGAGTGGCTCGGCTATGGCCCGGCGGTTTGAGTACGCCCAGGCCGAGGAGATTCGTGAAGCGTTTCGGCGGCATGGCGTTCGCTATCTCTTCATCGGCAAGGCGGGGGCGATCCTGCTCGGCTACCCCGACACCACCCAGGACGCCGACGTCTTCGTCGAGAAGACGCCCGAGAACGGGAAGCGCGTCGCCGCGGCGCTTCGGGAACTCGGCTTCCCCTTGACCGAGCCACAAGTCGAAGAGGTAAGGCGCGGAAAGGACTTCGTCCAGATCCGCAATGGGCCCTTCGATCTGGATCTCGTGTTCGCGCCCGACGGCATCGAGACGTTCGAGGGCGCCTGGGCCCGGCGGGTCGAAGTCGAAGGCTTTGCGGTCTGCCACCTCGACGACATCATCGCGAGCAAGAGAGCCGCCAACCGGGTGAAGGACCGGGAGACGCTGCCACGGCTGCTCGCCTTCCGCGAGTACTGGATGGGCCGGAGGCGCTGACTTCAGGGCGCCTGCCCAAGCGCGGAACTCCCTTGACGTCGCCCGCCCCGCACCTTAATCTGTTTCGATGAACGGCATGAGAAGCTGCGCGCTGCTCGCGCTCACCACGTGCTTTGGCCTCGCCGGCTGCTCCCGGCCCTCGGCCACGGCCGAGGCGGAGGGCGTTCCCGAGGCGACGTCCTCGCGCATCGCGGCCAGGGTCGACGGCGCGGCGATCAGCTGGGACGAGATGGACGAGCGCGCGGCACAACGCCTGGTCGCCCTGCGCCAGGACGAGTACGAGGCCCGCCTGGCGGCCCTGGACGACTTGATCTTCGAGAAGCTGCTCGCGAACGAAGCCAAAAAGCGCGGCGTGACAACCGAAGCGCTGCTGAACGACGAGGTGGCGAGCAAGGCGCCGAAGCCCACGCCGGTCGAAGTGGCTGCGATCTACGAAGCGAACAAGCACCGGGTCGAGGGCCGGCCCAAGGAACAGGTCCTGGCCGAGATCGAAAACGGCGTCTACAACCAACGCCTGGCCACCCGGGAAAACGAATTCCACAAGGAGTTGCTCGGGAAGGGCGCCGTCGCCAAGCTGCTCGAGGCGCCGCGCTTCGAGATTGCGCTGCCAGCCACGAGCCCCAGCCTGGGGCCGAAGGAAGCCAGGGTCACGCTGGTCGAGTTTTCGGACTATCAGTGCCCGTATTGCCACCAGGCTCAGGGGGTCGTCGAGGAGATCCTGAAGAAGTACGACGGCAAGCTCCGCTTCGTGCACGGCGAGTACCCGCTGCCCCAGCACCCGCGCGCTTTCGCCGCGTCCGTGGCCTCGCGCTGCGCGGGGGACCAGGGCAAGTACTGGGACTACCACAAGGGCCTGCTGGGGGTGGCGAGCGATTACGGCGACGCGGACCTGCAGGCGCGGGCCAGCAAGCTCGGCCTGGACGCCGCCAGCTTCGGCGAATGCCTCGGCTCCGGGCGCCATGACGCCGCAATCGAAGCCTCGCGCCAGTTCGGCAGCGCCGTGGGCGTCAACAGCACGCCCACATTCTTCGTGAACGGCCGCAAGCTGCGCGGCATCCGCTCCATCGAAGACTTCGAGACGATCTTCCGCGAAGAACTGGCCCGGGACGGCAGCTAGCTTGCACACCGACCTGCGCGCCTGGACGGTCCGCGACGCGATCGAGCGCTATAACGTCCACGGTTGGGGTCGCGATTTCTTCTCGGTGAACGAGGCGGGCCACGTCGAGGTGACCCCCGCCGGCCCTGGCTCGGCGAAGATCGACCTGAAGGAGCTGGTCGACGACCTGCGCAGCCGTGGCTGCAACGTGCCGCTCTTGATCCGCTTCTCGGACATCCTGCGCACCCGCGTCCAGCAGCTGTGCGGCTCGTTCCAGCAGGCGATAGCGGAAAACGAATACCACGGCAGCTATCGGGGCGTCTACCCGATCAAGGTGAACCAGCAGCGGCACGTGGTCGAGGAGCTGATCGAGTACGGCAAGCCCTACAACCTGGGCCTCGAGGCCGGCTCCAAGCCGGAGCTGCTGGTGGCGCTCGCGCTGCAGGACAACCCCGAGGCCCTGATCTTGTGCAACGGCTACAAGGACAAGGCCTACATCGAGACGGCGCTGCTGGCGCGCAAGCTGGGTCGGCAGGTCGTGATCACGATGGACCGCCTGGGCGAGCTGGACACGCTGCTGATGGCTTGCCGCGAGCTCGACATCCGGCCCGTGATCGGCGTCCGCGCGCGGCTCTCGACGAAGGGCGCCGGCAAGTGGGTCGATTCGACCGGCGATCGCTCCAAGTTCGGGCTGACGACGGCCGAGATGGTGGCCGCGGTGGAGCGGCTGCGCGCCGAGGGCATGCTCGACTGCCTGCAGTTGCTGCACTTCCACATCGGCTCCCAGATCACGGCGATCCGCGCCATCAAGGACGCCCTGCAGGAGGCGAGCCGCATCTTCGTGGAACTGCATGGGCTGGGCGCGAACATGCGCTACCTGGACTGCGGCGGCGGCCTCGGCGTCGACTACGACGGCAGCCAGACCAATTTCCATTCTTCGGTGAACTACACGCTGCAGGAGTACGCGGCCGACGTGGTGAGCCAGATCGCCGAAGCCTGCAACGCCAAGGGCGTGCCGCATCCGGACATCGTCACCGAGTCGGGCCGGGCCCTCGTGGCCCACCACTCGGTGCTGGTCTTCAACGTCCTCGGCACCAACGAGATCCTGGCCGGCCAGATTCCTGCGTCGCTGGCGCAGGGTGAGCACCGCATCATCCAGCAGCTCTACGAGACCTACGACGGCATCAGCCGCAAGAACTTCCTCGAGGCCTATCACGACACGCTGCAGCTCAAGGAGGAGGGCATCACCGCCTTCAACCTGGGCGTCCTCGACCTGAAGCAGCGCGCCCGCGTCGAGCAGATCTTCTGGGCGACCTGCGAGCGGATCCTCAAGATCGTGCGCGACCTGCCCTATGTCCCCGACGATCTGGAGGGCCTCGAAAGGCAGCTCACCGACACCTACTACTGCAACTTCTCGCTGTTCCAGTCGCTGCCCGACCACTGGGCGGTGCGCCAGCTGTTCCCCACTATGCCGATCGATCGGCTGAACAAGGCGCCCACCCGGCGCGCCGTGCTCGCCGACCTGACCTGCGACTCCGACGGCAAGATGGACCAGTTCATCGACCTGAAAGACGTCAGGCACTTCCTCGACCTGCATTCGCCCAACGGCGAGCCGTACTACATCGCGAGCTTCCTGGTCGGCGCCTACCAGGAGATCCTCGGCGATCTGCACAACTTGTTCGGCGACACCGACGCGGTGCACGTCCGGCTCGACGGCGACGACTACCGGGTCGACCACGTCGTCGAAGGCGACTCCGTCACGGAGGTGCTGTCCTACGTTCAGTACTCGAAGGACGACCTGGTGTCGAGGGTGCGGCGCGCCGTCGAGAACGCGTTGCGCGAGAAGCGCCTGACCCCCGCGGAGTCGGGCCGCCTGATGCGCCGCTACGAAGAAGCCCTGGAAGGCTCCACGTACCTGACCGTCAACGATTGATGGCGACGAACGCCCGAGGGCGATGAGGCTCGTGGCGGACGACACCGACATTCGCTGACATGGCGCCGCGTCGCGCGCCCGAAAACCCGATCCTCACTCCCGGCATGCTACGGCCTTCGCGGGACGACCTGGAAGTCGTGGGAGTGTTCAATCCGGGCGTGATACGCCATGGGCAGGAGGTGCTGCTCCTGTTGCGCGTGGCCGAGGCCCCGCTGAGGCGCTCGGCGAGCGAAGTGGCCGCGCCCGCGTTCGACGCGAGCACGGGCCGACTCGAGGTGCGGCGCTGGCCAGCCGACACGCCCGGCCTCGACGTGAGCGACCCGCGAACGGTGCTGTTCGACGGACGCACGTGGCTGACGTCGATATCCCACCTCCGCGTCGCGCGATCCACGGACGGCATCCACTTCGAGGTGGAGCCAGCACCCGCGCTGGCGCCTGCCACCGAGCTCGAGTCGTTCGGCATCGAGGACCCGCGCATCACGCTGCTCGACGGCACGTACTGGATCAACTACAGCGCCGTGTCCGGGCATGGGATCGCCACCGCGCTGGCCTCGACCCGCGATTTCCGGACCTTCGAGAGGCATGGTGTGGTCTTCCCGCCCCCCAATCGCGACGTCACGATCTTTCCCGAACGGATGGCTGGACGCTATGCCGCACTGCATCGGCCGATGCCGGAAGCGCCGGGGGAGCCCGCGATCTGGATCGCCTGGTCTTCCGACCTGTTGGCCTGGGGCGCCCACGCTCCCGTCGCTGGCGCGCGGCCTGATCGCTGGGACGATCTCAAGGTGGGAGGCGGCGCCGTGCCGTTCCGGGTGCGCTCCGGCGCGCAGGATGCGTGGCTTTCGATCTATCACGGCGTCGGCCGGTCGCCTCTCGAGTACTCGCTGGGCGCCCTGCTGCTGGACGCGCGCGATCCGGGCCGGGTGCTCGCCCGCTCGCGCGATCCGATCCTGAAGCCGGAGGCCGGCTACGAACGGGAAGGCTTTTTCGGCGGGGTCGTGTTCAGTTGCGGGGCGCTGGTCGAGGGCGATTCGGTCCGGGTCTACTATGGCGCGGCCGACGGCGTCACCGCCGCCGCCGATCTGTCGCTCCGCGAAATTCTCGGGGGGCTCGCGTAGTCGTGTCCGGCGCAGCCTTCGAGCTGGGGATCAACTACTGGCCCCGGCGTCGCGCGATGTACATGTGGCGTGAATTCGACCTGGCAGAGGTGCGGGACGAACTGGCGCAGATCGCCGACATCGGCTTCGACACGGTCCGGCTGTTCGCGCTGACGCGGGACTTCCTGCCGCGGCCGGGATTCGTGGACCCCGAGATGCTCGCGCGCCTGGTGAGCGTGGCCCGAGCCGTCGAGCAGGCCGGCCTGAGGAGCGTGCCGACACTCGTGGTCCTGAACATGAGCGGCCGCATCTGGTGGCCGGAGTGGATGCTGAATGCCCAGGGCCGGCCCGCCGATCTGTTCTCCGATGCTTCCCTGCTGCGTTCCCAGGAGCTGCTCGTGGAGAGTTGCGCGCGCGCGCTCGCCGGAGACGCGTCGGTTCGTGCTTTCGATATCGCCAACGAGATCGACGATGCGCAGCGACCGGCATCACGGAACGCCGGCCGGGCCTGGGCCTCGCTGCTGGCCGCGGCGATCCGGCGTGGCGCACCGGGGACGCCGCTTCAGATCGGCGCCCACCTGCCCTCGCTCACCGCGCCCAATCACATGCGTGTGGACGACCTCGCCGCCATCGCGGACGAGGACGTGATGCACGCCTATCCGCTCTACAGCAGCGCCGCCCGTTCGTTTCTCGACCCCGAGCTGGTGCCCTTCTCCTGCGCCTTGACGGCCGGGCTCTCGGGAACGGGACGCCGGCCGCTGATGCAGGAGTTCGGGTTGTGCACGGCGCCACCGGGAGTCGCCGGCCACTCGTTCACCGATGATTTCCTGGGCGAGCCGAAGTCGCAGTATCTGGCTTCCGAGGCGGAGGGCGCAGCGTACTATCAGGCAGTGACAGACAGGCTGGTGGCCACGGGCGCCGCAGGCGCCTACGCCTGGTGCTATGCGGACTACGACGCGCGGCTGTTCGCGCGGCCGCCACTGGCGAGCGCCGTGCGCGAGCGCAGCTTTGGGCTGGTGCGCTCGGACGGCACCGAGAAGCCTGCCGCGGGGGTCTTCCGGCACTTGCGGAAGCGGCGCGACGCGAGCGAGCTGGTTCTCGGATCCGTGCCTGCCGTGCTCGACGTGAGCGCCGACGAGTACTATCGATCTCCCGCCGCGCACTTCGCGCGACTCTACGCACGCTGGGTCCTGGCGCACACGTGATCGCCCCGCTGGAACGTCTGGACACGAACCCGCTGCTCAGTCCGACACAGATCACGTTCACGCGCGCCAGCGGGGCCTTCAATCCCGGCGCCTGCGTCGATCGCGCCAGTGGACGCGTGGTGCTCCTGGTGCGGGTCTTCGAAGCGGACACGCGGCGCTCCTGCCTGGCGCTGGCGCTCTCGTCGGATGGGCGCACGCTCGACGAGATCCGGGACACGCCGGCCGTCGCGCGCGAAGCGCCGTACGAGGAGTGGGGCGTCGAAGACGCCCGCGTGACGTATCTCGAAGACCAGGGGCGCTACGCCATTACCTATACCGGGTACTCGTCGGCGGGGCCGCGCGTCTGCCTGATCACGACCGACGACCTGCTGGAGCCCGCGCGCTATCGGCGTCACGGACCGCGGCTTGCGGGTGACAACAAGAACTGCGTGATCCTGCCCGCCAGGGTGGACGGTCAATACGTGATCCTGCACCGTCCGATGCCCCGCATCGTGTGCGTCCGGGTCCGCTCTCTGGACGACGAGTGGCCACAGCACGGCGTCGAGCTGTTGGGCCCAAAGCCCGGTACCTGGCGCAGCTCGCGTGTCGGAGCCGGCGCCCCGCCGATCGCAACCCGCGTGGGCTGGCTGCTGCCGTTTCACGGCGCCACCACGATCGAGGAGGGCAACGTCTACTCGATGGGCTGGTGCGTGCTCGAGCGCGAGAGGCCGGAGGAGGTCGTGTACGTCTCCGAGACTCCGGCGCTCGCACCGCGGGCCGCGTACGAGATCGACGCGGGGCCGCTTCCGCAGGTCGACATGGCCAACTTCAGGAACGGAGTGCGCGTCGTGTTCCCGCAGGGGCTCGTGGAGCGTGGCGACGATCTCCTGGTCTATTACGGCGCCGCCGACGTGTCGGTGGCGGCCGCGCGGGTGAACAAGGAAGCACTCCTCGTGTCTCTCGAGGCGGCCATCGCCCGGTGATCGCCCACGCCCTGAGGTCGCGCGCGCTCCGCGCTCTCGCGACGCTGGCCCTGGCGTGCCTCGCGCCGGGCTGTGGTCGCCGCAGCCTGTCACCACCACGCAGCTCGCAGCCGCCGCCTCTCGAGCTTCGCTTCGACCACCTGCGGCAGCTCGGCCTCGACGCAAGCGTGAGCGGCAAGCCGGTTCGCGTCGTCGCGCTCTACGCTGCCGCGCCGGACTACCGCCCGTCCGGATCGCCGGCGCGCGACGGCTACGAGGGCCTTGCCAGCGTGGACGATGCCGCGCGCGCCGCGGTCGTCTATCTGCGCGCCTACGAGCAGACCGGCGACGCGCGCGATGGAGACGAGGCCCAGGCCCTGCTGCGGTTCGTCGCCGCGATGGAGCAGGGAGACGGGGAGTTCGTCAACTTCATCGATGCGCGGGGACGCCTGAACCGTGAGGCGCCGAGCAGCCGGAAGTCCCTGTCGTACTGGGCGGCCCGCGGCCTGTGGGCGCTGGGCGAGGGCGTGCGCGTCTTCGGACGGCACGAGAGCGATCGCTTGACGGGCCTGCGCGGCGCACTGGGTCGCCTGGAAGAGCGGATGGCGCGCGAGGTGGACGCCGGGCGCTTGTTGGGGGGATCGGCCACCGCGACGTCGGAGGCTCTGCTCGGGCTGCTGGCTCTGCAGCGCGCGGAGCCGAAGGCGACGCGGGCCGCGCTGGCCGCTCGGACCGCGGAGCTGCTGGTCCCGCTGTCGGCGGGCTCCGCCTCGCAGCCACCCTGGGGCGCCCGACTGGACGCTCCGGGCGCCGCCTGGCATGCGTGGGGTGCTCGCTCCAGCGCGGCGCTCGCCAATGCCGCGGTCGTCCTCGAGCGTCCTGATTTCCTGCTCGCCGCCAGGCAGGAGGCCGACGCCCTGTGGGCGCGCTCCATGCTGGCCGGGCAGTTCGCCTCCGAGGTCGCGCCGGACGGCACGGCGCGGTGGTTCCCGCAGATCGCCTACGGCGTGAGCCCGATCGTGGAAGGCTACCTGGCGATCGCCGAGGGCACCGGCGATCCCAAGTACGCCGTGCTGGCGGGGCTGGCAGGGGCCTGGCTGCAGGGCGCCAACCCCGCCGGTGCCGTCATGTACGACGAGGGCACGGGCCGAAGCTTCGATGGCATCGACGGCCCTTCCGCGGCGCAGGTGAACCGCAACTCCGGAGCCGAGTCCACCATCGAGGCGTTGCTCGCGCTGCAGAGCGTGACGCGCAACCCCGAGGCCGCGCGCTATCTGCGCTACCGGCAGCTCGGAACGCCGGGGGACTCGCTCGCGAAGCTCCCGGAGCGGCGCCAGTTCACGGGCCCGGACGGCGGACGAGTGGAACTGCGCTGGCGCGAGCAAGCCCTGGAGGTCATCGAGACACGCGCCGATTCGCTCCCCATCACGCTCACATATTGGCCGGCCGCCAACCCGACCGAGACCCGGCTCGCGATGCGCCTGGCCGCGCACTGGAATCTCGAGCACCCCGAGCTTCAGGTCCGCGTCCAGCCGCTGCCGGCGGGGCGCTCCTCGGAGGAAGTTCTGCTGGCGGCGATCGTGGCCCGCGCGACGCCAGACGTGTCCTCCAACGTCTCGTCCGCACTGCTCGCCCGGCTGGTCCGGGCCGGCGGCGTCGTCAGGCTCGACGACCTGGCGCCCACCGCCGCGCGTCTGGCGGAGCGAACCAGCAGCGCGATGCTGGCTTCGCTACGCCTGCCGGATGGCGGGATCTATGCGATGCCGTGGAAGACCAATCCCGAGATGCTGATGTACAACGTCGACCTGCTGGCCGCCGCCGGCATCGCTCCGCCGCGCAATCACAGCCAGTTGCTCGAGGCGTTCCGAAGGCTGGGCCGCGATACAGACGGCGATGGCCGCCTGGATCGCTGGGCGCTCTGGGCGCCGCTCAAGACGACCTGGCACGAGCGCTTCCACGACTTCTATCCGCTGTATCTCGCGAGCTCGGGCGGTCGCACCCTGATCTCCGACGGACAGGTCCTCTTCGACAACGAGGCCGCCGTGTCCGCCATCGAGGTGCTACGACGCGGATTCGCGGACGGGCTCCTGCCGCGGGCGAATTTTGCGCTGGGCAGTGACCCGTTCGCAGACGGAACGGTGGCCATGAAGATCATCGGCTGCTGGTTCCTGCCCGAGCTGGAGCAACTGAAGACTCCGGGACTGCACTACGACGTGGCACCGATCCCCCGCTCGGACACGGCGAATCCCGGCGACAGCTACGCGTTCGCCGACCTGCGCAGCATCGCGATCTTCTCCACGACGCAGCATCCCGATGCCGCCGCCCGCTTCGTCGCCTACCTGACGTCGCCGGCCGCCGACCGTCTGCTGATCGAGGAAGCGAGCCAATTGCCCTACCGGCGCGCCCTGGCCTTCGACCCGCGCTACACGGCGTCTCTGGCGCGCTGGCCGACGCTTGCCAGCTACGCGGCCCACGTCGAGCGGACGCGCGATCTGGATCTCGACCCCGACGTCGTCGAGATCTTCGATCTGATCTCCGAAGCCTATGAGGCCGGCGGCATCTACGGCGTCGTTCCGGTGCGGCAGGCGGTGGCGCAGGCGGCGGCCGAGGCCAGGAAGATCGTCGATGCGCGCTGAGGATCGGTCGGGATGGCTGCTGAGCGCGCCCTACGCCGCCTTCCTGCTGGTGTTCGCAGCCTATCCGGTGTGCTTCGCGCTGGCGCTGGTGTTCATGCACTGGGACCTGGTGAGGGCTCCCAGCTTCGCCGGCTTCGACAACGTGCGCCTGCTCGCGACCGATACCCGCTTCTGGCGCGCGGTCCTCAACACCTTCGTCTTTCTCGGCATTCACCTGCCGCTCCAGATCGCCACCGCCCTCACGCTGGCGCTGGCGCTCAACCGCCCCCTGGTGTTCCGCGCCTTCTGGCGGGCTGCGTTCTTTCTCCCGGTCGTCATCTCCGGCGCCGTGGTGGCCATTTTGTGGAACGCGCTCTACGCCACTGACGTCGGCCTGATCAACGGCCTGCTCGCAAGAGCCGGCGTGGCGCCGGTGCCCTGGCTCACCGATCCATCGCTGGCGATGCCCGCGATCGCAGTGATGGTCACCTGGAAGAACGTCGGCTTCTATGTCGTCATCTACCTCGCCGGCCTTCAGTACATTCCGCGAAGCTGCCAGGAGGCGATCGCGGTCGAGGGCGCCAGCGCGTGGCAGCGCCTTCGCCATCTCACCCTTCCGCTGCTGCTGCCCCAGACCATCCTGGTCGTGACCCTCTCGACGATCAACGGCTTCCAGCTCTTCATCGAGCCGTACGTGATGACGGGCGGCGGGCCGCTGCGCCGGACTTTCTCGATCGTGCTCTACATGTACACGAATGCGTTCTCGTATCAGAAGATGGGCTACGCGGCGACCATCGGCGTGGCGCTGGCGCTGATCATCGGCCTGGTGGTGGCGATCCAACGCCGAGTCATCGGCAAGGCGGAGGTGCAATGAGGCTGTTCGTGCGCGCCGCGCTGTACCTGGGGCTGACCCTCGCCGCCATCACCTTCATCTATCCCTTCCTATGGATGCTGTCGAGCAGCTTGAAGCCACCCTTCGAGTTCGGCACGCTGGCCCTCATCCCCGGCAGCATCACGCTCGACAACTACCGGATCATGTGGAGCCGGGCGCCGTTCGGTCGCGCGCTGGCGAACAGCGTGCTGGTCGCGGGCACGATCACCGCCGCAGTCCTGGTGCTGAGCTCGATGACCGCCTACGCGATGGCCCGCTTGCGCTTCCCTGGCCGACGCGCGCTGAACGCGGCCACGCTGGCCGTGCTGCTGGTGCCCGGGCAACTGACGCTGATCCCGCTGTACACGCTGATCGTGCAGCTCGGTTGGATCGACACGTATGCCGCGCTGATCGTTCCCTACCTGTGCAACGCGACGGCCATTCTCATGCTGCGGCAGTTCTTCCTGCAGATTCCCCAGTCGCTCATCGATTCGGCCCGCATGGATGGCATGGGGGAGCTGCGCATCCTCTTCACCATCTTCTGGCCGCTGGCTCGCCCGCCGCTGGCGATCGTCGCCATCTTCACCTTCATGGGCTCCTGGAACGAGGTACTCTGGCCGCTGCTCGTCGTGCGCGACCAGCAAACGATGACGCTGCCGCAGCTGCTGACCGTGTTCGCGCTGGGCGGCGGGGCCGGGACGCTGGGCGTCTCGCTGGCCGCCTCCATGGTGCTGGTCGTCCCCGTGGTGGTCGCCTACATGTTCCTGCAGCGGTATTTCATCGAGAGCATGGCCGGCGCCGGAGTGAAAGGATAAAGAGCGTGCCTGCGGTCTCTTTCGACCACGTCTGCAAGCGCTTCGGTGAGACCCGCATCGTCGAGGATTTCGATCTCCACGTGGAGGCCGGCGAATTGCTGGTGCTGGTCGGCGGCTCGGGCTCCGGCAAGTCGACCATCCTGCGCATGGCGGCGGGGCTCGAGGCCGTCACCTCGGGCAGCATCCGCATCGACGATCGGGATATCACCCGGCTGGCGCCGCGCCAGCGCGACGTCGCGATGGTGTTCCAGGACTACGCCCTCTACCCGCACATGAGCGTGCGTGACAACCTCTCACTCGGGCTTCGGCTCCGCAAAGTCCCCAGGCCGGAGATCGAGCGCCGGGTCCGCTGGGCGGGAGGAATGCTGGGCATCGACGCGCTGCTCGACCGCAAGCCAAAGCAGTTGTCGGGAGGGCAGCGACAGCGCGTCGCGATGGGACGGGCCATGGTGCGCGAACCGCTGCTGTTCCTGTTCGATGAGCCGCTTTCCAATCTCGATGCCGGTCTGCGCGCGCAGATGCGCATCGAGATCGGCGCACTGCAACGCCGGCTGAAGACCACGACGATCTACGTCACGCATGACCAGGTGGAAGCCATGACGCTGGGTGACCGCATCGTCGTGCTCGCCGACGGCCGGATCCAGCAGGTCGGGCGGCCGATCGACTTGTACCGCAGCCCGCAGAACCGCTTCGTCGCCGGCTTCATCGGCACGCCGCCGATGAATTTCATGGATGGGAGCCTGGAGAGCGAGAACGGCCGGGCGGCGTTCGTCGCCGATGGGGTGCGCGTCGAGTTGCCCGCCGAGCGAATCACCGCGCTGGCCGGTTCGGAGCCGCGGACGCTGGGCATACGCCCGGAAGATCTGCGCATCGCCGCCGGTTCGGGATCCCTCACGAGTGCAACTGACGCGCCCTGGCGCGGGCGTGTGGTGCTGGTCGAGCGGCTGGGCGGCACCAGCCACGTCCATTTCGACGTCGGGCCGCACCGCCTGCTCGCGTCGGTTTCGGGAGAGTCAGTGCCCGAGGTGGGCGACGTCGTCGACGTGCAGGTGCTTCCCGCGCGCGTGCATCTGTTCGGCGCGGATGGGAGAGTCTAGCCCTCTCGCAGTTCCGGATCCTGGGCTTTCAATTGGGCGCGGATCGCTTCCGGAAGCGGCAGCGACTGGCTGGCCGTGAAGTCGTAGTAGACCAGTGTCTTCCTGGCCTCGGCCACGAGACGTTGCTTGGCACGCTCCTCGATGCGGAACTCCATCACGAACGAGCTGCGTCCGAGCGCGACCGTGCGCACCCCCACAACGAAGCCTTCCCCGAAGCGCAGCGGCGCCCGATAGTCGATCTCGGCGCGCGCCACGATCATGTCGAGGGAGGCGAGGCCCGAGCGCCGGGTCACCTGCAGCCAGTACGCGATGCGCGCGGATTCCAGGTAGCTGAGGAAGACCGCGTTGTTGACGTGGCCGATCGCGTCGAGGTCCGCGAAGCGAACCTCGATCGGATACTGAAAGCGGAAGCCGCTCAGCATTCTTCCTTCTGCGATTCGGCCAGCTCCTCCTCCACGAGTGAGGCCCACTGGGCGAGGATCGCGTCGGGACAGCGCTCGAGGCCCTCGGTCGCCAGATCGAGCGCCTCCTGGTACCGGTGCAGCTCGCGCAGGCACCAGACCAGCGTCAGGTAGACGGAGGCGGCATGCCGGAAGTTGTCGTCCGCGCCCAGCAGCGAGCGGGCGTGCTGTGCGGCGGCGAGTGCCAGCTCGTCGCGACAAAGCGCGTGCAGGCAGCGCGCCAGGCCATTCCAGGTCTCGGCCGACGCCGGCGCAGCGCTTCGGGCTCGCTCGTAGAACAAGAGCGCGTCCTCGCCCTCGCGCGCGTCCAGCCGTAGTTGAGCCTTGAGCAGCAGTGCGCTCACGTGGGCGGGTTCCTGATCCAGCAATTCGTCGAGGATCTCGGAGGCCTCCGCGGCCTGACCACGCGCGGCCAGCAGCCGCGCGTTTTCGAAAGCTATCGGGGGGGTACTGGAAAGCATGCACCCCCCCGCGCGCTGCGCGCTCCCCCCCACGTCGCTCGCGCCGGAGTGAATCCGTCGCTCGCTACTTCCGCCAATCCCATCAACGTGGAACGCGGACCCGGGGAAAGAAGCGCCGCAGGTAGTCCTTGAGCGCCTCCGTGGTGCTCCTGAAGGCAAGATCCTCCCAGGGGATCTGCTCGGGCGGGAAGGCGGTCACGTCCTCGGCCTCGTCGCCGACCTGCAACTTGCCGCCGATCACGTCGGCGGCGTGGACCACCACCACCACGTCCTCGCCCGGATACGAATACACGTCCACGATGCCGGTCACGCTGACGCGCAGGCCGACCTCCTCGAAGGTCTCGCGCACGGCAGCCTGTGCCACGCTTTCGCCGCGATCCACGAAGCCTCCGGGGAACACCCACTTGCCGAACTGCGGCTGGATGCCGCGGCGCAGCAGCACGATGCCGCCGTCGATTACGCAGATCGTGCACGCCGCGACCTTGGGATCGAGATAGAACACGAAGCCACAGGCGCCGCACACGAGCCGCTCGGGCTCGCCTTCCTTCAGCACACGGGACACCAGGTTCGCTGCGCACTTCGGGCAGTAGCGGAAGGGCGAGGCGCCGGAGGCTTGGCTCATCTCCCCGGATTATAGCCACGACGGCAGCGAGTAATCGAGTACACTGGGCGCCTCATGATCGCAGGCGTGCCGAAGGAGTCGTATGCCGGTGAGCGGCGCGTGGCGCTGATACCCGCCAACCTGGCGGCTCTCCAGAAGTTGGGCGTCGAGGTGCTGATCGAAACGGGCGCCGGCGCCTCGGCCGGGTTCGGCGACGCGAGCTACGTGGAAAAAGGCGGGAAGCTCGCTGCCTCGCGGCAGGAAGTCTTCGCGGCGGCCGACCTGCTGCTGCGCGTCCGTGGTCTCTCCGGCGCCGCCGCCGAAGACGTGGTCCTTCTGAAGAAGGGCCAGTTCCTCGTTGGCTTGCTGGACCCGCTCGTCGAGCCGCAGGCGATCGCGCGCGTCGCGGAGCGCGGCGCCACGGCCTTCGCCCTGGAACTGGTCCCCCGCATCACCCGCGCCCAGTCGATGGACGTGCTCTCGTCGATGGCCACGCTGGTCGGATACAAAGCCGTCTTGCTCGCGGCGGACGCGCTGCCCCGCATCTTTCCGCTGATGATGACGGCGGGTGGCACGATCAAGCCCGCGCGCGTGTTCGTGATCGGGGCCGGTGTCGCGGGTCTGCAGGCGATCGCCACGGCGCGCCGCCTGGGGGCGCTGGTCGAGGCCTACGACGTCCGGCCGGCGGTCAAGGAACAAGTGGAGAGCCTGGGCGCCAAGTTCGTGGAGTTGCCGCTCGAGAGCGGCGATGCGCAGGACAAGGGCGGATACGCCAAGGCGATGGACGAGGCCTTCTACCAGAAGCAGCGCGAGACGATGGCCCGCGTCGTGGCCGGCTGCGACGTGGTGATCGCCACCGCCGCGGTTCCGGGCAAGAAGGCCCCGGTGCTGGTCACGGCGCAGATGCTCGCAACGATGCGCCCGGGCTCGGTGATCGTGGACGTGGCAGCCGAGCAGGGGGGCAACTGCGAGGTGACGCGCGCGGGCGAGACGCTGACGCACCGGGGCGTGAGCGTAATCGGCCCGCTCAACCTGGCTTCAGCGGTGCCGAACCCGGCCAGCCAGATGTACGGCAAGAACCTGTCGAACTTCCTGGCGCTGATCGTCAAGAACGGGACCCTGAGCGTGAACGCCGAAGACGAGATCGTCCGCGAGACGCTGGTGGCTCGGGGTGGCGAGGTCGTCAACACCCGGGTCCGCGAGGCCCTGGGCCTGCCAGCTCCCGTCGGCGCGTAGGGGGAGGACGGCCGCTGCAGGTCCTCGTCCGCTATCACGAGATCGCCCTGAAAGGCCGCAACCGGCCGTTCTTCGTCGACAAGCTCGTCGACCATCTCGAAAGGGCCACGGCCGACCTGGGCAAGATTCGCGTGCGCAGCTACGCCGGGCGTGTGGTACTCGAGGCCCCGGACGAGGTGGCATGGGACGCTCTGAGCGAGCGGATCCGGCGCGTGTTCGGACTCGCCAATTTCTCGCGCGTCTACGACGCGCCCCGGGACATCGAGGGCCTGGGCGCCGCGGTTCTGGCGGAGCTGGCTGGCCGGACGATGGCTTCGTTTCGGGTAACCACCAGGCGCTCGGACAAGAACTTTCCGCTGCGCTCGGCCGAGATCGACCGCCGCCTGGGCGCCGCCGTGGCGGGTGCGAGCGGGGCGAGTGTTGACCTGGACGACCCGCAGACCACGATCTACGTCGAGGTACTCCATGACCGGATCCTGTTCTCGTTCGAGCGCCTGCGCGGCCCCGGCGGCTTCCCCGTCGGCTCAGCGGGCCGCGTGCTGGCGCTCATCTCGGGGGGGATCGATTCGCCCGTGGCCGCCTGGCGCATGATGAAGCGCGGCTGCAGCGTTCAGCTCGTGAGCTTCCATGCCTTCCCGCTGCAGGACCACACGATGATCGACAAGGTGCGCGAGCTGGCCGAGATCCTCACCCGCTGGCAGCTCAGGACGCGGCTGTTCCTGGTGCCCTTCGGCACGCTTCAGCAGAGCATCGTGGCCTGCTGCCCGGCCCCCCTGCGGGTGGTGCTGTACCGCCGCTTCATGCTGCGCATCGCCGAGGCCCTGGCGACGCGCCACAAGGCGAAGGCGCTGGTCACGGGTGAGAGCCTGGGCCAGGTCGCCTCGCAGACCCTCGACAACCTGGCCGTGATTGGCGCAGTAGCTCGGCTGCCTGTGCTGCGGCCGCTCGTCGGGATGGACAAGGAGGAGATCACGGCGGAGGCCCGACGCCTGGGCAGCTTCGACGTCAGCACCCTGCAGGACCAGGATTGCTGCCAGTTCTTCGTGCCACGCAGCCCCACGCTGGCGGCCAGCCTGGAGCAGACGCTGCGAGCGGAAGAGGCGCTGGACGTGGCCGGCCTCGTGGCTGCGGCCGTGGCCGCCACCGAGCAGGAGCGACTGGGCTTCCCTGGGCTATAATCGCCCATTCCCTTGACCTCCACGGCGCCGCATGAGACCGGCTCGCGAGCGCTCTTCGCGCAGCTCGTCTCGCGCCCCGACGAACAGATCGACCTCGCCGGCGCGGCGCTGCTGATCGCCCGGGAGGAGTACCCCGGGCTCGAGATCGAGCGTTACGTCGAGAAGCTGGACGCCCTCGCGGGCGAGCTGGGCCGGCGCGTGAGCGAATCCGCCATCGAACGGGTGGCCGCGGGGTTGTCGCAACTGCTCTTCGCCGAAGAGGGTTTTCGCGGCAATTCGGACGATTACTACGATCCGAAGAACAGCTTCCTGAACGAGGTCCTCGACCGCCGGACCGGTATCCCGATCTCGCTCTCCGCGGTCTACATCGAAGTGGCGCGGCGCGCGGGCTTCCGCGCCTTCGGTGTGGGCCTGCCCGGCCATTTCCTGGTGCGCCTCGAAGATCCTCAAGCCGGCCCGCTGGTGGATCCGTTCCACGGGGGGGCGGTCGTCTCCGAGGCCGAGTGCCAGGAGCGGCTCGACCGCATCTACGACGGCCGCGTGAAGCTCGAGGCGTCGATGCTCGAACCCTGCGGACGGCGTGCGATGCTGGTCAGGATGCTGCGGAACCTGAAGGCGATCTACCTGAAGAATGAGGAGCACGAGCGCGCCCTGCGCGTGGTCGAGCTGGTGCTGCTCACGGACACGCAAGCGGCCGAAGAGTTGTGCGACCGCGCGGAGCTCTACGCCGCACTGGACTGCTATGGTTACGCAGCGCGCGATTTGTCGGAATACCTCGAGCGTCGCCCGAACCTCGCCGAAGCGCCCGAGATCCGGCGCAAGATCCAGGAGCTGGAGCTAAGGGCTCGGCGCCTCCACTGAAGGAGCAGCAGATGAGCGCATTGAAGGCGATCGAAGAGGCACTGGGGAGCGAGGCGAAGTCGCTGCTCGCGCACCAGTGCCAAGGCATCAAGCGCGAGTCCCTGCACCTGCCTGGGCCCGATTTCGTGGACCGCGTCTTTGGTCCGACGGACCGGCCCGTACCAGTGTTGAGCAGCCTGCAGCAGTTGTTCAGCCACGGACGGCTGGCCGGCACCGGCTATCTCTCGATCCTGCCGGTCGACCAGGGCATCGAGCACTCGGCGGGCGCCTCCTTCGCGAAGAACCCGGCGCATTTCGATCCCGAGAACATCGTGAAGCTGGCGCTGGAGGGCGGCTGCAACGCCGTGGCCTCGACGCTCGGCGTGCTCGGCGCCGTGGCGCGCCGCTACGCGCACCGCATCCCCTTCATCTTGAAGTTCAACCACAACGAGTTCCTCACCTACCCGAACAAGTTCGACCAGATCTTCTTCGCCCGCGTCAAGCAGGCCCGTGACATGGGCGCGGTCGCGGTCGGCGCCACCGTCTATTTTGGCTCGCCCGAGTCGGGGCGCCAGATCGTGGAGGTCGGCGAGGCCTTCCAGCAGGCCCACGAGTTGGGCATGGCGACGGTGCTGTGGTGCTACCTGCGCAACCCGGCCTTCAAGACCAAGGACAAGGACTACCACGTGTCGGCGGATCTGAGCGGCCAGGCCAACCACCTCGGCGTGACGCTCCAGGCCGACATCATCAAGCAGAAGCTGCCCGAAAACACCGGTGGCTACAACGCGCTGAACAGCAAGGAGAATCCGTACGGCAAGACCGACAAGCGCGTTTACAGCGAGCTTTCCACCGAGCACCCGATCGACCTGACGCGCTATCAGGTGGCGAACTGTTACATGGGCCGCGCCGGCCTCATCAACTCGGGCGGCGCCTCGGGAGACAACGACTTCGCAGACGCGGTGAAGACGGCGGTGATCAACAAGCGCGCGGGCGGCACGGGCCTGATCTCCGGGCGCAAGGCCTTCCAGCGGCCGATGGCCGAGGGTGTCAAGCTGCTCAACATCATCCAGGACGTCTACCTGTGCAAGGACGTGACGGTCGCCTGAGGGCGAAGCTCTAGCGGCCGCGCTGGGCGAGCATCGCCGGAACCTCGAACTCCTTGTAGATGCGCGTGTCTCCGAATTCCGATGGAGCGCGGCTGCTGGCCACGTGCAGCGAGCGATAGGCAATGTACTGGAAGTTGTCCCGGTAGCCCTGGCCCTTCAGGTCTCCGCTCATGCGTCGCAGCATGTCGAGCTGGCCGTTCAGATAGTGGCTCGGGTCGACGGAGCCGGGCTCGGCGTGGACCCCGCTCGTCACGGGCGCCCTGGGCGCGGGCGGCTTGACGCCGAGGTAGAGCGAGGCGAGCTTCGCAAGCTCGGCGGAGATCGCGTCGGGAACCCTGGCGACAGGTTGTTCCACTCGCTGGAGCAGCGCCGGAACGCGGCGCTGGTTAGAGCGATTGATGTCGTCGTGTGCGATCACCCAGCCCAGGTTCAGGATCGTCAGGCGGGTGCTCACGTTCTCGGCCAGGTTCTCGACGAACGGCTTGACGGCTGTGTCAAAGGAGTCCTTGACGCCGCCAAACATGTTGAGCACGTAGTAGACGACGAACGACTCCACGGCGTTCGCGACCAGCTGCACCGCGGGGTGATCGCCCAGTGCGCCCTGCAACTCCGCCACGAAGGCGTCGAGGTTGTGGATGTTTTCGTCGTAGACATCCTCTACCTTGTCGATGGCGGCATTCAGCATCGCGGGCGTCACGCTGTCCAGGCTCGCGTAGACGCTGGCGCCCGGCAGGAACGTGGCGCGCAGCTTGCGGAACAGGATCGCCTTGACGATGTCGCTCGCGGCCATCGTGGCCGCAGACATGTGCGGCGTGAAGACCAGGATGCCGCTGTTCGAGTACGGCAGGAAGTCGATGACGCCCTGGTCGAGGCCCGCGCGCAGGTCGAGCACCAGGTAGTCGGCGGCGAGGCCGTTGATGGCGTCGATCAGCAGGTCGCGGCGGGTCTTGTTGAAGTTGGTGATGTCCTCGATCAGGTGCTTGGGCCCCGCCACGAAGCCGAAGCCTGAAAACTCTCCGCGGGGATCGAGCTGCTTGGAGAGCGGCGTCACACAGTCGCGCAGTGGCACGCCCTTCTTGAAGAAGTGGTAGAGGTCGCGCGGCACCGGGGTGTCGATGCTGTTGCGAACAGACGACGTGCCGGTATCGAGGTCGACGAGGATGGTGCGGCCATGACGCGACAGCGACAGCGCATAGTTGATCGCCAGGGTGGTCTTGCCGACGCCGCCCTTGCCCGAGGAGATGGGGATGATGCGCACTAGCGCGGGGTCAGCTCGAAGTTCCCTAGGTCGCCCTTGCCACCTACCTGCGTCGAGATCGTCCCCGTGAGTCGTGCCCCGTCCCACTGCGCCGCGTAATGCCGGCGTCGGCCACCGGCCTCGACGCCGAAGCGCACGCTGTTCTTCTGGGCCTCGACACCCCACAACGGGAGGGTGACCGAGAGGCCGCCGTGGTAGGCAAAGCTGCCGCTGCGGCCCTTGAAGGTGACGGTGAGGTACTTCTTGGCGCCAGCGTCGATCTCGAAGCCGCTCCAGGTCCGCTCGAGGTTCAGCGGCGCTGCGCTCGCCGCGGACGCGCTGGTCGTCGCCCCCTCCGCGGGCGCAGGAACGGAGGCCGGCACACGCAGCGCGAGGCCGCGAATGCCGGCGAGCGTTGCGGGCCTCGCCGCTGCGAGAACGGAGCGCGGCACGCCGAATACGCCGGTCTTGCGCGCCGCCTCGAAAACGTCCCCGAGCACCCGGCCTTCGGCACCCAGCGCCGCGGCCCGCGCCGGCTTCTCGCCGCGCACGAGGAGCACGACCAGATCCCGCGCGATCGCTTCCCACCATAGCGCGAGACGGGCCGGCGTAACGACCGTTCCCCGCCCACCTTGCCGCTCGTAGTAGGCCTGGGCATCCTCGAGGGTCACCTCGAGCAACGCCTCGTTGCCCCCGGCCAGGCCGAGCACGGGAGAATCCGCGAGGCCCCGAGCCACGATGTCGACCTCGCGCGAGGCCTTGAGCGGGCCGGCTGCCGCGTTCAGTCGCTTCGCCGCCTCTTCGGCGCGCACCGCCGCCGACTTCCCACCTGCCGCAGCGAGCACGAACGCGGGGCCGAGTGCGGTGCCCACTGCCGCGCGCTCGCTGGGGGAGGCGCCTTCGACCGGCTCCGCCGTGAAGCGGAAGTCGAGCGGGTCCGAAGGTGCTGCCACGCTGAGGCTCGACTGCCCCACGTTCTCGCTTCCCGGCACGCGGACCTCGACGAGCATCTCACCACCCGCGCCGAAGGGCACCACCACCTTCAGTTCGCCCTCGGAAGCCGCCGTCACGAGCGCCTTTGCGCCACCGATCCGTACCTCGTCACGGCCCGCGTCCCCGGCAAAGCCGCGGCCGATGAGCGTCACGACATCGCCTGCGTTCGCGGCCTGCGGTTCGATGCCGCGGATCAGCGGCAGCCGCCCCAGCATGAACGGCGCCGGGTTCGAGGGATCGGCGCCGACCGACACGGTGACCGGGAAGCTGGTCCCGGGCGCCCCCTCGACGGCCGGCACGCGCACCCGGATCGAGGCCGCCGAGGTGGAGACTACCTCGCCGGACAACGTGCCGAACTTCACCTGTAGCGTGGTTCCCCAGCCCGCCCCGGCGAGCACGATCTCGTCACCCGGCATGCCCACGTCAGGCGAGACACCGTGAAGGCGTGGCGCCTGGAATACGGCGAGCCGAAGCGGCTTCGACTCGCGGCTGCCCACCCTGATCAGGACGCTCACGTCTGCGTCGCGGCCCGGAATCATGCTGACGCCAGGCACCTCGACCTCCAGGCTCGTCGACGAGGCTTCGATGACACGCCCCGGTTGGTCGCCGAACATCACGAGGTTCCTGTCCGGGCTTCCGGAGAAGTTCTTGCCCGTGAGCGTCACGGCATCGCCGATGCGGGCCCGCCGCGGCGCGACGCCTTCCAGGCTCGGCACGCTCAGAAAGCGCATCGCGGCATAGCCACCGCCGAGCACGAGCACGGCGCCGAGGACGATGGGCGCGAAGCGCGCGATCGGCGCAGCAGCGCTCGACGTCGACCGGGAGGGCGCCGGCCGTGACAGCGCGCCGGTCATCGGCGCCGGACTCAAGGCTGGCGGCCTGGCAGCCGCCGCAGGCATCGCCCTGGCCGCGGCGGGCGGCGTGCGCTTCGCCGGCACGGGAGGCGCTGCGGGCAGAGCCTTGGGAGCCGCGTCCATCGGAGGCGCCGGGGCCGCAGCCGGCCTCGCGGCAGCTCGCACGGGTGGCGCTGCGGGCGAAGCCGGGGGGGCCGGCGGCGCCGGCGGAGCTGCTGGAGCTGCCAGCTTCGACGCAGGCGCAGCCACGGGCCCGGGCAGCTTGGCCGCCACGGTCGGCGGAACCGCGGGTTTCGGCGCAGGCACAGGCTCTGCTGAGGCCGCAGGCTCCTCGAAGAAGAATTCCTCCATTGGTTCGGGCGCCGCGGAACTCGGCGGTGGCGGTGCCAGCGCCGGAGCGAGCGCGGGGCTCGCGGGATCCCCGAGGACGAAGGCATCCGCCGCGGGCGCGGCTGACGGCTGCGGCGCTGGTGGGGCCACGGGCGTCGGGGGTGGGCCGCCCGGCTCGTCGAACACCAGGAATTCTTCGACCGGCAGAGCCGCGACGGGGATCGGAGCCGGCTCTGGTACGGCTGGCGCAAGTGGCTCTTCCACGAAGAACCCCGCGTTGTCCTGCGCTGCGGTAGGCTCGCCGACGACCATCTCCTCCGCGGCCATCGGGACCGGGCCTGGGAGCGCAGCCGCGACGAACCGGCACCGGATCATCAGGCTCTCGCCCTCGCCAGGCGTGCCCAGCCACAGCACGTCGCCGTCGCGCAACTGGGCCTCGCCCGAGACGCGGTCGTCGTTCACGAAGATCCCGCGGGGGCTGCGCGTGTCGTAGACCTTGGCGCCGTCGAGATCCAGCCACAGTCTCGCGTGGATCGGGCTCACGCCGCGAGCATCGAGAACGAAATTGCAGCCGGGGTCCGAACCGATCAGGATCTCGTCGACGGCCTGGTCGAGGCGGAAACGGGTCCCGCCAAGCGGCCCGCCCAGGACGGTGAGAGACGAGACTTTGTCTGCGTCGGACATCGTGGGCTCCGGGCCCGCACTGCCGCGAGCCTTGGGTCTATCGATGAGGTAGCGGCGATCGGCTGCGATTCTAGGACCTCGCCCGAGGGTGGTCAAGGCGGGCCGAGGGTTTGCTATACTCCTGCATCGTCCTGAGCGCGAAGGGGATCTGACTCGATGCTGGCCACCTGGCTGCCCGTGCTCCAGTTCTTGTTCATCGTGGCGGTGCCCATCCTGGTGGTGGCAGGAGGGCTCGTCACGCTCTTCGCCATCGGCGCGCTCTTCGACGCCCTCGAGAATCCCGAAGCGTTGCAGCGGCGCATCGAGGCCGCCTTCCGGCGCCCGCCCAAGGCCCCCCGCCCGACCGGCAAGGACCACTACTACCGGCCGTTTTGGGCGGGCAGATAGCCTCACAAACGACGCCCGCGCGACCCGTCGGAAGGCTCGCGCTGCTGGCGCTCGCGGTCAACGGGATGGTCGGCGTCGGCATCTTCTTCGCCCCGGCCGAGATGTCGCGGCAGGCCCCGGGCTGGGGCAGCCTGATCGTGCTCGTAGTGACGGGCCTTTCTCTCCTGCCAGTGGCCGCGGCGTTCGCCAACACCGGCCGGCGCTTCGACGAGGACGGGGGGCCCGTCGTCTACGCGCGGGCCGCATTCGGCGACTTTCCTGCGTTCCTGGTCGGCTGGGTCGTCTACGTCAGCGCGATCGCTAGCACTACCGCCACGACTTCCGGCCTGACGGCCGCGGTGGCGCCGAGCTTCGGCCTTGGCGTGGGCTGGCCCACGCGCCTGTGCGCCGTGGCTCTGGTCAGCACGCTGGCGCTCGTCTGCGCGGCGGGCCTCGAACTGTCGGCCCGCGTCTGGACGACGCTGACGGTCTTGAAGCTGGTGCCGCTTCTGGCGCTCGCCGCAGCCTTCGCGCTCGCCGGCTTTCCGGTCACGACGGCTGCGAGCGCGGCCACCGAGCCGAGCCTGAGTTGGTTCCGCGCGGGCCTGCTCGCCACCTTCGCCTTCCAAGGCTTCGAGAT
Source organism: Acidobacteriota bacterium (assembly GCA_032127875.1). Lineage (GTDB taxonomy): Bacteria > Acidobacteriota > Vicinamibacteria > Fen-336 > Fen-336 > CADEEV01. The sequence goes on from JAQBHI010000019.1 coordinate 28,479, forward strand.
CGCCCCGCTCATCGCCGGGCAGGTGCGGGCCTCGGCGCAAGCGATCCCGGTCGCGCTCTACGGCTCCCTGGCCCTGGTCTCGGCCTTCTACGTCGTCCTGCAGGCAGCCTGCGTCGCGTCGCTGCCGGGCCTCGCCTCGTCGACGGCCCCGCTGGCCGATGCGGCGGGCGTTCTCGGCGGGCCGGCGCTGCGCGGCTTGCTCGCCCTGGGCACCAGCGTCTCGGCCCTCGGCATCAGCTTCGGGATGCTGGCGATGACGCCCCGCTACCTCGCGGCGCTCGCCGCCGGCGGACGGGCGCTGCCATTTGGCTTCGAGCGCATGTCGGAGAAGGCGGTGCCGCTGCGGGCCTTGTTGCTGACCTGGCTGCTGGTCGGGGGGCTGCTGCTCGCCGGCGGTTCGCTCAGCGAGTTCTTCGCGCTCTCGGGCATGACGGTGCTGATGCAGTATGGCGTGACTGCGCTCGCGCTGGTATTCCTCGCCGGCCGGGGGCTGCACGGCTTCACCGCCCGCGATGCGTGGCCCGCGCTGCCCGCGCTGCTGGTGACGCTGGCGCTCGTCTCCGGAGCCGAGGCGCGTGAACTGAAGGTAGCCGCGGGCGCGATCGCGCTCGGGCTAGTGCTTCGCCATTTCGGGCGAGCGAGCGGGGGTCTCGTGCAGCGCTGACAGCTGAGGTGTCTCAGCCGAGGACTCCCAGCGCCTTGCCCACCTTGGTAAAGGCGGCCACCGCGCGGTCCAGGTGCTCGGCCTGGTGGGCGGCCGAGATCTGCACGCGGATCCGCGACTCGCCCTTCGGCACGACCGGGAAGAAGAAGCCCTTGACGTAGACGCCCTCCTCCAGCAACGCGCGCGCGAAGCGCTGTGCGAGCGGCGCATCGTCTGGGGCAAAGCGCGTGAACATGATGGGGACGATCGGGTGGACGCCCGGCTTGATCTCGAAGCCCGCAGCGCCCATCCGCTCTCGGAACGACTTCGTGTTGGTCTCCAGCCGGTCGCGCAGCTGCGTGCTCCGCGAGACGAGTTCGAGGGCCCGCAGCGTCGCGCCCGCCACCACGGGCGGAAGGCTGTTCGAGAACAAATACGGCCGGCTACGCTGGCGCATCAGGTCGACGATGTCCTGGCTCGCGGCGATGCAGCCGCCCGACGCCCCGCCAAGGGCCTTCCCGAAGGTCGTCGTCAGGATGTCGATGCGTCCCTGTACGCCGCAGTGCTCGGGTGTGCCACGGCCCGTCTTGCCCATGAAGCCGGTGGCATGCGAATCGTCGACCAGCACCAACGCCTTGTGCCGGTCCGCCAGCTCGCAGATGTCGGCGAGCGGCGCGATCGTGCCGTCCATCGAGAAGACCCCATCGGTCACGATCAGCCGGAAGCGCGCGGAGGCCGCCTCGTGCAGCTGCGCGCCCAGGTCTTTCATGTCCGCATTCTCGTAGACGTGGCGCTTCGCCTTGCACAGCCGCACGCCGTCGATGATCGAAGCGTGGTTCAGCCGGTCCGTGAGGATCGCGTCGTCGGGGCCGAGCAGTGGCTCGAAAACGCCGCCGTTCGCATCGAAGCACGCGACGTACAGGATCGCGTCCTGCATTCCGAGGAAAGCAGCCACGCGCTTCTCCAGTTCGAGGTGCAGCGCCTGCGTGCCGCAGATGAAGCGCACGCTGGAAACGCCGTAGCCCCACTCCTGCAGCGTCGCCTGGGCGGCCGCGAGCAGCTCCGGGTTGCACGAGAGTCCGAGGTAGTTGTTGGCGCAGAAGTTGAGCACCGGCGTCGGGCGGCCCTCGACGCGGATCTCAGGACCCTGGGGGCCGAGGATCGGCCACTCTTCCTTCCACAGCCCCTGCGCCTTGATCTGTGCCAGTTCGCCCGCGAGGAACTCGTGGTAGCGAAGATCCATGCCGCCCTCCCGCCGGAGAGTCTAGAGGATTTCGCTGTCGCCGTACGCCACGAGATACGTGAAGCAGTCGCCTTCGGGCAGGATCTCGATCGAGTGCGTCGAGCCCGCAGGGCGGCGCGAGACCTCGCCGGGGCCGACGCGGCCCGACTCGTCGCGATAAGCGCCTTGCAGCACCAGGGCGGCCTCGTCGCCGCCGTGCCGATGCGGGGGGAACTTCGCCCCCGGTGCGCCCCAGACCAACCGAGCGCTGAAGCCCCGCTCGGGGTCGCTCTTCACGAGGGCGATGCGCAGGCCCGGATACGGCTCCTCCCAGGCGTACGCCGCGGTATCGATGGGCAAGGGCGGCGCCTGGGCCAGATCCAGCAACTCGGCTCGCAAGGGGGCCGGGAGCGGCGCCGGAGGCAGCGCGCAGGCAAGCGCCGCCAGCACGCTATCGTAGTCGGATTCCAGGGCGCGAGACCCGTCTTCGGCCATCGTGGTTTCGATTCTAGCAGACGGACCCGAACCGATAGGCACCTTCTATTGGCGTTACGCGGCCAGTGCCCTGTTCGGATTGGGGCATCCGCGTGGCCTCGAGGCCGCGTAGGAATGCCTCGGCGCCCGCCCGCCAAAGCTGCCGAGGTTCAGTAGATCTTCAGGCCCAGCACGCGCTGCCAGACGGTCATGTGGCGGACTTCGTCGACCAGGATGAAAGCGGCCGAGAGCAGGTAGTCGCGGGTGCGAATCTGGCCGTTGAGCGCCAAGTAGGCCTGCTGCGCCGCGATCTCGATGTCGAGGCACGCGCGCAGCGCATCGTCGCCGCCGCGAAGTCGCCCGTGCGGGTAGCTCGCGAGCGCTTCCGGTGCGCGAGCGCCGCGCTCATCCACGATCGCGATCTGGGTATCGCGATGGCCCTTGTGATCGCCGACGAATTCGATGGCGTAAGACCTGAGCCCCGCCGGAAAAAGGCCCCGCGCCAGCGCCAGGTCGTAGAGGGCGATCGCCTCGTGCTCGATGGCGAGCGACGCGAACAGCACTGCGAAGTCGGTTTCCTCGCTCTTCGGTAGTGCCTCGAGCGTGCCGTCCAGCAGGCCAAGGACCACGGGCGCGACGCCTGCGCTCCTCGCGAGGCGCCACACGAAATCGCGACGCGGCAAGCGCACCGGCGTGTCAGCCACGCGCGTCCTCCCGCTCGATCCACAGGTCGATGACGGTCAGTTGGCGAGCCAGATCGACCATGTTCGCCATCAGATCGTGAACGGCGAGCGCGTCACCCAGTGCCGGAAAGCCTTCGGCGTGAGCGTAGACGAGGGCCTCTTGTGCCGCGCGCAGCCCGGCGAGCGATGCGTCCTCGGACTCGGTCGCTGTGGCCACGGCCGCGGCCCCCAGGCCAAGTCGATTTCGATGCCGAGCGCGCAGGCGCCGATGGCGCTCGTGATCGGCGAGGGCGCTCGCTGTGAAAGCACGCGCGGCAGGCGCCGCGCGGCCGAGGCGCCGCAGCCGGGCTGCCGTATCGGCCTCCAGCCGGTCGATGGCCTCGAACAACTCGGCGGCCGACGCGTAGTCGGTGGCTTCGACGCTGGATGGCCGGAGCGCCAGGGCCACCGGCGCGAAGAGCGCCGCCTTCAGCAGCGCCCGCCGCTGGCTCACCAGTGGAACCCGAGCGCGGCACTCACGGTGTGGAGCGAGTGCTTCGTTCCGTCGATGCCGGCGTAGCGATAGTCGGCGTTGAGCGAGAGCGTCTTCGAGAGCCGGAACTCCAAGCCTGCGCCGCAGTGGAAGCCCCAGTCGATGTTGCCCTGGCCAGTGGGATAGCCGCGGGCGGCCAACTCGGGCGCTTGCGCGACCAGCCCGCCGATCAGCGGGTCGTCGAACGGCGAGCTGCCGGCGAAGATCAGGCTCTCGTCGCGCAAGGGGTCTTGCCGCGTGATCACCACGATGAAGTCGAGCCCGGCAACGAAGTAGGGACGAACCCGGGCAGCATCGAGCCTGGTGATCGTCCACTTGAGGCCGAAGGGCGAGATCTGCAGCACTCGCAACCGGCTCGTCACCTCGCGGATCACGGGGAAAGGCGCGCTCGGGGGCCCCGCAAGGGCCGCGACCGGATCCGCACCCGCAGCGAGGTTGGCGACGTAGGCGACCCTGTCGGTGATCGAGAAAGGGGCGCTGGTCGCCGAGCTCAGCGAGAGCAGGATCTGATAGGAGAGCTTGCCGCCCGGCGCCCGAGTCAGCGGCAGGTCGACGAAGCCTCCAGCCGCGCTGCCCCGGCCCACCTGGTACGGGTTCCACGAAGTGCCACCGAGGATGCCGACCTCGGAGCCGATCTTGCCAAGGTCGGGCAGGAGCTCGCGAACGCCGGCGCCCGCTTCCACCCGGTTGGACGAAGGCGGGGGCGTCGCCACGGGCGGTTCCTGGCCCGGGGCCGGAACCGCGATCAGCATGCAGGCAAGCGCCATCCAGCGGGTGAGATTCATGGTTCGAGCACCTTACTAATCTGGGACGCGAGCATTCTACCGAAAAGGCCGGGGGGCGAAATCCAGCCTGCGCTTCCACTACGTAGTCATGCCGAAGGGTGGATTCCAGAGCTAAGATGTCGGGGCCTGCTCCGCAAGCTCGAAAAATGACGCTGCCCGCCGCCGAGAGCCTGATCCGCCGTCTCGCCTCCGGAGAGCAGGGGGCGCTCGCCGAGTTCTACGACCTGTACAGCGGCCTCGTGCACGCCTTGGCCCTGCGTATCCTGCGCCACGGCGCGGACGCCGAGGACGTGGTCCAGGAAGTTTTCCTCCAGGCATGGCGACAGGCCGCGCGCTTTGACGCGGCGCGTGGCAGCGTCGAGGCCTGGCTGTGCACGATCGCCCGGTCGCGAGCGCTGGACCGGCTTCGGCGCCGGGTCTCGCGTCGTGAGGATCCAGGCGCTGCGGCTCCAGCGCCCAGCGCGATCCCCCGCAACGAGGAAGCGCTGGCGGTTCGCAAGGCGATCGGGGGCCTCTCCGAGGACCAGCGCCAGGCCCTCGAGCTCGCCTACTACGAAGGCCTGACACAATCCGAGATCGCCGCGCGCCTGGGCGAGCCGCTGGGCACGGTGAAGACGCGCATCAGGACCGCGATGATCCGGCTGCGCGAAGTTCTCGGACCGCTGCCATCATGAGCGAAGACCGCTTCCTCGAACTGGCGCCCCTCGCAGCCCTGGGCATTCTCGACGGCGACGATCGTTCCGGCTTCGAGGCGCACATCGGCGGCTGCGTGGTATGCCGCGCCGAGCTGGCGGTGCACCAAGCCGTCGTCGCGCTGATCCCGCTCGCGCTCGTACCCGTAGCGCCGGGCCAGCGCCTGCGTGAACGGATCGTGGCCGGAGAGAACGCGCACGCCGGCACGACGCGCCACTGGCCGGCGCTGCTGGCGACTGCGGCCAGCCTGGCACTGGCCGTGGGCCTGCTGTTGCTGCGCGGGCAGCGCGATGCGGCACGCGCCGATGCCGATCGGGCACACGCGCGCGCGGAGGCTGCCCAGGCCGAAGCCCGCGAAAGTGCCGCGGCCCTCGTCGCCGCGCAGCGCGACCTGGGCGAGGCCGTGGGCTTCCGGGCCCTGCTGCAGCGCCGTCAGTCACGGATCACGGGCCTCGCGGGCCTGCCGGCCGCTCCCAAAGCCATGGCCCGTGTGATCTGGGATCCGACCACGCGCGAGGCCGTTCTCGTGGCTACTGGTCTCGACCCCGTACCCGCGGGCAAGGCCTATGAGGCGTGGGTCATCGCGAGCGGCGCGCCGGTCGCGGCCGGCGTGTTCCGGCCCGACGCGGACGGACGCGCGGTGCTGCGGCTGTTGGCCGTGGACGAGACGTCACGGGCGACGACCTTCGCCGTCACGCTCGAACCCGAGGCCGGGGTTCCGGCGCCTACGGGACCCATGGTCCTCGCCGGCGCGGTATAGACTCAGCTTCGTGAGACGCATCGTCGTCGGCATCACGGGTTCGACCGGCTCGATCTACGGGATTCGCCTGCTGGAAATGCTGCGCGAAGCCGAGGACGTCGAGACGCATCTGGTGCTGAGCGCCCCCGGCAAGCGCACACTGGCCCTGGAGACGAGCCACTCGGCGAAGGAGGTGGAGGCGCTGGCCGACGTCGTGTACGACAACCGCGACATCGGCGCCGCCATCGCCAGCGGCTCGTTCTCGACGGCGGGCATGGTCGTGGCGCCGTGCAGCGTCAAGACACTCTCGGCGCTCGCCAACTGCTACGCCGATACGCTCATCTCTCGCGCTGGAGACGTAACGCTCAAGGAAGGCCGTCCGCTGATCGCGGTCTTTCGGGAGACGCCGCTGCATGTCGGACACCTGCGCCAGATGTTGGCGCTGGCCGAGATGGGCGGCGTGATACTGCCCCCGATGCCGGCCTTCTATCACCGACCGCAGACGATCGACGATATCGTGAACCACAGCGTGGCTCGGATCCTCGACCGGTTGTGCGTCGCCCACGCCCTGGTGCCGGAGTGGACCGGGACCGGGCACGCGGAGTAACCGCTTGGACATCCTGAGCCTCGGGACCGGCTTCCTGCTCGGGCTGCGGCACTCGTTCGAACCCGATCACGTGGCGGCGGTGGCCCAGTTCGCTTCGGCCGAGCCTCGGCCCTCACGGGGCCTGCTGTTCGGCCTGCGCTGGGGAGCCGGGCACGGCCTTGCAATGCTGTTGCTGGGGGCGGCTCTCGTGCCGGCGGGGCTCACGCTCGGCGCGGGCTATGAGCGCGGCGCCGAGATCGCCGTGGGCATCTTGCTCATCGGCCTCGCGGGGTGGCGCCTTTTCACGCTGCTGACCCTGCAACACGTGCATGAGCATCGGCACGCCGACGGCGTCGCGCATGCGCACCCGCACCGTCACGGCGGCGGCCACGTTCACACGCACGCGCCGACGCTCACGGGCTTCGTGCACGGCTCGGCAGGCGCCCTGGGTGTCCTCGCACTGCTGCCGCTTTCTTCCGGCAACTGGCTGGGACGGAGCTTGCTGGTGGTGGCGTTCGGCGCCGGGAGCCTGCTCTCGATGGGCCTGTTCGGCGCCTTCGCCGGAAGGCTGTTCGGGTCCTTCTCGTCGGCCGGCCACTGGCTGCGTGTGGCGGCCGGCGCCACGGCCGTCGCTGGCCTGGCCCTGGGCGTGTTCTGGATCGCGCGGAACATCTAGGGCTCGGCGCGCGTGCTCGGTGGGCGCATATCTAGAGTGCGACCCGGCCTGCGCGATCGAGTCGCAGGTCGTAGCAGCCTGCCCGCGTGTCGCGGACGTGGACGTAGGCCACGCCCGGATCTTCGAAGAGCCGCTCCACGGTTGCGTCGAGGCGTTCGTTCTCGACGTACTCCTGCGCTCGCAGCCGCCGCCCGCGCGCGTAGCCATTCAGAGTCAGCGGGTGGGCGCGCAAATCCGCGGGGAATCCCGCCCCCTCCGGGTATCGCTCGCAAGGCTCCGCGTGGATGAAGACCGGACCTGGCAACGGCAACCCCTCCAAGCCCTCGAACGGGTCATGGGTGAAGAGGATGCGTCGCTCCGCGCCGATCACGAAGCTGCGCAGGCAGTGGCGGCAGGGGCCGTGGCCGGTCGCCACGTCGGTATGGGCCGGGTGGCCGTAGCGCGGCGCCTGCAGCGTGGCGCGAACCGCCTCAGCGATCGAAGTCGGGATGGCGACGACGCGATACTCATTCATGCTTTCCTTCCCCGCAGGCCAAACGGGCCAGCCAGCTCCAGTTGCTGGAATATGGTGCCGCGGTCCGCTGTCGTGCTTCCCGAAACTTGCTGTCAAACTGAAGGAACGCGGAGGTGAGAGATGTGGACGATTACCCCGAAGGTTTTTCGTATTGCCGCGGGTCTGATGCTGGCGACGCTGAGCTCACCGGCACGGGCCGAGAATCTGCGCCTGGCCATCGAGGCCGCCAACAAGCAGTTCGTCACGGCGGCCAGCAAGGGCGACGGAGCCAGCCTGGCCCTGCTGTACACGCCGGATGGCCAATTGCTGCCCGTCGCTAGCGACGTCGTCAGCGGCACGAAACAGATCCAGAAGTTCTGGCAGGGCGTGCTCGATTCCGGGATCCGCGGCGTGACCCTCAGGACCCTCGAGGCCGAGGGTCATGGCACGACCGCGCACGAGGTCGGAGAGTACGAACTGCGGGAGCTGGGAGGCAAGCTGCTCGACAGGGGCAAATACGTGGTGATCTGGAAGCGCGACGGGGGCCAGTGGAAGCTGCACCGCGACATCTGGACGACGAGCCTGCCGCCTGCCAAACCATGAGATGGGACGCTTGAAGGCCGTTGTGCACAAGCTCAGCGTGGACGGCGCCGCCTACTCCTGGGAGTACCGGCACCAGTGGTTCGTCCAGCGCGAAAAGAGCCTGCGGAGCATCTCGGTGTCGGTGACTCTCGATCCGGGGCGCCACCGCGAGCTGATCCTGGAGCTGAGCTTCACGGTACCGGGTCTCGAGCGGAATCCTCCCGATGCCAGGCTCGCGGCGGTCGTGCGGGAGGGCATTCGCGGCGCGCGCGAGGCCGGCTGGGACCCCGAGTCTCGGGGAAGGGCCTTCCGCTACGAGCTCGACGGCACGGACTGAGTCGATGGCCGACGGCGAGCGTTCACAGTCCGTCGGGGAGGAGATCGCCAATGCCGTCAGCCATGGCGTGGGGTTCCTGGCTGCGCTCGCGGGGACGCCGATCCTGATCTCGAAGGCAGCTCGCTCGCAGGGTGCGGTCGCGCTGCCGGGGGCTTGCGTCTTCGCGGCGACCCTGCTGCTTTTGTACCTGGCTTCGACGCTGTATCACGCGCTGCCGCCCAGCCGCGCCAAGCGCGTGTTTCGGGTGATCGAACACAGCGCGATCTTCCTGTTGATCGCGGGCACCTACACGCCCTTCACGCTGGGCGTTCTTCGAGGCGCCTGGGGAGGGACGCTGCTCGGGCTGGTTTGGGGGCTCGCGATACTGGGGATTCTGCTCAAGATCGTGGGCGGGGTGCGCTACCCGATTCTGTCCACCTGCGTCTACGTCGCGATGGGTTGGCTCGTCGTCTTCGCAATCCGGCCGCTATCGCTCCGGCTGCCGACGGCCGGTCTAGTCTGGATCGTGCTGGGAGGCCTGGCCTACACGGCAGGCGTGCCGTTCTTTGCGACGAGCCGGCTGCGTTTCGGGCACTTTGTCTGGCACCTGTTCGTGCTCGCGGGCAGCTTCTGCCACTTCTTCGCGGTGCTCTGGTACGCGAGCTAGCCTCAGCCTCCGGCGATGGCAGGCACGATAGCGACGGTGTCACCCGACACCAGCTTCGTGTCGCGATCCTGGAGGAAGCGAATGTCTTCCTCGTTGACGAAGATTCGCACGAAACGGCGGACTTCACCGTTCGGTTCCAGCAGCCTCTCCGTCAGGCCCGCATGACGCTCCCCCAGCGTCGCGAGCAGGCCCGCGATCGTCGCGGCTTCGACGCTGAGTTGGGCGGCCCCGCCGGCGAGCGCTCGCAGTTGGCTGGGGAGCTGGACTTGGATCGGCATGGCATCTCCTTCCCGAAATCAGGCGCCGAGCAGCGTCGGCCGTGGTTCGAAGTGGCAGGACCATTCCAGGTCGCTCACCTCGCGGATCGTGGGTGAGTCGCCACACACCGCGCAGGCGGGATCGCGACGCAGCCGGAATTCCCGGTAGCTGGCTTCGAGCGCATCGTAGGTGAGCAGCCGGCCCACCAGCGAGCGGCCGACACCCAGCAGCAGTTTCAGGGTTTCGGTCGCCTGGATCAGCCCGATCGTTCCCGGCAGGACCCCCAGCACACCGGCTTCGTCGCAGGACGGCGCCAATCCCGACGGGGTGGGCTCCGGGAACAGGCAGCGGTAGCAGGGGCCGGCGCCCGGCTTGAACACGGAGGCCTGCCCCTCGAAACGGAAGATGCTGCCGTAAACGAGCGTCTTGCCCATCAGGACCGCCGCGTCGTTCACCAGGTATTTGGTCGCGAAGTTGTCGCAGCCATCCACGATCACGTCGTAGGGCTCCATCACGCCGAGCACGTTGCTCGCGTCGAGGCGCAGGTTGTGCTCCACGACCTTGACGTCGGGGTTGAGGGCGCGGATCGTGGCGGCCGCGGAGACGGTCTTCGGCGTGCCCACGCCCGCGTCGGTGTGCAGCACCTGGCGCTGCAGGTTCGAGACGTCCACCACGTCGGAATCCACGATGCCGAGAGTGCCGACTCCCGCGGCGGCCAGATACAGAGCGGCCGGCGAGCCCAGGCCGCCTGCCCCGATCACGAGCACCTTCGCGTCGAGCAGCTTGTACTGGCCCGCCTCGCCGACTTCGGGCACCAGCACGTGCCGGCTGTAGCGGCGCTTCTGCTCGGTGTTGAGGGTGCGGGGCAACACGATGGGCTCCCCCGCTTCCTTCCATTTGCCGAAGCCGCCGGCCAGCGACACCACGTCGCGGTAGCCGAGCTCGGCGAGGGTGCGTGCGGCGAACGCGCTGCGCGTCCCGCCCGCGCAATAGGCGACGATCTCC
>JAQBHI010000020.1:0-14565 GCA_032127875.1 Acidobacteriota bacterium
GCGATGAGCGACCGCGGCCGCCTCCGGGTTGTGGGTGATCATTACGATCGTCTGCTTGAGGCGCTGGTTGAGATCCAGGAACAGGTTGAGGATCAGGCTACTGTTCACGGAGTCCAGGTTGCCCGTGGGCTCGTCGGCCAGCACGATCGCGGGCTTGTTGATGAGCGCCCGCGCGATGGCCACGCGCTGCTGCTCGCCGGCGGACAGGTCGAGCGGCTTCATGTTCATCTTGTGCGGCAGCCCGACCAGCTCGAGCGCCTCGACCAGTTCCTCGCGAGCCGGCACGCCCCGGCCCTGGATCTGGCGCGCGATCTCCAGGTTGCCCCGGACCGTCAGCGTCGGCAGCAGGTTGAAGCGCTGGAACACGAAGCCGATCTTCTGCCGCCGCGCCGCGGTGCGCAGCGCGTCGGAACTGGCCGACAGCTCCAGGCCGTCGACGATGATCTTGCCGGCGCTGGGTGTTGCCAGGCCACCGAGCAGGTGAAGCAGCGTCGACTTGCCGCAGCCCGAAGGGCCCACGATCGAAACGAGCTCGCCGCGCTGCACCGCGATCGACACGCCCCGCAGGGCGTCCACCTCGACCTTGCCGACGTGATAGACCATGCGCAGGTCGATGGTCTCGAGCGTGGCTGCGGTCACTGGCCTACCTCGATCACCGCGTAGCCGGGAGGCGTGCGCGGCGAGAAGGCGCGCTCCGGCAGCGGCTGGTTCTTCACGATCCTGTCGAACGCGAAGGCGGCCACGTAGCCCTCGCTGGGCCGCGAGATCACCAGCCGATGCGCCGCGCCGTCGCGAACGTCCGCAAGGCTCATGTCCGTGCTCAGGTTGCCGTGTTCGTCGTAGCTCCTGATCGCCGAGGGCCGCAGCGTCTCGCGCTCGAGACACACACGCCTGCGCACCGTCGTGTGGCCCGGCGCCTGCGCGGCGGCCGAGAGCGTCAGGCAGAAGCTGCCAGCGTCCGCTTCGAGCGAAAGCACGTCCCCCTCGCCCGGCGTCATTGGTTCCGGAAGCAGCCCCGCGTTCACATCGCGCGGGCGCAGCGCGTAGTACGGCTCGTTCTCCGCTCCCTCGGCGGCGGCCGTCGCTTCGCTCAGCCCGGTCCAGACCGTCTTCTTCGAGGGCACCTGGAACCAGAAGCGCTCCGCATTCGAGACCACTTCGAGCGCGGTCACCAGCACGGCCGTGCCCTTGATGTAGAGACGAGAGCCGCGGGCGGCCAGCACCCGCGCGCTGAGTTTGCGCTGCTTGCCCGCCCGCAAATCCTTGACGTCGAGGTCCCCGCTGGCGCTGAGGGTATCCAGGCCCCTGCAATAGCCGTCATAGGCCGAAAGCACCTCGCCCAGCGTGGCGGCCCGCGGCGGCCGCGCCGGCGCGGCCACCCGTTCGATCGTCCTCGTGACACAGCCCGGAAGGGCGAGGCTCGAGAGCAGCACGACTGCCCAGCACGCCGCCCCCAGCGCGCGCCTGAGACTCAACGGCCCCATGCTATGCGCCGCTATCCCGAGGGTCAAACCCCGACCTCGAAACCGCCAGGAGCGCCCAGTCGCCCCCAGCTGCGAGCCGGAATCCCGAACAGTCGCACGATCGCAGCGGCGCTCTCGAGACGCCGCGTCACCTCGCACGTCGTCACCTCCCCGCCGCCACCCGAGAGCGCCAGGGGAACCAGCAACTGGTCCGCGAGAAGCCCGTCTACGGCGCCTTCCTCCTCGAGGAACTTCAGCAGGCGCCGCGCTGCGCGATCGCCCAATCGCTCGGCCCTTACGCCGCGCTCACCCAGAAAACCAAAGGCGCCGCGCCCATTCTCGAAGATCGCCTCCAGGAGCAGGAACGAACCCGGCGAGGCGGCCGGTACCGTGACGACCTCCCACGCCGCCTCCAGCCGCTGCGCCTCCCACAACCTTGCCTGGGCAGCGTCACGCTGGCGCTGGGCGACGCCGCCTCGCAGGCGGGCATCGCCCGAGATCCCGCGCACGCCCAGGAGCGCCCCGCGCTGCGTGAGCGACAGCCGGGCGGGCCTTTTCCACGCCTCGACGCGGGCGCCGACTTCCCCACCGCCGGGCGGATAGAAGCCGGCGCGCGCCAGTTCGAAGGAGAGGCGCAGCCCCAGGGGCTCGATTGCCGCGGCCCAATGGCGGGCGAGAAAATCAAAGGACGGGCTCGCCGGCACGTGCGTTCCCCCGGTTACCTCGACGCGGCTGCCGGCCGTCGCGGTTGCCAGGGGCGGCAACACGGTTTGCATCACGAGCGATGCCGCGCCCGCCGTGGCGATCTCGAAGCGAAACTCGCCACCCTCGATCGGGCCCGGTTCGAAGCGCAGATCGGGCGAACCGTCGAAGGCGCCGTTCACCTTCGCCGCGCAAGCCATCGCGGTCGCCCTTATCGCAGCCAGCTGCTGGGGCCGCAGCCCGGCCGGCACGCGCCCCGCGCGGATCCTGGTGATTTCGAAGCCCTGGCCGGTCGCGGCGGAAAGCGAGAGCGCCGTGCGCAACACTTGCCCACCGCCCCCGCCGCCCGAGCCGTCGATCGCGAGCAGGCGCGCGCTCACGTAATCCGGGCGCGGGCCCGCGACGCTGCTAGTGGGAGAGGCTCGCGGTTTGGCGTCGCCTGGCCGGTTCGGGCACGAAGTAGCCCGGAGTCGCCACCAGGCTGTGGCGCTCCTCCAGATCGGCGATGTGCGCGAGCAAGCGCTCCTGCGCGACCGGGTAGGTTTCCGCCGGGAAATACCGCTCGACCGGGATCGGCACGCCGTGCGGCCCGGGTTTCTCGAGGCGCACCCGGAGCACCGCCTCCAACTCGTCCGGGGTGAAGCCCGAGTTCCAGACCGAGGGTTCCTCCGGAAGCCAGACGGAGACCGCCTCGATCGTGACCTGCCTCGCGTGCTTGCTTTCCATGAAATACCGCCACAGCTCGAACTCCGCGAGCGGCACGTAGCGGAGTGTGGTCGCGAGGCCGGGCGCAGCATCGAGATGACAACGGACGAGCGGGACCGGATCGAGCGCGCGCATAGGTCCTGTCTCCGAAGCAATACTCGTGCCGCGGCCCGCGGCTCAGCGTCAACTCACTCGAGCGTAGCGGAATATCGCCGGTGGGGTTGTCGCCAAGCCGGGCCCGCAAGGCGTCTCGCCGTTACCCTTCGGAACGCGCCGGCGGCTGAAAGCAGCGTCGGCAGCGCGCTTCGTACTCATGCGCGCCGCCGACCACGACCCGATCGGTCGCGGCGACCAGGCGTTGGCTGCGGTTGGCCGGCGCGCCGCACTGCATGCAGATCGCCAGCGCCTTGTCCACGTACTCGGCCGTGGCCAGCAGCTGCGGCATCGGATCGAACGGTCGGCCGGCAAAATCCTGATCGAGGCCCGCGACCACCACCCGCACGCCGCGATCCGCCAGGGTGTTCGCGACGCGCACCAGCGAGACGTCGAAGAACTGCCCCTCATCGATGCCCACGACCTCCGTGCGATTGTCGAGCCGCTCGAGAATCTCGCTTGGGGAGCCGACCACTTCGGAGGCAAGCTTCATGTCCGAGTGGCTCACGATCTCCGCCTCGGCGTAGCGGCTGTCGATGCGCGGCTTGAAGATCTGCACGCGCTGGCGGGCGATCTGCGCCCGGCGGATGCGCCGGATCAGCTCCTCGCTCTTGCCGCTGAACATGCTCCCCGTGATGACCTCGATCCACCCGAGGCCCGGGCGTGTCATGGGCGGCGCCAAGGCGAGGCTCTACTTTACGCGCTCGACGTAGGAGCCTGTGGCCGTGTCGATCTTGATGCGCTCGCCCTCGGCGATGAAGGCCGGCACCTGGACGATCAGGCCAGTCTCCATCTTGGCGGGCTTGCCGACGTTCGAAACCGAGGCGCCCTTGATCGCTGGCTCAGTCTCGATCACGGTCATGTCGACGGTGAGCGGCAGCGCGATGCCCACCGGTCGCTCTTCGTACATGTCGACCCGCAGCTTGATGTTCGGGAGCAGGTAGGACACCGCGTCGCCCAACACCTCTTCGGACAAGCCGATCTGCTCGTATGTCTGGTTGTTCATGAAGTGGTACATGTCGCCGTCCTGGTAGAGGAACTCCATCTCCGTGTCGTCGAGGATGGCGCGCTCGACCATGTCCACCGAGCGGAAGCGGTGGTCGCTGATCGAGCTGGTCTTGAGGTTCCGGATCTTGGCCTGAACCATGCCCCGCAGATTGCCCGGCGTCTTGTGCTGGGCCTCGACCACGCGGAACAGATCGCCCTCGTGCTTGATGACCATCCCGCGCTTGAGTTGCGTCGCCTGGATCATGCTCACTCTCTCCCGTCCCTTTGCAATCCCCGATTATACGGGATCTAGGCTCTGCGCTCCACGCGCAGCCCCAGACGATCGATGCGGAAGGCGGTCGGCGAAAAGCCCGCGGCCTGGACCGCAGTCTCGAGGTGCGTCCGCCGGTCGCTGGGCGCCCAGAGCGCCACCATCCCGCCACCTCCCGCGCCACACGCCTTCCCAGCCCCGCCAGCGGCCTCGGCGATCGCCACCAGGCGATCGACCTCCGGCGTCGCGATAGCGGGTGCCAGCGTCTTTCGCGCCGCCCATTCCTCGGCAACGAGCGCGCCGACGTCCTCGAAGCGTCCGGCCAGCAGCGCCATGCGCATCCGCACGGCAACCCCGGCGATCGCGTCGAGGGCCGCGCTCACCCGCCGGTCCCCGTCGATACGCGCCTTGAAGACCTCCCAGTTGTTGAGGCCCGAGAAGCGCGTGACCCCGGCATCCACCAGGAGCAGGTGCTGCTCCAAACGCTCGAGGTCGAGGGCCAGCGCTTCGACTCGTACGCCTCCGGCCGCGAGGTGGATCGCCAGGACCCCGCCGTGGATTGCCGCCAGGTAGTCCTGGATCCCCGCCGGCACGCCCAGGCAGCGCGCCTCGGCATCGCGGGTAAGCGGCCAGGTCGCCTCGCGCGCCAGCTCGAACCCGATGGCGCCTGCGGCGGCGCTGGCAATCGTCACGGCCAGGGCCGAGGACCCGCCCAGGCCCGAGCCGGCCGGCACCCGGGACTCGGTGCTCACGTCGAGCCCTTCCTCGATACCGAGCGCGTGCAACACGAAGGCCGCTAGCGGCGGGGAGGCCTGTTCCAGCAGCTCGCTCACCCGCCGCGCCCGCTGCTGCGTTCCCGTGTCGAGAGAGCGGATGCTCACGCCCTCGCCGCCGGATGCCACCCGGCACGCCGCCCGCCGGTCGATGGCCACGTTGAGCGTGATGGCGCCAGGGTGGAACAGGTACAGCGGCCAGATGTCGAGCGTGCCGCCGGCCAGGTCGATTCGTGTCGGCGCAGTCGCTTCGAAGCTGGGCATGCTGCGCGGATTCTACCGCGGCGCTAGACTGCGCCCATGGATTGTCCGCGTTGTGGGCAGAAGGATGTCGCGGGCGCTGCGTGCCCGCGTTGCGGGGTCGTGTTCTCGAAGCTCGGCAGCGCGCGTCCACGCCTGGCGCGGCCATCCGGGGCGGCGTCCGGGCAGCATACGAGCCCGAGATCGACCCTCGCCTCGCGCGCCGTCACCGTATTCCTGCTCGCCGCGCTGGGGGCCTGCGGCGTGTTCGCCATCCGCGAGGCCTTGCGTGCGCCAGGACCAACACGAGAGGCTGCCGCAGGCCCGGCCCGTGCGGGCCCCGTCCGCGCTGTGGAGATCCCGCCGCCGCCCACTACACTGAGCTTGCCGCGTCGCGTCGTCGAGGTGCCACCCGAAGCCGGGATCCCCGCAAAAGACCATGACGCCGCGCTCCAGCTCTCGACCAAGATCAACAACCGTCAACCGATCGGTATGGGCGACCTGCGCGTCGCCGAGGACCTCTACGGCCGCTACAGCGGCGAGCCCAAGCTCCGCGACCTGCAGGCGGCGACCCTGCTCACGCTCGCCGCACAGGAGCGCGCCCAGCATCGGTTGGTCGAGGCCACCGGCTACGTCCGGCGGGCCATCGCGCTCAACAGCCAAGAGGCGCCGCCTCGCGTCGCGCTCATGGATCTGCTGATCGAGGCTGGCGATTGGACGGCCGCCGAGGCGGCCGCCCGCGACGCGCTGCGCCTGCTCCCGCGCGACCGGGGCGTGCTCGAAGGGATCGCCTACGCGTTGTTCCGGCAGGATCGAAACCGCGAGGCCGCCGAGTATTACACGGCGGTCGTCGAGCTTGGTGGCAGCCCCACGGCGCGTGGCTATCTCGAGCGCATCCAGAAGAACCTGAGCGACGAACTCGGCATGACCGAGCAGCGGCTTTCGCACTTCCATGTCCGCTACGACGGCGGAGCGCACGACGACGTCGGGCGTGAGATCCTGCGTGTCCTCGAGCGCCACTTCGCGACACTCGCGACCACCTTCGATCATCAGCTGCTAGAGCCGGTGCCGGTGATCCTCTTCAGCCAGCAGGCCTACTACGATGCCGCGGGGGCGCCCGCCTGGTCGGGCGGGGTCTTCGACCATACCGATGGCCGGATCCGCGTGCCGATCGGCGGCCTCACGAGCGCGCTGACGGCGGACATGGAAGACACCCTGATCCACGAGCTGACCCACGCCTTCATCAACCACCGCAGCCGCGGCCTGGCGCCGCGGGAAGTCCATGAGGGAATCGCGCAGTACATGGAGGGCAAGCGGCTCGCGGCCATATTGAGCGACGTCCAGATGCGAGCCTTGGCGGACGGCCGTCTGCAGGGCGTCGGGGGCTTCTACCTGCAGGCGCTGTGCTTCGCCGAGCACCTGATGGCCGTGCGTGGCCAGGGCGGCGTCAACGACGTGCTCAAGGCGATGGCAGACACGGGCAGCGTCGACGACGGTTTTCGGCAGGTCTACGGCCAGGACTACATAGCCACGCGTCAGCTCTGGTGGAACCACTTCCGCCAGCAGTACGGCAGCTAGCGGCCTTCGGACGCCTGGTCCGGCGGGGCCTTGGCCCCTATCGAACCAGCAGCTCGAAAGGCAACCGGGCGATGGGGCCGTCGCCCGTGAAGGCTCGGGCCCAGCGCAGGAAGGCGCGGATCTCGCGAGGCACGGCGGAGTCGAGCTCGTCTTCCTGCCGGCGGTCCCAGATCGTCTCCAGCAAACCCTTGCGCGGCGGCATCACCACGAGGCTCACGTCGGTCGCCACGATGCGGGCCTTTTGCCGAGCAATCTCGACGGCCGTGTCCAGGCCGCCCAGCCGGTCGACCAGGCCCTGCCGCAACGCCTCGGCTCCGGTCCAAACGCGACCCTGCGCGATGGCGTCGATCTCCACGTAGCTCTTCTTGCGGCCGTCCGCCACCTTGCGGACGAAGTCCTCGTAGAAAGCCACGTTCTGCCGGCGCACCTTCGCCCGCTCATCCGCGGTCCAGGGTTGGTACTCGCTGAATAGGGCCGAGTTGGCGCCCCGCGTCAGGACCTCCTTCGTGACCCCGATCTTGTCGTAGAAGCCGCGCAGGCTGAACTTGCCCGAGAACACGCCGATCGAGCCCGTGATCGTACCCGGCTCGGCCACGATGGCGGCGCTTCCGATCGTCACGTAGTAGCCACCGGAGGCAGCGTAGTCCCCCATCGACACGACCACCGGTTTCACCTGCTGCGCGAGCTGCACCTCGCGGCGAATCGCATCCGCGGCAGGCCCGAAGCCCCCCGGGCTGTCGACGCGCAGGATGATCGCCTTGATATCGTCGTCCTGGCGCGCGTCACGCAAGGCGCCCGCGATCGTGTCGGAGCCGGCGAAGCTGCCGCCGAAGCCACTACTCTGGCTCTGGCCCGTCACGATGTCGCCCACGGTGTAGACCAGCGCGATCTTGGGTCGGGAGTCGAAGCCGAAGCCGCGCGAGGCCTTGGCGTAACGCCCGGGCGTCAGTCGCTCGGCGCCCTTCAGGCGCGGCTCGAGCTGGTCGCGGTACAGCAACTCGTCGACCAGGCCGGCTTCGAGCGCCCCGCGAGCATCGTAGGGCCCGCCATCCACCACCTTGCGCACTTCTTCCGGGGAAAATCCGCGCGCGCTCGCGAGACCGTGGAGAAACTGATCGTACAGGCTGTCGAGCAACGCCTCCATCTGCTCGCGATGCGGCTCCGTGAGGGCGCTCTCGGTGAAGGTGTTGGGCGCATTCTTGTACTTCCCGACCCCTTCGAATTGCGCCTCTATCCCAAGCTTGTCGAGGGTCTTGCGAAAGAACATGACCTCGGCTGAAAGCCCTGAGACGTTCACGATCGCGGTCGGCAGGGCAAACACCTTGGTGCAGGCCGTGGCGAGGTAATACTCCTTGTTCCCCACGTATTCGAGGTGCGCGTAGGCCGGCTTACCCGCGTTGCGGAAGCGCACCAGCGCGTCGCGCAGCTCTTGCGTCTTGGCCCAGCCTGCGCCGTCGAGCGAACTTACGCGCACCAGCACGGCCGACAGCTTCGGGTCGCGCGCTGCCCGATCGATCGACTCGACGAGCGTGCGCAGCGACGGCGGCCGGCGCTCCAACAGCGACATCTCTGCTGGCGGCTCCTCGGAGATTTCTCCGGACAGATCGAGGGCCAGGTAGTTGTTGCCCGCGAAGACCGGGCCTCCGCCCCCCTGGCTGCGCAGGAACAGCGCGACCGCGCCCACCGCCGCGGCGCCCAGGGCGATCGCCGCGATGCCAGCGACCAGGATCCAGGCTGTTCGCCGTTTCATCGGCCTAAGCCCTGCTCGTCGGCGTGCAGGTAAGCGGCGCGCCGCCGGGCCTCGGCGGCGTAGACGCTGTTCGGGAACTGCTCGACGAGGCGCTGGTAGGACGCGTACGCGTCGACTCGACGGCTGGCGTCTTCGAGCGTCACAGCCAGCGTCATGAGCGCGTGATCCCGCGGCAGGACACTCGAGTGGTCGTCAACGAGGGCCCGATAGGTCTCGAGCGCCTTGTCGACGGCCCCCGTTCGCCGCCCGATGTCTGCCAGGGCCAGGCGAGCCAGCGATGGCTCGAGCGCCTCCGCGTCCCGGCGCTCCGCGATCACCTGCAGCGTCTTGCTTGCGGTCTCGTAGTCCCCCAGCTCGATGCGACACAGCGCGCCGAAGTAGCGCGCCCGCAGACCGGCCGTGAGCGTAGGGAAGGCCCGATCCACACCATCGAATGCTGCCGCCGCCTTCTTGTACTTCTCCGCGGCCGATGGGAACGACGCGGAGCCGGCCGCTGCGCTACCCGCAGCCACTTCCGAGGCCAGCGGCGTCTCGTACAGCGCCAGCGCTTCCGCCAGGGCAAAGCTGGCAGCGTGCTTCCGTTGGCTCTGAAACGCGAATGCCCCGATCGCCAGGACGCTCAGCCCGAAGACCGCCAGGACGACCTTCCGCGCCGTTCCGCGGTTGGCCTGGAGCCACTTCCACGCCAAGTCCAGGCCGCTGACCAGTTCGTCCCGCTTGATCTGTTGTTTCAGTTCCTTCTTCAACGAGGACCGCCCCCCAGAATGAATGGTGCGCCCGGAGGGACTTGAACCCCCAACCTTGAGCTTAGGATGCTCCTGCTCTATCCAGTTGAGCTACGGGCGCGGGAATACGCTTCAAGACAACGGAAAAGCCTAACACAGCGCCCCGCGCACGGCCATCGGGCTCAGTAGCGGATCAGGCTCAGGACCTCGTGGCCCGAAAGCCGGGCGCGGCCGTTCAGGAAGCCGAGCTCGATCAGGAAGGCAAAGGCCGCCACCTCAGCGCCGAGTTGCGTCACCAGCTGGCCCGTCGCCTTCGCCGTGCCGCCGGTCGCGATCACGTCGTCGACGACCAGCACCTGCTCGCCGTGCCCTAGCGCGTCCTCGTGAATCTCCAGCGAGTCCTCGCCATACTCGAGCTGGTACGAGGCGCTTCGCGTCCTGGCCGGCAGCTTCCCAGGCTTGCGCACCGGAACGAAGCCGGCGCCGAGACGCTCCGCGAGCAGGCTGCCGAAGATGAAGCCACGGCTTTCGATGCCCACGACCTTGTCGACGCGCCGCCCCGCGCACAGCTTCGCGAGCAAGTCGATTGCTTTGCGGAACGCTACGCGGTCCTTCAACAGCGTGGTGACGTCCCTGAAGACGATGCCCTGCTTTGGAAAGTCGGGCACGTCCCGGATCGCTCGCTTCAACTCTTCGACGGCAGGGTCCATGACACTCCTACCTGATGTGGAACCCGTGGTCGCCCCGATCCCCGGTAACAATTTTCTCCACTGCCTCGACGTGCGCAAAGGACGGCCCCTGCTTGAGGCGGCCCTCGAGACCGCAGAGCGCAGTCTCGGGTCCCTCGGCGACCACCTCGACCCGCCCGTCGCCGAGGTTGCGCGCGTAGCCCGACAGACCCAGCGCCTGCGCCTCTTTCTGCGCAAAATAGCGATAGCCCACGCCCTGCACGCGCCCACTGACGAGAAACCGGTAGGTCGCCATGAGGCCGGCGAGCTTAGCCCACGTGGGTCGGCGGCATCAAGCCTGCAGATGCCGCGCAGCCACACGTCGGGCTGGTTTTCAAGAGAGAGGAGAGCCGCCATGAAGAAGGCTGTCCGCAGATCGGTTCTGACCCAAGAGGTGCTGGCAGGCTGCGGCCGCTGGCGGAGCTGATGCGGGCGATGCTCTTGGAGGTCTCGACGCGAGGTTATTCGGGCCCGCTGGCGCTGCCTGCGCGCCTGAGCGGGGCAAAGCCGCAGCGCGGTGAGCCGACGCTTCGTGCGGGGCACCCAGCGGCGACTGAGCGACCTGCTGCGGCGCGACCTGTCGGGCTTGAGGCTGGTCTGCGCTGCTGATCGACGGCATCCACTTCGCAGCCCGGCGCTCTACGCGCCGGATGGGGGCGGGCTCTCGGATTGGCGGGCACGCGACCGCCGTGGCATAGCGTCGGCCGGCGACCGGCCGACGCCCTCCGCCGCGAGCGTCCGCCTCTCGTCTAGCCGGCGGCAGCCCTCGAGCAGGAGAAACTCGAAGCTGTGCACGAGCAGGGGCGACGGCGCAGGATCGCCCGGGACGAACTCGAATTGACCCGCCGTCCAGCCCAATAGCTCGTAGACGGCCTCCGCGCCACGTGCCGAAGGCGCCTGCGCGGCCACGATTTCGCCCTTGCGGAACTCGACCCGCGCCGCCCCCTCCGCTGCACGGACGCTGCACGTCCCCGAGAGCTGGTTCAGGTGGCACATCTGGAGGATGCTGGAGACGCCGACCACCTCCACCGAGCCCACGATCGCACCGCTGGCCCCGAGCGGGTGCGAGATCTCGCGATAGCGGGTGAGGACGAGCTGGAAGCGGATCAGCAGCTCGCGGTCCGAGGCGGCCTTGGGGATGTAGTCGTCGGCCTTCAGCCGAAGCGCCCGGTCGCGCTCCTCGAAATCGTCCCACGCCGAGAGGAAGACGACCGGAGTGTGGCGGATCAGGCTGTGCTTGCGCACCTCGCTGCACAGCTCGAGGCCGTTGAGGCCAGGCAAGTCCACGTCCGTCACCAGCAACCAGGGGCGCTGGGCCAGGGCTCGACGCAACGCCTCCGGCCCGTCGGCCGCCTGATGCACCTTGAAGCCGTGAGGCTCAAGGACCTCCCGCAGCCGCTGGCGGTCCTCGGAGCGAGAATCCGCCACCAGGACCGTGCGGAGCCCCCGCGGCAGCGACTCGAAGACTCGGGTGGACGGTGGGGAGGGCGGAGGAGGCTGGCCGCCCCGGAGCTGGATCCTCTCCTGCATCGAGTCTACCGCGCGCAAAAGCTCGATCCGCTCCTGGCCGAGGCAGGCCAGGTCTTCGGGGACCCCGGACCAGCGGATCGCGGCCGGGCTCCCCAGCGGCACGATAGCGGACCTGCGGCCCTGTTCGAGCGCCTCCTTGAGCGCGGCGAGGAGCGCCGACGCCCGCACCGGCCTGGGCAGGCAGTCCACGACGCTGAAGCGGTAGGCCGAGAGGCGCACGCCGTTCCCCAGCCAGACCAGGGCGCCGTCGGGCGAGTCGTCCGAGGTCCCGAGGTTGCGAAGCACGGCGAAGCCGTCGCGGGCGTCGAAGGGCCACTCCCGTGGCCGGTCGGAACGCCGGCGCTTCCATCTCGGAACCGGGCTCAGGATCCCCAGCGTCAGGTCGACGAGCACAACGTCCACACGCATCTCGCCAAGAAGGCGCACGGCCACGGGCTGATCGCCCGTGCTGAGCACCTCGTAGTCGAACGGCGCGAGCACACCTTCGACGATCCGTTGACTCTCCGTGTCTGGGGAGAGGACCAGCACGCGATACTGGCTCATTCTCGACTCAGGGCGTGGAGGGGACGGCCTGCTCCTGACCAGCAGAGTTTATCACAAGCGGCGCCCGCGGCAAGAATATTCCGCTCGCTGTCGAGAATGGCCGGTAGCGACGTCGCCGAATCGTAGCGTCAAGCGACCTCGTCAAGCGACCTCGATCTGTGCTTCGACTCTGCGCAGTGCCGGGACGAGCTTCGACATCTCAAGGTAGCTCCAGCCAGGGAGCCGCCGCTACTCGGCCAAACTCGACAGAGCATGGGACGCTTCCCATGGCTGTCGGTCAGTCAGTCACTGCCTACAGCGGAACAGGGCGAAGTGTATGAACGCAGCTTCGGTCAAGCCTAGGTACCCTGGAGACGCGCCCGCACGTCACCGGCGCTCTGGCTCGGGGGAGTCGCGCCGCCAGACCACGTCGCGGCGCGGGCCGAAGAGCGGCTCGCTATGCGCGGCCTCCACGGCTCGTTCATGCTGCAGATCGATCTGTCGCTTGACCAGATCGAGGTCCTCGTGCCGGTGCAATGGATGGCACCAGAGCGTCTCGATCTTCTTCAGGCCTTTCTCTTCGTTCTCGAGAGCGAGCACCGTGGTGATGACGAAGTTGGGCTGGCTCGCGGCCTGGGTCACCACCCGTACCCGTCCGATCCCGAGGTCCAGCATCGAGAAACGCCCCTCGAACACCGGCGCCGGGCCCTCCGGCGGCTTCTCGGCGGGGGCTTCGGCCGCCGCATCATCCACTCGATCCGGTGGTGCCAGGGACGTCGCCGAAAGGATTGTCGCTCCCTGAGTCACCATCTCCGCCGGCGGAATGACCGGTGCGTCTAGCGGCGTCGTCCGAGTCTTTTCGCCGCCAGTCGCGAGCGGCTGCGCTCGTGGCGCCGCCAGGGTCTCCAGAAGATCCTCGCGGGTCGCCTCCGGCCAACTCCCATCGCTGGTCTCGGCGTCTGAGCTCTGGGGCTCTGCCGCGACGCCGACGGCTTGCTGGAGCACCGCCTCGACCGTCTCGACGAGCTTGGCCAGGGGAAAGGGCTTGACGAGGTAGGCATCGGCGCCCCCTTTGAGCGCGGCTCCCACCTCCGAACCGAGGCGCACGGCGGTCAGGAACAAGAAGGGGACGCTCCTGAGCTCTGGGATCTGCTTGACCAGACGCAGGAAGACCTGTCCATCCATGGAAGGCATCATCATGTCGCAGATGATCAGGTCGGGCCTGATGTCCGGCACGCGCACGATGGCGCGTTGCGGGTCGCTGAACGCATGGACTTCGAAGCGTGGGGCGCGCATCGCCCAGCGGATCAACTCGTGGACCCGGACGTCGTCGTCGACGACGAGGATGCGTCGAGTCATGGCTGGAGCGTGGTGCCTTCGGCGGCCAGGCTAGACGTTCGGCGTCAGGCGCCGCTCCCCTTGCGGGCGCTCGGTGCGGGCGTCTTCTTCACGTCATCCGAGCGGGCTTCGGCTTCCGAAAGCACCTTGCGCCAGTGGACCGTCCCCGGCGCGACGAGCGTCTCCTGGTCCGTTGGAACCACGGCCGGCACACTTCCGCGCCGGCGCTCCTGCAGCTCGACCACGAGCCCCCAACCGACCCCCATCACGACGCCCAGCATCAGGCTCAAGAGCAGGTTCAGCTGCCGATCCGGTGAGATCGGCGAGCGAGGGACAGTCGCCGCCTGGATAACCGTGATGTTGGCGATCTTCTGGCGGTCCATCTCCACGCCGGCTCCAAACTCCTCCAGCTTCTTGGCGTAGATCTCATGCCTCTTCTCGGCCGCCTCACGGTCGCGGACCAGTTCGCGGTAGCCCGCGCCGCTCTGGATGAACTCACCGATCTGCCTCTCGATCAGGCTGATCTGACCGGCGAGGCTTTCCGCCTGGGCCGCTTGGAAGCCCAAGTCGGCCTGCGTCGCGATGATCTGCTTTTCCAGGTCGTCGGCGAACTGGCCCTGCCCCATGGTCGACCGCTGCCGGGCGAGGAACTCCTCGACGAGCCTGATCTGGCCGCGGACGTTCTCGACAGACCGGCTCTCCTCGCTGAAGGTGGCCAGCAGTTTCTGCTCCTGGAGCTGAAGCTCCAGCAGTTGCGCCCTGGCGTCCGCGACGGCCTTGGTCTCCTCCGAGCTGAAACGGCTGGTGTCAGATGCGACCTTCGCCTTCTCGGACTGCAAGTAGGCGAGCCGCCTTTCGAGACCCGCAGCCTGGCTGCGCGCGGCCTTGCGCTTCACTTCCAGCTCTTCGCGTTGAGTGACCAGGGCCGTGCGCTGCTCGTCCCCCGAGAACGAGCGCGTCCGCATCTGGAATGCCTTGAGAGCGTCCTCCGCCTGTTGCAGTTCCTTGCGGGAGCTTGCCGCCTTCTGCTCCAGGAACGCGGTCGCCGGCGCGTCGCTGAACGCGCTCAGGTGTTTCGCCATGAACTTGTCGACGAGTAC
>JAQBHI010000021.1:0-41872 GCA_032127875.1 Acidobacteriota bacterium
GGCGCGCGCCTCGCTGGAGCGCTCGGTGGGCGAGAGCCTCGAGCAGCGCGCCACCGAGACCCGGCTGCGGGTCGAGCGCTACCTTGGGGAGCAAACGCTGGGCCTGCGCCTCGTCGCGCTCGACCGCGACGTGCAGCGCGCCCTCGCCGAGCCTTCACGCCCGGCCACGGCCGACGAGGCGAGCCGGATCGTGTCCTCGCCTCTCGCCGCGCACCTGCGTGACATGATTGAGGTGCGACCGGCATGGAAGCTGTTGCAGGTGATCGATTCCAACGGGCGCCTGCTGGCCGCGACGGCGCGCGCGGGGCGGACCCTCTACGGCGACGCGGCGTGGTTCCAGAAGCTCGCGGAGCCCGGAGCCGCCGGGCAGATCTATCTGAGCGACGGGCAGGGCCCCGGTGGCCCACCGACGGTTCTGGAGACCGCGTATCCGATCCGCGCGAGCGACGGCCGCCTGCTCGGCGCCTTCCGAGCCTTCATCGATGTGCAGGACCTGTACGGTCTTCTGGCGCCCGTCCGGATCGGCAAGACCGGTCATGCCGTGCTGGTCCGGGCGGGCGACGGTCTGGTGCTCGCCTCCGACGACTCCGGGGCGGTCCTGAGCCGGCCCTACGCCGGTTTCGCGTCGTTGTCCGCTGCGGCCCTGGGCTTTCCGCTGGGCGAGCAGGGCGGCATGGTGTTCGGCAAGGCCGACCGCAGCCGCGGCTATTGGCGCCTGCCGGAGGTGCGCGAGGCGGGCGGGACGCAGAAGCTCATCGAGCCGGACCGGCTCGTCGGCTTCGCCCCCGTGGAGGCTCCGGCGAACGTCCAATGGCTCGTGATCGTGGAGCAGGACCTGTCCGAGGCCCTGTCGCCCGTGACGGGTGTGACCCACTACCTGTGGATCCACTTCGTCGGAGTGTTCGCCACCGTGATCCTGCTCGCCGTCGCCTTCTCGATCAGCGCGAAGAGCCCCGTCATCGACGAGAAGCTGCACCTGCACGAGGAGCACATGCCGAAGGCCATGGTCGCCCATCACGGTTGAAGCCCGGCCCCTTGCGGGCCGAAGCGCGGCGGCGTTCGCGCTTTGCGGTTTGGCGCGTGGCGTTCCAATATTCCGGCATGTCGATCTCGAGAAACCTGCTGCTGCGCGCCTCCCGGAGCCGCTGGCTCGCCGAGAAGTTCATGCGGCACCCGTTCGCCCGGCGCGCCGTCAAGAAATTCATGCCGGGAGAGGAGCTCTCCGATGCGCTGGCAGCGGCACGCGCGCTCGCCCCGGAGAAGATCGGCGTCATCGTCACCCGGCTCGGCGAGTCGCTGACGGGCGAGTCGCAGGCGGAGGCGGTACGCGATCACTACCTCGAGGCCTTCGACACGATTTCGCGCGAGCGCCTGCCGGTCGTGATCTCGGTCAAGCCGACGCAGCTCGGGCTCGATCACTCGTTCGAGGCGTGCCTCGCGCACCTCGAGACGCTGGCGGCGCGGGCGGTGCAGGCGAGCAGCCAGTTGTGGATCGACATGGAGGACTCGAGCTACGTCGATCGCACGCTGGACCTGTATCGCCGGGTGAAGACGAAGCTCGCGCCGGTCGGCCTCGCCCTGCAGGCGTATCTGAGGCGCACGCCGCAGGACCTCGAAGCCCTGATGGACATCGATCCGATGATTCGCCTGGTGAAGGGCGCGTACGCCGAGCCGCCGCAGGTTGCGTTTCCAGCCAAGCGGGACGTCGACCGCGCCTATCTCGCCCTCGCCGAGCGCCTGCTCGAGGCGGCCTCACGCAGCGCGACGCTGCCCGTCTTCGGGACCCACGACCTCGCCATCCTAGGGCGCCTGATCCAGCGCGCCCGCCAGCTCGGACTCGCCAACACGGCGTACGAGATCCACATGCTTTACGGGATTCGCATGCAGGAGCAGCGCCGGCTCGCGGCCGAAGCTCACCCGGTGCGCTGCCTGATCAGCTACGGAGCGCAGTGGTTCCCCTGGTACATGCGGCGCCTCGCGGAGCGCCCGGCCAACGTCTGGTTCGTGGCGCGCAGCCTGCTGATGCGCTAGCGGATCGCGCGCCGCTGGCTCCCGCTGCTAGCGAGCGCTTTCCGCGGTCGTGAGGTACTTGCCGAGCCAGGCGAGCTGCCGTTCCAGCTGATCCTCGATGGCGCCGGGCGCGGCCAGGCCGTGGAACAGGCCGGGATACACGACCAGCTCCGTGGGTACGCCCAGGCTCTTCAAGGCCTGGTACATCTGCTCACTGCCGGCGATCGGCACGTTGAAGTCCTTCTCGCCGCCCAGGAACAGCGTCGGGGTCTTGATGCGGTCGGCATGGAAGAAGGGATACGAGAGTTTGAGGTAGAGGTCCTGCGCCTTCCATGGCGGCCCTAGCTCGTGCTCGTACTGCAGGGTGTACTGGTCGATGCCCCAGAGAACCTGCATGGAACTGCCCGCGGTGCTGGCCGCAGCCTTGAAGCGCGCATCGCTGGCGATCAGGTAGTTCGTCAGGATCCCGCCGTAGCTCCAGCCCACGCTCGCCACGCGCGCCGGGTCGAGCGAGACCCTGGGCGATGAAGTGGTCGAGGGCGCCGAGCAGATCCACGACTTCCTTGTGGCCCCAGTCGGCGTAGATGGCCTTTTGATAGGCGGAGCCGCGACCGTTGCTGCCCCGGTAGTTGGCCTGGATCACCAGGTACCCGGCCGCGGCGAGGACCTCGCGCTCGTGGTTGAACTCGTGGCCGTCCTGTCCGTCCGGCCCGCCGTGTATGAGAAGCACCGCGGGCAGGCGTGCTCCTCTTCGTCTCACAGCCGTTGCGGCTCGTGATCTCGAGCACGGCGGCGGGGATGGACTTCGCGCGCCGGGCTACTGGGCTTCTGGCATGGCGAACGGGAACCTCTAGCGCAGCTGGCGTCGGGGTGCTACCCTCCGACCCGTCGTCCCGCGCAACTGAACCACTTGGATACGGAGGGGTGAATGAAACGCACAGGAATCCGTTTGTCTGTCGCTCTGGTCGCGGCCTTCTTGATGGGCGCGCCCTTGGCCTCTGCCCAGTCGTGGTCCGCCGAACAGCAGGAGGTCTGGAACTTCGAGCTCTCACAGTGGAAGAAGTCCGCAGCCAAGGACCACACCTGGGTCGAGGAGATGGTGCACCCCGCGGCACTCGTCTGGGGCAATGGCACGCCCGGCCCGCAGAACAAGGCGTCGCTCGCTCGCTGGGATCGCTACAACTCGGGCAACTCGACGACGCTCGAGCAGGAGGTCTTCCCGCTGGGGATCGTAGTGACGGGGAACGTGGCCGTGGTCCACTACCGCTATACGGTCGCTACCGAAGACCTGAAGAAGGAGCGCAAGACGGCGAATGGCCGCTACACCGACGTCCTGATCAAGGAAGGCGGTCGTTGGCAGTTCATCGGCTGGGCCGGAGGCGAGGACCCCGAGAAGGACTAGTCCTCGCTCGCCGGCCGTTCAGGCCCCGGCAGTGACGAGCGAGTCGAGGCCCGAGCCTTGACGATGTGACCAGTCATGACCATAGTCAGCGCATGGACAGGGTGGGCATCGCGGATTTGAAGGCGCATCTCAGCCAATACCTGCGCAAGGTGCGCGGCGGTCGGACGCTGACAGTGCTCGACTGGGACACGCCCGTCGCGCAGATCATCCCGTACGGCGCCCACGCGCCGCTGGAAGTCCGAAGCGCCACGCGGAAGGCCAGCGGCCTTGGGTTGCCGCTGTCTTGCCCGGCTCCAACCGCGAGCGTCTCCATGCTGCTCCAGGACCGCGCCTCGCGGTGATCGGCTGCCTCGACACTCTCGGCGCGCTCGTTCGGGATCGAGAGCCTCGGCGTCTGAAGAGCGACTCGCCCTACTGGATCCCGCTCACCTCGTAGAGCGTCGTGGTTGGCTCGCCGTACGTGTAGGCGTAGGCCCCGGCGTCGGGCGCGATCACGAGGGCGGAGATACCTCCGAGGCTCGAAGCGCCCGCGGGAGCCAGTTCCTTCCACAACTCCCGCGTTCCCTTTGCGAGATCCACGCGGAAGATGCGGGCCGGCAGTCGCGCGCCTGGGCCACGCGGGAACGCGCGAACATAGAGGAAGCGGCCGTCGGCGCTGAAGCGCAGCGGCTGGTCCGTGGCTTCGGCGCCCCTGATGGGCTGCGGCTCTCCGTCCGCCACCGGGTACAATGCCGGCCCCGCATCATTCGTGGCGGCGATGACGCTGCCGTCGGGCGAAAGCGCGCTGCCGCCGAAGCCGATCCCGGCCGTGACGCCTTCGGCCGAGATCGGCTTCGGGTCGCCTCCGCCCAGGTCCTGGACCCAGAGCCGCGTGGCCTTGCCGGGCTCGCTCCCAGCGAAGGCGATCCGCTTCCCGTCGGAGAAGAAGGCCCCCCATTGGAGTTGTGCGAGCGTGCCGTGCGGCAGCGGCCGAGCCTCGCCGGCGCCCGTCGGAAGCAGCGCGAAGTGCATAGGCAGCGTGAGATTCAGCACCAGCGCGCTGCGGCCGTCGGGCGAGAGCGCGACCGCGGCGCCCTTGCCGAGCAGCGTCGGCGCCGAACCGTCGGTACCGCGGACGTAGACCGCATACTCGGGTCCGGCGCCGTCGCCCTGCTCGCCGAACAGGAACGTCTTGCCGTCCGCCGCGAGATCGGTGGCCCAGCCCCAGTCGAGCCACGAGAGGTCGCGCTCCTTCGTCTCGCCGGGCGCCAGGCCGATCAAGCTCGGCTTGCTCCGACCCACGGTCAGCAGGATGCGGCCGTCGGGGGCGCTGTCCTGGAGCCGAAGGTTGCCGGGCGCACGGTAGACCTGGCGCTCGTGGCCGTCCGGCGTCACGCTCCAGAGGTTCAACTCGATACCTGCGCGCGTGGCGGTGAACCAGATCTCCCGGCCATCCGGCGACCAGGCGAGGCCGCGGATGTCGGACCAGCCCGTGGAGAGCGTCCGCTTCTGGCCAGAGAGGTCCACGATGGCGACCTCGCCGCGGTTGTCGCCCGCGACCGGATGGTCGCTGAAGGCCAGCAGGTCGCCGCGCGGTGAAACCCGCACGTTGTCCACGTAGACCGCGTCGTAGAGCGGCTTGCCGATCGGGAACTCGATGATGTTCTTGCCGCCCGCGGAGCGTACGACGGCGAAGGACGTGCCATCGGGTCCCCAGTCCGCGCCAACCACATGCTCGGTCACGTCGCGCGGAGCGCCGCCGCTCATCGGCAGCCGCGCCAGCGTTTGGCCGGGGCCGGCTCCGTGTGACAGCAGCACGGCCAGCTCGCCCGCGCGCGAGATGCCCACGAGCTCAGCGTCCTTGAGATCAAGGCTGCGCGACTCGGGGCTCCCGGGCTGCGCCGCGTACACGTTCTGGCCGACTCCGGGCCACTGCGCGGCATACACGATGCTCTTGCCGTCGGGGGCGAAGCGCGCGTTGCCCACGTCGCCGCGCTGGAACGTGATCGGCCGGAAGTCCGGCAGCGACTGGACGGCGACGCTGCGCCCCCCGGCCACGAAGGTGAGGGCGGCCAGGCCGATCGCCCCGAGCGCCAGCGCCACGCTGCGCCAGCGGGGTAGCCGGCGTCCCTCGGAGGGCACGAGTGCTCCCTGCGTCGTCGCCGATCCCGAGAGTTGTTCCAGGTCGAAGGCGATGTCGCGCGCGGACTGAAAGCGCTCCTCGGGGTTCTTTTCGAGACAGTGGCCGATGATGCGCTCGAGCGCCGCGGGCAAGCTGCGGTTGGTCTCGGTGAGGTCCGGCGGATCCTCCTTGAGGATCGCGTTCATGGTCTCGACGGCGGAGGCGCCGCGGAAGGCGCGCTTGCCCGAGAGCATCTCGTAGAGCACCGATCCGAACGAGAAGATGTCGGAGCGGTGGTCGACCGGCTTGGCCCGCACCTGCTCCGGCGACATGTAGCCGACGGTGCCGAGCACCTTGCCCGCGTCGGTGCCGGGCGCCGGGCCGCGCGTGTTCGTCTCGGAGTCGGTCAAGGCGTCGCCGTGGGTGAGCTTGGCCAGGCCGAAGTCGAGGATCTTGAGGCGCCCGTCCCTGGTGATGAACAGGTTCTCCGGCTTCAGGTCGCGGTGGACGATGCCCTTTTCATGGGCGGCCGAGAGCCCGCGCGCGATCTGCGTCGCGAAGTCGATCGCCTTGCGCGTGGGCAGTGGCGTGCCGCCGATGCGGTCGCGCAGCGTCTCGCCCTCGAGCAGCTCGGAGACGACGTAGGGCGCGTTCTCGTGGGAGCCGATGTCGTAGACGGCCAGGAGGTTGGGATGGTTGAGGACGCCGGTGGCGCGGGCCTCCTGCTCGAAGCGGCGCAGCCGCTCAGGGTCTTCCGAGAAGGAAGCCGACAAGACCTTGATCGCGACATCGCGGCTGAGCCGAGCGTCGCGGGCTCGATACACTTCGCCCATGCCGCCGGAGCCGAGGGGCGCGGTGATCTCGTACGGTCCGAGCTTCGTCCCGGCGGCGAGAGCCATGAGTGTGCCGCGGATCTTAGCAGACGAAGGGCTCGCTACCGGGCGGCCACCGGCAGCCGGTTCTTCGGGATCTTGACCAGGATCGTGTACTCGGGATCGACCATCTGGACGAGCGGCGCCCGCGCGTTCTGCGAGACGAACTCGTAGGCGTCCATCTCCGAGAGGCCGGTCTTCTCCTGCACCCAGCGCACCATGTCCTTGAAGGCGACCCGCGCCGCGTCTTCGAGCGGGCGCGCCGCGCCCACCGACATCAACCATTCGTCGTTCTCGATCCGCGGCCACGGCGTCTCGCGATGCTTGATCAGGTCGACGACCAGCTCGACGTTCATCGCCCCTTCGATCGCCGTGCCCGTGATCTCGCCGTCGCCCATCGCATAGTGCCCGTCGCCGAAGGAGACCAGGGCCCCTGGCACACGCACGCCCAGGTAGACGGTGTTGCCGGCGCGCACCTCCGGGCAATCCATGTTGCCGCCGAAGTTGTCGGGCACGATCGTCGAGCGCGCCTCGCCGTTGGCAGGCGCCACGCCGAGGCAGCCGAGGAACGGGTGGAGCGGCACTTCCCAGGCGAGCTTCCCGTCCTGCGAGCGCGTGCGCGCGACGCCCTTGGCGCGGTCGATGTCGTAGAACCAGACGGTCTCGGGCAGCTCCGAGCCGAGCATCGCCGTCTTGTCGGTGCCCTTGAGAGCGCCGAAGCCCGGGAACGCGACGGAAATCCCGTAGTCGCGCGCGGGCTCCAGCTTCTCGACGTGGATCACGAGCGTGTCTCCCGGCTCGGCTCCCTCGACGTAGAACGGGCCTGTCTGCGGGTTGTCGCGGCCGGGCACCAGGACGACGCTGGGCTTCTGCCCGGGCTTGGTGAGGCCGCCGTCGTAGCAGTCCTCAGTCCAGGAGATGATCCTCGTGCCGGGCCGGATCCGATGCGTCGGGGCGACGCCACCGAAGGTGTACTTCAGCTCCTCATGCTTCGGCACGTAGCGAAGCACCGGCTGCTCGGCGGCAGCCGTTGCGGCAAGACCCAGCGCCAGGAGTGTCAGTCGTCCGGCGTGCCGCACGGGGACCTCCTCTTCGATTGGTGTCTTGGTGTCAACGGGTCGCCCCAAGGCCACGTCTTCAGTTGGCGCTGGCGCGGGCCAGCAGCGCTGCGACCAGGCTCGTTCGAAGCGCCGCCTGGCTTCATGATGCGGCCGCGGGGTTGAAGCTCGCGCCCGCTCAACTTCTGCACGGATCCTCCAGTCGGTACAGACATTACGCCGCCGCCGGCGTCACGGTCAATAGCGGCGGTCTGCGCCCAGCGCGCTTCGGTCGACGCCATCGCGGCGCTCGGAGGGCGGAAGGCCCCCGACATGAAAGGGGCGGCCACCTTCACCATGGTGGTGAAGACGAGGAACCCGGTGCTGAAGCTGCCCATCGCCACCATCCACTCGGTGGAGGACGGCGTCGTAGATCTCACCCAGCGTCGCGCCAGCGTTCCGACTCCGATTGCGACCTTCTGGCCGGTGTTCATGAGGCCGGGTCTCATGCTCCTCGCTTCAGGCGCCCTGGGGAGGGCCACCGCCCGGATCGTTCGCAGGGGGTGTGCCAGCAAGCCGGCCGCCCAGCAGACGCGGCGTCGCGACCAGCGCACTGCCGTAGGCCGCCAGCGCCGCGAACAGAGTCGCCGGGCGACCCACCGACAGGTTCTGCACGAGGACACTGAGTGCTCCCGCGGCGAGCGCTGCGTAGGCGAGCGGTACCAGCTCCCGGCGCGCGAACCGGACACCTGCCCAGGCAATGCCGATGGCCGCTGCGGCCATCACCACGGTGCGAACCGCCCCAACCTCAGCCAAGTCGGCTCCCGGACTGGGCGCGAGAGCCACGACGCGCGCAAGGCCGATCGCCACCAGTCCTGACGCGCACGTCAGGAGCGTGGCGGCCGCCAGCATGGGCGGGAGAAGCGCCGTGACCGAAGCGGCTGGCTCCGGGTCACGGCGCAAGAGTAGCGCGTAGCCCAGAGCGAGCATCAGGAGCGCCCAGAAGGTGAGCCCGGTGATCGGGTGCCAGGCGGCGCGCGGGTCGGTGACGAGCCCGTTCCAGGCCACGGGCAGCAATCCGCCCGCAGCGGCCGACGCAGCCAGGTAGGCGACGCCGTGGAAGCGAAGCGTCTGGCGCTTGTACAGGTTGGCGAGCATCAGGACGAGGAGGCCGAGGGCGCCGAGCACGACGGCGAGGCCCTCGCGGGCCAGGACAGTGCCCAAGCCAACGGTGGCGAGCAGGAAGGCCAGCGTCGTGTAGGCGTAGAACGTCGCCGCATGATGGCTGCGTCGATCGACCACCGCGAAGGCCGCCAGATAGCAGCCGAGCGCGAGCAGCGCCGCCGCAGCGCCGATCGGCCAACTCGGCGCCTCATGGACGGACAGGACGCGCGCCGCGCCACCCAAGCCGACGAGCAGCGCCATCGGGGCCTGCAGCATCAGCAAGGCATCGAGCGGTTCCGCCTCGCGCAGCGTGCGCAGAGCAGCTCTTCCCACGTACAACGTGGGCA
The DNA here is from genome assembly GCA_032127875.1 of Acidobacteriota bacterium. Classification (GTDB taxonomy): domain Bacteria; phylum Acidobacteriota; class Vicinamibacteria; order Fen-336; family Fen-336; genus CADEEV01. Next base: position 8,934 of record JAQBHI010000021.1, read on the forward strand.
GCAATAGCGCGAAGAAGACGACGCTCGCAAGCGGCAGCGGCGCGTATCCCTCGGGCAAGCCCTCCCGCCGGCTGGCGACGATCACGCACACGGCCACCGCGAGGTTGGCCGCGATGGCGACGATCGCTCGTGGCCCGGCCGCGCGGCGATCGCGCGACTCGATCAGGACGCCAATGGCCAGCAGGCCAGCCGTGAGCGGCAAAAGATCCCGCGTGCCGACCTGCACGACGAGTGCGGAGCCTGCGGCCAGCATGGCGTTGGCCCACGCCAGCGTGGGCAAGTCGCGCCGCTCCGAAACGAGCAGCCCACCGGCGAAGCAAGCCGTGATCAGCAGTCCGGCCTGCGAAGGGCTGAGCAGATGAAAGCGCAGCGTTGTTTCGAGGATGAGCGGGTAGCCGATGCCCAGGGCGGTGAGACCGTGGAGGACGGCGCCCACTCGAGCTTCCGGTCGGAGCGCGTCGGCGTCCGCCCGACGCAGCCAGAAGGCTGCATACGCCAGGCCGGCGGCGATTCCGCCCCACGCGGGCAGGATGTTCTCGTCCGTGAGCGCGCGAAACAGCAGCGCTCCGCCCAGGACCACGAGCGTTCGACCCGCAAGGGGGAGAAGCCCGGACGACACGGACGGCGCGTCCGCTGCGAGACGTGCTTGGATCTCCGTTGCCGGTGTCGTCGTGGGAAGAACCGGCGCTGCAAGTCCATGAGCCGAGGCCTGACGCTCCAGCACGAGCACGCGCGCCGCGAGTTCGTCGAGACGGCGTGCCAGCGCCGCAGTCTGCGTATCGACATCGACCGGGTCTCGTGCCACCAGGCCTCCCCGTGGTGGGTGCTGACCCGGTGGAAGCAAGAACCGCGCCTCGACATGCATGGGCGCGAAGCATCGCGCGCCTGCAGAATCTGCGTGGCGGCGGTTCCCGACGCGCAGCTATCGCGGTCGGCGCGCCCGCTTCAGTCTCCGAAGCGGGCGCCGTGGCGCTCGGGCGGCCAGGTCTTTCAGGTCCAGGACACCGTCCCGCACGCGCGACACCGTCAGCGCGCGATTCTCTGCGCGCAGCAGGGCCTTCAGCAACGCGGCCGTGACGAGGAGGTTGGCATGCTTGGTGGCGCCCGTGCGCTGGATGATGTCGTGCGAGGAGGTGGGTGTGTCGCCGCCAGCACGGCCGCCGGCCCTGGCAGCTCAGCCGCTGACTTCGCTCGCTTCGACGAGCCACTCACTCGCGCCGCCGCGCGCCTCGCCCACCTCCGCCGACAGCCGCAAGGCGCGTTCGCGGGCGTCGTCGGGCCCGCTGGCGTCGATCAGCGCCTCGGCCAGGCGGGAGTGAGTCCCGGGTCGCGGGTCCCGCAGCAGCCCCTCCAGGGGATCGAGACCCTCCCCCAGTTCCTGGCGGCGATGGATCAGAGGATGCTCGAGAGCCAGCGCGCCGTATTCGGCCTCCGGCAAGGGCCGATAGCGGCAGAAGAAGCCCAGGTGCCACGGCAGGAAGCCCAGGATCCGGCGCCGGCCGCGCTCGTCGTCGCCGAAGTGCTCGCGCAGCAGCGCGACGAAGCGCAGCAGCAGCCCGAGGCGCTCCTCGGACGAGGGCTCCCAGCTGCGGCCCTCCCGGATCTCGCGAAACAGCCACGGCTTGATCAACGCGCCTCGCGCCAGCATCAAGGAGCCGACGCCGCTCCGCGCCAGGCGCTCGCGCGCCTCATAGTGGGTGAGGATGTCGCCGTTCCCGACCACCGGGATCGCGCGCTCCGCGGCGACCCGGCCGATCAGCTCCCAGTCCGCCGCCTTCTGGTAGCGCTGCTCGCGCGATCGGCCGTGGATGGTGATCGCCGAGGCGCCAGCTTCTTCGCAGGCGCGTGCCACCTCGGAGGCGTTGGGCCGCTCGCTGCTCCAGCCGCTGCGCAGCTTCACGCTCACCGGGATCTTGACCGCCCGGACCATCGCCGCCACGAGCCGCGCGAGCTTGGTCGGCTTGCGCATCAGACTCGCGCCCAGGCCCCTCCCGGTAAGCACGGCGATCGGGCAACCGCAGTTGAGGTCGACGAAGCGGGCCCCGCGCGACTCGGCGAGGCGGGCGCCCTCGGCCAGGCTGTCCTCCGAGCGGTCCGCGAGCTGCACGCCGAAGAACTTCTCACTGGGGTGGCTCTTGAGCAGCGCGAACTCGGCGTTTCTTCCCTTCAGCAGATGCCTGACGATGGCCATCTCGCTGACGGTGACCTCGGCCCCGAGCTCCACGCACAGCCGCCGAAAGGCCAGGTGGCCGCCTTTGGTCAGCGGTGCCAGCCACAGCCGGCCGGCGAATGGGGAAGCGTGCAGGGCGGGGGTGCTCAGCGTCGCGCGGTCGCTCAGTGGACCACGCAGATCGACAGCAAGGCCAGCGCGAGGCCGAAGCGAGCATTGCGTACCTGCGACATGGCTGCTCAGGTTCCTACCAACTGGCTCAACTCGGGCGGAAGGGCATCCAGGCGGCGGAAACCCGGCCGGCGCCGCGAGAACAAGACGCCCTCGCCCTGTGAGCGCAGCCGGCGGTAGCCGAACAGGTGGAACACGTTGACCATCTGCCAGCGGGCGACTCTCGGGTCGACCAGGAAGCGGTCGGGTTCAGCCTGGTCCCGGCGCACGCCCGGGAGCAGCGGCACCAGGCGATCGAGCCGGCCGCGGCGCAGCACGGACGAGAGTCGCAACCAGCCTGGCGCCACGGCGCGGACCAGGAAGTAGCCGTCCGAGCCCTGGCTCTGGTAGCGGGGCATCAGCATCAGGCCGTCCTCCGGGCACAGCACTGGTCCGTGGCGGTCGTCCGCCACCGGCTGGCCACGCCGCACCGGCGTGAAGCTCGCGAAACCAGGACGCATTTCGAAGCGGTCCCCGTCCTGGATCACGTGACGATGACGGATCTCGACGACGCGGGGCCTTCCCCGGGCCGCCTGGACGAGCCGAGCGCGATGGCGCGCCAGGTCCGGCACCGCCGCCGCGGGCAGCGCCCGCTCGGCGACGAGAGCGATCCAGGCCGCCGCCTCGTGAATGGCGACGGTCGCAGGGTCGTCGCTGCGGCCGCCCTCCACCGCCACTGCCACGTGTCCGAGGTCGCAGAAGTAGCCCAGCAGCGTGGTGTCCAGGATCTCCTCGATGCCCAGGATCAAAGGCAGGGGAAGGGCCAGGCCGATCGCCCGGTTCCGCAGCACGTCGGCCATGCACGTGAAAGGCGGGCCGTCGCCCGAGGTGGTGTGCAGGTCGAGGAAGACGACGGGCTGATCGGCCGCGGCCAGCAGCGGGGCGATCGAGCGCAGCATGTCGCGTTGTTCGTCGTCCTCTGGCAACGCGCCGCCGGCCATGGGGTCGAAGAGGGCCTTCACAGCCTCGCGGGACCAGCCACGGTTGAGGTCGCGGCCGAGGTAGCGGCGCCCGGTGCCCAGCGCGGCGCGGTTGCCGAGCAGGCCCACCACACGGCCGCGCAGCGGAGCGCGCCGTTCGCGGAGCCGGTCGAGTACCGCGGCGATGGCCTCGGGACCCGCCGGCTCGTTGCCGTGGATGCCGCCCACCAGCACGAACGTGGGCCCGCGGCGGCCGTCGTCGTAGCCGCCGATCAGGCGCGGGCGCGGCGCCGGCGTGCTCAAGTCAAGAGGTCGCGCAGCAGCCGCAGGCTCTCGCGTTCCGGGCCGTCCACAATGCCGTCGGCCGCCACCGCCTTCTCGACGGCCTCCAGGAAGAGCACACGGTGTTCGGGCGGGATCAAATTGGGATCCACCTCCTCCGGCGACGGCGGCGTCTCCAGCCACTTCCGGACCTGCTGCTCGTCCTCGGGCAGGCCCAGGCGCAGGGCGAGGCTCAGGATGTAGCTCTTCTCGGAACGGTTCACGTCCAGGTTCGCCCAGACGGCGGCGCACGCGAACTTGACGAGCTGCAGGCGTTCCGCTCGCGTCAAACGATCAAGCTGCTTCATGACTCGCTCCCAGGGACCCGGAATCACTGTAACCCATCGCACGGGACGTAACGAGAGGCAGCGCCCATGACCTGCGTGTTGCCCGCTTCCGTCAATGGCCCGACTGCGAGTAGGCTTCGAAGCTCAGATGCCCCAGAACGTCTTCGACGACATCCTCGGGACGATCGGTAACACGCCGCTCGTCCGCCTCAATCGCATCACGCGCGAGGTGGCGGCGACCGTCTACGCCAAGCTGGAGACTGTCAACCCCGGCAACAGCATCAAGGACCGCATGGCGGTTCGCATGATCGAGGAGGCCGAGCGCCAGGGGCTGCTCGCGCCCGGCGGGACGATCATCGAGGGCACCAGTGGCAACACCGGGATGGGGCTCGCGATCGCGGCCATCGTCAAGGGATACCGCTGCATCTTCACGACCACCGACAAGCAGTCGAAGGAGAAGGTGGACGCGCTGCGGGCGTTCGGCGCCGAGGTGATCGTGTGCCCGACCGACGTCGATCCCGAGGATCCGCGCTCCTATTATTCCGTGTCGTCGCGGCTGGTGGCGGAAACCCCGAACGCGTGGAAAGCCAACCAGTACGACAACCTCAGCAACTCGGAGGCCCACTACGCGACGACGGGTCCCGAGATCTGGGAGCAGACCGAGGGCAAGCTCGACCACCTGGTCGTGGGCGTGGGAACCGGCGGGACGATCTGCGGGACCGGGCGCTTCCTCAAGGAGAGGAACCCGAAGCTCCGGGTGTGGGGGATCGACACCTACGGGTCAGTCTTCAAGAAGTACAAGGAGACCGGTGTCTTCGACAAACAGGAGATCTACCCCTACGTCACCGAGGGCATCGGCGAGGACTTCCTGCCGAAGAACGTGGATTTCTCCGTGATCGACCACTTCGAGAAGGTCACGGACCGCGATGCCGCTCTGTGGACCCGCGAGATCGTGCGGCAAGAGGGCATCTGGGTGGGCAATTCCGCGGGCTCGGCGATCGCGGGCGTCTTGCAACTCAAGGACCGCTTCAAGCTCGGCGAGAGAGTCGTCGTGATCTTCCACGATCACGGCTCGCGCTACCTCGGCAAGATCTTCAACGCCGACTGGATGCGCACGATGGGCTACGAGAACGTTCCGGGCCCGACGGCGCGCGAGCTGGTGAAGAACAAGCGCGTCTCCGACATCGTCGGGGTCGAGGTGACGGACACGGTCGCACAGGCGATCCGGCGCATGACCCAGAACGACTTCTCACAGATCCCGGTGACCCAGGACCAGCGCATCGTGGGCTCGCTGAGCGAGACCCATGCCTACGCCTGCATCGTCAAGGAGCGTACCCTGTTGGAGCGACCGGTAAAGGCGATCATGCAGAAGGTGTTTCGCTTCATCGACATCGCGACGCCCGTGCAGTTGTTGGCGCCGATGATCACCCCGGAGAGCCCGGCCCTTCTGGTGCGGGACTTCAAGGCGGGCAAGACCTACATCCTCACGGGCTCCGACGTCCTGAGCGCGATCTGAGCTGACCGCGGGCCCGACCCCGCGATTCTTGCGCGCCACTCCGCGTGCCGACGAATCTGCGCTCGGGCGCGGAAATCCGACGAGTCGCTCGCTTCGCACAAACCTCTGGCTTACAGCCATTTAGCGTGCGTGCGTCACGCGGAGACAACTGGCGAGCGCTTTGCAATATGGCACGGCAGGAGAGGGGTGCCGAAGTGGCCACTGCACAACACCGCCCGAAACCCGTTCTGCTACCGGAGTACTGCAAGGGCTGCGGCCGATGTGTCGAGAGTTGTCTACATCATTGCATCGAGATGGGGTCCGACATCCATCCAGGCACCGGGCTCATGCCCGTCGTCCTGCACCTCGAGAACTGCACAGGATGCGGGCTCTGCTTCGACGCGTGCCCCGAACCCTACGGCCTCATGCCCGCGACCTCGGAGACGGGATTCAAACTCGAGGACCCCGCGAAGTTGCTGGGGCCCAGGCCGACGACCGCGCCCGCCCCCACGGCCGTCCCTGACTTGCAGTTGCCGTTCCCGGAGTTGCGCCCGCTCATCGTCAAGGGCACCTATGCCTCCGCGATCGGCGCGCTGCTCGCGGGTTGCCGGCACTTCTTCGGCTACCCGATCACGCCCTCGACTGAGGGGGCGGAGTTGATGGCCAAGCTGATGCCGGAGTTGGACGGCGTATTCCTGCAGGCCGTGAGCGAGGTCGCGACAGTGAACATGATGTACGGCTGCGGCGGCGCCGGGCTGCCCGCGCTGACCTTCACGTCGTCCCCGGGCTTCAGCCTGATGCTCGAGGGGATCTCGTACATGATCGGCGCCGAGATTCCGGGCGTCTTCGTGAACGTGATGCGCGGCGGCCCCGGGCTGGGCAACATCGCTCCCGAGCAGGCGGACATCAAGCTGGGTTGCCGGGGGCTCGGCCACGGCAACACCCACGCGATCGTGCTCGCCCCGTCGACGCCGCAGGAGATGCTCGATCTCACCTACCTGGCCTTCGAGCTGAGCTTCAAGTACCGCAATCCGGTCGTGCTGTTCGCGGACGGCTATCTGGGACAGATGACCGGGCGGGTGGAGCTGCCGGCGCGAATGCGCAAGCCCGGAATCCCCGCGTGGGCGGTCTACGGGGACCAGGCGCATCGCGCGAACCTGCTCTCGTCGATCCACCTGAGCGAGGTGGATCTCGAGGCGCACAACGACGAGCTCTGCGCCAAGTACGCGCAGATCGCCAGGGCAGAGCAGCGTGCCGACCTGTTCCGTTGCGAGGACGCGGACGTGCTGCTGGTGGCGTGCAACACGCCCGCGCGCATGGCCAAGGGTGCTGCCGAAGCGCTGCGCCAGCAAGGCATCGCGGCCGGCCTGTTCCGCCCGCAGACGCTCTGGCCCTTCCCGATCGACAAGCTGCTGCCGCTGTTGCCGCAGCTGCGCCGGCTGGTCGTGGTCGAGGCGAGCCCGGGCCAGCTCGAAGATGAGCTGCGCCTCGCCCTTTCCCATGCGGGCGTCACCAGGCTGCCCGGCATCGAGCACGTCCGGCGCGGCGGCGGTGTCCTGCCCCAGCAGGCCGAGATCGTCGCGAAGGTGATGGCGGCAGCGCCGGCGGCCCACCCGCGCGGCCTCGCGGAGGTGAACGCATGAGCGTTTTCTACGACCGCTTCGAGCGCCACGACCACGGCGTCGGCCTGAAGGGGAAGAGCACGCATTACTGCCCGGGCTGCGGCCACGGCCTGGTCCACAAGTATCTGGCCGACGCCATCGAGGACCTGGGCCTGAAGGATCGGACCGTCGCGATTTCACCGGTGGGGTGCGCGGTCTTCCTGCACTACTACCTCGACGTCGGCAACTCGCAAGCGGCCCACGGCCGCGCGCCTGCGGTCGCCCTGGGCCACAAGCTCGCGAACCCCGACGCGATCGTCGTGAGCTACCAGGGCGACGGCGACCTGGCCTCGATCGGCCTCGCCGAGATCCTGCAGGCCGCGCAGCTGGGCATCCCGCTGAGCGTGATCTTCGTGAACAACGCGATCTACGGGATGACTGGCGGCCAGATGGCCCCGACCACGCTGATGGGGCAGAAGACCGCGACCAGCCCCTTCGGCCGCGACCGCCTGATGGGCACACCGCTGCGCATGGCGGAGATGATCGCCGGCCTGGACGGGCCCATCTACGTGGAGCGCGTGGCGCTGTTCGACTCCAAGCAGCGGGTGAAGGCCGAGAAGGCGATTCGCAAGGCGCTCCGGCTCCAGGCCGAGAACCGCGGCTTCGCGTTCGTCGAGGTGCTCGCCGAGTGCCCGACCCACCTGCACATGACGTCGCAGGAGGCCGAGGCCTGGGTGAAGGAGCGCATGCTGCCGGTCTTCCCGCTGGGCGTTCAGAAGGACGTGGCGGGCGCCACGTGGCCCGCCTGGAAACAGCCGAGCTTCGACCCCGCCCGCGTCGCCGAGGTGATCGGCGGCTCGTCGCAGCCGGTCGAGCGCTTCTGCCGGACCTTCCCGGCCGCCCAGTTCGGGCGGGACATCGGCCTCAAGCTGGCTGGCGCCGGCGGCGACGGCGCCCAGACGGCCGCGATGTTGCTCGCGCGCGCGGCGATCAACGAAGGCTTCGACGCGACCCACATTCCGAGCTACGGGCCCGAATCGCGTGGCGGCACGTCCTATGCCGACGTGCGGATCGCCGAGAGCGAGGTGCTGTCTCCCGCAGCGGCTACACCCCACGTCCTGGTGGCCTTCAACGCGCCGAGCCTCGCGAAGTTCGCCCCGGCGGTCGTGCCCGGCGGCCTCGTGATCTACGACAGCTCGATCGTCCACGAGCCGCCGGTCCTGGGTCGCGATGTCCGGCTGGTGGGCGTGCCCTGCGCGCGCATCGCGCAGGACCTGGGCAAGGTGATGGTCAAGAACATCGTGGCCCTGGGCGCGCTGCAGGCTGCCACGAAGCTGCTCCCGGAGGAGACCTTCCTGGCCGCGATTCGCGAGGCGCTGCGTGACAAGTGCGCGCTGATTGCGCTCGACGAGCAGGCGTTCGCATGGGGCGTGCGCTCGGTCGGCGCTGCCTAGGGAGAAAGCCATGCCTGTGACGAGCGTTGCCGAGGCCCTGGTACTGAGCCAGGAGGAGTGGCGCCTGGTGCGATCGCTGCGCGAGGTCCCGCCGAGCCCGCTCCGGGATCGGTTGTGCGACCTGCTCGAGGGGTTGGTGTATTTCGCGGCGAACCCACGCTGCCGCGAACTGCAGGCCGACGGTGCGCCGTGTGACAACGTGCACATGCCTTGCGATCGCTGCCAGAAGACGCTGGACCTCGTCGGCAACCTCAGGGCGCGCCTGCGGGAGGCCTGATCAGCATGGGTCGAGGGAAGCCGGTTCGGGCCGACGGGCGGATGAACCTCAGGCCGCCCGGGAACTGGTCCGCAGCGTACGAGCGGCGGCTCACCAGCGCCGAGGAGGCGCTGCGCAGCGTTCGCTCCGGCGACCGCGTGTGGATTCACGCCGGATGCAACAACCCCGAAGAGCTGACGCGCGCCCTGGTGGGCCGGGCCGACGAGCTGCGCGACGTCGAGGTCGTCCACCTCATGACCTTCGGCTGCGCCGACTACGCGGAGGCGCGCTACGCGAACTCGTTCCGGCACCGATCCTTGTTCACCGGCGCCAACGTGCGACAGGCCGTGAACGAGGGCCGAGCCGATTTCGTGCCCGTCCACCTCTCCGAGATCCCAGCCCTCATCGGCTCGGGCGCGCTACCGGTGGACATAGCACTCGTCCACCTCTCGCCGCCCGACGAGCACGGCTTCTGCTCCTACGGCGTCGGGGTCGAGTGCACGAAGGCGGCAGCCGAGAAGGCCCGGACCGTGATCGCGCTCGTGAACCCCCAGATGCCGCGCTCGCTGGGCGACTCCTTCATCCACGTGTCGCGGCTCAAGTACGTCGTCGAGGTGGACCGGCCGGTGCTGCAGTTGCCCCAGGCGGGGGAGATCGGCTTCGTGGCCCGTGCCATCGGCCAGAACGTGGCCGAGTTGATCGAGGACGCAGCGACGCTACAGATGGGGATCGGCGAGATCCCCGACGCCGTGCTGCTGTTCCTCAGGGACAAGCGCGACCTCGGGATCCACACCGAGATGTTCTCGGACGGTGTGGTCGGGCTGTTCGAGAGCGGCGTGATCACGGGCGAAGCGAAGACGCTGCATCGGGGCAAGATCATCGCCTCCTTCGTACTCGGCTCAAAGCGCAGCTTCCGCTTCCTGCACAACAACCCGTTCGTGGAGTTCCACCCCTCGGACTACGTCAACGATCCCTTCGTGATCTCGCAGAACGCGAAGATGGTGGCGATCAACTCGGCGCTGGCCGTGGACTTGACCGGCCAGGTGTGCGCCGATTCGATCGGCCGCGACATCTATTCCGGCTTCGGCGGTCAGCTCGACTTCATCCGCGGCGCGGCCCGCTCGAAAGGCGGCCGGCCCATCATCGCGCTGCCCTCGACGGCCAAGGGCGGTAGGCTTTCGCGCATCGTGGACACCCTGAGCCAAGGCTCGGGGGTCGTGACGACGCGCGCGGACGTGCACTACGTCGTGACCGAACACGGGATTGCCCGGCTCCATGGCAAGAGCCTGCGCGAGCGGGCCCGCGAGCTGATCGCCGTGGCGCATCCCAATTTTCGCGGCGAGCTTCGGGCCGCGGCGAGGAAGAGGTGCCTGCTGTGATGGGAGACATGAAGCAAACCGGCGTGACCCTGGCGCCCCCGCCTCTTTGGCACGAGCGTTTCGCGGCGCGCACGGAGCGCATGACCAGCTCGGTAATCCGCGAGCTACTCAAGCTGACCGAGAAGCCCGAGATCATCTCGTTTGCCGGTGGGCTGCCCGCCCCCGAGGTCTTCCCGCTATCGGAGATCAAGGCGGCGGCGGACCGCGTGCTCCTGGAACATGGGGCCGCAGCCTTGCAGTACAGCACGACCGAGGGCTACTCGCCGCTGCGGGAGTTGCTGGTGCGACACATGGGCCGCTACGGCATCCGCGTGACGCCAGCCAACGTGCTGATCACGTGTGGCGCGCAGCAGGGTCTGGACCTGATCGGCAAGCTGTTGATCAACCCGGGCGATCCGGTTGTGACCGAAGAGCCCACCTACATGGGCGCGCTGCAGGCCTTCAGCGCTTACGAGGCTCACTACCTCCCGGTCCCCATCGATGACGAGGGGATGCGCGTGGAAATGCTCGAGGAGGCGCTGCGCGCGGCGCCCAAGTTCATCTACGTGCTCCCGAATTTCCAGAACCCGGGTGGCGTGACGCTGAGCCTCGCTCGGCGTCGGCGCCTCGTCGAGCTCGCCATCCAGTACGGAACGCCGATCGTGGAGGACGACCCCTACGGCCAGCTCCGCTATGGGGGCGAGCATCTGCCTCCGCTCGTCCAGATCGACGCCGAATACCACGGCTGCGGAAACTTTCAGCGAGCCTTCCGGGGCGGCGTGCTCTACCTGGGCACGCTTTCGAAGACGCTGGCACCCGGGCTGCGCCTGGGTTGGATCGTGGCCCCCGAGGAGGTCATCGGCAGGCTCGTCCAGATGAAGCAGGGCGCCGATCTCCACACCAGCACCTTCACGCAGATGGTGGCCTACGAGACGGCCCGCGGCGGCTTCCTCGATCGACATGTGCTCACGATTCGCAGCGTATACGGGCAGCGGCGCGATGCGATGCTCCAGGCACTGGGTCGCCACTTCCCGAAGGGCGTGCGCTGGACGCGGCCGGACGGAGGTCTGTTCCTGTGGGTGAACCTGCCGCCCGAGGTCGATTCCGAGCTGCTGCTCCAGGAAGCGCTCAGGGAGAAGGTCGCCTTCGTTCCCGGGCGCCCGTTCTTCCCGCAGGGTGGCGGCGCCAACACGCTCCGCCTCAACTTCTCTTACTGCACGCCCGAGCGGATCGAGGAGGGAATCGCGCGCCTGGGTGGCGTCCTCGAGCGCCACATCGAGGCGTGAGCAGGGCGGCGGCGGCGTGAGCGTCGAGAGCCTCGAGGGAATCCTGAGCGCCCACCCCTTCTTCGCGGGTCTTCCCCCCGCCCATCTCGGCACGCTTTCCGGCTGCGCGGCGAACGTGAGAATCCCCGCCGGCGCCTACCTGTTCCGCGAAGGCCAGGTCGCCGAGCGCTTTTTCGTGGTCCGCTCCGGCCGCGTGGCGGTCGAGACCTTCACCCCCGGCCGCGGTCCGGTCGCGATCGAGTCGGTGGACGCGAACGAGGTGCTCGGCTGGTCCTGGCTGTTCCCGCCGTACCGCTGGCACTTCGACGCCCGGGCGGTGAGCCTGGTGCGCGCCCTCGCCCTCGACGGCGTGTGCTTGCGGCGCAAGTGCGAAGAGGACCCGGTCCTGGGCTACGAACTGCTGAAGCGCTTCGCGAGCGTCGTCGTTTCGCGGCTGGAGGCCACGCAGCTTCAGCTGCGGGACCTCTTTGCCGTGCGCCCCTGAGGCCGCCGGGGCCGGGCTGGGCCCGGCTTCGCGTATAAGAGAGAGCGATGTCAGACCTCAAACGCTGGCTGGGGCCCGGGTTCGGGGTGGTGCTGGCGATCGCGGCCGCCAAGCTGCTGCTCCATCTCGCCACCGCCTCGCGCTACGGCTATTTCGGCGACGAGCTGTACTTCCTCGCCTGCGGCGAGCACCTCGACTGGGGCTACGTCGACCAGCCCCCGTTGATCGCATTGGTGGCTTGGCTGGTCCGGCACACGCTCGGCACGTCGCTGCTCGCGATGCGGCTGCCGTCGGCGCTCGCGGGAGCCGCGCTCGTGCTGCTCACGGGCCTGCTGGCGCGCGAGCTCGGCGCTGGCCGTTTCGCGATGGGCTTGTCCGCGGCCGCGAGCGCGCTCGCGTTCGTCTACGTCGTGATGCACTACCTGTTCACGATGAACGCCTTCGAGCCGCTGTTCTGGACCGGGTGCGCCTTGATCGTGGTGCGCATCGTCAAGACCGGCGATCAGCGCCTCTGGCTATGGTTCGGACTGCTCGCGGGGCTGGGCCTCGAGAACAAGTACTCGATGGCCGTCTACGCTCCCGCGCTTGTGGTGGGCGTGCTGCTCACGCCGGAGCGGCGCGCGCTGCGGCAGCCGTGGATCTGGCTGGGAGGTGTCCTCGCCGGGCTCATCTTCCTGCCGAACGTGATCTGGAACGTCCAGCACGGCTGGCCGTTCTTCGAGCTGATGCGCAACATCCGCGCGAGCGGCCGCGACGTCGTGCTCTCACCGCTCGAATACGTGCTGCGCCAGGGGTTCAACATGAACCCCGCGACCCTCCCGATCTGGCTCGCCGGTCTCGGCTGGTTGCTGCTGTCGGCACGGGGCCGCGGTTTCCGCCCGCTCGGCTGGGCTTTCGTGGTGAGCCTCGGCACCTTCGTGGCGACGAAAGGCAAGGACTACTACCTGGCTCCGGCGTTTGCGACGCTCTTCGCCGCAGGTGCCGTGGCCATCGAGGGCTTCGCGGCCGCAGGCGGATGGCGCTGCTGGCTGCGGCCGGTGCCGATCGGGCTGCTCGCGATCTCGGCTGCGTTGCTTCCGATGGGGCTGCCGATCCTGTCTCCGGACGGCCTGGCCGCGTACCAGGAGCGGCTCGGTCTGACGCTGCCCACGACCGAGAAGGCCCACGCCCGCGCGGCGTTGCCGCACCACTTCGCTTGGCAGTTTGGTTGGGACGAAATGGTCGCCGCCGTGGCGGCGGCCTACCACGCGCTGCCACCCGAGGAGCAGGCGCGGGTCGCGATCATCGGCAACAACTACGGCGAGTCCGGGGCGATCGACCTGCTCGGTCCAAAGTACGGGCTGCCGCTGAAGGCGCTCGGCACGCACCAGAGCTACTGGCTCTGGGGTCCGGTCGCTCCCGGCAAGGACGTGCTGATCGTCCTCGGCGATCGGCCCGAGCGCCTGAAACGCTGGTGCGCCGACGTGCAGGTGGCCGCCGAGCTAAACCACCCCTGGGGCGCTGCCTGGGAAAACGGGCCGGTTCTGGTGTGCCGCCACCCGAGCACGTCGATCCAGGAGATCTGGCCCAGGCTCAAGCACTGGAGCTGACTCACCGCCAGCCTCCGGCGCCGGCCGAGATCGCAGCAGCTTCACTGTGTGTTGGCAGCCGCGTTCAGCCTGAACACCAACGTAACAGTGAGCATGAACGGCGTCGGCTGTCCGTTCAGCAGCAGCGGCCGGTAGCGCCACTGCTTCAAGGCTTCGATGGCCGGTTCCTGCAGGACCAGATGCCCGCGCAGGACTTTCACGGTCTCCACCCGGCCGTCCTCGCCCACCACGGCTTCCAGGATGACGATGCCCTGGATGCGCGACAGGATGGCGAGCGGCGGATACTCGGGAGCCACCTTATGCGCCAGTTTCGGCGCGACGATCGCACCGCCAACCCGGACGATCTTGCGTGGCGGCGGCGGCTCGAGGGGCAGGCCGCCGATCACCCCGCCGACGACTCCGCCCGCAATCCCACCCTCCACTCCTCCTGGCACGCCTCCCTCGGCACCGCTAAGATCCAGCGCTTCCTCCAGAACCACTGAGGACGGAACCTCCATGGGAGCCACGAAGCTGTCCGGTGCCTGAGGGCGGGCCACCGCCGGAGCCCGCGCAACGCGGACCCCGGCGGCGGGGGGTGGCGGAGGTGGAGGCGGGGGAGCGATGAGAGAGGGTGCGACGAAGAAAGCGCGCACCGCTTCGTCCGGCTCCGGCAGGATGTCGTACAGCAAGATAGGAACGAGCACGGCCGCGGTGACGAGCACCGCATGGATTGCAAAGGAGGTGAAGACCGCCCCGCTGCGTCGGAGGCCCAGGTGCGCGATTTCGAACAGGTGCTCGAATTGGAAGTCCCGAACCCTGCGCGGCGCCTGGTCGTGAACGGGATGCGTGACGACGAGCGCTGCGTGTCCCATGGCAACCTCCAACCACCAGATAACCAAGTTGTGTGCCAACTGCTAAGTGGCGGACTCCGCGCTTGTTGGCCCCGCGGCTGCCGTGCCATCGCGAAAAAACTGCGCCCGTTACCCTGGAGCTTGCGCGGTTGTTGCGCATGCCGGCGCGCCCGTCTCCCGCCCAGAGGCCCTGACGCCGGCGAGGAGCAGCGTGGACCCCGACGTGTCCGTCGAGCTCGTGGGGCCGGACCCGCCGCAGCCCGCCGCCGTCACGGCCAGGGTCGCGCTGACTCCTCGTGCGTGGCGTGAGAGCCCCATCCTGGCAAACCGCCCGCCCTACGGTGCCGGGGTCTCGCCATATTTCGCCTCGACGCCGCTCCAGAACTGGCGTCCCATCCGCGTCACCGTGCGAACGCGGCCGTCGCGAGCGAGCGAGGCGAGCGCCTGCCCGACGTCGCCGGGCTCCCAGCGCTCGAGCGCCTGGACCAACTCCTCGAGGCTCATCGGATGGCGCGTCAGGATCTCTACGACCGCCGAGTCGACGTCGCCCCAGGGGGGCAACTCGAGACACGGGGCAGTGGCCGCCACGACTCGCGCGTTGCTCCCGAGGATGCTTGCGGCCCGCGCCAGCGTCTCCTCGTCCGGAGCCTGGACCCAGCCCTCCGCCGGCGGACGCACCGGTCGGTTGATGTGGACTTCGTGAGGCTGGATCCGCTCGAGCACGGCTGCGATGTCGCGCAGCTCCGGCTCAGCATCGTTGACACCCTTGATCAACATCACCTCGACCCACAGTTTGCCACCGAAGACTCGTCGGAACGCCACCAGCCCCTCGATCAGGCGGCCGAAGGTCAGCTCCGGCGAGGGGCGGTTGATGCGCTGGAACAGCTCATCGCTTCCCGCGTCCAAGGTCGGCAGCACCGCGTCGGCGGCCATCAGCTCCACCTGGACTTCGGGCCGGTACAGGAGCGCCCCATTCGTGAGCACGGCCACCGGGATCTCGGTCAAGGCCTTGACGCCCCGGAGCATGCTCCCGAGGCTCGCGTGCAACGTGGGCTCGCCCGAGCCGCCGAAAGTGATCCAGTCGATCGAGCCCGGAACGTGCTCCGCGAGGACCTGCCTCACTTCCGCCAGGACGTCGTCGGCTGGCACGAAGTCCTGGCGCTCGTGGCGGAGTGGCGTCGTCCGGCCCAGCTGGCAATAGACGCAGTTCCAGTTGCAGGCCTTGTAGACGATGGGGTCGACACCCAGGGAGCGACCCAGACGGCGGGACGCGATCGGCCCGAACACGTAGCGCACCCTTTCACTGTGAGCGCAAGCACCACGGCTGGGAATGGATCGGATGATTCACTCGACGTACCATTCTGCGCATGCGGCCTGATGCAGATGACCCGACGCGCCGCTTGACGCTGCGCCCCGTGGGATTCGTCCGCTCCGGGTTTCAGGACACGAAGCAAATCCCCAAGGGACCGGGGGCCGAGCACAAGGCGGAGGGGACGCTCGAGATCCTGCCCGAGTTCGAAGTGGGGCTCCAGGACATCGAGGGCTTCTCGCACCTGTACGTGATCTGGGCATTCCACCGTGCGGAAGCCGGCGAGCTGGTCGTGACGCCGCCCTCGGACGATCGCCCACACGGCGTCTTCGCGACGCGCGCGCCGCGGCGCCCGAACCCGATCGGCCTGACGACCGTCGAGCTTCTCGGTCGCGAAGGCCGAAGCCTGCGGGTGCGCGGAATCGACATGCTGGACGGCACTCCGATCCTGGACCTCAAGCCCTACCTGTCGAGCCTCCCCGAGGCGAGCCTGCGCCGCGGCTGGCTGGCCGAGGCGGAGGCTCGGCGCGCTCGGAAGACCTGAGGAGGCTGGTCAGGCCCTGGCCTTGTCGACTTCCAGGTGCAGCGGCGGAGGCTCGTCCTCGATCAGGTAGCCGAACTCGCCGCGGAACTCGTCGAGCGACAAACCCAGCGTCGCCGCGAACTTGGCCAGCTCGTGGGGATCGTCGAAGTCGTCGCGGCGCAAGCGGAGCATGTAGCGCCGCGCGATCGCGTAGCGCGCGGAGTGGATGTCTACCAGCCGGATCCGGGCCCGCCCGGTCGCCGGGTCGAGCATCTGCGGGAACGGCACCGGCACGAACTGGCCGCCCTGCATCGAGATCATCACCGCGTTGCCGCCCGCCAGCAGGTACTTGGCCGCGCAATAGCCGAGGTCGCGCGTGTACTCCATGTCCAGCGGGATCGGGTCCGCGCAGCGCAACTCGTAGCCGATGTTCTTGGCGACGATCGTGGTCTTCACGCCGAAGGGCCGGAGCCGCGCCTGTACCTGCGCTTTCAGGATCTCCCCGATGTTCACCTCGGCGATGCGCACGTTGCCGTGGGAATCGCGTTCCACGTCGTCGAGCAGGGCCAGGTCGCTCGGGTCGATGCTGAGCACCAGCCCCTCGGCCAGGATCGCAACGCCGTCGCGACGGTCGTAGCTCAGGCGCTTGATGATGGCGCCGACGAGCGTGTCGACGAGAGCCCGCAGCCGCACGCGCTTGCCCCCCCACTCCTCCGGGATCATCGTGAGCGTGGCTCCGGCCGCCTTGCCGATGCCCAGGGCCAGATGGCCGGCCTTGCGACCCATCGCGATAACGAAGTACCAGCGCGACGTGGTCTTCGCGTCCACCATCAGGTTCTTCACGATGTCGACGCCGAGGTGACGCGCGGTCTGGAAGCCGAAGGTGTCCACGTAGGCGGGCAGGTCGAGGTCGTTGTCGATCGTCTTCGGCACGTGGACGACGTGGATGCGTCCGCCCGCCTTCTCCTCGAGCTTCATCGCAGAAAAGGCCGTGTCGTCGCCACCGATCGTGATCAGCATCGAGACGTCGAGCCGCAGCAGCGAGATGACGGTGTTCTCGAGATGCTGCGGGTCGAGCGTCGGGTTCGCCCGCGAGATGCCGATGTAGGACCCACCCCGAAAGTGAATTCGGCTCACCTCGTCGATCGTCAGGCTGGTGACGCGCTCGACGTTGCCCAACATGATCGACTCGAAGCCGTCGCGGATCCCGAGCACTTCGACGCCCTCGAGCACGCCGCGGATCGTCGCCGCACTGATCACGCTGTTGATGCCCGGCGCGGGGCCGCCGCCGACCAGGATCGCGAGCCGTTTTCCGTGCGTCAAGGCACCTCCTCGGCGAACTTCACTCCCTCTCAGGGCGTGAGCTTCGCCTCCAGGCTAGTCGCGGCCCACGCCCAGCGCGTCGGCGACGCGGTTGATATAGTTGGACCAGGACGCGATGAGCGTATCGCCGTGAGCACTCGGCATGGGTCAGGACTCGTCCTTCTCGGGTTCGGGCGGCGCCGCCGCTGCGACCAGGGCGCGATAGTAGCCGGGCCGGGTCTGCTTCAAGTGCTCGGCCGAGGCACGGCCCGTGAGCCAGGCACGGTCCATCGGGTAGACGTCCGGGTCGAAGATGACCATGTAGAAGTGCCAGATCGCAATCGAGAGCGTCGCGAGGATCGCCTCGTACCAGTGCAGAACGGTCGCGGCATCGGTCACCCATTTCGGGAAGTTGCGCAGGCTGAAGTTGTCGAACCAGAGGATGAAGCCGGAGAGCGCCATCACCGCCGTGCCCCAGACGAAGGCCAGGTACTCGATCTTCTCGGCGTAGCTGAACTTGCCGAAGCGCGGCCGCTCGCCGCCCAGCCCGAGGTTGTGGCGCAGCATGCCCAACAGGTCGGTCGCGTCCTTCGGCTTGGGGAGCATCTCGCGCAGGATCACGCGGTCCTTCGGAACGCGCCACAGGTGCAGCGCGTGCCACACGCAGGCGGCGAGCAGGGCGACGGCCGCCACCCGGTGGAGCTCGCCGCGCAGCGGAAACGCGGCCCACCAGGACTCGGGGTACTTGAGGGCGAAGCCGGTCAGCACCAGGAGGGGGAAGCTCACCACCACGAGCGCATGGGCGATCCGGAAGCCCAGGTTCATGCGCACGACCTCCTCGCCGCTCGCGTGGGGCGGCGGGCGCCGGACCAGCTTTGCGAGGAAGTCAATGGCGTTGTGGAACAGCATGAACGCCACAGTGAGGGGAATCACCCACAGGTAGAACAGCCGGATCCAACGCACGATCGCCTGGTCGCTCGCCGCTGCGGGCTTGATGTGCACCGTCCCGATCGCGAAGCGCGTGCCCGCCCCAGCGTGGCAGCTGCCGCAGGTCTTCGGCAGGTGTTTCGGGTTCACCGTGGAATTGGGGTCCGAGGCCGGCAGGATGTTGTGGACGCCGTGGCAGGAGGCGCAGTTCGCCACGGTCAGGACACCGCCGCGCTGGGCGAGGCCGTGATAGCTGTCGGCATAAGCCGGCACTTTGTCGAGCGGCAGGTTGTAGCGCTGGGCCAGACGCTCGTCGCCGTGACAACGTCCGCAGGTCATGCTCGAGACGCGGGCCGGATTCACCAGCGAGCCCGGCTCGCTGGGCGCCAGGATCGCATGCTCGCCGTGGCAGTCGGTGCAGACCGGCGCGCCGAGCAGGCCGCGAGCCGCGGCCTGGCCGTGGACGCTCTTCGCGTACGCGGTCTGGACGTCGGAGTGACACATCCCGCAGGTGTTGGGGACGTTGGCCCGGTTGATCGGCGAGGCGGGGTTGCTGGCTGTGACGATGTCGTGCCCGCCGTGGCACTCGAAGCACGACGGCGCTGCGTCCTCGCCACGGGCCACCGCTCTGCCGTGGACACTCAGGCTGTAGGACTCGACGGGCCGGGCCATCGGGATGCGGTGGCGCGCCAGGAACTCCGGATCCGCGTGGCACGAGCCGCATGTCTGAGCCAGGTTCTTCTTCGCGACGGGGGAGGCCGGGTCGGAGGCCTTCTTCACAGCGTGGGCCGCCCCATGGCAGGACAGGCAACGCGCGGCGTCCGGCTTGCCGTTCGCGAGCGCGATCGAGTGTACGCCCTTGGCGTACGCCTTCGCCGCCTCGCCGTGGCAGCTGCTGCACAGCACTTGAGGCAGCTTCTCGTCGTGCGGCAGATCCGCGATCCCCGTGTGGCAGGCCACGCAGCGCAGCCCGCCATGGGCGGCATCTCCCAGGGCCGGCTGGTCCACGAACAGGCTCGTTCCCGACGCGCGCTCCAGGTCCTTGTCGCCATGGCAGCTCAGGCAGTCCTCGTCGGCAGGGCCGGCGGGCACACCGGTGAGGCCGAGAACGAGGAGCAGCGTCCAGGCGGGCATCGCTATCTTCTGGGCTTTCTACTTGAGCCCCAGGTCTTCGAGGATCCTGGGCTGGGACTCTTCCATCGCCAGGACCGTGTGACAGGCGTCGCAGTCCTGGGTGATGGTGCGTCCGTCCGGCGCCTCGTGATTCTCGTCGTGGCAGCGGAAGCAGCCCAGGAAGTCCTCGTGTCCGATGTTGTTCGGGTGGGTGCCCCAGGTCACCTTCATCTCGGGGAACACGTTGCGCGAGTAGATCGCCACCACCTGCTGCGCCGCCGTCTCCACCAGGGCGCGGTGCGTTGCGTAGGTCTGTGGCTGGTCTTTCTTGTAGTAGTCGAGGAGGCCCTCCGAGATCCGGGTCCGCGCCGTTTCGCCGTCGGGGTACTCGGTCTTCAGCAGCTCGAGACCCTTCTTCTTGACGAACGGCAGTTGCGTGCTGATGCGCCCGTCGGAGAGCGCCTTGTCCAGCGCCCGATCGGGCAACTCGAAGACGTGGGTCGGCCGGTTGTGGCAGTCGACGCAGTCCATCTCCCGCCGCTCGCCGCGCGAGAGTTGCTCCGGGGTGGTCTTCAGCTCGGTGGAGGCGAAGTTCACGGTCTTGCCGTCGTCGTCCACGTAGTCGACCGAGGGGATCACCTGGCGCCGGTCGTCGGTGGAAACGTAGCTGATGCGCGACTTGCCGTCGAGGTGGCGGCCGTGGATCCCCACCCCGCCGCCGAGTCGGCTGCCGCCGATCTTCAGGGACAAGACGGTTGTCGACGGCGTGTTGGCTTCGTCTTCGGCGTACTTCGTGCGGACGATGATCCGGTCGCCCACGAAGCGCTGCGGCCAATGGCATTCCTCGCAGGTCTCACGGGCCGGCCGCAGGTGCTCCACGGGAGACGGGATCGGCCGCGAGTAGGTGCCGAGGGCCACGGCGAACAGCTGCCGCGTGCCCGAGAGCTTCGAGCGCACGAACCAATCCGCGCCGGGTCCGATGTGGCACTCGGTGCAGGCGACTCGGGAGTGCGGGGAGTTGAGATACGACGCGTACTCCGGGGCCATCACCGTGTGGCAGGCGAGTCCGCAGAACTGGGTCGAGTCCATGTAACTGACGCCCTGGTAGGAGGCCGTCGCCAGGATCACGACGTTGGCGACGCTCAACACGCCGATCAGCGTGAGCAGCCTCTGGAGCGCCGGTTCCTTGAGGCTCAGGCTGGGGAACTGGGTCGGCAGCGCGCGCCCGCCCTGGGTGAGCTTGCGCCGGCGGAAAAAGATGCCGAGCGGCATCAAGACGAGGCCGAGCGCAAACACGCCCGGCAGTAGCACGAAAAGCAGGATCCCGAGATAGGGGTGGAGCCCGCGCGCCTGGGTGAACTCGACGACCCAGAACCAGATCATGGTGAGCCCGGCGCTGGTGGCGAGGGCGGCCCCCACCGCGGTCAAGGGGTTCTGGGCGAAGTACACGAGGCGGCGCAGGCGCACCGCCAGCCCTGCCGGGATCGGGATCATCGAAGGCTCTCCTCGCGCCGATCATGCCACGATTGGCCAGTTGTTTCGACCCTGGTTCTCCTGTGCATCTTCACGACCACCGACAAGCAGTCGAAGGAGAAGGCGGATGCGCTGCGGGCGTTCGGCGCCGGGGTGATCGTGTGCCCGACCGACGTCGATCCCGAGGATCCGCGCTCCTACTACTCGGTGTCGTCGCGGCTGGCGGCGGAAACCCCGCACGCGTGGAAAGCCAACCAGAAGGTGCAGGACTTCAAGGCGGGCAAGACCTACATCCTCACGGGCTCCGACGTCCTGGGCGCGATCTGAGCTGACCGCGGGACACGCTCGTCGCAGCGGAGCGTCCGCCGCGCAGCCCAGGATCGAGGAACCATCAGCGGGCACCCGATGCTCGACAAGAGGCCGGGACGGTTAGCGGCCCCGCTCCCTCCGCTCTTCGATCACCAGGGTCGTCTTCGGCCCGGCCGCGGGGTCGGAGGCGTCGCGGTACTCCAGGCGCGCCACGATCGCCTTCCAGTTCTGCGGCAGCGGCACCGTGAAGCGCTCGGTCCGGGACTCGCCGGGCTGGAGGCGGCTGTCCTCGCCCACCGAGGCAGCCTTGAGGAACAGGTCCGCCACCGCGACGAGGTCGTGGCCCTCGGCGTCCTTCAGTTCGCGGCGATAGACCCTCTCGCGCCGGTGGAGCAGGTCGGCCCCGCCGGCGTCGACACCCACGGCCAGCACCAGGCTCTTGCTCGAGAGCCCGCCGGGCGCGGCGTGGCCCACGGCCTTGTTGGTGACGACGACCTGCACATCGGCCGAGGCGCTGCCGAGGTCGACCGGGCCGAAGCTCAACTCGAGGCCGCTGCGCAGCTTGCTCGCCGTTCCCCCGCCCTGCAGCCGGTGCAGGTTGATGCGCCGCTGGGTCGGCTGCAGCCCCTCGCCGACCGTCGTGCCCGGCACCAGGGGCATGTGACACTCCTGGCAGGTCTCGCCCCGCGCCGGGTAGGGCCCCGCCTTCCACTCGCTGTAGGTCGAGAGCACGGCGACGCCAAGCGCATTCGTGTGCTCGTGGCAAGAGGCGCACAGCAGCGGGCTGGCCTTGTGCAGGGTCGAGTAGGCGGTGTCGTGGAAGGGCGACTTCGCGTATTCGAGAGGCCCCCGCTTGACTTTCCCGGGCTGGAGATCGAAAGGATGGTCACGCTTGTCCAGGTCCACGGCGGCGACGGTGTGGCAGAAGTCGCAGGAGACGCCCTCCCGGGCGATCTCTCCCTTGAGGGCGTAGTCACCGGTGACCAGGCTGGTGGGCGCGTGGCACCACACGCAGCCCCGGCGCACGGCGTCCTTGTCTGCGGCCGAGCCCACGGCGGCTTCGAGCGCCGCGAGGTACGAGGGGCGGGTGGCCGAGCGCGAGTGCTCCGACTCCGACCAGTAGCCGTAGATCGTCGTGTGGCAGGTGGCGCATTCTCGGGCCGGGGCGTAAGGTTCACCCGAGGTCGGCGCCGCTTCGATCCGCAGGCCGGCGGTCGCCGCCGCCGCCGCCAGGACCACGCTCGCGAGCCGCGCACGTCGCGTCACCATCTGATTCATGAACTCCCTCGCCAGAGTACGTGCAGTATAGCCAACGCCCGTCAGTAGGCCGAGCGCAGATGCTCGATCCCGGGCGCAAGGGCCTTCCGCCACGCGCTCTCGACGTCGACCGAGAACGCCGGGTCGTGGCGGCGCGCGGCGTTCAACAGGCATTCGAGCCAGACGCCATAGAGCTCCGGGCGAATGTCCAGGCCTGCGCGCGAGTGGTGCTGCGCCAGCCGGTCCAACTCGTTCCAGGCGATCGCCTCGCTCGTCGACTCGGAAGCCACCGCCATGAGGAAGAGCGAGTCGGCGAGGACGCGGGTCTGTCGTGGGAAGTCTGTGTTCTTGAACTTCTCGCGCACCTCTACGGAAGAGTCCATGAACAGCTCGTAGAAGTCATGCAGGAAGGCGGACGTGGCGAGGCACCGCTTGAGGCTCGCCCGAAACATGTCGCCGTGAGCGCTCGCCATGGGTTCCCCTTGGGGTCTGCGTGGAGCATAACCCCGCCCACGCCCGCGCGGCAATGACTGACACGCCACGATCGCGCGGCAGGCAGGCTCAATGGGAGCTCTCGCCAGCGCCATTCAGCAAACGCGCGCGGTGGTTTTCGCCAGGGCCTCGAATCTTGCGCCCCATTTCAAACGCTGGTCCGGGAACCAGGCCATTCGAAGCTTCGTGGACGGCGTGACGGCCGGCGCGCCCGCCGGCGCGGCGTTCGTCCTGGGCCGTCGGGCGATCATAGATTCCTGGACCCTGGCGATCGCCGTCGCCGCGCTGGCCATCGCCGCGCGTTTCAGGAAGGTCCCCGGACCCGCGCTGATTCTGCCGGCGGGGGTGGTTGGCGTGCTGCTGAAGAGGCTGGGCTAAGGATGCTGCGCTTGCTGTGCTAGCGCGCCAGAGATGAACCCCTGGACTCGCCATCGCATCCACCTTTGAAGAGGTGTCTACGGCATCGGGTCAAGCCCACCCTGTTGTCACCACGCGGGTGACGAGCGCTTCATCCCAGCTAGCGTTACAGATTCTCCACGCCGGTCTCTTCGTCTCCCTCCGCCGGGTTGAAGTCGGTCGCGGTATCGTTGCCATCACCGCCCCTGAACCTGTCTGCGCCGCTGCCGCCCGTCAGGGTATCCTTGCCGTTATCGCCCCGCAGACGGTCGTCGCCGGCGCCTCCGTCCAAACGGTCATCGCCACGGCCACCCTTGAGCCGATCGTTGCCGTCACCGCCGAGAATCAGGTCGTCCCCGGTGCCGCCCCTGAGCAGGTCATCGCCGGCACCGCCGTCCAAACGGTCATTGCCATCGCCAGGCCTGGGCCGGTCGTCAAGCTCGCCGCCTTTCAGCTCGTCGTCGCGCTCATTGCCCTTGCCGCCTTCGATCCGGTCATCACGATCACCATCATCCTCGTCGTCGTCCAGGGAGTCGTCGCCCTCGTCGCCTTTGCCGCCGTGAATCCGGTCGTTGCCGTCCCCGCCGCAGATCACGTCGTCCCCAGCGCCACCCTTGATGCTATCCGCGCCATCCGTGCCGACGATGACGTCGTCGCTATCACCGCCACGAAGCCTGCCACGGTACGGCCGCCCGTTGTGTGGACCGCCCACGATGTTGCCCTGGGCATCCACGAAAATGGTCGCAGGCTGGCCATCGCAGGTCGGCGCTCCAGTAACTGCCCAGGCCTTGGTCGCGACATCGAAAGGCTCCGCGGGGTCTTGAACGCTGTCGCCATTCTCGTCAGCCCAGGCTGTGATGGCGTCCGTGCCGACATTGTTGCCGGGGTATGTGAAGGTTGCCTCACCGACGGCGTCGGTCGTAACCTGACCGCTGGCAGTGTTGGCTCCGCTCACCCTGAACTCGATTCGTTGCCCCGCGATTGGAACGCTCTGTCCAGAAATGAACGTGGCGGTGACAGTGTGGGCCGCGCCCACGGAGTTCGTCGCCGTGTGCGGGGTGAGGATCACGCGATCCAGCACTTGTGCGTTGACGAAAGCACCGACAATGTTGTCGTTCGGATCCGAGAACGGCGCGATGAGTCCCGCGCCGAACTCGGCCGCGAAAGCAGCCGGATTCGGCACGATGTAGACGCTGTCGAAGAACATCAACGGGGATTGGCTGAAGCCCGTGTTGCCCGCGAACACCGGGCTGGGCGGCACCGGCCCGGCCAGCGAAGTAAGGCTCACCGCGCCGAAGCCGTAGGGATTGCTGACCTCCGTGTTGGCGCCGATGATATTTCCGAATTGATCCAGCAGGAACCAGTTGAAGGAGACGATCTCTCCTGGATCGAGGTCGTCCACGATCAGTACGAAGCCATCCTGGACGTTGGGACCGTCGTCGATCGTCTCTATGACGACGGAGTTCGGGTCGCTCAGATTGGCAAATTGCATGAAAGAGATTTCCGGGTCGCCTGGCTGCAGAGGCCCCGTACCCAAGAAATCAAAATCCAGCAGGTCAACGCTGGGAACAGGCGTCCCTGCGCTCCACTTTATGGCTGTGGCACTGGATGATGCGACCGTCCAGTTATTGGGCGGGTTCACGTTTCCCGGGATGGGATCGTTGTCCAGCCGGCCGTTGCCGTTGATGTCCTCGCCCGGGTCGAGCAAGCCGTTCCCATTCGCGTCCTCAAGATCGGCGGCGTTGATGGTCCCGTCGCCGTTCACGTCAAGGGGGGTGAGCGGCCGGCCATTCGGGTCAAGCGTGGCCCCGGCAAAAAATGGGGCGGGGTCGCCTACTACAAGTCCTGTGACTACGTTCTGCGCGATGTAAACGCTAAACGCCTGCTCATGCGTCCAATTCAAGACCTCGAACTCGAAGCGAAAGCGATCGTTCCCGGGATCACCCGCGACCCGCTGGATATCGGTGATGCGGAAGCAGAATACCCTGATGTTGGATTCGGGCGGGACGGGGTCAGCATGGCCGCGGCTGGGAATGGTCAAAGCCAGCACTGCTGCCACAAGAGCGAGTCTGGATCCCCATCGTGCGCTTGCGAACCCCGAACGGATTGAGGTTTGGAAGGACACAGGCGTTCCCCCTCTCAGGTTCCTTACTTGGGGGCCGAATTATACTGACCACGCTCGACGAAAGGCAATAGCTTTGATGAAGCGGCTCGCCATCCTGCGTGGTGGGATCATGGTCCCACAGCCGCAACCCGGACCCGCTGGCGTGCTACACAAGACCACGCTAACCGCGAGTTGCACATCCTGGAGCCGGCGAGCCGTCCTCCCGCTCACGTTCGACGAAGGTCGATTCGGAGCTGGCCACCCCCTGAGGGCTTCGCTCCGCCGCGATCGACCCACCAAGGCGCCCGGAGCCTCAACGGGACGGCAGAATGCGGACACGCAACGTGAAGGGGACGGTCGCCGGCCGCAAGCAGACGCGAGTATCACACGCCTGATAGCGCAGCGCTCCCTCCACGGTCAGCTCTCCGACGGGCGCATCTTTGGGCACTTCCAGCAGCCAGCGGACGGCGAAGGTCCCCTCATAAGTAGACAGGTCGCGGTCGGCGCCCCGCAGGCGATACGGCCGGCCCTCTGGATAGAGTGGCTTGCCGATGCGAAAACCAGCACCCTCCGCCAGCTCCAGCCGAAGCGGGATCAGGTACGGCTCGCTCGCGGGGTTGGCCTGGACGTGGAAGCCCTCGGCCACCGTGACGCTGATCGCAGCCTCCCTCTTGCCGCCAGCCCTGATTTCGACCGTCCCCGGCGCGGAGACGGTGACCACCGGCGGCGGCGAAGGGCTGGCCGCCGCCAGAGCGGCCCAACCGACGACCGCAGCCGGCGTCACGGGGTCGCGAGCAGCTCGTCGAGGCGGGCCTGCAGGGCCACCAGCCGCGCGTCGAAGTTCACCGAGTCCAGCAACGAATAGAAGCGGATCCTGCCCTCCCGGTCGATGATCAGGTTCGACGCGATGGGCACCTGATTTCGTGGAAGGTCGGGCAGCACTCCCGGAGGTGCGTAGCTCTCCGCGACCTTCCCGTCGGGGTCCAGTAGAACCGGGCAGCTCAACTTATTGTGGGAGGTCCAACCTGCGGCCAGCTCAGCGGCCTCCATCACGTCGATCACCAACACCTGGACCTTTCGGTCCTTGTACTTCTGGGCGAGCGCCTCGAGATGCGGAGCCTCCGCATTGCAGAAGGGTCACCAACTCGCTCCAAAATGAAGGACGATGATCCGGCCGCGCAGGGCCTCCAGCGAGACGATCTTGCCCTTCAGGTCGTTCAAGCGGAAGAGCGGGGCCGGCTCACCGAGCATCGGCTGCCCCGGGGCCCCAGGCGCCGGCGCTTGCGCCGCCTGCGCCACCACCCAGACGCCGAGCGCCAGGGCCATCATGGCTTCGACCCGGACGCGATCACGAAGTCGCTCTTGGTGGTGCCCACGATGTTGATCAGCTCCTGCTGCTCCGCTGCTGGGACCTTGAACTTGTCAAGCGTCTTCTTGAAGTCGCCCACCATGGCTCCCACGGTAGGGCGCGAGGACCCGAGCTAGGCGGCTCGAATCCCGGTCGAGGAAATTCCTACCGCCGAAGAGTAGGTAGCCTCGCCTCGCTTGTCAAGAAGTCGCGTCCCGCAGCTGCGGGGAGCACATGATCTGTCCGCTCCTGACTCACCAGCGGCCGGAAGTCCTGGTGCGACTCATGAAACACGGGTACAGCTTGACCATCGGCGATCGTGATCTTGAAGAGGCGATGCCCCGCCGGCGTCCCCGCGTGGTAGATGATCACCGAACCATCCGGGGGTCCAGCTCGGCCATCCGGCGGGTCCCGGAGGCTCGGGTCAGCTGGCGCGAATGGCTGCCGGCCACGCCATGCTACGCTGCCTATCGCCGTGAACCGCCCTAGCCTCGCAGTCATTCTGGCGCTGGTCTCGGCCTGTGCCACGGCGGCTGAGGCCGGACCCAAGCGGGTCCTCTTCGTCGGCAACAGTTACAGCCTCTACAACGACCTCCCGGGGCGCTTCGCGCGGCTGGCTGGGCGTGGAGGGCAGGCCGTCGAGACGGCCACCATCGCCCGCAACGGGGCGAGCCTCGACGAGCACTGGAACGAAGGGCGCGTGGTCGCGGCACTGGACGAGGAACACTGGGACCACGTGGTCCTGCAGGAGCGCAGCTCGATCGCCCGGGGGGCGGCCACACGTTTCGCCGAGGTCACGGGGCGGCTCACCACGGCGGCCAGGAAGCGGGTGGCGTCAGTGACCTTGTACGCCACCCCGGCGAACGCCGGCAGGATCCAGGACCAGGCGGGTATCGACGCGGCCTACTGCGCGGTCGCCCGGCCTCTCGGGGTACGGGTGGCGCCGGTGGGGCATGCCTTCGCGCTGTGGACCCGCCGTCATCCCGAGATCACGTTGCACGCGGAGGACGGCGTGCACCCCAACATACTCGGAACCGAACTGGCAGCCCGGGTCTTCCACCTCGTACTCCTGGGCGCACTCCCGATCCCCGAAGCGGGAGACGAGACAGCCGCGCTGCTCGACGCCACGGCCCGGGAGGCCGTGGACCCGGACGGTGGGCACACATGGTGTCAGCGCACCGCATCGCGGGAGCGTCCCGGGACGTGGGCGGCGAAGACGCTGCCTTCGCCCGCTCGTGAGCACTCGCGCCCGCGTCGGGTCTTCCCCGCACCCGCGCCGAGAGCGTCGATCTCGCGCCCGGCCCGCTGACGGCCGCCTCACCAGTGGGGGCGGCACCCGAGGCAGGACCGTCCCAGGCGACAAGGCGACGGCGCCGGGAGAGGCTGTCCCTCCCGGCGCGATCCGGCATCAGGCGAACGTCGACGTCAGCTGCTGGCGCCCAGCTTGCGCCGCGCCTCCGGGTAGGCCAGGGCCCGCTCGATGTTGTTGACCTTGGAGTCGACGACCTCCTGATAGGTCTTTCGCGCCTCGACCTTCTTGCCGACCTTCTCGTAGGCACGCGCGAGCAGCAGGCGGTGGAAGGGGTCGGTCGGGTCGCTCTGCAGCAGGTGCTCGATCGCCACCTCCGACTCGCCCGCCTCGAGCTTGCAGTAGCCGGCGACGTAATGGTAGGCCGGCTCGAACTGCTTGGCCTCTTCGCCGCCTTCGTCGATCATCTTGCGAATCGCGAGAGCGTTCTTCCACGCCTCCTCGTGCTTGCCCATGCGCGCCAGGGTGCGGCTCTGGCCATGGAGCAGACGTCCGCGCCAGAGCTGCTTCTGAGTCTCGTCGAGGTTGCTGCCCGGCACGCTCTGGTAGCCGCGCTCGTAGGCCTTCATCGCCTGTTCGAGCCGGCCGTTCTCCAGATTGATGCGGGCGATCGAGTTCCAGATGAACACCTCGGGCAGTCCGAAGGGGCGGCCGGCCTTGGCGTACTCGTCGACGAAACTGGTGAGCGTCGCAAGCGCCTCGTCGACGTGACCCTCGTACAGGTGCGTGAAGGCCACCTGGTAGCGGATGTTGGCCGGGGCGGCGTCGGCCGGCACCATGGCGAGCGCCGCCTCCAGCGCAGCGCGAGCCTTGCCGTAGTCGCCGTCGAGGATCAGCAGGCCCGCCAGCAGCGCGTGAACGCGGGGCGTGCTCGCGTCCAGCGCCAGCGCCCGCTCGAACGACTTGCGCGCGTCGCCGTTGCGGCCGTCCATCTGCTGGTACTGGCCGATGAAGACCTGCAGGAACCGCTCGTCGGGGAACTCCTCGGCCAGCTTCTGGAGCGGCTCGATCGCGGCGATGTTGGGCGCGGTCGAGGGATCACGGAACGTCGTCGCCTGGATCTCGATGTAGCGGCGATGGCTAGGCGGCGCCGTCTTGGCCAGCTCGACGGCCTTGTCGAGTGCCACCATGTCGGGCGGGAACCGCGCGCCGGCCAGGTAGAAGTACGCCAGGGCGAACTGCGGGTCGGCGGCGATCGCGGCTTGCGCCAGTTCCTTGATCTTGGGGCCGAACTGCAGGTTCTCGGCGCGCGCCTGGATCTCGCGGATGCTGGCAGCCGCCTCGGGGGACTTGGTGCCCGCCGGGAAGACCTTGGCGGTGGATTCACCGGCATGAACGCTCGCTGCCATCAGCACGGCAGCGCAGAGCTTCGTCACGGAAGACAACCTCATGTGGTGGACTCTCCTCACGCGAAAGTATGTCTCCGCTCGCCGCCATCGCGGACGGGCCCCCGCCGGAAGACAACTTCGCACTGGGGGGTACGCTCACCGCCCCTCCGTTGTTCCCTGCACGCTTCGGCGACAGCGTCGAGGGGGCGGGGACGGACGTCGTCTCTGGAGAGGGTACGGCGAGGGCTGCGGCTGGCTCGTCGCCAGCGGCGGCGGGCCCGCCTGGCTCACCGCCAGCCGGGCAGGAACGATGGATCAATGCACGGCGCGGAGCCGACAATGGTTCCGAGCCGACTCGTGGCCTGTCGCAAGGTCGCCCGAAGAGCATGCGCGGACGCCGGGAGCGCACCGGCAAGATGCTCGACGCACCCCTGCTGGCGCGAGCCCGGCATCGGGCCGACGCAGAGCCAGGTGTAGAGGGCCACGAGCACGATTGCGGCGAGGTCCAGGATGAACCCGGTCCGCCAGAGGCTCGCGGTTGGCTGGTCTGGCCACGGCACCGCTTCCCGTGACCTACTGCGTCGGGGCGGAGTCGTTGGCCTGGGGCTCCACCGGCTTCGGCTTCCGCGGGAGTGAGAGCGGCCGCCAGGCGCCGCCCTTGGTGAAGGCGCGCCAGCCGGGGCCGACGCCGCGGACGAGGCTGGCGGCGAGCCAGAGCGCCCAGAGCAGCATCGCCACGCGGTAGAGCCAGAGCGGGAGGCTCAGGACGCCGGCGCGCGGGGTCTCGCCGCTGACGCGGTCGGCGTACCAGCGCAGGACCGTGTCCGTGCTCGCGTTGCCGGCTACCTGCATGTCGGGGCGGAACAGCAGGCCTTGTTGGATGGCGCCGTACAGGAGGCTGAGGCTCACGAGCGCCCACACCAAGAGCAGCAGCTGGAGAAGGTCGAAGGCCCACGGGTTGAGCGGCGGCTTGCGGGCGCGGAGCGCGATCGCGAACACGAAGGCCGCGACGACGAGCGCGCCCGTCGTGGGCAGCACGCTCAGGCCGAGGCCGAGCAGCACCCACTGCGTGCTCGTGAGCGGGCTCGCGGAGATGCGGCCGAGGGCGAGCGCCACGGCGAGCAGGAACACGATGTACGGCCAGAACAGGACGGCCGGGCCCCAGGCGGGGCCGCGCGTCGCGATCAGCCAGCGCTCGGGCGGCAGCGTGAGCTGCTGGGTGACGTTGACGGCGGGGCTCGAGAAGGAGACGCGCGGGACGCCGTAGAAGACGCCCATGCCGCGGGACTGCTGCCAGCGGAGCTCGAGCGTGTGACGGCCGGCGGGCACGCTCACGCGCAGCTCGCCCTGGTCGGGGCGGGAGGGACGGTCCTGGCCGTCGAGCTTCAGCTCCTGCACCTCGGCTTCTTTCGGCACGCGCAGGACGAGCGGCTGCTCGCGGCTGCTGCGAGCGGTGGCCACGAGGCGCACGCGCTCGAGGCGGCGGCCGGGGGTGGCCTCGAGCGTCACGTCGTCGATCGTGAGCGTCTGGCCTTCGACGCCCTGCGGGTGGGCCAGGCTGACGCTCACCTCCTCGCCCGGCCAGGGGCGGTACTCGGGGGCGAAGACACCCGCGGCCGCGCGCGAGACGGGAGGGAGGCCCGTCGCGCTGCAGGACCAGACGGGGCTGCACTGCAGCTGCCACACCTCCGACCACGGGCGGCCCTCGGGCGCCCGCAGGACGAGCTGCGGCGCCTGCTCGAGCGTCGACTGCCAGCTCGCGTCGGTCTCGTCGCCGCCGAGGCTCACCGCCACCTCGCCTTTCTCGACGACCAGGTTGGCGCGCGTGGGCGCTTCGCCCGGCAGCAGCGGCACGCGCAGCGCGATCGGCGCGCCGACGGGCGTCACGCGCTGCACGCGGGTGGTCACGGTCCAGGTGACGCCGAAGCCGAGCGTGCGCTTGACCTCGAGCCACGGGGCGTAGCGGCCCTCGGCGGTCGCGGCGCCGGCGCGGGCGGAGAGGCGGCGCGTGAGCAGGATCGAGGGCTCGGCGGGGCCGTCCACGCGCAGGCCGGTCACGTCCCAGCCCGGGGCCTCGGCGCGCGCACGCCGGGGCGGGTCGGCGAACTGCAGCGTGAAGCTGTCGCCGGGAGGCACGGGGCCCGTGGCCTCGACGCGGTGCACACCGCGCGCGAGGCGCAGGTGCAGGAAGCCCGTGGCGAGGCGCGACACGGCCACCGCCTGGACGCCGTCGACGCGGATCTCGGAAGGCACATAGCTCCCGACCGGTCCGGGCACCGCCCAGGTGCCGTCCGCCGCCGCGTGGACCTCGGCGCTGAGCTGGAGCTGGCTGTCGCCGAGCCGCAGCACCAGGCTCGGCGTCGTGACGCAGCGCGGTTCGCAGGGGGCGGGGCGGGTGAGGCGCTGCCTCAGCTCCTGGAGAATCTCGGAGCCCGGCATCTCCTGCTGGGCGAGCGCCGCGGCCGGGGTGAGGCAGAAGACCAGGAGAGCGGGGAGCACAGCCAGGGGCTCGGGTCGCCTCAGGGGTGGCAGCGTAGGCCAGCGGCCGGTGAGCAGCACGTAGCCGAGCGCCGCGGCGAGCGCGAGGCGCAGCAGCGTGAGCAGCCGGTTCAGTCCGGGCGAGACGAGCCAGAGCCGCAGCGTGTGGTCGCGCCCCACGGGGCCGCTCCAGATGAGGGAGTAGCTCCGCCAGGTCCAGCCGGGGACGCCGGGGCCCGTCTGCAGCACGGCCTTCGGGTCCTGCTCGAGGGCGACGTTGTAGGAGTAGCGGTGCGGCGAGGCCACCCGCTCGTCAACCCCTTGCAGTGCTTGCTTGCCTCGGTAGACGGGGGACTTCGCCGCCTCGAGCTTGTCCTGCTCGGCCTCCGGGGCGGGCGCTTCCGGCGGCGCCGCGGCGGGGGCGTTGCGCCGGGCGCCGCCGACCACGCCCCCGACCACACCATCGGGCACTCCCTCCGCCGGCACGGCTCTGCCGCGGGCGGTCGCGAGGCGTCCGGCTCCTCCGCCGTCGACCGCGGCCACCTGCGGGAAGAGCGCGTCTTTGAGCTGGTCGCGCGCGAACGGCACCAGCACGACGACGAGCACGGCGGCGCTCGCGAGGAACCACAGCCGCGCGAGGCTCGCGATCCGGCCGGCGGGGGCGACGCGCCCGAGGGCGACCGCGCCCACCAGGCTCAGCCACACCGTGGAAGGCGCCCCGGACTCGCCGTGGAGCAGCACCAGCGCGGCGAGGGTGAGGATCGCGGAGCGCAGACCGAACAGCCGATGCACCGCCAGCGTCACGATCAGCACGAAGAAGAAGCTGAGCAGCGTCCAGCGCGCGCTCCAGGTGCCGGGAAGCCGATCGACACCGGTGGAGCCGAAGAGGCTCCAGCCGGGCGGGACGTAGAGCGTCGCTCGCAGCTGCTCGACACCGGTGGTCCAGCCGACGGCGGGGATCCGGCCCCCGAGCGCGAGACGCGAGTCGGCCTCGAGCTGCAGCGCCGAGC
>JAQBHI010000022.1:0-53437 GCA_032127875.1 Acidobacteriota bacterium
ACCGTCGGCAGCTGTGGCTGCCTGAGAGACGTAGAAGGCAGCAATGAGAGAAAGGTAAAAAATGTGGGCACCTTCGTTTCTGCTTACGGCGATGATCCTGGGCGCGACGGGTACCGGACAGACAAAGGAGGGCCAAGCCGCGGACGAGGACGTAGTTCGGAAGCTGGGCGAGCAATACGTGGCGGCCTTCAACAAGAAAGACCCCAAGGCAGTCGCGGAGATCTGGGCCGAGGACGGCGATTACACGAGTCTGGACGGCCGGGCGGCCAAAGGGCGGACCGAGATCGAACGCCTCTTTCGCGAACTACTCACAGGAGTGTACAAGGATGCCAAGACCAAGCTGATCACGAATTCTGTTCGTTTCCCCGCGCCTGATGTGGCCGTGGGCAACGCTACCTGGGAAACAACTGGAGGTCGGGCCGCAGACGGAAAGGAAAGGCCGACGGTGAGGACGGTTTCTCTGTCCGTCGCGACAAAACGGAGCGGCCAATGGCGCGTTGTGTCGGCTCTTTCAATGGTCCTGCCCGCTCCGGCAGCGCCATAGGGTCAGGCAGCGGGCAATCCACTATCCGACGCCCGGAAAGCCCACAGCTCGCCGATCGTGGGCGGGGCCACGGCCTGGTAGCTGTTCATGAAGCGCACGAGGTGCTGCCGGTCCAGGCGAGAGTCGCTGTCACGGGTGAGATCCACGGCCATGGAGTAGACGCGGGCGTCGGCCGCGAACTCCCGCAACGCGAGCTTTGGCAGCTCGCGATAGTAACCAGCCGGGAGGTCCCGACGAACGTCGAGGACCTCGGGCGACGAGATGGAAGTTGTCGAGCAGCCATTCCGCGTTCCACCCGGCCTCCGCAGGGCGGCCTCGCGCTCGGTGCGGTGGGTGAACTTCACCGCCTCCACGGACTTGATGCGCAACGGCTCATGCTGGTCTTGAAGTGCTCCATGTCCGCGGTTCCTCCCGGCTGCCGTCCGCCGGCTTCTCCTCAGGTCCTCGGGTCGGGCAGCCGGGCGACCTGCCGGATGGCGGCGGCGAGGTCCTCCGACTGCTGCGAGCCGAGGAGCAGCCGCTCCCCGTTCCCGAGCACGAGCTGCGCCCCCCGGTTGCCCCGGACGTTGTAGGCGAAGCCTCCCTTCCAGCCGCGACGCAGGCCCCAGCCGCCAAACTCGAGGATCGGGCGGTATCTGCGCGCCTCGCATGCGTGGATCTCGTTCGGATCGAGCCTTCGCCGCTGGAGTGGTCGGAAGTGGATGTCGATTCCGGATCGGCGCACCGTGACCCTCAGCTCCAGCAAGTGAAACAGCAGCGCAACGCCCGCCAGCACGGCCAGCGGCATCCACCCAGCACCCCGTAGCGCCCCCGAGACGAGCATCCACGCCGCGAGGGCGCCGACACCGACGACGACGGCCAGGCTCAGGGGGCGGGGCAGGAAGCGCTGGGTCTCGACGAAGAGAGGAGGCTCTTCGACGATGGTGCGTCCGGCGAGGGCTGGCGAAGACATGACGGCTCCACGGCTCGCGGGAGTCAGCCCGCGCCCTCGATGTCGCGAGCCATCATCGCGACGATGTCGGAACGGCTCACGATGCCGACGAGCCTGCCGCTCTCGACCACCGGCACCGGGTTGAAGCGGCGCTTGACCATGAGCTCGGCCAGGGCCTCGAGGTCGTCGTCGGGGGCGGCGGTGACCACCTCCTCTGTCATCACGTCGCGGGCCTGCGTCCCCAGCATGTGGCGGATCCGGTCGCGGTAGTGGCCGGGCGTCTCGAGGGGGATCCGCGCGTCGAGGAGCTGGAAGAAAGCCGGGGGCTCGAGGCGCGTGTTGCGCTGGATCAGGTCGAGCTCGGTCACGATGCCCACTACCTTGCCGTCTTCGACGACGGGCACCCCGCTGATGCCGCGCCCCGACATCAGGCGCGCCACGAGGTTGACCGAGGTGTCGGGGTGAGCGACCACGACTTCGGTGGTCATGATGTCCCGCACCTTCATGGAGCCACCTCCGCCCCGAGTATAGCCCTCATGGAGCGGCATGCGTTGGACGCACCTGGAGGATAAGATGGTCCGCGAGCGGCCGTCCGGTGGCTTTCTCCGGCCGCGACCTGCACGAAAGGGCGTCGATGCCCTCGCCCGGACCCAACCTGGACAAAGGCAGCGAGTCGGGGGCGGAGCGATTGTCGGCCCCTCTGGGCAGCTCGGACGAACGTGTCCTGCTCGATCAGATGCAGCCCGTCGCGCCTATCGGCTCGATCCTCAACACGGCACGCATGGGTCCTTTCTCCGTCTGATCGCTCGATCGCCGACTACTGCCGTGGGATCTGGCGCGTCTAGCCGATGCCGGTCGAGATGGAGGACGCCACCCGGTAGGCCCTCGCCTTTCAGGTGAGCAGCTCGATGGCCGTCCCGACGCTCGCGGCCACGGCGCGTTCGTAGACGAGCGCTGCAGCCGCGACATCCTGCAGCGCCACGCCGGTGCTGTCGAACACGAAGATCTCGTCTGCCGACGTGCGGCCGGGCTTCTGGCTGGCCACGACCTCGTGCAGCTCGGCGTGAACGTCCGCGCGGGTCATCGCGCCGCTCGCCAGCGCGTGGTGAAGGTCGCCGATGGTGGCGCACTGCTCGAGATGATCCACGACGAGCCGCGACGCCCGGAGCAGCTCGGGATCGAGCTCCTGCTTCTCCTCGCTGTCGGCGCCGAGCGCCGCGACGAACGCACCGCGCGGAACGGCCTCTACGCCAAACAGGGGGCGCCGTGACGGCGTGGACGTCACGCACATGTCGCTGCGCCGCACGGCTTCCGGCAGTCTGTCGCCGGACACGACTTCGATCTCGAGGTGACCGGAGAGATCGGCGGCGAGTCGTTCTGCGGCCTTTGGATCGCTGTCGACGAGCCGAGCGGTCTTGATCGGGCGGACGCAGCGGAGTGCCACGAGCTGGGCACGTCCCTGCAAGCCACAGCCGACGATCGTGATGCTCTCGGCGTCGGCGCGAGCGAGATGCCGGGCGGCGACGGCCGTAGCGGCAGCCGTCCGCATCAATGTGATGTGCGCCGAGTCCATCACGGCAAGCGGAACGCCGTTCTGCGCATCGCACAGCACGATCAGCCCCTGGATGCGGGGCAGGCCGAAGCGCTCGGCGTTGGAGTGGAAGTTCCCGTTTAGCTTCGCCGCGTAGTACGGAGAGTCCCCCAGGAGGCCAGCGGCCTTCACGTGGAACGCCCCGCCGTCCACATGAGCGCTCAGCACGCCAGGTGGGATCGACCTGCCCTCCGCGTGCGCGCGAAAGGCCGCTTCGACGGCCTCGATGCAATCCTCCATCGTCAGTAGACGCGTGACCTCCAAGCGGCTGAGCACGCGGGTTCCCACGCTGACTGCACCAGCGCGCTCGGTTCTCGAAACCATGTCTCTCTGCTCCTTCCCTGCCCCGACCGGCAGACTCACACGACACCTCGAACGAGGCCGAGCAGCCCGCCCGCCGCCACGACCCAGAGGACCTCGACCCGAAATCGCCACAGAGCCACGAAGGCCACGGCGGCCAGCGACGCAGCCAGCGCATCGAACCCGCCCGGAACCGGCGGGAACAGCACCGCCGCGCCGAAAACGAGCGCCAGGTTCAGCACCACCCCGACGACTGCCGCCGTCACGCCGCCCAGCGCGGAGCCCAGTGCGCGGTGCGAGCGCAGGACCTCGATGTACGGCGCTCCGAGGAAGATGAACAAGAAGCAGGGCAGGAACGTCACGTAAGTCGTCAGGACCGCGCCGAAGACCCCGCTCGCGAGTGGCGTGAGGCCAGCCACCGGATGGTTCCAGGCGGCCATGAAGCCGACGAACTGCACGACCATGATCAGCGGACCCGGCGTGGTCTCTGCCAGCGCGAGGCCGTCCACGGTCTGCGCGTGTGTGAGCCAGCCGAACGTGCCCACGGCCGCCTGCGCGACGTAGG
Source organism: Acidobacteriota bacterium (assembly GCA_032127875.1). Classification (GTDB taxonomy): domain Bacteria; phylum Acidobacteriota; class Vicinamibacteria; order Fen-336; family Fen-336; genus CADEEV01. Next base: position 3,932 of record JAQBHI010000022.1, read on the forward strand.
CCAGCACGGCGTAGGCGCCGCCGAAGGTGACGAAGGCGGCCTGCGTGAAGAAGGCGTACTCGTGAACGTAGAGGCTGTCGCGCCCCACGATCCCGACGAGCAGCGCGAAACCCGACAGCCAGAGGCCAGCGCCCACCAGCGTGATGGCGAGGGATCGAGGTGCCGACGGGAGTGTGTGCGGTGCCGGCGGCGCCGCGTCGTCGATCGCGGGGCGCTGCCCGTCGTGCGCAACCTCCGCCGCCTGGCCTGGCTCGGCCCCGCCAGAGCGCATCTCCCGCGGCCCAAACCAGCCCACCAGTGCGGCCAGGGCCACGATCAGCGGAAACGGCACGCCGAACAGGTAGATCCCGACGAAGGCGGCCGCCGAGATGGCGAGGTGCCAGCGTCGTCGGATCGCGCGGCGCCCGATGCGCAGCACCGCTTCGCACACGATGGCCACGACCACGGGCCGGAAGCCGTAGAGGGCGCCGGCCACGGCCGCCGTCTCCCCGTGCGCCGCATACAGATACGACAGCCCGAGCAGAACGAAGACCGAGGGCAGCACGAAGAGCCCGCCCGCGACGAGGCCGCCCGGAATGCGGTGGAGCAGCCAGCCCACGTACGTGGCCAACTGCTGGGCCTCCGGGCCCGGCAGCAACATGCAGTAGTTGAGTGCGTGGAGGAAGCGCTCCTCGGAGATCCAGCGCCGGCGCTCCACCAGCTCGCGGTGCATGATCGCGATCTGTCCCGCGGGTCCGCCGAAGGAGATGAAGCCCAGCTTCAACCAGAAGCGGAACGCCTCGCCAAAGGGGACGGGCGGCAACGCGGCGATCTCTCGACGGGGATCCGTCGTTGCGGTCGCTGGATCTTCCATCGCTCTCGTCCAGTTGATACATTATCACGTAACATATGTTGCAATAGTTCTGTTTCCCTTGTATCTATGCCACGTGACAGTCGTTACACTGTGTCTGTGGAACCCGAAAAGGACCCGAGCCTGCCCTGGCTGCTCCTGGTGCACCAGCTCCCCTCGGAGCCGTCGGCGGTGCGCGTCAAGACCTGGCGCCGGCTGCAGTCGGTGGGAGCCGTGGCGGTGAAGAACTCCGTTTACGCGCTTCCCAACTCGGCCGAGACCCGCGAGGACTTCGAATGGCTGCGGGCCGAGATCGTCTCGCTGGGAGGCGAGGCCATGGTCTTCGCGGCGCAGGCGGCCGACGACGTGTCGTCCACGGAGATCCGAGACGCCCTCGAGCGCGCGCGGCAGGACGATTGGCGCGACCTGCGCGAGAAGTGCGAGCAGGCCCTGGCCGACAACGCAGCTGACGGTCGCCTCGGCGAGGACGCCACCGCGAGCCTCGAGCGCCAGCTCCGGTCGCTGCGCACACGGGCCGCGAAGATCGACAAGATCGACCACTTCCGGGTGTCGGGGCGGCGGGACGCCCTGGGGGCCCTGGAGCAGCTCGAACGACGCATCGCGCCGCGAAGCGACGAACGCCCCGCATCGACGGGCCGTGAGATCGGGAGGTACGCGGGGCGCGTCTGGTTCACGCGGCCACATCCCGGCGTGGACCGGATGGCCTCGGCGTGGTTGATCAAGCGCTTCGTGGATCCGCAGGCCCGCTTCCGATTCGGCGAGCGGATCCCCCAGACCGACGACGTCGTTCCGTTCGACATGTTCGGGGTCGAGCTGGGGCACCGCGGCGAGCAGGTGACGTTCGAGACGCTCGTCGCCGAGTTCGGACTGACGGAGCCGACGCTCTCGCGCATTGGTCGCATCGTGCGAGAGCTGGACCTGCGGGCCGAGTCGTTCAGCGACCTCGAAACCGCGACCGTCGATCGGCTCGTGGAAGGGCTGCGGGCCGGCTTTCGGGACGACGACGGGGTGCTCCTCGAACACGGCATGGCGCTGTTCGAGGCGCTGTACTGCTCGTTCTCGTCGCAAGCGCCGGGAAAGCCGGAATGAACGGAGGGCCGATGTCGAGAAGAAGAAGACGGGTGGGCGTGGCGCTGGTGGGCCTGTGGCTCGCAGCCGGGGCCGCCGCGACGGCCGAGGAAGAGGCCGCCGCCATCGTCCGCGAGGTCAAGAGCTAGAGGGCAGCCCACGAGTCCTCGATCCTGCGGGAGCTGTTCACGCTGCTCGAGATCCCCAACGTCGCGTCGGACGCGGCCGGCATCCTCCGCAACGCGGAGACGCTCGTCCGCATGCTCGAAGCGCGCGGCGTGAGCGCCGAGCTGCTCGGCGGCGAAGGGGGCCCGCCCGTCGTCTTCGGCGACCTGGTCCTCCCCGGTGCGGAGCGCACGATCGTCTTCTACGCGCACTACGACGGCCAACCGGTGGACGAAACCCGCTGGGCCACCCGGCCATTCGAGCCTACGCTGCGCTCCGGGAGCCTGGAGGACGGCGGCACCGTGCTTCCGCGCGACGCGCTCGACGGACCCTTGGACCCCGAGTCGCGCGTCTACGCCCGTTCGGCCAGCGACGACAAGTCGCCGATCGTAGCCATGCTCACGGCGCTCGATGCCCTGAAGGCGGCGGGCGTGGCGCCCTCGGTCAACGTGAAGTTCTTCTTCGAGGGCGAGGAAGAAGCCGGCTCGCCGCACCTCGGCGCTGTTCTGCGTCGCCACGCCGAGCGCCTGGCCGCCGACGTGTGGCTCTTCTGCGACGGTCCCGTCCACCAGAGCCGGCAGCCGCAAGTGGTGTTCGGAGCGCGGTGAGTGATCGGAGTGGATCTCACGGTCTACGGTCCCGCCCGGCCACTACACAGCGGCCACTACGCTACTCACCCCCGGTGGCTCGCTCGAGATCCAGGCCGGCCCTGCGACGCTGGCGCTGCCGCAGGCGGCCGGTCGCCTGATCGGGGCGAACGCGCGCGTGTACATGTGGAGTGCGTTCTCACCCGACGGCAAGATCCGGCTCAACGGACCGGTGCGCCGGCTCGAGAACGTGGCGCCCGGCCGCTACGCTTTCGAGGTCGAGGGCGGCGAGCGGCGGGACCTGACGATCACCGAGGGCGGCCGCGCGGTGGTTGCTCTGCCGTAGGACCCGGTGTCGGCGTAGAATCCGGAAAACCCAGGGGAGGCTTTGATGGCACGATTTCTCGCGTCGACGTTGGCTTGTGTCGTGTTCTCGTTCTCAGGGCAAGCGGCATCCGCCCAGGACCAGAAGTCCAAGGCGCCCACGCTCTACCAGCGCCTCGGCGGCTTCGATCGCCTGGCCGCGATGTTCGATGACGTGGCCCCTCGCATGGCCACCGACCCACAGCTCGCGCGCTTCTTCTCCGGCCACGCGACGGATTCGGACCTGCGCCAGCGCCAGAGGTTGCTCGAGCTGCTCTGCACGGAGTCCGGCGGGCCGTGCACCTACACGGGTCGCTCGATGAAGACGGCGCACGCGGGCCTTGGTGTCGGCACGGCCGATTGGAACGCCTTCCTGAAGCACTTCAACGCGACGCTCGACCACCTGCAGTTCGGAAAGCAAGAGAAGGACGAGCTGGTCTCGCTGGTCACGCGCTACAAGTCCGACATCGTGGAAAAGCCCTAGCGCGTCGCCCCGCGGCCCGCATCACGCGTTGTCGTCTCGCTACTTGAAGTACTTCTCCACCATTCCCTCGGGCTGGTGCTCGTCGGGCTTGCGCTTGATCGACTCATAGTCGAACTTCATCGAGGCCTTCTGGTCGCTCGCGAGGGGGTGGGGGTCCCCGAGCCGGGCGTGCTCGGACTCGAGCAGCGCCACCAGGCGCGCCTCGACCTCGACGTGACCCGGGTCTCCGGCGAGGTTGCTGAGCTCGAAAGGGTCGCGCTCGAGGTCGAAGAGCTGGACGTGGTCGAGAAGCGGGTACCGGATCAGAGCGTTCACCTCGTCGTCCGGGGTTAAGGCGAGAAGCCGGCCCAGGCCGCTCTGGAGGACCCCGTCGAGGGCGTCCTCGGACAGCACGCTCGTGAAGGCCGTGGGCAGTCCCGCGAGCCGCGCCGCCGTCGCGTTGGCGCGGTTGTTGTCCACGAGCAGAACCGGGAACCCCGCCGCTTTCACCGCCCCCGCGATGGCGCGCGCCCCGGGATCGGCGCTCGCGAACAGGATGCCCTGGGGGTTAGGGTTGGAAAGGCCCAGGCGGCGGGCGAGAGGGGCCGCGGTGAGGCCGTAGACGGCGACCGTCCCCACGATGACGAGGAAGGTCGCGGGCACGAGGCCGGTGCCCGCGTCGCCCATCCGCAGGGCGAAGACCGACGCCACGGAGGCGGCGACGATCCCGCGCGGGGCGAGCCAGGCCAGGAACACACGCTCCTTCGGGCGCAGGCTGGTGCCCAGAGTTGCCGCAAGCACCGAGAGGGGCCGCACGACCAGGATTAGGAAGGCCACGAAGAGCGGCCCCCGCCACCCGAGAGCGGTGACGTCGGCGGGGGTCACGCGGGCGGCGAGGAGGATGAAGAGCGACGCGATCAGCAGGACGCGCAGGTTCTCCTTGAACTCGATGAGGTGCTTCACCGGCACCGTGCTCTGGTTGGCGAGGATCACCCCCATGACCGTCACCGTGAGCAGGCCGGACTCGGCCTGCACGAGGTTGGACGCGGTGAAGGCCCCGGTCACCAGCATGAGGAGGAGCGGGCTCTGCAGGAAGTCCGGCACCCAGAACCGGCGCAGGAGCTCGAGGGCGGCGAACGCCGCGGCACCCCCGATCGTCAGACCCACCACGAGGGTCAGCCCGAGCTGCGAGAGCACCGCCCGGGCCGCGGCGACCGGCCCCGTGGTGGGCGCGACGGAGAGCGCCTCGTAGACGAGGACGGCCAGCACCGCGCCCACCGGGTCGATCACGATGCCTTCCCAGTGAGCTACCGACGCCACCTTTCCCGTGGGCCGGACGTGGCGGAGCAGGGGGCCGACGACCGTGGGCCCGGTCACTACGAGGATGGCGCCGAGGAGGAGGGCGGGGCCCGTGTCGAGCCCGAGGATGGAGCGCCCCGCCCCCGACGCGAGGGCCCACGTGACGAGGGCGCCGATCGTGATGAGGCTCCAGAGCGGCCGCCCGATCTCCCGGAGGTCCGCGATCCGCAGGCTCAGGCCTCCCTCGAAGAGGATGAGCCCGACTGAGATCGAGACGATGGGGAAGAGCAGCTCCCCGAAGAGCCGGTCCGGGTGGATGAAGCCCGTGGCCGGTCCGGCGATGAAGCCGAACGTCAGGAGGAGGAGGATCGACGGCAGGCGCAGGCGCCAGGCCAGCCATTGCGCGCCGATGCCCAGGACGACGATGGCGGCCAGCTCGAGCAGCAGCGACTGTTCGTGGGTCATTCCAGGCTCCCCGGATGCACGGCGGCACCCATTGTCACCCGGCCGGGGCCCCGGCGGTCATGGGGAGGAGTGGGTTACAATCGCTACCGACTCTCTTCTTCCCCCCAGGGTAGACCATGTCCGAGGCCGATGGCTTCGCGTCAAGGGCGTCTTCCAGGACGCCCTCGACCGCCCGCCGGAGGCTCGCGCGACCTTCCTCGACGCGAGGAGTGCGCCGGAGACGCCGACCTGCGTCGCGAGGTCGAGTCGCTTCTGGCCGCCCAAAGCAACGCGGGCACATTCCTCTCGCGGCCGGCCGTGTCCGTGCCGGAGACCCCCGACGTCCGGGGCAAACGCATCGGGCCCTACCGGATCCTCGGCAAGCTCGGACACGGCGGCATGGGGGTCGTCTACCGCGCGGTCCGGGATGACGACGTCTTCGACAAGACCGTGGCCCTCAAGCTCGTGCACGGAGGCGCCCGCCCCGAGCACCTGCTCAGCTCTTCGTGGCGAGCGGCTTCATCTGGCTCGGGATCCTGATCGCGATCACGGTCGCCGACTACGTGAGCCGGGGCTGGTCTCTAACGAACGTGCCGTAATCGATTTTAGGCAGCCCCCGCGCGCTTCGCCTTCGCCCCAGCCGCTCCGCTCTGGAGTGGATTCCATCCCAGTCTCCTGAGCGCGGGCGGCTTCGCGGGACTGCCCTGCCGCGGCTACTCTCACTCCGAGAAGGCGATCCAGCGAGCCATGCCAGGCGGTCCATGGCGGCAGGGGTGCTCCGGACGGAGATCGCGCACGCACGCGGTCTCCCGAGCCCCTGGGGCCCGGGTCCGCGCGAGGCTATGACGCGCCCCCCAACACTGTTCGGGCGATGTGACGGTTTCGGAAGTGTCACGTGACCTAGGCCTGAACGCGGCGAGGTGTGACGTCGTTCCGAGCGGGTAAAATCGAGAGCGGGCATCGAGCAAAGAGGAGGGCGCATGGCCGAGCAAAAGATCATCGCGGTGGTGGGGGCAACGGGTTCGCAGGGCGGCGGGTTGGTGCGCGCCATCCAGGCCGACAGCGGCGGTGGGTTCCGTGCCCGCGCGCTGGCGCGCGACCCCGGCTCGGACAAGGCCAAGGCGCTGGCGGACCTGGGCGCGGAAGTTGTCGCGGCCGATGTCGACGACGCGGAGAGCCTCGAGAGGGCTTTCGCGGGCGCCCATGGTGCCTACTGCGTCACGTTCTTCTGGGCGCACTTCTCGCCGGAGAAGGAGCAGGAGCACGCCCGAGCCATGGCCGGCGCCGCGAAGCGGGCGGCGGTGAAGCATGTCGTCTGGTCCACTCTCGAGGACACGCGCAAGCTCGTCCCCATCGAGGACGGCCGGATGCCGACGCTGATGGAGAAGTACAAGGTGCCGCACTTCGACGCCAAGGGTGAGTCCGACCACATCTTCCGCGGCCTCGGACTGCCGACGACATTCCTGTTGACGTCGTTCTATTGGGATAACCTGGTCTTCTTCGGCATGGGGCCGAAGCCCGGGCCGGACGGTGTCCTGGCCTTCACGCTGCCGATGGGCGACAAGAAGCTACCCGGGATGGCGGCCGAAGACATCGGCCGCTGCACCTACGGCATCTTCAAGGGCGGCGCCGAGTACATCGGGAAGACCGTGGGGATCGCCGGCGAGATGCTGACGGGTGAGCAGATGGCCTCCGCCCTCGGCAAGGCCCTCGGCAAAGAGGTCCGGTACAACTCCGTCTCGCACGACGCGTACCGCGGCTTCGGCTTCCCGGGCGCCGAGGACCTCGGCAACATGTTCCAGTACAAGCACGACTTCGAGGCCGAGTACTGCGGTGCCCGCGATCTGGGCCTGGCTCGCAAGCTGAACCCCGCGCTGCAGACCTTCGATGCCTGGCTGGCCACGAACGCCAGCCGCATTCCTCTGGAGTAGTCGCTCGCCGCTCCTGGGCGGGTCGCTACCGCCCGGGGTGGTCTCGTCGAGCGCGGGTCCGAGCCGGGCGATCAGGCTGGCGTAGGTCTCGATTCCGTCCCAGAGGTTCTGGAGCCGCAGGTTCTCGTTGGGCGCGTGCTGGTTGTTGTCGTGGTTCACGATCGGCACGATGATCAGCGGCGTCTCCAGGATCTGTTCGGCACCTTCTTCCAGCCCGGCAACGACTCGCTTGACCTGCTTCTACCTCTTCGAAGAAGTCTTCGCTCTGGTACTCGGCGTCGGCTTGCCGGCGTTCCAGGCCGGAGAAGTTGTTAAAGAGGTAGCTCCCACTCACCTCGATTCGGTACTCCACGCCCGCTTCGAGCGTGGTGACAGAGTAGGTCGGCGAGACCTGCGCGGAGTTGACGCTCAGTTGCTCGATCATCTGCTCCTGCGCAACCACCTCTTGAGCCAACAGGACCGAGGCAAGCACATACGTCAACCGCGCTGGCGTCCGCACGCTCATGGCCCGACTCCTTATTCCCACCCCTTACGCGGAGTGTCGAAGCTCGACTAGACCGGAGGGTGACTCTTCAGGCTGGAGAAACCTCTTCTCCTTCGGCATACGTCGTTTCGACGACGGCAAGCCGTCACGCCCCGCCCGAGCTGCCCGGTGCCATCCTGGCCGCGTTCCCGACTTCTGGACGACGTGGGCGCCGAGGTGCGGCAGCTCGTGTGGGCCGGCCAGCTCTCCAGGCCGTTAGGCGCTCTGTGAGCCGTCGTTGGCCCGCGCTGCAGGGGTCTCCCGAAAGGGCTGGGCGGGAGAACCACGTGACCTGCCGGGCTGCTGATCGCGTCGCTCTCCGTCCGAGCCGGAGGCTGGCGGCCGTCGCAGGCCATGCAGCCAGGCTTTGGCCGAACCCGTGGCCCAGCCGAGGGCGGCTCCCAGGATCACTGCGAGAATCTCGATCGCCGTCACGATCACCCGCCTCCCCGCCTGCCGGGCGACTGGACGAAGGCGTCTCCCCGAGCGGAAGATCGGCCCCTTGCGGGCGGAGCACAAATACTTTTCTGCTGCCGCATCTATAGACGTCTCTCAATGACTGGGGCTGGCCGCCGGCCGCTGCCGCGTCCCTCGGGTCAAGCGGCCAGGCTGCCGAACCAGCCGCGCCGCTCCAGCCACTTCGCGAGCTCGAGAACAGGAGACACCGTGAAGGCCGCGGTCGCCACGATCACCCAGTCCATCAGGGGCAGCGCATACGTCCCGAACGGCCCGTTGAGAGCGGGCACGTAGATGATCAGGGCGAGAGCGGCGAGCTCCCAGGCGATGGCGAGGTTCAGCCAGCGGTTCGCGAACGGTCGCACGAGCACCGAGTGCCGATCGGAACGGAAGTTGTAGGCCTTGAAGAACTGGATGAGCACCAGAGACACGAACGTCATCGTCACCGCCTCCGCCCGGCCGCGGCCCGAGGTCAGCGCCCAGGCGAACAGGCCGAGGTTGACCAGCATCGACCAGGCTCCGCCCACGAGCATGAGCGTCACGACCGGCCGCGTGAAGATCCCGGCTCGCGGGTCGCGCGGTGGGCGCCGCATGAGATCGGCCTCGGGAGGATCGACGGCCAGCGCCAGGGCCGGAAGGCCGTCGGTGGCGAGGTTGACGTAGAGGATCTGGACCGCCGTCAGCGGCAGCGGCATGCCGAGCAGCGAGGCTCCCGCCATGAGACCGATCTCGCCCACGTTCGACGAGAGCAGGTACATCAGGTATTTCTTGATGTTGCTGAAGACGCCCCGGCCCTCTTCGATCGCGGCCACGATCGACGCGAAGTTGTCGTCCGTCAGCGTCATCGCCGCCGCGTCCTTCGTGACGTCGGTTCCCGTGATGCCCATGGCGACGCCGATGTCCGCCTGCTTGAGGGCTGGAGCGTCGTTCACGCCGTCTCCGGTCATCGCTACGTAGTGGCCGTTGTTCTGCCAGGCCGTGACGACGCGCAGCTTGTGTGCCGGCGAGACGCGGGCATAGACCTGGATGTCGGCAACCTGGCGCTGGAGCTCCTCCTCGCTCATTGCGTCCAGCTCGGCCCCGGTCACGACCCGGCCTTGCGTGAGCACTCCCAGCTCGCGGGCGACCGCCTCGGCGGTGAGGGCGTGATCGCCCGTGATCAGGATGGGCCTGATGCCAGCCCGCTCGCAGGTCTCGATCGCATGGGCAGCCTCCGTACGCGGCGGGTCGCTCATCCCGACGAGCCCCAGGAACGTCATCTCCCGCTCGGCGTCCTCGAGGCTGGCGCGAGGCTTGACCGCCACAGCGAGAACGCGGAGCGCCCGGCTCGCCATCTCGCGGGCCGCGTCGAGGGCTCGCTCGCGGTCCGCTGGCTCCAGGGCGTGTTCGCCGTCCTCAGCCAGCAGCCGTGCGCAGCCCTCGAGGATCACCTCCGGCGCGCCCTTCGAGCAGGCGACGACACCCTCGGGTGTGCGATGCAGGGTGGTCATCCTCTTGGTCTCGGAGCTGAACGGGATTTCGGCCACGCGCGGCAGGGCCGCGTCCAGCTCGTGCTTGTGCAGGCCGGCCTTCTCCGCCGCCACGATCAGCGCCAGCTCCGTCGGATCGCCCTTGACTGACCAGCCCAGCGTCGTGTCTGACTGTCGCTTGAGCCTGGCGTCCGAGGCAAGCACGGCCGCGCGCAGCAGCTCCAGCAGCGGCGGTGGCGGCGCGATGCCGCGGCCCGCCTCGGAGAACTCGCCGCCAGGCTCGTAGCCCGCACCGGACACGTCCACGCTGCGCCCTGCGACGAGGATGCGCCGGGCGGTCATCTCGCCTCGGGTCAGCGTGCCGGTCTTGTCCGAGGCGATGACGGAGACGCTCCCGAGCGTCTCCACGGCCGAGAGCCGGCGCACGAGCGCGTTGCGCTTCACCATCCGCTGTGCGCCGAGAGCGAGGGAGATCGTGACGACGGCCGGCAGTGCCTCCGGGACGACCGCCACGGCCAGGGCGATCCCGAAGATCACCATGTCCCAGAAGGACTGGCCCCTGAGAATGCCGAGCAGGACGATCAGCGCGACGACGATCAGGGCGGCGCGGGCCAGGACGTGGCCCACCCTGTCGAGGTTCTCCTGCAGGGGCGTGCGACGGCTTTCCACGCCCTGCAGCAGCCGGGCAATCGTTCCGAACTCCGTGCGCATCCCGGTCGCGACGACCACCGCCGATCCCCGGCCGTAGGTGACAGTGGTGCCCGCGAACACCATGTTCCTCCGGTCGGCGACGGCCAGCTCAGGATCGGCCAGCGGCTCGCTGGCCTTCTTGGCGGGCAACGACTCGCCCGTCAGAGAGGCTTCCTCGATCTTGAGGTTCACGGCCTCCATGACCCTCGCGTCCGCTGGGATCCTGCCACCCGCTTCGAGCCGGACGACGTCGCCCGGCACCAGCTCGCGGGCCACGACGTCACGCTCCTCGCCGTCACGCAGCGTGGTTGCGACAGGGGCGGCCATGCGGCGCAGCGCCTCGATGGCCCGCTCGGCCCGGTACTCCTGCACGAAGCCGAGCACGACGGCGAACAGCAGGATGACCGCGATGACCACGGCTTCCAGGGCATGCCCCAGCAGGGCGGAAAGGCCGACCGCGAACACGAGGATCAGGACGAGGACGTTCTTGAACTGTGCGAAGAGCAGGCTCCACGGAGAGGTGCGCTCAGCGGCGGTGAGCTCGTTGGGGCCGTGCTCGGCCAGGCGACGGGCAGCGTCTTCGCTGCTCAGGCCGCTCTCGGTCGTGCCGAGCCGGTCGAAGACAGCCGCCACGGAGAGAGCGTGCCAGGCGGGCGTCGCACCGGCGGCGCCGGCGCCGGAAGGCGGCGGCGGGCCGTCCTGTCCTGGCCGCGGCTGGTCGGCGACAGCGTGCATGCGTCCTTCCTCGGTCCGGGCTCGTTTCGCTCGCTTCGCTGGCGCCGGGTCGTCCCTCAGGCAAGAGGCTAGCGGGCTTCGAGCATGCTGCGCCAATTCATTCTTTCGCCAGCACCCATAGTCGGATCTCAATGTATCGTGGGACATGGAACACCTCAACTACCACCACCTCCGGGTCTTCTGGACCGCCGCGCGGGAGGGTGGCGTCACGCGGGCGAGCGAGAAGCTGAACGTCTCGCAGCCGACGGTCACGACCCAGATCCGGGCGCTCGAGCAGACGCTCGGCCGGAAGCTCTTCACGCGCTCGGGGCGACGCCTGGTCCTCACCGACTCGGGCCGGGCCGCCTATCGCTACGCCGACGAGATCGTCGGCCTCGGCCAGGAGCTGCTGAACCGGATGCAGAGCGGTGACCCGGGACGCGAGGTCCGGCTGACGGTCGGCGTCGCCGACGTCGTACCCAAGCTGATCGCCTACCGGATCCTGGAGCCCGCCCTGAGGCATCCGGATCCGGTACGCGTCGAGGGCATCGAGGACGCGCCGGAGCGGCTGCTGGCGGAGCTGGCGGTCTTTGGGCTGGACGTGGTCCTCGCCGACGCCCCCGTGGGCCCAACCGTCAGGGTCCGAGCGTACAACCACCTGCTGGGCGAGTGCGCGGTCTCGGTGTTCGGCGCAGAGCGTCTGGCAAGAGCCTACCGGCGCGGCTTTCCCGGCTCGCTGGCCGGCGCACCCTTGTTGCTTCCCAGGCAGGACTCGGCTCTGCGACTGGCGCTCGACGACTGGTTCGAACGCGAGGGAGTGCGCCCACACATCGTGGGGGAGTTCGACGACAGCGCGCTGATGAGCGCGCTCGGCCAGGCCGGGCTCGGCCTGTTCCCTGCGCCGTCACCCATCGCCCGAGAGGTGTGCCGCCAGTACGGCGTCCGCTCGCTGGGGTCCATCGAGTCCGTGCGGCAGCGCTTCTACGCCATCACGGTCGATCGCAAGCTGAAGCACCCTGCCGTAGTCGCGATCTGCGAATCCGCCCGGCGCAGGCTGTTTGGGTGAGCGCGCTGCGCAGCAATGACCAGGACCCGGTGCCGGGCTCGCCGCGAGCGGAGGGCGCTGCTCGTGCGTCGGCTCAGTACGCGATCGCGTAGCAGTCGCGGCGGGGATCCCCCGCCGCCGCCCGGTTCTGCGTGGCCGGGTCGATCATGACGGCTGTCGCGCAACCCGACATCCCGAACTCGGGAAGCCGCCGGACGTCGTGCCCGCGCCTCTGGAGCTCGACGTACACCGGCTCCGAAACCGGGGCCTCGACGCCGAGCTGGTTGAAGCCGGTGGTGTGCGGCCAGAACGACCCGTAGAAGTGGCTCGTCTGCACGCGCGGCCGTTCGATCGCGGCGTGCAGGTTGGGGTACCAGGCGTCCCGGAACTCCACGATGCTGAGAAAAGCCTGCAGGATGGTCTGGTCCTGGTTGTCTCCGCCCGGCGTGCCGAGCGCCATCAGCGGCCGGTCGCCCTGGAACACGATGCTGGGCGTCAGGCTGTAGCGCGGCCGGGCGCGCGGGCGAATCTGGTTGGCTCGCGCCTTGTCCAGGAAGAACTGCTCGCCCCGCACGCTCATCCCGATGCCCGTGTCCCCGAGGATCACGGCGCCGTTGATCCAGCCGCCGCTCGGAGTCGCGTCGAAGACGTTGCCGTCCTTGTCCACGATCGCCATGTGCGTCGTGTCCTTGCTCACGCCGGTGGCGTCCAGGCCCAGCGACGCACGCACGGCCTCGATCGAGGGGGCCGGAGCGTTGCTGCTGGAGGCGTCGCCGGGTGCGATGTTGGCCTTCCAGTACGTCCACTCCTTCACCTTCGGGTCGTACTTCAGCGGGTCGCCGGCGACGAACGCCTTCGACGCCCGAGCCGGGTCGATGAGCGCCGCCCGCTCCTTCGCGTAGGCCTTCGAGAGCAGCCCCTGCGCCGGGACGGTCACGAACGCCGGATCGGCATAGTAGGTATCCCGATCGGCGTACGCCAGCTTCATGGCCTCCGCGATCGTGTGCAGATAGTCGGCGCTGCCGAAGCCCATGGCCTGGAGGTCGAAGCTCTCCAGCAGGTTGAGCGTCTGCAGCAGGACCGGGCCCTGGCTGCCGAAGCCGTGCTTGTAGACCGTGTAGCCGCGGTACGTGGTCGAGGCCGGCTCTTCGATCCGCGCGTAGAACTCGGCGAAGTCGGCGAGGCTGAAGGGCGCGCCGTGCTGCTTCAGGAAGGCGACCATCTCCTCGGCGATGTCGCCCTTGTAGAAGCGGTCGCGAGCCGCGGCGATCCCCGCCTCGCGTCCCTTCGAGCGGGCCGCCCGCTCGGCCTCGACCATGCGGCGCAGCGTCCGTGCCAGCGACGGCAGAGCGATCGTCTCGCCGGCCGCGTACAGCGAGCCGTCCGGCTTGTTCCACACCTTCTTGTTGTCGGGCCAGGACTCGAAGAGCGGCTGCTGGTTCCGGATCGCCGCGGCCGTGCTCGTGCGCAACGGGAACCCGTGCTCGGCGTACTCGATGGCCCGGGCCGAGGCCTGCTCGAAGCTCAGCGTGCCCCACTTCTCCAGCACCGTCAGCGCGGCGTGCAAGGCACCCGGCACGACGGCCGGATCGAGACCTTCGCCCGCCAGGCTCTTGCCGCGCGAGAGGTACCAGTCCACGTCGACCGCAGCGGGCGCCCAGCCCTGTCCGACGACCGACGTCACCCTGCCGTCCGAGCGCGGGTACACGAGCACCAGGGCTTCGCCTCCGAGGCTATACAGGTCCTGCTCGATCACGCCGCCCACCAACAGCGAGGTGACGCCCGCGTCGAAGGCGTTGCCTCCCTCGAGCAGCGTCGCGAACGCGGCAGCCGTGGTCAGAGGATGGCCGGTCGAGACGCCGGCGTTCGGCCCCGCCACGGCGGGGCGCAGCGCCTCGCCTGCGGGCTTCTGGTCCTGCACGGGAACCTGCGCGCTCGTGCCCGCGAGCAGGGGCGGGAGCCAGGCCGCGACACCCAGGAGCGCCAGGCCGATCGACAGGGAGAACCATAGGCCTTTTCATCCGCACCCACGGCTAGGGAGGTGGCGTCACTGCGGAGAACGGAGCTTCCAACCCCGCTCAACCCTACCGCCATGCATGCGAGAGTGCGGGTGCCGCGACTCGTGAGCCCAGAAGACCCATCCGACCCTCCTCGACATCGCCCTGGCTGCGTTGACGGAAACACTACCCCCTTCGCGGGGCGAGGGTCAAGATTGAAGGTAGCTGTGTGTGGGGAGCTGTGGTCAGCCGGCCAGGATCTCCCGCGCCTCGTCGTCCACCGGCACCCGGACCAGCTCCGGGGTCGGCGGCGGCTCCTGCTCTGCCGGCGGGCTCAGGCCCAAGTGGTCGAGGATGCGCTTGATCGAGATCTGGTCGTTGATGTACGCAACGATCTTGAGCGGACCTCCGCAGCCTTTGCACACGAGCGGGTCCGCCTGGTAAACCTTGCTGATGAGCCGCGCCAGAGCTCGGCGAACAGCGTCTCTTGGCGGGGGCCGGCTCGGCCGGGACGTCCGACGTTTCCGTCTCCGCCTGTAGGCCTTGACGCGGCTTGCGTAGAAGCCATAGAAGTGGGTGCGATGTTTGCCGGCGTCGGGGATGTGGTCGGCCAGGCGCGCCAGCCATTCCAGGGGGTCCATGGCCTCGAAGTTTCGACCCAGGCTGGGATTCATCTTCGACCGGTACAGCACGGCTTTTTCACCGTCGAGATACGGGCGGGGCGGGCCGCCCAGGCCCGGATGGCCGTGTGGGTGAGCGCACTTCCCCACGGCGTGGCGGTAGAAGTGGAGGGCAGCTTCGAGGTCAGGTGAATCGTGCGGGACGCGCGGACACCGCCCACGGCCGCGCGGGGGAAGTCCCCCGCGCAGTACGCAGCGCGTCAGGGCTGCGCGGGCTTCTTGGCCGGGACCTTGGACGGCGTTCCCAGCGACTTGGGCATCCAGAACGCCATGTCCTTCTCGCGCACTTCGCGCGACACGTAGCTCTGCCTGGGGTCCAGGCGGTAGCGGTTGGTTTCGGGAGGCCGCATCAGGGCATCGGTGTTGAACTTCTGCATGGCGATGGCGTCTTCGGCGGAGAAGCTCTTCAGCGAAGGACGAACACCCACCCGGCCGCGGAGAGAGCCGGACCCGTATGGGGGATTGCCTCCGCTACTAGAGTCGAGAGAACTGGCCTAGACTCTGCTCCCGCGGTGTCAAGACGCGAAACGAACGATAAACGATAGATGAGGTGAAGCAGCTAGCCACCCGCGTGGTGGCAGCATGGGCCCCACAAGACTGACACGCGCTCGAGAGCGCAATTGGTGAGGGAGGCTAGCCGCTATGGAACATGTTGGCATGGACCTTGCGAAGATGGAAAGCCAGATCGCGATCCTCACGGAGGCTGGGGAGCTGATCGAGAAGCGGATGCGGACGGAGCATGATCGGCTCGTGGCGTACTTCAAGGATCGGCCGAAGGCCAAGATCTTGATCGAGGCCTCGACGATCAGCGAGTGGGTGGCGAGGCTCTTGGAGGAGCTGGGCCACGAGGTTGGTGGTGGCCGATCCGAACTACGCGCCGATGTACGCGCAGCGGAGCCGGCGGGTGAAGACGGACAAGCGTGACGCGCGGGCCCTGGCCGAGGCTTGTCGGCTCGGGGCGTACCGGCCGGCGCATCGCACCTTGGACGAGCAGTGCCACGCGCGAGCGTTGCTGACGGTGCGGGACAGCCTACGCGTGAGGTCACGCAGCACTTGCTCAGGGGAGCCGATGCGTCGACCCTCCGGCGCGAAGGCCAGCGCGGCGACCCGACTACGCTGGAACAGCTGCTTGCCTCGGGCCACCGTGTCGTCGTTGTAGAGAGGACCGCGCGGCGTGCCGTCCCGCTGCGCAACACGACGCGGAGACTATGGCGTGCGCGCTCTGCGCGTCAAGGCGGCGACCGCGTGATCCACCCAGCGAGCACGCGGGTTGACACGCGAATCGCTCGGTTTCCAGCGCGCGGGCAGGCCCGCGTGTTCTTCCTGAGCGGCAGCGAAGGCGCTGATATCAGTCCGGGGCGCGGCCGACCCTCAGGCGAACGTGAGGGCGGTCTCCTTTCCGGTCCGGCTCATCAGCGGGACGTAGTCTCGGGGCGCCGCGCCGAGGTACACCTGCCGGGGCCGCGCGATCTTCTGATCCTTGTCCTCGATCATCTCCTGCCACTGGGCCAGCCACCCGGACATCCTGCCGATGGCGAAGAGCACGGGGAACATGTCCACCGGGAACTTCATGGCCTGGTAGATGAGCCCGGAGTAGAAGTCCACGTTGGGGTAGAGCTTCCGCTTCAGGAAGTACTCGTCGGAGAGAGCAATCCGCTCCAACTCCAGCGCGATGTCGAGCAGCGGATTCCTGCCCGTGACCTCGAAGACCTCATCGGCCATCTTCTTGATGATCTTGGCGCGCGGGTCGTAGTTCTTGTAGACACGGTGGCCGAAGCCCATGAGCCGCACCTCGCCGCCGCTCTCCTTCACTTCCTTGATGAAAGCGGGGACCTTGTCCTTGGACCCGATCTCACGCAGCATCCGGAGGACCTGCTCGTTGGCGCCTCCGTGGAGCGGCCCGTAGAGGGCCGCGATCCCGGCGGCCGCGGCCGAGTAGGGATCCACCCCCGAGGAGCCCACCCCGCGCATGGCCGAGGTGGAGCAGTTCTGCTCGTGGTCGGCGTGGAGGATGAACAGCACCTCCAGGGCCTTCTCCAGGACCGGGTTCACCTGGTACCTGGTCTCGGTCATCCTGAACCTCATGTTCAGGAAGTTGCCGCAGTAGGAGAGCTCGTTGTCCGGGTGCGCATAGGCCATCCCGACCGAATGACGGTAGGCGAAGGCCGCCAGCGTCGGGATCTTGCCGATCAGACGGTAGATCTGGTGCTGGCGCGCGAGCGGGTCGTGGACCTGCTTGGCATCGGGGTAGAACGTCGAGAGGGCTCCAACCGTCGAGACCAGCATGCCCATCGGGTGGGCGTCGTAGCGGAAGCCGGCCATCAGATCCTTGACGTTCTCGTGGACCATGGTGTGGTACGTCACGTTGTGGATCCACTCGTCGTGCTGCGGCTTCGTGGGCAACTCACCGTTGAGGACCAGGTAGGCCGTCTCCAGGTAGCTGCTCTTCTCCGCGAGCTGATCGATGGGGTAGCCGCGGTAGTTGAGGATGCCGCGCTCCCCGTCGATGAACGTGACCCGGCTCCTGCAGGAAGCGGTGTTCATGAAGGCGGGGTCGTAGGTCATGAGCCCGAAGTCGTCGGCCGAGACCTTCATCTGGCGGAGGTCGATGGCCTTGATGGTTCCGTGTTCGATAGGAAGCTCGTAGCTCTTCCCGGTCCGATTGTCGGTGATGCTCAACGTGTCTTTGGACATGAGGGCCTCCTGCGCGGCGTGTCGGACGCCTCGGTGATCTTTCATGCCGGTGGCGCGCGGCGGGCCGGCGCGCACACCACGGCTCTTGCTCCGCGTTGTGCAACCCGTATGCCACGAGCCGGGTCCGATGGGTTCGGGGCTAAAGCCTTGCTGGCGTTGCACGCCAGGCATCGGACCGGCACGCCAGGCCCGCAAAGAAGGCGCGGGAAGGGGTCGCTAGCGCTGCGCCCGCGCAGTCCCTTCGTCGGGGCGGTCGTGCGTCTTCCTTGCTCCAGTTTGCCACCTGCAGACGAGCGCAGCAGCGTGCGTCCACTCTTCCAGCGTTTCACGCGTCGTGAGACGGCCGTTGCCTTCCGGGCCGCGGATGAGACCGCGGGCCGTGGCAGGCTCGCGACACCCCCGCTCACTCCGAGCCGCCTGAAGGCCGAGTGACCAGAAGCGGCCCTCGTCGTCATCGGCGGCGCCTGTGAACATGCCCAGTCGGAAGCGGGCGCAGCCTTGCCCCCGCCCCGGAGTCGGGGCCGCTATCTCTCCACCACCCGCAGCCCAGAAAGGTCCAGGTAGCGCTGCTGCACCCCTGCCTTGTACCAGTCGAGCATGTCAGCGTCCAGGTCGGCGCGGAACTTCCGCACCTGCAATCTGGTGGCCTCCAGGATGAGCCCCGCCGCGTAGGCACCCACGAGGGCCGTGTCTACGCCGTTGCGCCATCCGACGATGTCCGGGGTGTCGCGATCGGGATTGCGCCGGAACAACTCCCAGTAGTCGCTCCCGTGGAGCACATCACAGGAACGCCCGCAGATGAACTTGTTTCTCCAGGCCATGATGAGCCGCGCCAGAGCTCGGCGAACAGCGTCTCTTGGCGGGGGCCAGCTCGGCCGGGACGTCCGACGTTTCCGTCTCCCGCCTCACGAGCTTTTTGAGCGAGAGTGGATTCCTGACGACGTAACACGCCACAGCTTCGATGGCCTTTTTGTCCTCGAAGGTCCTGGTTCAACTACATCAACCGCGTCGCCGACGCGCTGGGCGTGGGCCGGAAGTAGTTCGCCTCACTCCGTGGCCGGCGGCGCCTCGATGTGGGCCGCCTCAATGTCGGCGGTGGATGCCCGTTGCCACTGCCTCAGCCACGGATTCGCGCAGTTATTCGCTTGACAAGATATTCGTTCAACCCTATATTGAGAGTGTGGTTGAGGTCGTCTACACCGACGAATTCGAGCGTTGGTGGGACGGTCTCACGCTCGACCACCAAGAAGACGTGGCCTTCGTCGTCCGGCTCCTGGAGGAGCGCGGCGTGTCGCTCGGGCACCCCTATTCCAGCAGCGTCAATGGCTCCAAGCTGAGCGCGCTTCGGGAACTGCGGATTCAATCCCAGGGCCACCCGCTGCGAGTGTTCTACATCTTCGATCCGGAGCGAAAGGCCGTCCTCCTGATCGGTGGCGACAAGGCCGGCCGGGATCGCTTCTACGAGGAGATGATCCCGAAGACCGAGAAGATCTACGCGGCATACCGCGAAGAGGCTGAGTGAACAGAGGAGGAACCATGGCCGCACGACGCTTTGCCGACCTGTTGAAGAAGCTTCCCGCGGAGCGCCGCGAGAGGATCGAGCGTCGCGTAAAGGACGAGATGCTCGAGATGGATCTCCGCGAACTGCGGAACTTGTCGGGCAAGACGCAGACCGAGGTCGCTCAGGCTCTTGAGCAAACCCAAGGGCAGCTCTCCGAGACGGAGCGGCGGGGTGACCACCGGCTATCCACGCTACGCCGCTACGTCGAGGCGCTCGGCGGCGAGCTCGAGGTGACCGCCAACTTCGGGGACAAGCGGATCCGGCTGCACGGCGTTTGAGGATTTCGACAACAGGTGCCTGCGCGCTGTGTAGCAACCAGGCCGTGCGTGATCTAACTGGAGGGCCCGTTTGAAACCTCCGGGCCCGCTGGGCGTGGTTGTAGGCGCTGCGGTTGTCCCCAGTGCACGCCCCAGGTCGCCCGATGCCTGGCCCGTTGTGAGGAGCTTCCGGGCGAGATCCTCCGAGATCGCGTGCCGCAGGGTGAGACGGGCTAGCAGGCGCTCGCGGAACAGCTTCATCAGCGCGTCAGCGATCTCTGTCCGATGCTGGGCCGAGTGGCCGGACCGACCCGTGTCCTCATGTACTCGGCGAGGGCCTCCGCTGCGCATTGCGAATAGAATCCACTCCAGCGCGGAGCGGCTCACGGGGGAGCCCGAAGGGCGCGGGGGGCTTGGTTCCGTACCCCCCCCGAATTGCCTACTGCGTCAGCGACCAGCCGCGGCTCACGTAGTCGGCGAGCGTGATCGCGATCAGGATCACGAGCCAGATGAAGCCGCTCGCGACGAAGAGCTGAACGAGCTTGCCGGCCCAGCGCACGTGCATGAAGAACAGGATCACGAGTGTCGCCTTGGTGATGGCGATGCCTACGGCCACCACCGTGTTATAGGCGCCGAAATCCTGGCCCGCGGCCCAGACCGTGGTGAGGGTCAAGAGCAGGAGCGCGGCGAATACCGCGCTGTAGAGCTTCGGGGACACGACGTGGTCGGACAAGCTCGTTCCTCCTAGTGATGCCCGATCAGGTACAGGAGCGGGAACAGGAAGATCCACACGATGTCGACGAAATGCCAGTACAGGCCGGTCATCTCCACGGGCGTGTGATACGACGCTCCGTAGGCTCCCGCCCAGGCCTTCCAGGCGAGAGCGGCCAGGATCGGAATACCGATGACCATGTGCAGCGCATGCAATCCGGTCATGGCGAAATAGAGCGAGAAGTAGAGTTGCGCCTGGCCCGCCTGCGAGGCGTCGATCTTGAGCTCGTGGGCGGCTTCGGTCGGCGCCAGGAAATGCGGCCCAGGCACCAGGTGAGCCTCGAACTTTTCCTTGTACTCGACCGTCTTCACGCCGAGGAAGACGCCGCCCAGCAGGATCGTGAGCACGAGCCAGAGCGCCGTCGCTTTTCGCTGGCCGAGCGCCGCCGCGTGAACCGCCATGGCCATGGTGAGCGAGGAGAAGATCAGCACGGCCGTGTTGGCCGCGCCCAGCTTCCAGTCGAGGTGGTGGCTGCACGCCGCGAACACGTCGTAGTACTGATGGCGGTAGACCGTGTAGACCAGGAACAGCCCGCCGAAGAACATGATCTCCTGGACCAGGAACGTCCACATCCCGAGGCTGGATGCGTCCTTCTGCTGCGCGAGGCTCGCGAAGTGGTGGCGCAGGACCGAGGAGTGTGCGTTAGACAAAGACGGGCTCCTTGGGCGGCTTGGTGTAGTCGTAGACCTCTTCGGTGACCGTGGGCGTCACGGCGAAGTTCTCGGTCGGCGGCGGCGAGGCCGTCTGCCACTCGAGCCCGGTCGCAGGCCAGGGGTTGGCGGGCGCGACCTTGCCGTAGCGCATCGACCAGGTGAAGTAGACCATCGGGATGAAGTAGCCCACCGCGAGGATCGAGGCCCCGGCCGAAGACATCACGTTCAGCACCTGGAACTCGGGTGGGTAGTAGTGGTAGCGCCGCGGCATGCCGAGGTAGCCCAGGACGAACTGCGGGAAGAACGTGAGGTTGAAGCCGATGAAGATGATCGCGGCCGAAACGCGCGCCCACCATTCCGGGTAGAGCCGGCCCGTGATCTTCGGCCACCAGAAATGTAGGCCGCCCATGTACGCCATCACCACCGAGCCGACCATCACGTAGTGGAAGTGGGCCACGATGAAGTAGGTATCGGTGACGTGGACGTCCAGGCCGATGGCCGCCAGGAACAGCCCGGTCAGGCCGCCGATCACGAACAGGCCGATGAAGCCGATCGCGTACAGCATCGGCGTCTGCCAGGAGACCGACCCGCGGTACAGAGTCGCCGTCCAGTTGAAGACCTTGATGGCCGAGGGGATCGCGACCAGGAAGCTGAGCGCCGAGAAGATCAGCGACGCGTACACGGACAGGCCCGACACGAACATGTGATGGGCCCAGACCAGGAAGCTGAGCACGGCGATCGCGAGGCTGGAGGCCGCGATGAAGCTGTAGCCGAATATCTTCTTGCGCGAGAAGCACGTGACGAGCTCGCTGATCACGCCCATGGCGGGCAGGATCATGATGTAGACCGCGGGGTGCGAATAGAACCAGAACAGGTGCTGGAACAGGATCGGGTCGCCGCCGCGCGCGGGATCGAAGAAGCCGAACTTGAAGGTGCGCTCGACGGCCACCAGCAACACGGTCACCGCGATCACCGGCGTGCCGAGGATCTGGATGATGCTGGTCGCGTAGTGCGCCCACACGAACAGCGGCAGCCGGAACCAGGTGAGCCCGGGGGCACGCATCTTGTGGATCGTCACGATGAAATTGAGTCCCGTGAGGATCGACGAGAAGCCGGCCGCGAAGATCCCCAGGCCCGCCAGGATCACGTTGCTGTTGGAGAAGGACGTGCTGTAGGGCGTGTAGAAGGTCCAGCCCGTGTCGAGGCCGCCCTCGACGAGCGCTACTAGCACCAGGCCGGCGCCCACCACGTAGCAGTACCAGCTCAGCAGGTTGATGCGCGGGAAGGCCAGGTCCTTGGCGCCCACCATCAGCGGGATCAGGAAATTCCCCAGCACCGCCGGGATCGTGGGAATCATGAAGAAGAAGACCATCAGCACGCCGTGGCCGGTGAAGAGCTTGTTGTAAGTCTCGGACAAGACCAGGTCGCCCGGCGGTGTCACGAGCTCCAGGCGGATGGCCGCCGCGTACAGGCCGCCCAGGAAGAACATGAAGGTGACGGAGGCGAGGTACAGGATCGCGATGCGCTTGTGGTCGGTCGTCAGCAGCCACGACTTCACGCCGTAGCCGGCGTTCAGGTAGTGCTCCTTGGGGATCTGGGGTTCCCGAGGGGTGCTCACGGCGCTCATTTGTTGCCCCCGGCAGGGACCGCCGCGCCGGCCGGTGGCCGCTTCAGGCTCTGAATGTAGGCGATCAGGTGCAGCACGCCCTCCTCGCTCACCTGCCCTTGATAGGTGGGCATGATCGGCTGGTAGCCATCGACGATCCTGGC
This sequence comes from Acidobacteriota bacterium, assembly GCA_032127875.1. GTDB lineage: Bacteria > Acidobacteriota > Vicinamibacteria > Fen-336 > Fen-336 > CADEEV01. The sequence goes on from JAQBHI010000022.1 coordinate 26,383, forward strand.
CGCCGGAACCAGGATCGACTCGCGCAGGTAGCTTTCGTCCGCCACGGCCGTGGCGCCTCCCGCGAGCCTGACCGTGCTGCCCGCCACTTCATCGAGCACCGGCCCGCGACCTTGCGAATCGGGGCGGTGGCAGGTCACGCAGTTGAGTTCGCGGAACAATTTCTGGCCGGCGAGAACCGGCGACTCCGCGGCGGGCCCGCCCTGGATCCAGGTCTGGAAATCGGCAGGCTCCATGGCGACGATCTCTCCGATCATGCGCGAGTGCTGGGTCCCGCAGTACTCGGCGCAGAACAAATGGTAGCGCCCGGCCTTGGTCGCCTCGAACCACATCACGTTGTAGCGGCCCGGGACGGCGTCCTTCTTCACCCGGAAGGCGGGCACGAAGAAGCTGTGGATCACGTCCTCGGAAGTGAGCGTCAGCCTCACGGGCCGGCCCACGGGGATGTGCAGCTGGTTGATCTCGCGCTGGCCGGTCATGTGCTGCAGCTTCCACATCCAGCGCTTGCCCACGACGCTGATCTCGATGGCGTTGTCGGGGGGGCGGTTCATCGAGAAGAACAAGGTCGCGCCCCAGACGAAGATCACGATCGTGATCAGGAACGGCACGATGGTCCAGGCCAGCTCCAGCAGCAGCGAGCTGTGGATCTCCTCGGGCCATTCGCTCGGCGAGCGGCGCCGATACTTGACCGCGAAGATGAGCAGCGCCGCCGAGATCGCCACGAAGAAGAAGACCGTGACGCCGATCAGGAAGAAATACAGCCCATCGACGCTGCCGGCCAGCGTCGAGGCCTGTTCGGGAAAGAGCGGGAAGCCCGAGAACATGGCTAGCGTCCCCCCGCCGCCGCAGCGGCCGCGCGTTCACGGCGCAGCATGATCACGATGAACGCCGCCAGGGCGAGCACGGTCACCACACCGCCGGTTCGGACCACGCGCATGATCGCGGCGCCATAGCGCCCGGTCACCGGGTCGTAGCGATAGCAGAACAGGATGGCCTGATCGACGACGTTGCCGATCCGGCCGCCGGCCGCCTCTACCAGCGCCAGGCGCAGGTCCCGCGGCGCGTACTCGATGCCGTAAAGGTAGCGGGCGATGCGCCCGTCCGGTGTGAGCACGACGATGCCGGCCGGGTGAGCCCACTGCCGGGTCTCCGCGTCCCACACGTAGCGGAAGCCGACGGCCTTGGTGAGAGCGTCGATCGAGGCCTGCTCGCCCGTGAGGAAGCGCCAGCCCGCGGCGGCCGTCGCGCGGCCGTAGCGCTCGACGTACTGCTTCTTCTTCTCGGCCGCCAGCGCCGGCGTTTCCGAGGCGTCGAAGCTGACCGTCAGCACCTGGAACTCACGCCCGGCGTCCATCGAGATCGCCTTCATCGCGCCGGCCAGGCCGTTCAGCGTGACGGTGCACAGCATCGGGCAGGCGTAGTAGTTGAGCGAGAGCACCACGGGCTTGCCCGCGGCCAGGTAGTCGCTGAGCCGCACCTCGTGGCCGGCCTCGTCGCGGAAGGCGAGATCGCGCGGCAGCGTCTCGCCGAGCCGCTGATCGAAGCCGATCTCGCGCAGCGCCCTGGGACGGGCGTCCGAGCTGCCGGCCGCCGCAGCGGGGCCGGCCAGCAGGGCCAGCATCAAGAGGGCGCTCACTGCCGTTTGTTTCCGGCCTTCGGCGCGCCGGCTGCAGCCGGCGGCTCGGCGCCGCGCACTGGCAACCCGCGCTCGATTACGAGCCGCATCGCCTCGTCGATCGGAATGCGCACGATGCCCGAGGGCGGATCGACCCAGCTGTAGCTGGACAGCGCCGCGCTCTCCCGCTCGCGCATCTCTTCGAGGTCTCGCGTCGGGAGCTGCTGCAGGCGCGGCAGGGGCGGCTGACGATCGGGCGGCGTGTGCATGATGGGGGCCGGCGGCTGCTGGCTAGCCTCATGGCGCGCGAAGCCCACGTACAGGCGCTGCATCAGGAACAGCACGGCGATCGTCGCCAGCAGCAGGTAGACGGCGAACTTGAGGATCGCCGAGGCGCGCACGTCCTTTTCCTCGAAGCGGACATCCGGGTTCTCGGCGCCGTCGGAGTGATGCTCGCTCATGAGTGTTGCTCCAGAGCGCCGGCCTCGTGCATCAACTCGCGGATCTCCGGGTCGCCCACCGGCAGCAGCGGACGGCCCCTAAGCTCGCGGGCAAATAGCGCGAGCCAGAACCCGCCGACGGCCAGGTTCGTGGCGATGTCGAGCGCGTGCACGGAGACGCTCCCGGCGTGGCCGTGGCCGGCGAGGTCTGGCGCGACGAGCCAGAACAGGTCGAGGAGCCGGAAAAAGAAGACCAGGCCCGCGATCCCGGCCAGGGTTCGGACGTTCCGCTTCAGGTCGCGCGACAGCAGCATCAGGAACGGCAGCGCGAAGTGGAAGATCACAACCAGAAGCGCCAGGTATTGCCAGCCTCCCTGCGAGCGCCTTATGTACCAGGGGATCTCCTCCGGCAGGTTGCCCGACCAGGTGATCAGGAACTGCGAGAAGTGCATGTAGGCCCAGAGCATCGTGAAGGCGAGCATCAGCTTGCCGAGGTCATGCATGTGCGCCGGCGCCACCACTCCGACGAAGGGCTTCTCGCGATACAGCGAGGCCATTACCAGGATCACGAAGGTCAGGGCCGAGAGCGCCTGGCCGATCATGAACATGATTCCGTAGATCGTCGAGAACCAGTGCGGATCGAGAGACATCGCCCAGTCGACCGACGCGAAGGTGATGGTCAGGCCCATCAGCACCAGGCCGCCGCCCGCGATGCCACTCAGGCGCCGCTCGATCTTCTGGCGCGGGCCTGCGTCCAGCTCGCGCGAGAGCTTGTTCACGAAGAAGGCGAGTCCGATCCAGGCGGTGAAGTAGAACGCCGCGCGCGCCAGGAAGAAACCTGGGTTCAGGAACAGGCGCTTGTGTTGCAACACGGCATCGGCCGCGACGACCTCCGGCCGGGACCAGATGTAGAGATCGTGCATGCCGAGGACGATCGGCACGAACAACAGCGGCAGGACCACCAGGGTGCGCGTGCCCGCTTCCAGGACACGCCGCGTCACCAGCCCCCAAAGGCCCCCGGTGATGTGGTGGATCAGCGTGATCGACAGGCAGCCGATCGCAACGTTCGACCAGAACAGGAAGGCGAACAGGTAGGAGCGGAAGAACTGCGCCGGGTTCTGAAAGCCGAAGAGCGCGCACGCCACGACGCCGACCCCCGCCGCGGCCAGCGCACCTCTCTGCAGCTTCTCGAGCTGCGGCGGGACCTGGAACTCGGCGCTCATTCGTGGGCCTTCGCTTCCTGGGCCTTCGCCTCGGGCGCCTTGCCCAGGCTCGCGTCCAGCTCGGCGCGCCTTGCTTCGGGCACGTCGGCAAGCGTCGCGTGCTGGCTCAGTTGCAGGGCGCGGATGTAGGCGACGATCGCCCAGCGGTCTTCGGCATCCAGCTGTGCCGAGTAGTCGGACATCGCCCCGAAGCCGATCGTCATTACGTCGAAGAAGTAGCCCGGTGGTGCCTGGCGCAGCCGGTCGACGTGAAACGACGGCGGCCGCTTGAACCCGCGCTGCACCACCATGCCCTCGCCGTTGCCGAGCCTTCCGTGGCAGGGCGTGCAATGGATCGAGAAGCGCTGCTGACCGCGGGCCAGCACCTGGGCCGTGATCGGGAAAGGAAAGACCCTGGTCAGTTCCTTGCCGTTCTTGCCCGTGTACAGCGCCTCATCGTCGCGCAGCTGGCCGCGCGCCACCGTGCCCTCGACGAGCGGCCGGGCCGAGCGGTGATCGGGATAGAAGTCGCTCTTCGCGAGCGGCTTGAAACGCGGCTGGTCGTGCATGTCCTGGCGACAGCCGCCCGCGAGGGCCGCGAGCAGGAGCAGGCCGATGGCCGGGCGCATCAGTGCTCCACCTCGACCACTTCCCCGCCGATCTTCTCGAGGAAGGCCTTCGTGGCCTGCCGATCGAACTTCGGGTCGGTGGCTTCGATGCAGATGAAGAACTTGTCGCGCGAGGCGAGCGCGAAGTTGGGCGCATTGAAAACCGGATGATAGGGTTCCGGCAGCCCGTTGAGCGCCAGCATCCCGAAAACCGCGGTCCCCGCAGCGAACAGGATCGTGGTCTCGAAGGCGGGCACGATGAACGCCGGCCAGGAGAAGAAGGGCCGTCCGCCGATGTTCATGGGATACGCTATGACTGCGGCCCAGTATTGAAGCCCGAAGCCTGCCAGCAAGCCCACGATCCCGCCGGCCAGGACCAGCTTGGGCAGCGGCGAGTGGTGCAAGCCGAGCGCCTCGGAGAGCTCCTCGATGGGATAGGGCGAGAAGCCGTCGACCTTGCGGAAGCCCGCTTCGTGGACATGCTTCGCCGCCTCGACCACCTCGTGCGGGGAGTGGAACTCGGCCAGCAGGCCGTAGACCGCTGGCCTCACTTCGCCTCCTCGGGCAACTCGGCCGCGGGCACCAGCGTGCGCATCTCGAAGATCGAAATCGCGGGCAGGAAGCGCACGAACAGGAACAGCAGCGTGATGAACAGGCCGATGGTGCCGACGTATGCGGCCCAGTCCATCTGCGTCCCGGCGTACAGACCCCACGACGACGGCAGGAAGTCACGATGCAGGCTGGTGACGATGATCACGAAGCGCTCCAGCCACATGCCGACGCCCACCACCAGCGAGGAGACGAACAGGAACGCCACGCTGGTCCTGAGCTTCTTGATCCAGAGCAGGTTCGGCCAGAACACGTTGCAAAAGATCAGCGCCCAGTAGAGATTTCGATAGGGTCCCGTCATGCGGGTCCAGATCGTGAAGCCCTCGTACTGGTTGCCGCTGTACCAGCCGAAGAACGCTTCCATCGTGTATCCGTACGCGACGATCAAGCCCGTGGCCATCATCACCTTGGCCATGTTCTCGAGATGTTTCAGGGTGATGAAATCTTCGAGACCGTAGAACTTGCGCAGCGGGATCGACAGCGTCAGCACCATCGCGAAACCCGCGTAGATGGCGCCCGCGACGAAGTAGGGTGGGAAGATCGTGGCGTGCCAGCCGGGCACGAGGCCGGTCGCGAAGTCGAAGCTGACCACGGTGTGCACCGACACGACCAGCGGCGTCGCCAGGCCGGCGAGCAGCAAGTAGGCGGTCTCGTAGTTGTGCCAGTGCCGAGCCGAGCCCCGCCAACCCATCGCCGCCATGCCGTAGACGATCTTCCAGGGCTTGCTCTTGGCGCGATCGCGCAGCGTCGCGAGGTCGGGGATGAGGCCGACGAACCAGAACATCGCCGACACCGTGGCGTAGGTCGTCACGGCAAACACGTCCCAGATCAAAGGCGATCTAAAGTTGGGCCACAACCCCATCGTGTTGGGGTAGGGCATCAGCCAGTAGGCCGCAACCCACGGCCGGCCGGTGTGAAAGACCGGGAAATAGGCCGCGCAGGCCACCGCGAACAGCGTCATGGCCTCGGCGAAGCGGTTGATCGAGGTGCGCCACTCCTGGCGCAACAGCAACAGGATGGCGGAGATCAGCGTGCCCGCGTGTCCGATTCCGATCCACCACACGAAGTTGAGGATCGCGAAACCCCAGCCCACGGGAATGTTGATCCCCCAGACGCCGACGCCCTCGAAGAGCAACTTGGCGGTGCACAGGAGCAGGCCCTGAAGTAGCAGGAAGCCGAGGGCAAAGCCGACCCACCAGCCGCGCGGTGTTCTGCGCTGCAACACGATCTGGCTGATGGTGTCGGTGACGCTGCCGAAGTCGTGGCCCGGCGCGATCAGCCGGTCGGCCGCGGCCTGGTGTGTCCTGGCATCGGGCCGACGCTCGTGGTCGGAGGCGGGCGGCTGCGACGCACTAGCCATTGATTGAGCGTCCCCGCTCCGGCACGTCACCAAGATCCGCGACGTCGGGGGTGAATCCCGCCGCCGCGGCAAGCTGGCCTGCGCTGCGGGCGGTGGGGCCCGGCATCTCGGGATTGGGGTTGCGGACGGCGGCGAGATAGCTGGTGCGCGGCCGGGTGTTGAGCTCGGCGAGCAACCCGTAGTTGCGCGGCTCGGCCTTGAGCCGCGCCACGCGGCTGGCTGCGTCGTTCTGGTCGCCGAAGACGATCGCCTCGGCCGGGCAGGCCTGCTGACAAGCGGTCTGGATCTCTCCGTCCCTGATCTCGCGCCCTTCGTTCTGGGCGTCGATGCGCTTCTCGTTGATGCGCTGCACGCAGTAGGTGCACTTCTCCATCACACCCCGGCTGCGGATCGAGACGTCGGGGTTGCGCTGCATCTTGAGCGTCTTCGTGTCCCAGTCCTGGTACAGGTAGAAGTTGAAACGGCGCACCTTGTAGGGACAGTTGTTCGAGCAGTAGCGGGTGCCGACGCAGCGGTTGTAGACCATCTCGTTCAGGCCTTCGTCGCTGTGCACGGTGGCGGCGACAGGACAGACGACCTCGCAGGGCGCGTTCTCGCAGTGCATGCAGAGCACGGGCTGGTGTTGGGTCTCGAGGCTCTCGGGCTTCTCGGGATCGCCCGCGTAGTAGCGATCGACGCGGATCCAGTGCATCTCGCGACCCCGGCCCACCTGGTCCTTGCCCACTACCGGGATGTTGTTCTCCGACTGGCAGGCGGTGACGCAGGCGTTGCAGCCGACACAGCTGTTGAGGTCGACCGCCATCCCCCAGGCGTGCCCTGGATAGGGGTGGGGCGGGTACAGCGTCAGGTCCTGCGGCGGCTCCTCGCCCATCTCCTTGACGAACTCGGGGTTCTTCGCGTACTCCTCGAGGCTCGCGGCACGGATGATGTTGCGGCCTTCCATGCTCCAGTGGTCCTGGGTGCAGGCCAGAACGCGCCGCTCGCCGGTCTTCGCGACACTCACGCCGGTGTCCCACCACGGCGCGGCGGCGGTGCGAATCAGGTTCGCGTTGAAGCCGGCGCCCGTGCCCACACGACCGACGCGGGTGCGCCCGTAGCCGAGATGGATCGTGATGACGCCATCGGGATGGCCGGGGACGATCCAGGCCGGCCCGCGGACGGAGCGGCCGCCGGATTTCACCTCCACCACGTCGGTGAGCGTGCCTTGCGGTGTTGGCTCTCCAGCGCTTTCGACGCGGCCTTCGAAGTTCGACGTGGAGCTGACCCCCAGGCGCTTTGCCGTGGCGAGGCTCATCAGCACCGCGTTGTCCCAGGTCAGCTTGCTGAGCGGCTTGGGCAACTCCTGCAGCCAGCCCAGGTTCGCGAAGCGTCCGTCGCCCACCGATGGGTCGACGCGGAACGCCACCTCCAGTCCCGCTGGCACGGTTGCCGGCGTGCCTCGAGTCCAGTCCCCCAGCTTCACGACAACGGCCTTCTCCGGGAGCGCGCTGCCCGCCAACAGGCCGTCGTGCAGCGTGCGGCGCCAGGCGCGTTCGAAATCGAGGGGCCCGAGCCGTGCCTGCCAGTGCTCGCGCACGATCGCGTAGCTGGTGCGGTCAGCGTGGGCCGTGAGCGTGGCCAGCACTTCGTGCGCCGACTTTCCGCCGTACAGCGGCGCTATCAGCGGCTGGAGGATCGTGGCACTGCCGTCGTAGGCGCGCGCGTCGCTCCAGGTCTCGAGCGGGTGCGCCTCGGGGAGCTGCCAGTGGCAACGCTCCGAGGTCTCGTCGTCGTAGAGCCCCAGCCGGATTCGCAGCGGAACCCGCATCATCGCCTCGCGAAAGGGCACGTCGGCCGGCGCGTTGTAGACGGGGTTGCCGCCGAGCACGAGCAGGATGTCGACCTTGTTGGCCGACATTGCGGCAACGAGTTCCTGGAGCGAGGCGCTCTGGTCGCAAGGCGCTGCCGCGACCGGCGTGGAATAGGACAGCGTCTTGCCGACGTTACCCAGGCGCTCGTTGATGGCATGGACGAGGGCGTGAGCAGCGGGCGAGAGCGATTCCCCTGCAATGACCAGGCTTGCGCCCGCATGCGCCTGCAGGTCCTTGACCATCGGCCCCACCCACGCCGCGTGCGCGGCGCTGCCTCCGGAGACCGCTAGCCCGAGCAGCGTGGCGATCTGTCGGACCGCGCCCTCGACCTCGGACGGGCGGATCGGCAAACGGTGGTCCGCATTCGCGCCGACGAGCGTCGGGCTGCTCTCGATCGCGTACAGCCGGTTGAGCTGAGCCTGCTCGCCGCGGATCTTGCGCCGCGTCGCGAAGTCGCGGATGTGGCGCACATTCGCCGGGCCGCCACCGATGAAGTCGGCGTCGATGGCGAGGATCACGTCGGCCTTGTCGAAATTCCGGCGTGTCTCGACCGCTTCCCCGAACGCGAGCAGGGCGCCCGCGCGGGCATTATCGGCAGCGGCGGGTTCGTACTGGTGCCAGCTCGCCTGCGGGTACTCCGCGAGCACGTCTTCGAGCTGCTTCGCGAGCGTCGGCGAGGTGAGCGTTTCGGTGAGGATGCGCAGGCCGGCGCCGGAGATCGGCTTCTGCTTCGCGAGCGCCGGCTTGAGCACGGCCAGGAACTCCTGCCAGGAGCGGATCTCGCCGTAGGACCGGACGGTCTGGGAGCGGTCCGGATCGTAGAGACCGAGCACCGCAGCCTGGCCCTGCGCATCGGTCGCGCCCAGGCTGGCCGGGTGCTCAGGGTTGCCCTCGATCTTCGTGGGCCGGCCCATGTGGCTCTCGACCAGGACACCCTTCGCGTAGCCGCCGTCGAGCACCGCCGTCGCGAAATACAGCGGCCGGCCGGGCACGATCTCCTCGGGCTGCTTCACGTACGGCACGATCTTCTCTTCGGGCTGCTTGGTGCAGGCCGTCAGGCCTGCGAGGGCGAGCGAAGCGCCCATCACGCGCAGGAACTCGCGGCGCCCGGCGGGGTCGGTGAATTCGTCGGCCTGCCGCGGGAACTCGCGATGCAGGAACTCGAGGAACTCCGGCGTTTCGGCCAGCTCCTCGAGGCTCTTCCAATAAGTGCGGCGCTGAGTCCCGTCCAGACGGCGGCGGACACCGGAAAGGTCAAGCTTGATGGCGGGCACGAGCCGGCTCTCAGCGCTCATCGGTGGCAGGTCGAGCAGCTCGTGCGCGTGTGGATCTTGTACTCCGTCACGAGCCTTCTCCCCTCTTCGAGCTGGTTCGGCGGGGCCTGCCACGCGACGCTAAAGACCTCGGCCCTGGGGCGAACGTACTTCTCGGGCGCGCGATGGCAGTCCAGGCACCACTCCATCTGCAGCGACTTCTCCTGCCACATGAGCGGCATCTGGTCGACGCGGCCATGGCAGGTGGTGCAACCGACGCCCTTGTTCACATGCGCGCTGTGGTCGAAGTAGACGAAGTCCGGCAGGTCGTTCACCTTGACCCACTCGATCGACTTGTCCGTGCGATAGCTCTCGCGCACCGGCTCCAGGGTCGGGCTCTGGCTCCAGATCTGCGAGTGGCAGTTCATGCAGGTCTTGGTCGGCGGAATCCCCGCGTAGGCGGCCTTCTCCACGGAGGTGTGGCAGTAGCGGCAGTCGATGCCGATGCCGCCCACGTGGTGCGCGTGGCTGAAAGGCACCGGCTGCTCCCTGGCGACGCCCGCGTTTGTGACGTAGGGCGAGCGCGTCAGCTCGAGCGCCAACCACAGTCCCCCCGCCGCCAGGAAGGTTCCGCCAAAAATGCTGAATTTGGAGAGCGTATTGGTGCTGCGATGGAAAATCTGAGACATGTGATTCAGTTGTCTCGCGCAGAGACGCTCGAAAGGCGACGCGAGGGTATCGCGCGCGTCGGCTGCGCGTCAAGACCACTCAGGTCGCGCGGTGAACTCGCGAAGCGGCATCTGGTTGGCGAATCGGCGCGCCTGGACCGCGCTCGACTCACGTCCCGTACAGGCGGTCCCCGAAGTCTCCGAGCCCGGGCAGGATGTATTTCCGATCGTTCAGCTCCCGATCGAGGGCCGCGGTCCAGATCAACGTGTCGGGCGCCGCCTGTTCGAGGTGCCGCACGCCCTCGGGCGCCGCCACAACCGAGATCAGCCGCACGTCCCGCGCGCCCAGGCCTTCGAGGCCTTCGATCGCCATCGCCGCCGAGCCACCGGTAGCGAGCATCGGATCGAGGACGAAGACCGCTGCGTGCTCCAGGTCCTTCGGCAGCTTCTCGTAGTAGCGGCGCGCCAGCGCCGTCTGCTCATTGCGCTCGAGGCCGCAGTAGCCGACCTCGGCCTCGGGCACGATCTCGAGAAAGGCTTCGAGCATGCCGAGCCCGGCGCGCAGGATCGGCACGGCCACCACGCGCGTCGACAGCCGCGCGGCCAAGGTCGTCTCGAGCGGTGTCTCGACCTGGGCGTCTGCGGTGGGCAGTTCGCGCGTCGCCTCGGCCGCCAGAATCAGTGCTACGCGCCTCGCCAGGCGCCGGAACGTGGCCGGCGGGGTGGTCTTGTCTCGCAGCCGTGCCAGAGCCTCGGAGACGGCAGCGTGGCACACGACGTGGAGCATGTCGGCGCGAGAATAACACGGTATACTCGGCGTCCTCATGCGCCTGACGGCAGACGAAGTTCAGTACTTTTCGAAGAAGATCGTGAAGACCCTGGTGGCCGAAGGCAAGCTCGAGGTCGATTCCGAGCCGCGTCTCGTCGAGGGCATCGCAAGGGTCATCACCGACGAACTGCTGATCGAGGACAAGCTGAACGAGGAGGCCCGCGAGTTCCTGCTCCAGCACGCGGGCGAAATGGAGCGGATGAACATCACCTACTCGGAGATGTTCAAGATGGTCAAGAAGCGACTGGCCAAGGAGAAGGGCATCATCCTGTGAGGCTCAGCCGCGAGAAGATCCTGCGGATCTCGCACGCCGTGCTCGACTACCTCGACGCCGACGACTCGGTCGAGTACTTCGCGGACCCGCAGGAGATTCGCCAGCAGATCGTGCGCATGATCGAGGGCGAGATGAAAGCCGACGAGGCGATCGACGCGCTCGTCCGTCGCAAGATCGAGACCCAGAAGCGCCCTATCGTCGAGGGCTCAGACGAGTGGGACGTGCTGTATCGCAAGTACTACGAGGAAGAACAAACCCGCCACCGCCGCGTCATGCCCTAGTTGCCCCGGGCTCGCCTCAGGATCTCGGGGGCGCTCTCACCGAAGTACTTCACGACCAGTCGGCTCCAAGTCTGGGTCTTGCGCAGGTTGCCGATATAGTCGTTGAGCGCGCCGAGCAGCTTCGCGTCTTCCTTGCGAACGCCGTAGGCGAGCGACTCCGGCGCGCCCAGGAACATGCCGATCTGCAGCTCTGGATCTGCGACCCGGGCGATCAGCGCCGCCTCGACGCCGTCGACCGCGGCCGTGATCCGGCCCGCCTTGAGCGCCGCCGGGAAACCGCCCAGCTCGATGCTGTCGTCGAGCGCCGTAGCCGGAACGCCCGCGGCGAGAAGCGCCTCGGCCATCGAGGTCCCCTTGTAGGTGCCGACCTTCGCCGCCTTCAGTTCGTCGACGCTCTTGATGACGCTCTCCGGCTTGCGGGAGTAGACGACGTTCCTGGTCGGGAACACTTCCTCGCTGAACGCGATCAGTTTCTTGCGCGAGTCGGTGGCGGTGAAGCCGCCGGCGATCAGATCGCCCTTGCCCTTCTGGAGCGCCGGGATCAGCGCGTCGTAGCTGGGGATGCGCACGAGCTCCAGCCTGATGCGTTGCAACCTCGTGAAGCCGTCGAGGACCTCGTGGTCGAAGCCGGGCGGGGTGCGCGGCTTGAGCGAGAAAAACTGCGGCTCGTCGTCGATCACGACCGCGAGCACGCGCAGCACGCCCCGCTTGGCGATCTCGGGCATGTCAGCCGCCGACGCCGCTGCCGCGGTCGAGATCACGATCAGGGCGAGCCAGAACAGGCGCGGGGTAATGAGCTTCATGCGCTAGCCTCCAGACAGCCCATCTTAGACCGCGCCGATGCCCGCTGTGGCCCGGGCCAGCCGCAGGGCCTCGACCAGCCCCCGGGCGCGCGTGTAGCGGCCGGCGCGATCCTTGGCGAGCGCCTTGCGCAGGATCGGCAATGCAGCCGCCGGAATCTTTGCGGCGGCAGGCCCTTCGAGCGGCGGCGCCTCCTCGAGATGCCTCAGGATGACGGCCCGCGAGGTCTCGCCGCGGAACGGCACGTCGCCCGTGAAGATCTCGTAGAGCACGACGCCCAGCGAATAGATGTCCGTTCGAAAGTCCAGGCACTCGCCGCGGGCCTGCTCCGGGCTCATGTAGTCCGGAGTGCCGAGCACGCTGCCGCCCTCGCCGGGCCCCGTGTCCGAGTTGGCGCGCTTGGCGATATCGAAGTCCATCAGTCGGTAACGGCCTGCTCGATCGACCATGATGTTCGGGCTCTTCACATCGCGGTGAATCATGCCGGCGTCGTGCACGGCCTGCAGGCCGCGCGCGATCTGGATCGAGGCGTCGAAGGCCTTTGCCGCGGGCAGGCCGCCGGTCGTGTGGAGCAGGCGCTTCAAGTCGGTGCCCTCGATGAACTCCGTGGCGATGTAGCGCAGCGGCCCGTCGGCGCCGCAGTCGACGACCCGGCAGACGTTGCGGTGGCGGACCTTGCGGGCGAGCTCCATCTCGTCTTCGAAGCGGCGTGCCATCTCCTTTTGCGTGGCCCAGTCGGCGGCCAGGAGCTTGAGCGCCACCTGCCCTCCGGTGACGAGGTCTTCCGCCCGAAACACGGTGCCCATGCCACCCTTGGCGAGAGGCGCCAGGATCCGGTAGCGCCCGGCCACGCTCTGGCCGCGGCGCAACTCGGTCATCGGCGCGCCACAGGCGAAGCAAAACCGCGCCTCCTCGCGGTTGTCGCCCTGGCAGGCCGGGCAGATCACGGCGCCTCCGGCGAGAAGCACCCGAGCCGGGCCGTGAACCGAACGCCCGAAGCCATCGCCGCGCGATCGTCGTCCGGCGGCGCCGTGCCGGGCAGCCGCTGCAGCATGAGCCGCATCTCGAGCTTCTCGGCCTCCGTGAAGTCCACGAAGCGGCCGATCGTCGCCGGCGACATGAGCCCCGCTTGCGAGGGGTGCCCGAGCCCGAAGCTGTGGCCCATCTCGTGCGTGACGAGCGAGCGGTTGCCCGCGTCGCGCAGTGTCCTGAAGGTGATGGCGCCGCTGATGATCCGGTTCCGCTGGCGGATCACCCGAGTGTACGCCTGGAAGATCGGGTTCGCCCGGAAAAACGGGTCGCTCTCATCGACCTTGACCTCGATCGCGACCTCGCTGCCCGCGGCCGCTTCCGCCACGCGGTACTCGAGAATCCCGCCGAGCGCGGCCGTCAGGCGCGCAGCGCCGTTCTCGTAGGGCGCCCGCAGCCCGGCGTCGGAACGCGACGCGGCGGGCAAGAGCAAGGCGACGCTGGTCACGGGCCGCGTCAGCAAACCGTCGCCGATGAGACGATTGAAGACCAGCTCTTCGACGAAAGTAGCGCCAGCCTCGGGCTTGACGGGCCACAGCGTGAAACGCGTCTCGTCGCGGAAGGGCGTGTCGCGCTGGAAAAAGCCGGAAGCTTCGATGCGCAGCTCGCTCGAGCTCATGACCTGGATCGACGCCAGGCCGCTGCCGTCGGTGGACAGCGGCGCGCCACCGGCGACAATGACCGTGGCGCCGACGACCGGCAAAGCACTGTCTCCCGAAACGACGCTGATCGCCACGACGCTCGCAGAGGCTGTTGGAACCGGAAGGGGGCCGGCAGGGCTAGCGCCGCCGCAGCCGCCCATTTGCAGGACACTGCAGAGTACGGCAACGCTTCTGGCCCTGCGGCGCCCCATCCTCGCTCCCGCCCGATTCTATCCGCCACGGGCGGCTTCGCCGTGAGCGGGAGCACAACGCTCGAAAAGCGGCCAGCCGTCCGTGAGGGCCGGTAGAATGGCCCTGGGAGGATACCGACACTTGATCAGGCGCCTCGTGGGCCTCGTCGTGTTGCTGGGTTTCGCCGCGGGCGGGCTCTACTATTGGAAGGCCCGGCCGACGGGCGCGCCGGGCCTGCCGTCGCTCCCGGCGCCGCTGAGCGCGGTCGCGGACAATCTTCGCGACGCCGCGATCAGCACGGCCGTTCGAACGGCTTTCGCGCTGAATCGCAGCACCGCCCGCCTGTCGATCGATGTCGCCACGCGCGACGCGGTCGTGCGACTGCGGGGCAACGTGCCTGACGAAGCGGCGCGCGCGACGGCCCAGCGCCTCGCCGAGAACGTTCCCGAGGTGGCGCTCGTCGCGAGCGAACTCGAAGTACGCGCCTCGACCTCGACGCTGCCCGGGCGCAGCCTGATCGAAAGCCTCGACGACGAGAAACTGGCGCTGCAAGTGCGCCTGGCGCTGTCCCTCAACAGGAAACTCGCGGGGCATGGACTGGCGGTCAAGGCCGTCGCTGGCGAAGTCGCGCTTTCAGGGGAGGTCAGGACGGCCGAACAGCGAGCACTCGCCCGCGAGGTCGCCCGCGAGACGCCTGGTGTGAGCGGCGTCACCGACGTTATCCGGATTCGCGGCCAGGCTACGGGCCGACCCTGATTCAGGCCGGAACTCGCTTTGGTGTATGCTTTGCGGTGATTCTCAGGAGGAGGAACCCTAGACATGCAGCGAACACTTACGGCTCTGGCGCTGGGCGCTCTGGTCGCCACGGCCCTGCCGGCGTGGGCGGACGACGGCCAGGTAAAGCCCGAAGACGTCAAGACCTGGACGACGACCATCGACGGCAAGGAATATTCGATGCGGATGGCGACGCCGACCTCCGAGGGCGACACAGGTCTCTTCCATCTTTCGTCGGCGTACACGCTGCCCAAGGGCAAGGCCTCATTCAGCCTGTTCCGCGACAACTTCGATCGGGATCCGAAGGACATCGACTTCTCGGTTCACGGGCTCTCGGTCGGCTATGGCGCGACCAGCCGGCTCGAACTGTTCGGCAATCTCGGCGTCCAGAACCGCGTCAACGTCGATGCGCCCTCGCAGGCGGGTTTCTACAACGACCTGCCCTTCGCCGGGACATCGAGCGACTCGGCGGGCTGGCAGACGGGCTTTGGCGACGTGAAGCTCGGGGCCAAGTACAAGATCCTCGACGACTATCTCGGCGACGGCGTGGGGCTAGCGATCCGGGGCATCGTCCAGCTGCCGACCGCCGACGAAGCCAAGGGACTGGGCACCGGCAAGACCTCGTTCGGCGGCGACCTGATTCTCTCAAAGCACCTGAGCCGCAAAGCGGACCTGCACGCCGCGATCGGCTACGAGGTCAACTCCGATCCGGACGGTCTCGGTATCGGCAACGCCTTCAAATGGGGCGTCGGCGTGAACCTGCCCTCGTGCCGGATCTTCCAGCTCCAGGCTGAGGTGGTGGGCCGCTCCTACAGCGGTGCCGACTTCGACCAGACGAACCCGATCGACTTCGTGGTCGGGCCGGTGTTCTGGATCAAGCCCGGGCTGTTCATCCGCCCGTCGCTGTCGCTGAACCTCAACTTCGACGGGCGTGGCACGGGCGATGGCTTCTCGAGCAAGCGCGGCCGGCAGATCGCGATCGGCTACCACCCTGGCACGCCGTGTTGCGAGGTCGTGGCTCCGCCGCCGCCGCCGCCGCCGCCGGCCAACCGGCCGCCGACCGTGTCGCTCGACTGCGTGAAGGACGCCGTGTTCCAGGGTGAGACGACGCCGTGCCCTGCAGCCGCCTCCGATCCCGACGGCGATCCGCTCTCCTACGCCTGGACCACCAGCGCCGGCCGGCTCAGTGGCTCGGGCGCCGAAACCACCCTCGATAGCACGGACGTGGTCTGTGACACCGACATCACCGTGACCGTCACGGTTTCCGATGGTCGCAGCGGCTCGGCTTCGGCGAGCGACGTGGTGCGCGTGAAGTGCCCGGAGAAGAAGGCCGAGGCCACGACGCTGTGCACCTCCTCCGGCTTCCCGCGCAACCTCTCGCGCCTCAACAACGTCGACAAGGCCTGCCTCGATGACGTCGCCTCGCGGCTCAAGGCTGACCCGCGTGCCCGCGTCGTCGTGATCGGCCACGCCGACTCCAAGGAGCGTTACCCCGAGGTGATCGCTCGCAAGCGCGCCGAGGCCATCAAGAGCTACCTGGTCCAGGAACGGGGCGTCGAAGAGGCCCGCATCAGCGTGCAGAGCGCCGCGGCCAGCAAGCCCCTCGACAGCGGCCCCTCCGCCGCCGCGCGCGCCAAGAACCGCCGCGTCGAGGTGGTGCTAGTACCCGAGGGCGCTCTTAGCCCCGAGGACAACGACTAGTCTTTGCTCTTCAAGACGTGATCAAAGGGCGCAGCCTGCGGGCTGCGCCCTTTCTTTTTCTAGGGCAGCGCGTCCCCGACAACGCGCTTTGCGAGCGTGCCTCGACGCAGCCGCTCACCGGCGCCCAACTGGTTGATGAGCGCCAGGGTCTTGAGCGGCACCGCCGAGGGGAACCGCGAGGCGAACTGCTCGAGGCTCATATCCTGGGCCACACTGACGATCGCCAGGCGCTGCGGCTGCACGGAGAGCAGCCGGCGATCGACGAGGCGCCGAAAACTTCGGTAAAACGCCGTGAACTCGTCGGCGTATGCCGCGGCACGGCTCGCCACCGAGTAGCCAAGGACCCGGTAGACGCGCCCATCCATCTCGACAAAGGCGCCGCGGCCGCCCAGGGCCGTCTCGCCCGCGGCAGCCTGGAAGCTTCCTTCGACGGCCGGCAGGCCGTTGATGCGCCCCGCGTGCCAGCTCGAACCCGAGACGCCCGGCCCGGCAAGGAACTGCCGCGCCGCGGCGTCCGCGGAACGGCCTTCGGCGAGTCTCAACTCCACGACCGCGTCTTGCGCCTGGCTCTGGCCGACCACCGCCTGCTTCTGGTTCTGGGTTTGCCAGTCGGCGGGAAACGCGAGCATGAACGCCAGCTCAGGCTGCACGAAGTCGCTGCCTCGGAAGAAACCCTCACGTGGATCCGCTCCGAAAGCGAGGCCGTCGAGCCGCCGCAGATACTCGTCGCGTCGGACGATGGGTTTCGCCGAGCGCTCGGCCGAAACGCGGCCCGAGAGCCGCGCGATGCGATCCTCGGGTGCCGGATGGGTCGCAAGCCATCCCGGCACGCGGCCGCCCTCGGAGCCCTCGCTCATGCGCTCGAAGCTGCGGAATACCTCGACCATTTCAGCGGGGTCGTAGTGCTCGCGGGTCATGTAGCGGAAGCCCAGATCGTCGGCCTCGCGTTCCTGATCGCGACCGAACTTCAGGAACATCAAGCCGAGGCTGGTCTGCGCAAGACCGCCCAAGCGATCGGCCAGATCCGGTCGAGCCAGCGTGCCGGCCAGCAAACCGATCGTGGCGAACTGCTGCTTGCTGATCTGGTTCGCTGAATGCCGCGCGGTCACGTGGCCCACCTCGTGGCCCATCACCGCGACGAGCTGCGCCTCGGAGCCAAGCTGTGCCAGCAGGCCGCGCGTCACGTAGATGAACCCGCCGGGCAGGGCGAAGGCGTTCACGGCCCGGTCGTCAACCACCTTGAAGGACCATGGCAAGCTGGGCCGTTCCGAGCCCGCGGCGAGGCGGTCGCCGAGGCCGTCGACGTAGCTCTCGAGGGCCGCGTCCTCGTAGATACCGTACGCGGGACCCACCTGGGCGTCAGCTTCCTTGCCCATTGCGATCTCCTGCGACTCGCTCACGAGCATGAGCTGGGACCTTCCCGTCGCTGGGTTCGTCGCACAACCCGCGAACAAGGCGAGGCTGCACGACAAAACGCGGATCCGTGGGCCGGCGTCTCGAAACAGCTTCATGGCGTCAGTCCCTTCGGGCCAAGATGCCCCGTTACACCGATCTCTTCGTCGACAAGGCCTGTCTCGACGACTGTCGCCTCGCGGCTCGAGGCCGACCCGCGCCCGCGTCGGGGAGGGAACCGTCACGGCCGGCCTACTTCTTGACGCCGAGCAGCTCCACTTCGAACACCAGCGTCGCGCCACCCGGGATCACGGGCGGGCGGCCCTGATCGCCGTAGGCGATTTCTGAGGGGCAGACGAGTTGGGCCTTCTCCCCCACCTTCATGGTCTGCACACCCTCGGTCCAGCACGGGATCACTTCGCTCAGCTTGAACTCGACAGGCTCACCTCGCGCGATCGAGCTGTCGAATTCCTTGCCGTCGGTGAGCGTGCCCCGGTAGTGCACCTTGACCGTATCCGTCGCCGAAGGGGAGACCCCCTTGCCTGCCGTGAGCGTGCGGTGCACCAGACCAGAGGACGACTTCACGGCGCCCGTCTCCTGCGCAGCCTTCTCCAGGAACGCGCCATCTTTCTGCCTGGTCCCTGAAGCCGACGCCGCCACACGCGCGCGGCCGAACTCCTGGATCTTCGGGCCATAGGTTTCCAGGGCGACCGCGGGCGTCTTGCCCGCGATCGAGTCGGCGAAACCGCGCGCGACCATCTCGACCTCAGCCGGCAAAAGGTTGAAGGGCTTGACGTTCTGCGCCATGACCAAGCCCAGGGCGTAGAGCGTCTTCTCGTCCTCGGTCTGGGGTCCGGCCGGCGGCGGGGCGGGTGAGGGAGCCTTCGCAGCCTGGCCCGCGCAGGCGGTCGAGGCGAGGGCTCCCAGGAGCAACAGGCGGGCAACGCTGGTCTTCATCAATTTCCTTTCGCGATAGGCCCGGCACGCCGGGCCGCAAACAAAGACCGGAGAGCATACTCCAGAACGGCACCGCGGCTTCAGCTAGACTGAGGTGGATGAAAGCGCGTGCCGGGCTCGCACTGCTGCTGGGACTTGCCCCGCCAGCCGCGGCGCAGACGTGGACCCCGACGGGTCCGACCGGCGGCGACGTGCGCGCGCTGGCGAGCGACCCGCGCGACGCCAGGGTCCTGTTTCTCGGCACGGCCGACGGCTTCATGTATCGTTCGGCGGACGCGGGCGAGTCCTGGCATCGGCTCCTGCCGGGGTTTCCCGAACGCGGCCAGAGCCTCGACAACGTGAGCGTCGACCCGCGTGGTCGCGTCCTCGTCGGCTATTGGGAAGTGCAGGGAACGGGCGGGGGTGTCGCCCGCAGCGAGGACGGCGGCCGGAGCTTCGAATTGCTCCAGGGTATCGCCGGGGAATCGGTCCGCGCGCTCGCCGTCGCTCCCTCGAACCCAGAGATCCTCGTGGCCGGCGCGATCTCGGGCGTCTTCCGCTCCGACGACGGCGGCGAGACGTGGCGGCGCCTCACGCCGCCCGGCCATCCGGAGTTGCGCAACGTCGAGTCCGTGGCAATCGACCCGCTGAACCCACAGGTCGTCTACATCGGCACCTGGCATCTGCCGTGGAAGAGCTTCGACGGCGGCAAGAGCTGGCGGCTCATCCACACGGGCATGAACGACGACTCCGACGTCTTTACGATCACGCTCGATCGGCGCTCTCCAAACATCGTCTACGCGACCGCCTGCTCAGGTATCTACCGCTCGGCCGACGCTGCTGCGCGCTGGGCCAGGATCCGCGGCATCCCGAGCAGCTCTCGCAGGACGCGGGCGCTGGCTCAGGACGCGCTGCGGGCCGACACGCTCTATGCCGGAACGACCGAGGGGCTGTTCGTGAGCGACGACAGTGCGAACAGCTGGCGTCTCGCCACCGCAAAGGACCTGGTCGTCAACGCGATTGCGGCCCTGCCGGGCGTGTTGCTCATCGGGACCGACGGTGCGGGCGTGCTGCGCAGCACCGATGGAGGCCGCAGCTTCGCAGCCTCGAACGCGGGTTTCTCCGAACATCTGGTCTCCCGGGTGCTGATGGAGCCCGAGGCCGGCCGACTCGTCGTCGGGGTCTCAGGCGACCGCTTTCATAGCGGGGTGCTCACGGCGCCGCGGCTCGAGGGTCCCTGGACGAAGCTGGGCGACGGCCTCGAGGGCCGTGAGGTGCTGGCCCTCACGCTCGCCGGCTCCGAGGTCGTCGCCGGCACCGACGACGGCGTGTTCCTCTCGGTTTCGCACTGCGGCAACTGGCGGCGCCTGCCCACGCGGGTCGACGGCGCGGACGCCCATCCGCGGGTGGCGGACGTGGCGGCACTCTCGGAGCGCACGTTTCTGATCGCTACAGATCACGGCCTGCTCCGCTCGACCGACGCCGGGGCGCTCTGGCAGCGCCTGAAGCTGGGCCTGGCGAACTCGGTTTCCGCCGTGGCCGCTTCGGGACGCGACGCGAACCTGGCCGTGGCCGCGACGCCGCTCGGCTTCTTCAGGAGCCGTGACGCCGGCGCTACATGGCAACAGCTTTCGCATGGGCTCCAGGCGGGCACCATCCATGCTCTCGCGCTGCTGCCCGGAGACGATCGCCTGGTCTTTGCGGCCACCAAGACCGGCTTGCTGCGCTCCGTGGACCAGGGCCGTAACTGGGAACGCCGCGGCTCAGGCCTGCCGCTCTCGGACATCGCGGGTCTCGCCTTCGCCCCCGACGGACGCACCGTCTACGCGAGCGACTTCACGAACGGCGGCGTATTCGTGAGCCACGACGCGGGCGACAGTTGGTCGCGCTTCGCCGCGGGCGGGCTCGTCTCGGAGCGCTTGTTCGCCCTCGCCGTCGATCCCTCGGCGCCAGGACGGCTGGTGGCCGGAGCGGCGGCGGGGGGCCTGCACGTCTTCACACCAGACCCCGCGAGCGCCCCCGCCGCGGCGGGAGGCGTTCGCTAGCCGCGGGCCTTCTGAGGCCCGCTCGGGGCCGGAGCCGCGCCCCGTGATCCTTCGCACTTTCCTGGCCTGCCAGCTGCGCTAGACTCTTGGAGGTTCCGGGTTCTTCCGGACCAAGGAGGAAGGATAGATGAGCCTCCCGTGGATTGTTCTAGCTCTTTTCGTGGCTCCGCCGCAGGAGCCGACAGCCGAACCGGCCGTGACGTCGGCTCCGCTCCACGCCCCATCGGCATCGATCGACGCTGGCCTCGCGGCCTTCAAGAAGCGCCGCTTCGGGGCAGCGGAAGGCGAGTTTCAGAAGGCGCTCGACGCGGACCCGCAGAGCGCCGCCGCGCACTTCTACCTGGGCTACACGCTCTACAAGATCGCGGAGCCGAGCCGCCGCTTCGGTCCTGGCAAACAGCGGGCGGCGGAGGAGTTCGCGCGCTGCTATGCGATCGACCCGGGCTTCGCGCCGGTCTGGAGGCGCCAGGCACCCTAGATCAACGCGGCGCGCAATCGCCCGCCGCGACAAGGAGGCGCCCCCTGCGGGCGCTCCAACGGAGCTATGCGGGCTAGTTTCCTATATAGCCGAGAGTCCTCAGGTCTTCGAGGACCTTCTCGTCGACTTCGGGATGCTGGACCGGAGCACCCGAAATGGCACGGGCCCCGCTTTCGTAGGTGGAGATGTGTGCGACCGGATGGCGCACGAGATAGGCCGGCTCGAAGGCCGCGCGGAGGGGGGCGCCGTCCATGTCCTCGGCGCTCGGCAGCCCGAGCGCATCCAGGATCGTCGGCGCGATGTCGTAGAGATCGGCGTCCTCGATGCGCGCCCCGCGGCGGACCCCGGGGCCGGCCAGGAAGACGATCCCGTCGGGCGCTTTCATGTCGGGGTTGGCGTGGTTGTAGCGCCCGCCGAAGTACTGGAAGCCATGATCGGAGCACACCACGAGCAGCGTCTTGTCGTCGATCCGGTCGAGGTACTTCGCCACCGTCCTGTCCATGAAGGCGTAGACCGGCTCGGTAACGCGGGCGAAGTCCGCGTCGAGCCGCGCCACGTCCTGAGCCGTCAGGGTGCCGGCCTGGTCCTTCGCGACGGCCTCAGCGTAGAGCCCTGGATCGAGGAAATGCGTCGCGAAGTGGCTCGTCACGTCCACCAGCCGGAAGTACGTCGAGAACACCTGGACGGGGCGCTTCGCGAAGAGCGCGTCGCTCACGCGATCGATGGTCAGGTCCTGGGCAATGTAAAAGGGGTGCGACTTCAGGATCTGCCGGGCCGCGTGCACGGGCACGCTGGCGTCTTCCTCACGCCACACTGGAAGACCCTGGCGGCGCTGCTCGGCGTCGACACCCGAGGGGAACGGCACGCGCAGGGCGTTGAGCTCCGCGAAGAGTGAGGCCGGATGCACCGAATCGGGCCGCTCGTCGCGCTTGAAGGCGTTGCTCACGATGAAGCCATTCGCCAGCGGCGGCGGCGGGTAGGAGATCCACCAGTTGATCGTGCCGGTCGCGACGCCCCGCTCCGAGAGAATCTCCCAGTACGTCTTGACGCGCCTTCCCCGGTCTTCGTAGGGCACGCTGAGGCCCTGCTGGTTGACGTATGTCCAGTCCACGATGCCATGCTTCAGCATCGACTTGCCGGTCGCGATCGAGGTCCACAGGATGGCACTCTTGTTCGGTTCGAAGCTGCCCAGGGGGCCGTAGGCGCCCATCTCCATCAGCCTCTTCAGGGCCGGCAGCCGGCCGCGCGCCACGAGCGGCTCGATCAGGTTTGGCGCGGCCCCGTCGAAGCCGAGCAGCACGACGCGCTCGATCTGCACGGGGCGGGAACAGCCAAGCATCGCCATCGCGGCGCACAGCAGCAGAGCATGGAGGGCGCGTCGCATCGCTCGCCATTCTCGCACGACGCGCTGCGGCCGAGCGTGCGGAACGAAGCGGCAGAGGCTTCCTGGAACCAGCGCGCTACAATCGCGGCATGAAGCCCCTGCTCGCCGCGCTGGTGTCCTTTGTCGCGCTGGCCGCCCCGGCATACGCTGCGGACCCGCCGCTCAGGAACATCGGCTTCCTGGTCCTACCCGGCGTGTACAACAGCGAGCTGATGGCCCCCTACGACGTGTTCCACCATCTCCGCTTCCACGTCGACGGCGCGCCCGAGGTGTTCACCGTCGCGCCGGGCCGAGGCTCCGTGCGGACTTTCGAGGGGCTGTCACTCGAGCCCGACTACGGCTTCGAGAATGCCCCGGCCATCGATCTGCTCGTGGTCCCCAGCGCCGAGCACAACATGGACTCCGACCTGCACGACGAGACGCTGCTCGAGTGGGTCAAGGCGACCGGAGACAAGGCCCGCTACGTCCTGTCGCTTTGCGACGGCGCCTTCGTCCTGGCCAAGGCAGGGCTGCTCGATGGTCTCGAGGCGACGACCTTCCCCGGCGATCAGGACCGGTTCGGCGAGTGGTTTCCGGCGCTCCGGCTGCAGCGCGGAGCGCTGTTCGTCCACGACGGCAAGGCGGTAACGAGCGTAGGCGGCGCGCGCAGCTACGAGCCCGCGCTCTACCTCGTCGAAAAGCTCTACGGCCAGGAAGTGGCGCTGAAGATCGGCAAGGGTCTCGTGATCGACTGGAAGCTGGCTTCGCTCGCTCACAGGCTGGCCCCCGGGGCGAAGTAGCAGGCCTTCGGGCGGGAACCGGGGCGACGACCGAAGGCTCCAGCCGTCGAATGGCCGAAGGTCAGTTTTGGCCCAGAACGCCCGTCTCTGCCGCGCGTCCCAGGCCAGGCCTCGACGCCATCTCGGGCTCGTGTCAGGATCGGCGGGATGATCAGCTGCTGGCGCCGCTTCTTGCTGGGCGCGGTTGCGGTCGGCTGTTGGGGAGCCGGGGCGGCCGCCCACGACCAGATCGATACCGAGCACTTGCGCGTCGAACTGAAGTTCACCGACACCACACGCTACACGGGACGCGTCGTGCAGACGATCCGGTTCCGCGAGCCGACCGGCAGCCTCGATCTCGATGCCGTTGGCCTCGACGTGCGGGCCGTTCGGGGCGAAGGCGACCGGCCGCTTGCCTTCGACAAGACCGCTCGAACGCTGCGCATCCACCTGGATCGGGCGTCGGCGGCAGGCATGGCCGTCACGGTCGCAATCGACTACGCCGGCGTCGCCGGTCGCGGCATCTACGCCGGGGGCCCGACGCGCGAGCGGCCGCGGCTGCCTCGACAGGTCTGGTCCAACAGTTGGCCGAAGGACGCACGCTATTTCATCCCATGCCATGACGATCTCAGCGACAAGACCACGACCGAGCTGTTGCTCACGATCCCCAAAGCCTGGGAGGCCACCAGCAACGGAGCCCTGGTCAGCGCGAGGGCGGGCGGCGGGGCGAAAACCTGGCACTGGCGACTCCAGCAGCCGGTGCCGATCTACCTGCTCTCTTTCGTCGCCGGCGAATACGAAACGGTCCGGGCCGGCGCGACGCCAGCCGGCCCGGGCGGCGCCAGCATCCCGCTCGACTATCTGGTCTACCGGGGCCGCGCCGACGACGCGCGCCGAAGCTTCGCCAGCACCCCTGAGATCCTGCGCTTCTTCGGCGAGCAAACGGGGCTTGCCTATCCTTATCCGAAGCTGACCCAGGCCGTCGTCGCGGATTTCCTGTTCGGGGCGATGGAGAACGTCTCCGCGATCACATACGGGGACGACTACCTGCGGGACGCGCGCTCCCACCTGGATAGCCCGGGCGCCGACACAGCCGCGCACGAGATCGCCCATCAGTGGTGGGGCGATACGCTCACCCCGGCACGCTGGGACGATGTCTGGCTGTCCGAGGGATTCGCGACGTACTACTCCGACTTGTTCCGTGAGCGCAGCCAGGGTCTCGACGCCGCGTCCTACGCTCGCCTCCGGAACAGCGACAAGTACTTTGCGCTGCCCCCAGAGGTGAAAAGGCGGCCGATGGTGTTCGGCAGCGACGATCCGAACGAGTTGCTCGGAGCCCTCACCTACGAGCGTGGCGCCCTCGTGCTGGGGATGCTGCGTCACACGATCGGGGAGGCGGCCTTTCAAAGCGGAATCACCAGCTACATCCGGCGCTTTGCGTTCAAGAGCGCCAGCACCGCAGACCTGCAGGCCGCGATGGAGCAGGCGGCACGCCACGACCTGAGCTGGTTCTTCACGCAGTGGGCGCTCGAGGCTGGCTATCCCGATCTGCGATGTTCCTGGCGCTGGGATGAAGCCGGCCAGCGGGTCGTACTGCGCCTCGAGCAGCTCGAAGACGAGGCTGGACCCGCTGCGCTCTTCCAACTGGCCCTCGACGTGCGGATCGCGACTGCGTCAGCTTCTCGCGTGGAGCGGATCTTCCTCGAGCGACCGCAGCAGGAGTTCTCGCTGCCGGCGGAGCAGGCGCCGCGCTCCGTGCTCGTCGATCCCGGGGCCGTTCATCTCAAGAAGCTCCGAGCCGACAAGCCCGTCGACGAGCGTCTCTTCGACCTTGCCTCGGGGCCTACGGCGGCGGATCGGGCACTGGCGGCCCGGGATCTGGCGAGCCTGGGCGGCGAGCAGGCGCTCACGTCGCTCGCCACGGCGCTCGTGCGGGATCCTTTCTGGGGCGTCAGGGTCGAGGCGGCCAAAGGCCTGGCCGTGATCGGGGGCTCGGCGGTGGTCGCGGCGCTGCGGCTGGGAGCCTCCGACGCGGACCCGCGCGTTCGCGGGGCAGCCTTCGCCGCCATGGCCTCGGCGCCTTCGGCAGAAGTAACGGGCGATCTGAGGACCGCGCTGCGGGCCGATCCCAGCGAGCTGGCGCAGGCGGCTGCGCTCCGGTCGCTCGGCTCGCTGCGGCCGGAAGGTGCCTGGCAGGCGCTGTCGAAGGCACTGCTGCGCGAGTCGCATGCGGACCGCATCCGCATCGCCGCGCTCGAGGCCCTCGGCCCGCTGGGCGACACTCGCGCCGTGCCGGTGGCTCTCGAGATGACCGGCCCAGGGCGCAGCCCGGCCACCCGCCGGGCGGCCGTCAAGGCGCTGGCGGCCCTGGGCCGAGGCCAGGCCGTGGTGGTGAGCCGGCTCGAACGGCTCCTGGCCGATCCGCAGCCTCCCGTGCGCAAGGCGGCAGCCGAAGCTCTGGGCCAGCTCGGCGCTTCGGCCGAAGTGCTGCGCGGCGTGGCCGCGAACGACGACGTGGGCGCGGTGCGGCGCGAGGCCGCGAAGGCCGTGGCCCGGATCGAGGGTCAATGAGGGAGGACGGCGATGCGTGACGTGATCACCGAAATCGACCGCTGGCTGGCTGACGGCGAAGCGGTCGCCCTCGCCACCGTCGTGGAAACCTGGGGGTCGGCCCCGCGCCTGCCAGGCGCCAAGATGGCGGTCACCGCTTCGGGGGCCATCGCCGGCTCGGTGAGCGGCGGCTGCGTCGAAGCTGCCGTAGTCGAGGCCGCCCGGGATGCGCTCAGGACGGGGGCGCCGCGACTGCTTCATTTCGGCGTCGCGGACGAAACGGCCTGGGCGGTCGGGCTCGCCTGCGGCGGCTCCATCGACGTCTTCGTCGCCCCGCTCGAGGTCGCCATCTACGCGACGCAGCGTGGGGCGATTCACGCCGAGCGCGCCTTCGCGATCGCGACGGTGATCGCAGGTTCGCACGACCTGCTGGGGCGCAAGCTGATGCTGGGCGCCGACGGCAGCCCCACGGGGTCGCTGGGCGGCGTGCTCGACGCTGCTGCTGCCGCCGCCGCGCGCCAGGCCCTCGCGGAGGGTCGATCGCGCCGCGACCCGCTGCCGCCCGTCGAGGTCTTCATCGAGGTGGTGCTGCCCGCGCCGACGCTCGTAATGGTAGGCGGCGTGCATATCGCGGTCGCGCTCACGGCACTGGCACACAACCTCGGCTACCGCACGATCGTGGTGGACCCGCGCCCTGGCTTCGGCAGCGAGGCGCGCTTTCCGCACGCCGACCGGCTCATCTCCGAGTGGCCCGACGACGCGCTCGCCGAGTTCGGCCTGAGCGGCTCGACGGCCGTGGCCATGCTCACCCACGATCCGAAGCTGGACGATCCGGCGTTGCGCGTGGCGCTGCCGAGCGCGGCCTTCTACGTGGGCGCGCTGGGCAGCAAGAAGACGCAGGAGCGCCGCCGGCTCCGGCTGCTGGAAGCGGGTCTCAGCCAGCAGCACATCGACCGGCTGCGTGCGCCGATCGGCCTCGATCTGGGTGGCCGCTCTCCGGAGGAGATAGCACTCGCGGTGATGGCGGAGATCGTGGCGACTCGCAACGGTCGGCTCGGCCGGAGCTAGCGCCCGAAGTTCACGCGTGATTTGTTCGGCGCGGGGGTGCATGGCTCCGTACCCCCCCGAATTGACTACGGCAGGTACTTGCCGATCCAGCTCACCTTGCTGAGGTCGGAGTAGAGCACGAGGCCGATCAGTAGGAACATCGCCATGGCACCCGCGTTCATGATCCAGGTCTTGACCCCCAGGCTGAAGTCGCGCCGGATCAGGCTCTCGCCCGCCAGAATCGCCAGGTGACCTCCGTCCAGGGGAGGCAACGGAAATAGGTTGAGGATGCCGACGCTGATGCTGATCAGCGCAACCACGAAGAGCAGGGCGCGCAACG
>JAQBHI010000023.1:0-15580 GCA_032127875.1 Acidobacteriota bacterium
CGCAGACCTACCCTCGGGTGGGGATGCTGTCTTGGCATGCAATGGACTCAATGCTGAAGCAAGCAACACCCAGTTGACCGCCATTCAGGTCGGATCTTTGACCATTCAGTAACGGTCGCCGGCCCGCGGGATCGAGCAACAGGGGGCGCCTCGGAGTTCGAGGCGCCCCCGCTTTACTTTTCGTCTGCTGAAAAGCCGCGCCGCCTCTTCGAGCACCACCCGCCTCACTTGCTCGCCACTGGGAAGCTGGGGCGCGTCGCTGGCAAACAACTCCAGTTGGCACTCCGCCCCTTCAATCGTTGAACAGCGAGGCCGTCCGGCGCGACGCCGACTCCACGCTGGCGTTCAGTTCGCCCAATTACGCCAGCGTGCGGTGCTGTGGCCCACGCGACGTCCGCACCGACTCCAGCAGCGAGTAGTGCTGGTGCCCACCCCCAAAGAAGCGATCTCAGGGGGGTCGATTGCGCAAGATCGGCTAGCCAGAGCAGCGCCGAATTTACCCGGCGCGGAGCGGCTCGCCCCTAACCCAGCTTGCCCTTGCTTATGGCGGCCTGCACCGTGTGGATGGTCTTTTCCATGAGGCTGCGCAGCGCCTCCTCGAACTCGATCTTGGGCAGGTGCTGCGCGACGATCTCGGCGTAGGCTACACGCTTGTGCCAGAGCACCGTGCCCTTGTCGTAGACACGCACCTCGAAGCTGGCCTGCTCGACGCCGAGGTCCTCGCACTGGATGTGGTACTCGCGTCCTTCGTGCGGGTGAGCCTTGTTGACTCCGACGATCATTGATCGAACGCGTCGCGCCGCGAGGATGTCGCGGACGCGCCGCTCCTGGTTCGGGCGGTGAGGTGGCTCGCCTGACCCTGCTCCAACCGCGCACCCCCCTTGTCTGCCGGCACCGATCCTATACCGGTCTTGGCTCGCTGGCGGCGCTGACGCGGCGCAGCCAGCGCTCGAAGAACCAGTTGCCGATGCGGTAGCGCTCGCCCTGCTCGGAGAGATAGCCCATCATCTTCAGGCCGAACAGCAGCGTCTGCGCGGTTTCCCGGGACAAATTCGCCGCGCGCGCGAGCTCGTCGAGCGTCTGTTCGCCGCAGCGTGCCACCGGCTCGAGCAGGGCGCGCTCCCGTGCGTCGAGCGTCTGGAAATCCACCGAGAAGAAGTTCGCGACCATCTCGTCCGCCGCGACCTGGTCGAGCGTCGCCGACAGATCGCGGCTCTCGAACAGGCGGCTCGCGATCAACTGCAGGAGGAAGGGGTGGTTCGCGGTGCGCTCCTGGATCGAGGCCATTTCCGCGTCGCTGAATTTTCCGCGCAGCAGCAGTGCGCGCGCATCCTCGGGCGCGAGCGGTGTCAGGTACAGGGCGGGGATGAAGGCTTGCAGGAAGGGTGAGGTCGCGACCTCGGGCAACTCGTTGAGCTGCCCGAGCCGCCGGGTCGCCGTGAGCACGGTGCGCACCTCGTTGCCCTTCTGGAATACCCGGCGCAGGCGCGGCAGCACTGCGGCGTCGGTGCGCGCCACCGTCAGGAATTCTTCGGCCTCGTCGATCAGCAGCAGCAGCCGCCAGCCGCTGCGCACGGTGCGCCGCACCAGGGTCGTCAGCATGTCGGCCACGGAGTGGCCCTCGATATCCTCGACGGCGATGTCGGTGGCGCGCCGGAAGGCCTCGCTGTCCTCGACGCTGCCGAGCAGCCCGTCGGCCAGGCCGCGTGCGTCGGCGCTGCCCTGCAGGTCCCAGTAGAGCGGCACGAAGGGCGTCTGGGGATTCTGGAGGGCGCAGTACTCGAGCTGCTTCAGCAGGCTGGTCTTGCCGAGCCGGCGCGCGCCCACCACCCACAGCGAGTCGCGCTCGCCCTCGAGAACGTCGCGCAGCAGCGCGCGGCGCCCGAAGAAGTTGTCGGCGCGCACCCAGCTGCCGGCGATAAAGGGGTTTCGCACGTTGCCTATCCTGCCACAGGTCCTAGGCCGGGGCCGAGCGGTCGGCGGCGGGCGCCACCGGCTGGCCCGATTCGTCGCGGCCCTCGAAGCGCACCGTGTCGCGCACCGCCTCGACGTCCTCGAGGCGCACCACCTCACGGTCGTGCTCGAGCATCCGGTTTACCGCATGAATGCAGAATTTCTGGATCACGTAAGGCTTGCGCTCGCTCGCCTCGATGATGCTCTCCACGGCTTCGGGTTCGAAGCGGAAGATGCCCTCGACCGGCCTCCTGATCAGGGCCTCGGCGTCCTCACGAGAGAGCGACGCCAGCTCGATTTCGTCGAAGAAGTTGTACCAGGGGCTGCCCTCGCTCTTCCAGGCCCGCTTGATCCCGACGCCGCTCATGATCGCCACCAGGTGCTCGGAGAAGGTCTTCATGAAGATGCCGCGCAAGCGCTGGTTGATGCGCTCGGAGTACTCGTTGAGGACGTCCACCTCGTCGATCAGCAGCGCCAACTTCACGTTCCTCCGCGTCCGCGTCTTCAGCTCGGCGATCACGCCTTGCAGGTCGTGGCTGAAGTCGCGGCCGTCGTAGGCGCCCTCCTCGCGATAGTGCAGCGCCGCAAGTGTCGCGGGCGAGAGCGCCAACGCGTCCACGACGTCGGCCATCACCGCGTGGAAGAAGCCGTGCTCGGGGACGCCCTGGAGATCGGTGAAGACCGGGAAAAAGTGATAGTCGGTGGCCTCGTCCGTCTCGAGTGCCGCCTTCAGGTGGTAGAGAAATGTCGTCTTCCCGATGCGGCGCTCGCCGGTGATCATCAGGGAGTTGTGATGGAGCACGTTCAGGATCCGGGCCATCAGCTTCTCGCGCCCGAAAAACATCTCGTCGTCGAGCACGGGCGCCCCGGCGATATAGGGGTTGAAACGCTTCCTGACGGCCCGCCGCCGTCTGGCCCGCTGCAGGGCGAAGCCCGTCCCGACCAGGCCGAATGCGACGCCGGCCGCCGACGGGAAGAAGGCCTTTTGCTCCCAGATCCGCAGCCGCCTTTCGATCCGGAACGTCTCGGAACGTGTCTCGCCCTGGGTGTCGTAGCTCACCACCGTGATCTGGTTCGCTCCGGGCTCGAGCTGGAACTCGCGGTCGAAGCGCACGCTGCGCTGGGCATCGCCCAGCTCGGCGCGTGGTGGCGGAAGCTGCTGGCCGATCAGCCTGCCCTCCTGCAAGAACTCGATCTTCACCACCCCGCGGTCGTCCGTCGCGACACCCACGACGCCCACGGAGCGCCCCTCGACCTCCAGCGCCTTGGGCTCGAAGAACGTGAGCAGCGGCGGCAGGTTGGGCATCCAGATCTGAAACAGGTCTTCGCCGGTCATGCGCTGGGCAAAGCTGAGGCGTTCTCTTGCCTTCACGCTCTCCGGGTCGAGCTGCAGGACGTGGTCGAGCCTGACCCAGGCCTCGGCGAACTTGCGGTCGTTCGAGAGCGCGTCGGCCTCGGCCAGCAAGCCGTCGATCCGCACTTTCAGGTCCCGCTGCGCGCGCATTCCCTGGACGAGCTTGCGCGCTTGTGCCAGCAGCATCCGGGCTTCGTCTCTCGCCGGATCGGCAGCGGCCTCGGTCAGAGGCTCGATCGCCTCCTCGTAGCGGCCCGCCTCGAACAGAGCCTGGCCGTCGGCGAAGCGTTGCTGCAGCTTCTGGCGGGTGTGCGAGGCGAGGATGCGCTCCTGGGCATCCTTTCTGCCAGCCTCGGCGCGCGCGTTACGTGGGTCGAGTGTCAGCACCTCGTCGAAGCGGACCAGCGCCTCGGTCAGGTGCCCTTCGTCGAGCAGCCGGCTCCCCTCGGCGAGCGCCTGCTCCAAACGTTGGCCTCGGCTCGCGGCCTCGACGAGCTCGCGCTGCTCGGCACGGACGCGGTCCCGCATCTCGAGCACGCGCTGCTGGGTCGCACGGTCGAGATTCGCGGCCCCGGCCTGGGCCTGCGCGAGGCGCGCCAGGGCGTCGTCGTACCTCCGGAGCTTGGCGAGATCGGCGGCTTCCTTGAGCAGCCGTTCGACCGCCTCGCGCGCCAGGCGCGCCAGGCGCTGGCTCTCGCCGCTCTCCGCTTCCGTCCGCAGGCGCAGCAGCTCGCGGTAGGCGGAGGCGCGTTTGACCTGGCCCTTGTCTTCCTCGATGTTGAACATCCGCATCGCGCTGTTGAAGTCGCCCAGGCGCAGGTGGCAGATGCCGAGCTGGTAGTAGGGGAGATAGTCGACGAATTGCAGGCCGTAGGTCTGCTCGTTGACGGCGGAGTTTGGCTTGAGCCGTACCGCCTCCCGCAGGCTGGCGATGGCCTCGGTGTAGCGAGTTGCCGGGATCAGGCGATCGCGCGCCTGGAAGTAGTGGTCGTACCATTCCTTCAGTGCGAAAGCCGGGCTCGCGCCGAAGCAGAGCGCGAGCATCACGGCGAGGCCGGTCCGGATTCGCATCGAGACTGAGTGTAACAGGCCGCATCAGCCGCCGGACTTGTGGAGGGCAAAGACGCAAAGCTACGGAACGCGGGGCCCGCAGGCCGCCGACGTTCCTCCTGCGAAGCAGGGGGAGCGGCTGTCGTCGCTCTAGACAAAGAGCGGTTCCCTCCCCCTACGTGGGGAGGGCCAGGGTGGGGGGTCGATGAATGAAAGAGAAAAGGTCCCGGCAAGTGCCGGGGCCTTGGCTCGATTTGAAGCGGGGAGCGCTGCCTACTTCTCGTACATCGCTGCGATCAGCGCGCCGCGAGCGGTGGCCGTGAGGGGGTCCTTGGCCATCCGCACCTCGGCGATCTGGATCGGCAGCGTGCGTGTGCGCAACGCCTTCTCGAAGATATCCTTGAAGCCCCTCGGCTTCGACGTGCCGCCAGACAGCACGATCGGGATCGGGCGGTCCGTCCGTGGCAGCTTGTCGGCAGAGGAGAGCTGCTTGGTGAGGCCTTCGACGAGCGTCTCGATCAGCTCCTCGTAGTAGATGCGCAGCGCACGCTCGAACTTGTCCTTGGGCTGGCGCGAGAGATCGACACCTTCTTCCTTCATCGACTTCACGCGCGTCGCGTGCTCATTGACAACGGCGCCCACGGCGGAGTCGATGTAGTCGCCGCCCTTGCCGATGCCCAGCAGGATCGATGGGATCGACAAGAACGCCAGCGTCACGTTGCACATGCCGCCGCCGCAGGAGATGCCGATGCCGGTGAAGTTGTGGTCCTCGAGCTCGGAGAAGATGACCGCCAGCCCCTCGTTGATCGCCACCGGCTTGTAGCCCTGCGACTGGAAGAAGCCGCGCAGCGTGGCCTCGTGATAGGTGAGTGCCGCCTCGCGCCCCGGGATCGCCGCGGGCACCGAGAAGGCCAGCGTCTCGCCGGCCGTCCTGGGCTTCGGCACCATGTTGGTGAGGATCGCCTCGAGCACCGGCATGGCCCGCTTCTCGCGCGGGTTCAGCAGGCCGTCGGCCATCGGCCGCCGGCACTCGGCGTTGAACATGTTGGCGAAGCGCTCGGTGGCCGAGCCGTAGATCACCAGTTCCTCGCCGTCGCGGTAGTAGGCGATGTCGTTCTGGCCCAGGATCGTCTCGGTGAACTTGGAGTAGGGGACCGGGATGAACGCGTTGAGCTCGGTCCCTGACTCGATCTCCTTGCCCTTGCGTCGCGAAACCACGACCTTGGCCGTGCCCACGTCGAGGCCCAACGGGCTGGCGCCCGTCTTCGTCAGGTCGTCGATGCGCTCCTCGGCTTCCTGAGCTATCTTCCAAAGGTGATCCTTCCGCTCTTCCACCATGTCCTGTCCTCCGCTAGCCGACGTTCCCGGCCGGTCTCACCGGCCCCTGATTGGTCAAGGCTCGATCCACGCCCTTTTCCGCATTCGCCTGCGCGGCGATCCACAGGTCGTAGAGCCCCTGCCGATCCCGACGCACCTGGTCCACCGTGACGCCACGCCGTACCGCTTCTCCGGCGAGTTCTCGCTCGCCCCCCCGGACCCCTTCCCAGGGTTCCGCCAGCACCTTCAAGAAGTCTTCATCATAGCCGAACCCGAACAGCGCCACCGCAGGGGCCACCGTCTGGTACTGGTCCGGCAGGCCAAAAGCGGCCCAGGGGAAGCCGCGGGACCAGTCCATGTGATGACCGATCAGGTGCTTCCTGGGGTTGACGCTGGCCAGACCGTGCGCCAGGCACATGCTGGCGGAGATGTCGTAGCGCTGGCGCAGGTATTCGGTGAGGTTGCGGCCGGCCGCGAGCTGCGCCTGCGTGATCGGGAGCGCCTTGCCGCCCTCCCAGCGGCTCTCGAAGGAGACGCCGAGGAAGGCGTTGTTGAGGCTCAGGTACACGCGCCCGTCGTTCGCCCAGACGGCATGGCCCGCGTGGTTCGCCTTGCTGTCCTCGTTCACCACCCGGAACACGCGCCCGAAGCGATCGACCAGGTAGTGATAGGTCCGGTTCCGCTGCAGGTAGCGCAAGAGCCGCTGGCTGCTGTCGCGCAGGGGTTCGTTGAACGAGGCCTCGAGCGGCCAGATGTCGCTCTCGGAGGTGTGGAACAGCAGACCCACGGGCTGGTCGTGGAGCTCTGGCAGCAGCCCGCCATGCTCGGCGAAGACGTGGTACCGGCGCGGCTCGCCGTCGACGGCGTGGCTCAGGTCGATGCGCAGGCCGTTGCTGTACTGCTCCGAACCCTCGCCCTTTTCGACGAGCCACACCGCGGCTGGTGCCAGCGCCGCGGGCAGTGTCGGGAGCGTCTCGACTGCGGCGGGCAGGGCGGCCGGCGCCGCAGCCTTCACCATGGGCGCAGGCCGGGAGAGATGCCACGCCGCCAAGGTAGCCCCGGCCGCGGCGAGCAGCGTGAAACTCGCGAGCGCCGCCCGGCTGGCGTAGCGCGAAGCGCGCGTGCGCAGCTCGACCGGCGGGGCCGCGCCAAAGGGATCGCTCACCAGCAGAGGCCCCAGGCCCTCCAGGCTCAGCCATCGATACACCTGGCGCCGGAAGCCGCGCAGCGGGATCGCCCGGACGCAGCGGTTGAGCGTCCGATAGCGATTGAGCGAGCCGCGGATGTACTTCAGCTTGGCGACGGGGTCCCGGATCCCGCGGCTCACCGCCTCGAGGGCGACGACGAACTCGTCGCCTCGATCGCGGGGGCCGCCGCTGACACCGACCGCGGACCGGGCAAGGGGTTCCAAGACCGTGAATTATCGCGCCGTTAGCAGATGGGGCGCAAGCGGAGGCGTACCTCTAAAGCGCCGGCGGGTCGCCCAGCAAGCGGCCTGCGCTCCGCCCGTGCGAAGCGCTGACGCGGCGGCACCATCCTCGGGCACGAAGCTCACGGCGTCGGTTGATCGTTGGGCCTGCGGGCATGGGCTGCTTCGGGGCCCTTGGGGGAGGGTCCAGTCCTGGCAAGGGACGGCGGCGATTGTACCGCGCTACAATGGCGGCGCTGACGACCATGGACAGCGCCAGAGCAGCCGCCCGCCGACGTTCTCCGCGGCTCGAGTTGCGTGTCGGTGGTTCGTTGTCGGGGCGTTCGCAGCGCGAGGTCACGGTCGTCGATCTGAGCCTCACCGGTTGCCTGGTGCGCTGCCCGACGCTGCTGGACCATGGCGCCATCCTCGATCTTCGTTTGGACCTTGAGGACGGCCCGCTCGGCGCCAAGGTCCGGGTCACCGAAGCCTCGCTCGACGGGGAGTCGGCTCCCGGCCAGCCGCCACAGTACCTGACGGGGCTCCAGTTTCTGGGCCTGCCGCCCAAGGACGCGGAGCACCTCCGGCGGCTTCTCGAAGCGGTGAGGCGAAGGCGGAGTGCGGACGCGTCCGCTCACTGACCTCAGTTCGCGCGAGCTGCGTCCGCTGCTGGACGAGGAGGCCGCGTTCTGGCGTCGGGAGTTGTACTGGGACTACGACGACGTCGCGGCCGCGGTCGCCGGCGGTTTGGATCGTCGCACGCTGACCGGGCGCGTGGCGCAGGAAGGCGCGGAGCCGATCGCCTACTGCTACTACATGGTCGACAACCTGCGGGCGATCGTGGGCTCGCTCTACTCGCGAGACGGCTTCCGGGGCCTCGGCCTCGAGGAACAGCTTCTCGAGGCCGTGCTGCCGGAGGCCCAGGCCCATGCCGGGAGCGAGCGCGTCGAGTGCCAGACGCTGTTTTCCACAGCACCCCAGGCCGACAGCCGCTTCGTGCGCGCCGGCTTCAGCGCCCGGCGACGACACTATCTGGTGCGCGACCTGTCGCTGCCCGTGAGCGCCAGCGAGGCGCGCTTTCGACTGCGCCCGTTCC
The DNA here is from genome assembly GCA_032127875.1 of Acidobacteriota bacterium. Taxonomy (GTDB): domain Bacteria; phylum Acidobacteriota; class Vicinamibacteria; order Fen-336; family Fen-336; genus CADEEV01. The sequence continues at coordinate 8,179 of JAQBHI010000023.1, forward strand.
GTCGCGAAGACATCCCCCTGGCGGCGCAGCTCATCCATCGTAGCCACGAGGGCAGCCTCGACGCGGCCCTCAACCTCACGTACTCGACGGCCGCCTCGTGTCGCGGCTTCGTCGAGACGCTGGTGTTGCGCTCCGGCTGCGGCCGCTTCGACACGGAGGCGTCGCTGATCGCCGACGGGGGAGACGGCGTCCTGGGTGTCGTGCTGGCGAGCGACTTGTCTTCGACCAACGGCCACTTGTGTCAGGTCTCGGTCAGCCCTGAATTCCAGGGCCGCGGTCTGGGACGGCTGCTGGTGAGCAAGGCGCTCGGCGCCTTTCAGCGCCGAGGCCTGGCGACCGCGAGTCTGTCGGTCACGGTGGCCAACCGGCGTGCCTACGAGATCTACGAGCAAATGGGCTTTGGCCTGCGCCGTGAGTTCACGGCCCATGCCTGGGTCAGGCCGCCGGCCCGGATCGAGCTGCCTGCATGAGCCCGCTGGCGGCCGCGATGGCTCTGAGCGCGGCGCTGAGGGTGGGAAGCCCAACGCTGGTCCTGCCACCGACCGGTCCCTCCAACGTAGAGGCCGCCTGGATCCCCGAAGCTGTGGCGGACGCTTTGCCGCGCCTGCTTCGCGAGCTGCAAGTGCCCGCCGTCGACGCCATCGACCGGCTGCGATCCCACGAGGCGCTGGAGATCCCGGTCCTGCAACTCACTCGCGCAACCTCGGTGCGCATCGCCGAGGCATTGGGCGCTGGCAGAATCGTGATCGGCTCGTGGGAAGCGCCCGCAGGGCAGGTTTCGCTGGCGTTGCGGCTGCTCGACGTGGAGCGCGGCACGCTCTCGGCCCCACTGCGGGCGGCCGGGCCGCTCGAGACGCTGCCACAACTGCTTCGGAACCTGGCCTGGGACATGGCACTTGCGGGCTCGACCCCTCCGGCCGGGACCCGTGAGGCTTTCTTGCGCCGTACGCCCCGAGTGCCGTTCGACGCCTATCGCCTTTACGCACGTGGCCTTTCGGCCGCCGAGGGGAGCACGCGGCTGCGGCTTCTCAAGGAGGCGCTCGCGCTCTTCCCGGGCTACGACGAGGCGCGCCTCGCGCTCGGCCGTTTGCAGGTCGCTGCTCGCGACAGCGCGGCCGCCTCGGAGACCCTCGGCCCCGTGTCCGCGGCATCGCCTCTCTCACGCGAGGCGCGTTTCCTGCAAGGGCTCGCCCTGCTCGACCTTGGCCGCTACTCGGAGGCGGCTGCCGTCTACGCGAACCTCGCGCAGGCCGAGGCGAGCGCCGCGGTGCTGAACAACTACGCCCTCGCGTTGCTGCGGCTGGGCGGTCCCGGCGGCATCAAGGCTTCCGAGGTGTTGCGCCAGGCCGCGGCCCTGTCGCAGCCGATCCCCGAGTTGCCGTTCAATCTCGGCTTCGCGCTCTTCGTCGAGGGCGATGCCGACGCCGCGGCGTTCTGGCTCGAGGGCGTGGTGCGCGAAGCGCCCGGCGATGCCCATGCCCGGGTCGTGCTCAGCTGGGCCATGCGCCGCGCCGGCCGCGAGGCCGAGGCGGACGCCGAGTGGAAGCCGCTCGTGGCCGGGGCGCCCGCGTACGAACCGCTCGCGCAGCCCGACCTCAAGCGCCGCTTCGAACGCCCGGTGGCGTGGGAGCGGCCGCTCGGCCTCGACCAGGAGCACTGGGGCGACCGCCAGTACGCGGCCTCGCATCTAGGACGCGCGGAGAAGCTCACCGAAGCGGGCGATCTTGACGCTGCGCTGCGTGAGCTCGTGCAGGCCGCCTATCTCGACCCCTACGGCAAGCGCGCGCACCTGCTGCTGGCCCGCGCTTATCGCCGCCGCGGCGACAACGACAAGGCTGCCGGCGAGTTGCGCATGTCGCTGTGGGTACGCGACGACCCAGCGGTGCGCGCCGAGTTGGCTGAGCTGCTGGCCGAGATGGGCGAGCGCGCCGAGGCGAAGGCTGAGGCCCAGCGCGTGCTCAAGACGGACCCCGGCAACAACGCGGCCCGGGCCGTGCTCGGCAAGGGCCCGAAGTCGTGAGCCGCGCCGGCTATAATCGCAACATGAAGGCCGCACTGCTCGCGCTGCTCCTGTTGCCCGCCACGATCCGCGCGGGCGACGCCCGTCCGGAGCCGACCCGCCCAGGCCTCTCGTGGGCCACGGCCGACGCCCTCGCGAAGCGCTTCGACGACATGGAGGCGCGCGTCAAGCGTCATGAGCCGCCGGCGAAGGGCACGGTACTGGTCCGCGACGGCGAGCTCAACTCCTGGCTCAACCTGACGCTCGCGCCCAAGCTTCCGCCCGGCCTCACTGACCTCACGGTCCGCTTCGAGCGGGACCGTGTGAGCGCCACGGGCAACGTCGACCTCGACCAGATCCCGATCAAATCCGCTGGGGGCTCCGGGGCCTTCAACCCGCTCAGCTATCTCGGCGGCAGCGTGCCCGTCGAGCTTCGCGCCAAGCTCACGACCCAGGATGGTTTCGGCACCGTCGTGCCTGAAGACGTGCGCATCGCCTCGATCCCGCTGCCGAATGCCGCGGTGGCGCAGATCGTCGCCCAGGCCACTCGCACCAAAGAGAACCCGCAGGGTTTCGACGTGCTCTCACCCTTTCGCCTCCCGTATTCCGCCAAGCGCGTCCGCCTGCAACCGGGCAAAGCCTTCCTGGATTTTTAGCCGGCTCGGCGGTCGTTCGATCATCGATCCCCCACCCCATCCCTCGCCACGTCGGGGGAGGGAGACGCCCTTTGCTGAGAGCGGCGACCGCCGCTCCCACCTGCCTCGCAGGAGGGAACGGCGGCGCTCGGCGGGCCCCGCGTGCCCGGTCTCGGTATTAAACTCGCCCGCGGCGATGGACCTGGGCATGCCGGTGCAGTACGTCAAGGGCGTCGGGCCGCAGCGCGCCGCGGCGTTGCAGAAGCTCGGCATCGTCACGCTCGAGGACCTGCTCTACCACTTGCCATTCCGCTACGAGGACCGCCGGGCCTTCGCGCGCATTTCTGAGCTGAGGCCGGGGATGAAGCTAGCGGTTTCCGGCGCCATCGCCGTCGCCGGCTTGCGTCGCGCACGTCGCATCTCGCTTTACGAAATCCGGCTCGAAGACGGGAGCGGCCGCCTGAAGGCGATCTGGTTCAACCAGCCGTACCTCAAAGACGTGCTGGCGAAGGGCCAGCGGGTCGTGCTGTATGGGCTCGTCGACGTGGACGCTGCCGGCAGTCGCCAGCTCACGATGACCTCCCCGGAGTTCGAGGTGTTGGACGACGAGGACGCCGCCTCGCTGCACACCGGCCGCATCGTCCCGATCTACGAGAAGCTCGGCCCGCTCGGCGGCAAGGGGCTGCGGCGCGTGCTGGTGCAGCTCGCCGAAACTCTCCCCGACCAGCTCGCAGATCCGCTGCCCGAGGAGGTGCGGGCACGGCTGGACGTTCCGGGACGAGGCGAAGCGCTGCGGCGCGTGCACTGCCCGACGGAGAAGGACGCGCTCGCGACTCTCAACGCCGCGCGCAGCCCGGCGCACCGGCGGCTGATTCTCGAGGAGTTCTTCCTGTTCCAGCTCGGCCTCGCGCGCCGGCGCCAGGGCCTGCGCGGCGAGCAGAAGGGCATCTCGTTCGCGATCACCGACGCTGCCCGCGAAGCCGTCAAGCGGATCCTGCCGTTTCACCTGACCGGCGCCCAGAAGCGCGTGCTGCGCGAAATCGCCGCCGACATGCGCTCGCCGCATCCGATGAACCGTCTGGTGCAAGGCGATGTGGGCTCGGGCAAGACGATGGTGGCGCTACTGTCGATGGTAATCGCCGCGGAAAACGGCTACCAGTCGGCCTTCATGGCTCCCACCGAAATCCTCGCCGAGCAGCACTTCCTGACGTTCCGCAGGCTCCTCGCCAAGCTCCCGTATCGCGTCGAGCTCTTGAGCGCGGCGCTCAAGGGCAAACAAAGAGCGGCCGCTTACGAGCGGCTCGCCTCGGGTGAGGCCACCGTCGCAGTTGGCACGCACGCCCTGATCCAGCAAGGGGTGGCCTTTCACCGCCTCGGCCTCGCCGTGATCGACGAACAGCACCGCTTCGGCGTGCTGCAACGCGAGGACCTGCGACGCAAGGGCCTCGAGGCCGACGTGCTGGTGATGACCGCGACGCCGATTCCGCGCACGCTATCGCTCACGGCCTATGGCGACCTGGACGTCTCGATCGTGGACGAGCGGCCACCGGGCCGCATGCCCATAAAGACGCTGCTGAAGCCGGCCACCCAGCGCCGCGAAGTTTTCGAGCTGGTGCGCCGTGATCTGTCAGCAGGCCGGCAGGCCTACGTGGTCTATCCACTGGTCGAGGAGTCGGAGAAGCTTGAGGACGTGAAGGCAGCCGCCCAGATGGCGGCCGAGTGGGCGCGGGCGCTTGCGCCTGCGCGCGTCGGCCCGCTGCACGGAAGGCTGCCGGCGGCCGAGAAGGAACAGGTGATGGGCGCCTTCGGCCGCGGCGAGATCCGCGTGCTGGTGGCCACGACCGTGATCGAGGTCGGCGTCGACGTTGCGAACGCAACGCTGATGGTGATCGAGCACGCCGAGCGCTTCGGCCTCGCCCAGCTCCACCAGCTGCGCGGCCGCGTCGGGCGCGGCAAGGGGGCCTCCACCTGCATCCTGATGACGCACGGCCGGCTCTCGGACGTGGCCCACGAGCGGCTCCAGGTCATGCTGCGCTGCGACGATGGCTTCGCGATCGCGGAGAAGGACCTCGAGATCCGTGGCCCGGGAGACTTCTTCGGCACGCGCCAGTGGGGCATGCCGAACTTGCGGGTCGCGCACTTGATCCGCGACCGCGAGCTGCTCGAAACGGCGCGCGACGAGGCCTTTCGCTACGTCGCCGATCTGGCCCGGGCGCCTGCCTCGCTCCGACAGTTTTTCGAAGGCGGCGGCTGGGAGAAGCGCTTCGGCCTGGCGAGGGTCGGGTGAGCCGCATCCTCGCCGGCCGCAACAAGGGCCGCCGCCTCGAGGCCCCGGCCGGGCGGGAGACGCGGCCCACGGGCGCGCGTGTGCGCCAGACGCTGTTCGACATCCTGGCGCCGCTCCTGCCTGGGTGTCGCTTCCTGGACGCGTTTGCCGGAAGCGGCTCGGTGGGCCTCGAAGCGCTCTCGCGCGGCGCCTCGCACGTCGTGCTGATCGACACCAGCGCGCCTGCCGTGGCGGCCATCCGCGCGAACGCGGCGCTGCTGGCTGGCTCCGCCGGCGAAGTCCAGATCTTCCGGCAGGACGCGCGCACGGCGCTGCCGGCACTGGCCGAGCGCGGCTTGCGCTTCGACGTGATCTATCTCGACCCGCCCTACGCTGCCGACCTCTACGAGGGCGTGATCGGCGCGATCGATCAGGGCCGCCTGCTGGCCGAAGCGGGCGTGCTGGTGGCTGAGCACTTTCACAAGCGCGCCCTCCCGGAGAGAATAGGACTTCTGTCGGCCGCTCGGGAAGTCCGGGTGGGGGATCATCGGCTGACGTTCTATAGAGGCAGCTCGAAGTGAGGGAGGCGCGCGAACGTTGAAGAACAAAGCGAAGCGCCCTTCGATCGCGGTGTTCCCGGGGACCTTCGACCCGATCACGAACGGGCACGTCGACATCATCACTCGCTGCCTCTCGGTCTTCGACGAGCTGATCGTCGCGATCCTGGTCAACTCCGAGAAACAGCCGCTGTTCACGACCGACGAGCGGATCGAGCTGATCCGGCAGGCGTATCGGAAGAACCCGCGGGTCCGTGTCGACACCTTCTCCGGCCTCTTGGTCGACTACGCGATGAAGGTCGGGGCGTCGGTGATCGTGCGGGGGCTGCGCGCCATCTCCGACTACGAGTACGAGCTGCAGATGGCCCTGATGAACCGCAGGCTCAACCCGAGGATCGAAACCGTGTTCATGATGGCGCCCGAGAGCTACTCGTATCTCTCGTCGCGTCTCGTCAAGGAAGTGTTCCACCTGGGGGGCGACGTGAGCGGCCTGGTGCCGCCGCTCGTGGAGCGTCGCCTCCGGGAAAAGTCGCCGCCGTCGGGGCATACCCCGTCGCGCCGGCGCCGCCGGAGGGTCAGGTGAAGGCGGTGGAGGCCAGGGGGCCCGTACTTTCGCGGCGGGCCCGGGCGATCGAGGTGTCCCCGACGGTGGCGATGTCACAGCGGGCCACGGCCTTGCGGGCCAGCGGGCGAAGCGTACTCGACTTCAGCGTGGGCGAGCCGGACCAGCCGACGCCAGCGCACGTCATCGCCGCGGCGCATGCCGCGATGCTGGCGGGCAAGACGAAATACGCGCCCGCCGCCGGCGTGCCCGAGCTGCGCTCGGCCGTGGTGGCGCGCTACCAGGAAGACTTCGGCGTGAGCTTCGCCGCCGCCGAGAGCGCGATCACGATCGGCGGCAAGCAGGCCCTCTACCTCGTCTGCCAGGTGCTCTTCGACAAGGGCGACGAGATGATCCTGCCGATGCCATATTGGCCCACCTTTGCCGAGGCAGCGCGGCTGGCGGGCGCCAAGCCGGTCTTCGTCACGTGTCGCGAGAAGGACCGTTGGAACGTGACCTCGCGGATGATCGCCCGCGCGGTGACGCCGAAGACGCGTGCGGTCCTCATCAACAGCCCCTCCAATCCGACCGGCGCGGTGATCGCCTCGGAGGACTTGCTCGCGATCGCGCGGCTGTGCCGGAAGAAGAACATCACGCTCCTCTATGACGACACCTACGCCCGCCTCAGCTTCGTCGCGACCGACAAGGCGCTGCTGGGCGCGCTCAAGCAGGAGTTGGGCGAGCGCTTCGCGATCCTGGGTACCGCCTCGAAGACCTACTGCATGACGGGTTGGCGGATCGGCTGGATCCTCGGCGGCAAGCCCCTGATCGACGCCTGCGCGGCGCTCGTCTCGCACTCGACGCAGTGCCCGACGACGTTCGCGATGGCGGGCGCGGTGGAGGCCCTGAGCGGGTCCCAGGCTCTGGTCGGCGAGTTGGGCGCCGAGTATCGGGCGCGCTTCGAGTTCATTTACGGCGCGGTCTCGGCGATACCACGGCTCACCTGTGTCGAGCCGGGTGGCGGCTTCTACCTGTTCCCGAACTTCCAGGCGTATCTCTCGCGGCAGCTCCCCACGACACTCGACCTGGGCGGACATCTGCTCGAACAGGAGGGCGTTGCGCTCGTCCCGGGCGAAGGCTTCGGCGCCCCGGGCTACATGCGTCTTTCGTTCGCGCGCTCGATGAAGGAACTGCAGGAGGGCGCCGTGCGCCTCGCCAGATTCCTGGCGCGCCTGCGGAACGGCGCCGCGGCGTGAGCCTGTTCGAACTGAGCCCCGGTTCGCCGGTCGTCCTTTACCTGCGCGACCCGAAGGAGAAGATCTGGGGCATCCTGGGCTCGCTGACCCCCGCTGGCGTCGTGCTGCGCGGCATCGACCTGGCGGCGTTCGAGGACTGGATGCGGCA
>JAQBHI010000024.1:0-5429 GCA_032127875.1 Acidobacteriota bacterium
TCAGCGAGATCGGCACGAGCTCGGTTCTGGAAGCCTTCCTCAGCAACCCGGCAAGCCGCGGCAACACCCTGGTGAGCGGGGACCGGCTCAGGGACTTCATGCTCGAGCTCGACGCCAGGGGCATCGATCTGCACCTGCACACCGTGGGAGACGCCGCCGTGCGGACGGCCCTCGACGCCGTGGAGGCGGCCCAGGCTCGCCTCGGGCGCCCGCTCGACAGCCGTGTCACGCTGTGCCACGACGAGCTGCTGAGCGCCCCCGACGTGCCGCGCTTCAGGAAGCTCGGCGTGATCGCCAACTTCACTCCGCACTGGAACGGCGGCTACTTCGGCGGCGCCGACCGCACCCTGGGCCGAGCGCGCTACGACCGGATGTACAGCGTCAAGCCGCTGCTCGAGGCGGGCGCGACGGTCACCTTCTCGAGCGACATCACGGATCACATCGAGTGGAAGACCGACCGCGCGGATCCTTTCCTCGGGCTGCAGATCGGCCACAACCGCCAGGAACCGGCCGCTGGCAAAGACGCTCCGCTTCGCCCGCCCGTGAGCGAGCGGCTGAGCCTCGAGGCGCTCGTGAAGGGCTACACGCGAAGCGGCGCGTACCAGCTGCGCCTGGAGAAGCAGCTCGGCTCGATCGAGGTCGGCAAGCTCGCGGATCTCATCGTCCTCGACGAGAACCTGTTCGAGATCGACCGCTACGCGCTTCACGGGCTGTCGCCCACGGCCGTGCTCTTCGAAGGTCGCGTCGTCTTCGGAAAGCTGCCGTAGTGATGAGAGCGCGGCGAAGCTTCCTGAGCACCCTGGCGGCAGGCCTGGGCGCCTGTGCCGTGCGCCCCCGCTGGGCGCTGGCGGCGGAGCGTGGCGAGATCAAGACCGTGCTGAACGGCCCCGTCGGCCTGCAGCTGTGGAGCCTGCGCGAGTACCTGCCGAAGGACTTGCCGGGCACGCTCGCCAAGGTGCGCGCTATGGGCTTCCGCGAGGTCGAGAGCGCGGGGCTGGGGGGCCACTCGCTCCCCGATTTCCGCACGGCGCTCGACAAGGCCGGGCTTCGCTGCCAGTCGGCTCACCTGGGGCTCGAGGAGCTGAATGACGATCTCCCGGGAGCGCTGGCTCAGGTCAAGGCCCTGGGCGTGAGGCACGTCGTTTGTCCCTGGATTGCGCACGAGAAGGGCTTTAGCCGCGACGCCGCCCTGAAAGCCGGCGCCGCCTTCAACCGCTTCGGCCAGGCCGCCCAACGGGCCGGCCTGAGCTTCGGCTATCACCCGCACGGCTACGAGTTCGTGCCTTCGCCCGAGGGCACGCTTTTCGACACGCTGCTGGGCGCGACCGACGCGTCGCTCGTCGAGTTCCAGGTGGACGTCTTCCACGCCTACCACGCCGGCGCCGACCCGGCGAAGTTGATCGAGAGGCTTGCGGGCCGCGTGCGTTCGCTACACCTCAAGGACCAGAAGCGGGGCTTCCCTGTCGAGGCCGGAAGCGACGGCGCGCCCCCTGAGGCCGACGTCCCGGTGGGCACGGGCCAGGTGGACTTCCCCGGCGTGCTGCGCGCCGCGATCAAGGCCGGCGTGTCGCTGTACTACGTGGAAGACGAAAGCGGCGACCCGCTCGGGCACATCCCGCGCAGCGTCGCGTTCCTGGAGTCGGTCAAGCTCTAGGGCTACGCGTACAGCTTCATCACCCAGGCGGGCGGGCAGGGCTCCTTGCCCAGCGTGTCGAGGCCCTCGCCGGAAGCCCGACGCTGAAGCAATAGCCGCCGATGTACGTGTCTGCGTATGCGTAGGCGGGCTCCCTCAGTCATGTCTCGTAAAAAGCGCCGCGGCAGCCTTGCGCCTGGAACCGCGCGCTCGAATCGCTTAGACTGAGGGATGGCAAGAAGCGGCTGGGGCCAAGGCCCCATAGACATCGACGGAGGCGGCATTCGCCTGCCGCCGTTCCCAAAGCTCAACCCCGCGGTGCTGCGGCTGATCGCGATCGCCGCGATCGTGGGCCTGCTGCTCTTCACCGGGTACTACCAGGTCGAACCCGACGAGGTGGCGGTCGTCCAGCGCTTCGGGGCCCTGGTGCGGACCACCGAGCCCGGGCCGCACCTGAAGTTCCCGTTCGGCATCGAGACCGTGACCAAGGTGCCGGTCCAAAGGCAGCTCAAGATGGAGTTCGGCTTTCGGACCTTGCGAGCAGCCGCGCGTACCGAGTTCGCTCCCGACTCGCCCCAGACGCTCGGCGAATCGGTGATGCTCACCGGCGACCTGAACGTGGCCGTGGTCGAGTGGATCGTCCAGTTCCGTATCAAGGACCCCAGGCAGTATCTGTTCCACGTGCGCGACGTGCCCGAGACATTCCGCTACATGTCCGAGGCCTCGATGCGCCTGGTGGTGGGCGATCACAGCGTCGACGAAGTGCTCACCATCGGCCGCGAGGAGGTGGCGCGCAAGACCAAAGAGGAGTTGCAACGGCTGTGCGATCTCTACGAAATCGGCATCGAGGTACAGCAGCTCGTCTTGCAGGACGTGAACCCGCCCGACCCGGTAAAGCCCGCCTTCAACGAGGTCAACCAGGCCATCCAGGAGAAGGAGCGCGCGATCAATGACGCCTGGGCCGAGTACAACAACACCGTGCCGCAGGCCAAGGGCGAGGCGGAGCAGGCGGTGCGCGCCGCCGAAGGCTACGCCCTGGAACGCGTCAACAACGCCGAGGGCGACGCCAAGCGCTTCGACGCCCTGTACGAGGAATACCGCAAGGCGCCGGCGGTGACGCGCAAGCGGATGTATCTCGAGACGATGCAGCAGCTGATGCCCAAGATCGGCAAGAAGGTCGTCCTCGACGACAAGGCGCGCAGCATCCTGCCACTGCTCCAGCTCGAGGGCTCGCGGAAGGAAGTGGCCCAATGAACCGCCAGTTGCTGCTTCCCGCGGCGCTCGCCGTACTGTTCGTCCTGAACGCCGCCGTGTACACGGTGAGCGAGACGGAGCAGGTCATCCTGGTCCAGTTCGGACGGCCGGTCGGCGGGCTCGTCAAGAACCCGGGCCTGCACCTGAAGCTGCCGCTGGTGCAGGTCGTCCACCGCTTCGACAAGCGCTGGCTCGAGTACGACGGCGACGCCACCGAGATCCCGACCCGCGACAAGAAGTACATCTGGGTCGACACCTACGCGCGCTGGCGAATCGCCGACCCGCTGCGCTTCTACCAGGCGGTGCGCGACGAGCGCGGGGCCCAGAGCCGCCTCGACGACATCGTGGACGGCGAGACCAGAAACGCCGTGGCCTCCTTCGACCTGATCGAAATCGTCCGCTCCAGCAACCGCGTTTTCGAGACGACCGAGGAGCTCGAGGGGATCGGCGCCGCCGAAGCGATGGCGAAGATCACCACAGGGCGCTCGAAGATCGCCGACATCATCCTCGACAAGGCAGCCAAGATCACACCGGAGTTCGGGATCGAGCTCGTGGACGTGCGCTTCAAGCGGATCAGCTACGTGGAGACGGTGCAGCAGAAGGTCTTCGAGCGGATGATCTCCGAGCGCAAGCGCATCGCCGAACGCAGCCGCTCCGAGGGACAAGGCCGTGCCGCCGAGATTCGCGGCCAGAAGGAACGCGACGTGCTCGCGGCCTCGTCGTCGGGCTATCGCTCCGCGCAGGAACTGAAGGGCGCGGCCGATGGCAAGGCCACGGCGATCTACGCGCGTGCCTACAACAAGGATACCGAGTTCTACCAGTTCTGGAAGACCATGGAGACGCTCAACGTGAGCCTCGACGACAAGACCTGGTTGATCCTCACCACGGACTCGGAGATGCTCAAGTATCTGAAGACTCCGGACGGAAGCTAGCACCAGGCGGCGCATGACCAACTGGGTGCCGGCGCTGCTCGAGGCCCTGGTGGCGCTCGCGGCCGCATCACCGAGCCGAAGTAGGAGCCACTAGAACAAGAGCATCGCGATCGTTGCCGCCGCCATCGCGGCGAACGCGGGCAGCACGCGCCGGGCCAGGCCACGGCCGCCCACGATGGCCACGACGCCGCCCTTGAGAGCGAGGTTCGAGAGCGTCGCGAGCAGGTAGGAGCCGGCCGCGGCCTCGACCGGCGTCACGCCCAGCTTGCGCATGCGCGCGACGGCCACCGTCACCGAATCCACGTCGACCAGGCCGCCCAGCAGGCCCGTGAACATCAGGCCGCTCGCGCCGACTCGCTCGTACGCGGCGCGGGACACGACCAGCACCAACGCGAAGATCACCGCGAGCGTAACCGCCCGGCCCAGCTCCACCGGGTTGCCCAGGGCCATCGGCGCGCCGTCCGATTGGCTCGTGACCTTGCGATACTGAGCCACCGCGAACAGGGCGCTGACGGCGAGCAGGGCCAGCAGCCGGGGCGCCAGATAGTAGGCCAGCTCGCGGTCGAAGAGCGCAGCCAGGAACAGGCCACGCCCATACAGGATCGTGGACGCCAACAGGATGCCGACCCCGAGCGCGCGCTCCAGCCCAGCCGCCTCGCGCGCCTTGCCGGAGAACGACAGCGTCACGGCCGTCGAACTGACGAGCCCACCGACCAGCCCCGCGAGCGCCCAACCCGCATGGCTTCCCAGCACCCGGACCAGCAGGTACCCGCCCAGGCTCACGCCCGACAGGATCACGACGACGAGTCCGACCTGGTGCGGCACGACCGCGCCGTAGGGGCCCATCGCTTCGCGCGGCAGCAGCGGCACCAGCACCACCGCGACCACGGCGAATTTCAGGATCGAAAGGATCTCGGCCTCGCTCACGGTCCCGGCGATGCGATGCAGCGGGGCCTTCAGTGTCAGGAGCAACGCGACCAGCACGGCGGCCGACGCGGCCAGCATCGCCTCGCCGCGCTGCACCAGCACGCCGAGCAGCGGCGCGATCAAGGCCACCACCTCGGTCGTGACGCCCGCCTGCTCGTGCGAAGTCCGCACGTACGACGTCACGACCAGGGCGCCCACCAGCGCCAGCATCACCGCCAGCAGCCACGGCTCACCTGTTTGCGCGCCCAGGTAGCCGGCCAGCGTCAGCAGCGGAAAGGTGCGCACGCCCGCGAACAGCTCCTCGTCCTGCGCATGGGCGCGTTGCCGCTCGAAGCCGAGCAGCAGGCCGATCAACACCGCGGCCACGGCTCCGCCGATAGCGCTGTCGAGGTTCACGAGCAAACCATAGCCTCCCCCGCCGCCGTCGTCCAGAAGCGCCTCGGCTTGCGGCGGCGAGGCAGCTGCGCTACGGTCGGCCCATGGACGATCCGCTGTCGCTGGCCGGACGCGTGGCGCTCGTCACTGGCGCAGGCCGCGGCATCGGCGCCGCCACCTGCCTGGCTCTCGCGCGCGCCGGCGCACACGTCGCGGCCTTGGACAATGACGGCGCTGCAGCCACGCGTACGGTGGAAGCCATCGCGGTCGCAGGCGGCGAGGCGCATCACTTCAACGGCGACGTCAGC
>JAQBHI010000025.1:0-18092 GCA_032127875.1 Acidobacteriota bacterium
ACCCACCACCCTCAACTTCGAATGCCCCAACCTCCGAATATCCGCGGCTGAGTCCAACCCGGAGCTTCCGCAGCCGACTTGCTCCAGTGGCGAAGCCTCACTCAGTCACGGCCGCGGAAGCCCCGCTGTTTGTTATCCGGCTTCCGTCGATTCATGGCCCGCTGGGCCGCTTCAGTGCGGCGATGTAGGCGGCGACGGGCGAAGCGCGATCCATGCCACCGCTACAGTGGATTAGGAAGGCGCCCGTCCGAGAGAGGTACTCATCGTAGACGACAGGTTTGAGCTGTTCCAGCTGCTCCAGAATACCGCCACGGGCTTCCTCAGGAGCGTGATGGGGATCTTCGACCGGATGATGGTGCACGCGGAAGCCAGAGGAGCTGTAGAGCGCAAGGAGATTTGCCGCTCCGGCCAGCGCTGGCGAATAGCGCCGGAGCTCGCCCAGAGTCGCGAGGCAGGTGATTGTCCCGATGCCCAGCTCGCGCAGGGAAGCCAACCACTCCACGAGCGGACCGTGTGCCTCCGGAGGAAGGACGGGAATGCGGCCTCGGAATGGTCCCCGATAGCGGAGCGGTCTTGGCGAGCAGGCCAGGCGTTCCTCCAAGATCCACAGCACGGGCGCGGCACCTTGCACTCTCTTCCTAATCCAGTGCTTCCACTGCTTCTCGCTCATCGCCGCTGGTCCGGATAACACCTATTCACTTCCAAAGGATAAGCCGAGAAGGACAGCGCAAGGAAACTAGGAGACGGGGCTGAAGTTGGCGCGGGCATTTGGGTTGGGGGAAGCGCGCGAGGACATCTGCGGCTTGATCTGCGGTGGATCGTCGCCGGAGAACCCGAGCACGGCGGCAAGCAGGCAGGGAGTGGTCCGGGCCGAGTGGCCGGTACAATTGCTGGATGCTGCGTGTTGGTTTCTACGACGATCCGCTGTTCCGGGAACACGATGCCGGGTCCGGCCATCCCGAGCGCCCGGAGCGTCTCGATGCGGTTCGAAGAGGCCTGAGGGACGCGCGCCTCGAGATCAGGCTTCGCGTGGTGAGCCCGCGACCGGCCACGGTCGAAGAGTTGGAGCGCGTGCATACGCCCGAGCATGTGGCGAGAGTTGCGGCCACGCGCGGCAAGACGGTTCGCTTTGATCCGGATACCCAGGCGAGCGCACGCTCGTATGAAGCGGCGCTGCTCGCCGCCGGCGCCGTGATGGATGCCGTGGACCGCGTTCTTGGTGACGATCTCGACCGGGCCTTCTGCGCGGTGCGTCCCCCGGGCCACCACGCTGAGGCGGGACGGGCCATGGGCTTCTGCCTGTTCAACAATGTCGCCGTGGCCGCCGCTCACGCGCTCGCCCGCGGCCTCGCGCGCGTTCTGGTCATCGATCCCGACGTTCACCACGGCAACGGCACGCAGGCCATCTTCGAGGACGACCCTCGCGTGCTGTACGTTTCGAGCCACGAGTTTCCGTTCTACCCGGGCAGCGGCAGCCTTGCCGAGGTGGGCAAGGGCCGAGGCCGGGGCTTCACGGTGAACCTGCCGATGCCCGCGGGCTGCGGCGATGCCGAGTATGCTCGCGTCTACCGCGAGATCGTCGAGCCGATCGGAATCGCCTTCGATCCGCAGTTGGTGCTGATCTCCCAGGGCTTCGATCCGCATCGCGACGATCCGCTGGCGGGCATGAACGTGACGCCGGACGGATTCGCGAGCGTGATGGCCTCCTGCTTGCGCACCGCGCAAGGCCCCGCACGAGGCCGGGCGATCGTGGCGCTGGAGGGCGGCTACGACCTCGGCGGCATCGCGGAGTCATCGGCCGCGATCGTTCGCGTCCTGCTGGGCGAAGCCCCCAAGCAGGATCCGGAGCAAGGGTCGGCGCTCGCCGACGAACTGCTGGCGCTGTATCGCGAGTGCTTGGCACCCTTCTGGCCCATCCTGGCCCGCTGAGGCCGTCCGGAGGCCCCGTGTTAGGATGCGATGTTCTATTGTCTTCATGAACTTATGACCGAGTATCTGTTCGACGAAATCGAGACGCGCTGGCAGAAGCGCTGGGCCGACGGACGCAGCTTCGAGGTCACTGAGGATCCCGCCCGCCCCAAGTACTACTGCCTGGAGATGCTGCCGTACCCCTCGGGCGACATCCACGTCGGTCACGTCCGGAACTACTGCATCACCGACGTCGTGTCCCGCTTCAAGCGCATGAAGGGCTTCAACGTCCTGCACCCGATCGGCTGGGACGCCCTGGGCCTGCCCGCCGAGAATGCGGCCATCAAGCACGGCGTGCATCCCGAGAAGTGGACGCGCGACAACATCGCCAGCATGAAGCGCCAGCTCCAGCGCCTGGGCTTCAGCTATCCCTGGAGCCGCGAGATCGCCAGTTGCGATCCCGAGTACTACCGCTGGAACCAGTGGTTCTTCCTGCGCATGCTCAAGAAGGGCATCGCGTACCGGGCCAAGGCCCCGGTCAACTGGTGTCCGCAGTGCCAGACTGTGCTCGCCAACGAGCAGGCCGAAGGCGGCGCCTGCTGGCGTTGCGGCAGCGTCGTGGAGCAGCGCGAGATGGAACAGTGGTTCCTGCGCATCACGGCCTACCAGGACGAGCTGCTCGACGACATGGCGCAGCTTGCAGCCTGGCCCGACCGCGTGCTGATCCAGCAAAAGAACTGGGTCGGCCGCTCGCCCGGGGCGGAGATCGAGTTCGGGATCGATGGCAAGGCCCCGTTGCGCGTCTTCACCACACGCATCGACACCACCTACGGCGCCACCTTCATGGTGCTGGCGCCGGAGCATCCGCGCGTCGACGAGCTGATGCCCGGCGCCACGGCCGAAGCGAAAGCGTCGCTCGCGCGGCTGCGCGCGCAGGATCGGCGCTCACGTCTCGAGGGCAAGGTCGAGAAGGACGGCGTCTTCACGGGCCGCCATGCCGTGAACCCCTTCAGCGGCGAGAAAATCCCGATCTGGGTCGGCAACTTCGTGCTGATGGGGTATGGCACCGGCGCGATCATGGCAGTGCCCGCCCACGACCAGCGCGACTTCGAGTTCGCGCGCAAGTTTGGAATCCCGGTGCGCGTCGTGATCCAGGCTGAGGGGTCGAAGCTGGAGGGCGACGCGCTGGCCGCTGCGTACGACGGCCCCGGCAGACTGGTCAACAGCGGTACCTTCGACGGCCTTGGGGGCGACGAGGCGATCATGAAGATGGCCGCGCACGCCGAGGCGAAGGGCTTCGGCAAGGCGACCATCACCTACCGTCTGAAGGATTGGCTGATCAGCCGCCAACGCTATTGGGGCACGCCGATCCCGGTCGTCTATTGCGACAAATGCGGGATCGTCGGCGTGCCCGATGCCGAGCTGCCCGTGGTGCTCCCAAAGGATGCGCCGTTCACAGGCGAGGGCGGCAACCCGCTCGAGAAGGTCCCGAACTTCGTGAACGCCCGCTGCCCGCGCTGTGGCGGCACGGCGCGCCGCGAGACCGACACCATGGACACCTTCGTCGACTCGTCGTGGTACTTCTATCGCTACCTCTCCCCCCACAAGCACGACGGACCATTCGACCCGGCGGCGGTGCGCTACTGGTTCCCGATCGACCTCTACGTCGGAGGCATCGAGCACGCCATCCTGCATCTCGTGTATTCGCGCTTCTGGACCAAGATGATGCGGGATCTCGGCCTGGTCACGTTCGACGAGCCCGTCCTGCGACTGTTCCCTCAAGGAATGGTCCACAAGGACGGCGAGGTGATGTCGAAGTCGAAGGGCAACACCGTGGCCCCGGACAGCATCATCGGCCGCTACGGGGCGGACACGCTGCGCCTGTACATCCTGTTCGTCGCGCCGCCTGAGATGCCCCTCGAATGGCAGGATGGCCAAATCGAGGGCCCGCACAAATTCCTGCTGCGCGTCTTCAGGCTGCTCGACCGGCATGCCGACGCCTTTGCTCAGGAGATTCGCGAGCGCGTGAGCGCGGAACTGAGCCCGGCGGCTCGCGATCTGCGGCGCAAGGTGCATCAGACCATCCGACGCGTGAGCGACGACGTCGAAGGCCGCATGAAGCTCAACACCGCGGTGGCCGCGCTCATGGAGCTGGTGAACGAGATCTACCGGCTGGAGCCAGAAGTGGCCACCGGCCCGATGCGGCCGGCGTTCCGGGAAGCGCTCGAGACGCTGGTGCTGTTGCTCGCGCCCTTCGCGCCGCACCTGTGCGAAGAACTGTGGTCACGGCTGGGCCGGCGCTTCAGCATCGTCGACCGCAACTGGCCCGTGGCCGACGCCGCCCTCGCCCGCGAGGACGAGCTCGAGCTGGCTGTTCAGGTGAACGGCAAGCTGCGTACCCGGATCACGGTTGCCGCGGGCGCCTCCGAGGACGAGGTGCGGCGTCGTGCGCTGGCGGAGCCCAAGATCGTCGAGGCCAGCGCAGGGAAGAAGATCGCGAAGGTGCTGGTGGTTCCAGGCCGATTGGTCAACGTGGTGGTCCAGTGAGGCGCCGCGCGGCCCTCGCCACGCTGGCCCTCCCGCTCTTGGGCGGGTGCGGCTACGCGCTGGTGGGCAAGGGCGTCAACCTCGATCCTTCGATCAAGCGTATCGGTGTGCCCCTGTTCAAGGACAGCTCCGGCCGGCCTGGCCTCGACCAGAAGATCACCGAAAAGGTGATCGAAGAGCTGCTGAAACGCGGGCACTTCGATGTCGTGCCCGAGGCCACGGGCGTGGACGCACTCGTCGAAGGCTCGATCGTGAACTATTCGTCGCAGCCGATCGGCTTCACGGATGACAGCAGTGGCTCCAGCAACACGGAGGCCAGCCGCTACGCCATCATCCTCGTGGCGAAGGTGCGCTACACGAAGACCGGCGTCAGCGAGGCCATCTGGCAGAGCGAGGCTTTTGCGACGCGCGACGAGTACGACATCGGCGACGACCCCTCGGCCTTCTTCGATCGCGAGGAGCAGGCCATCGAGCGGCTCGCGACCACGTTCGCGCGCAACATCGTCGCGGGCATGCTCGAGGCGTTCTAGTGAACGAGCGCTGCGCGCGGCGCAACCGGCCGTGAAGACGTCCAAGCGGACCGACGGCGTGTTTGCGATCGTCGGACCGGACAGCTTCCTCGCCGAGGAGGCTCTCGAGCGTTTGCTCGGCGCCGCGATCGGGGGCGATCGACAGGAGTCGCTCCTGGTAGTGCGCGGCGAGGAGCAGAACTGGGCTCGCGTCCTGGATGCCGCGCGCATGCACTCGCTGTTCGCCACGCGACGCGCCGTCGTCGTGCGTGGCGCCGAGGGGCTGAAGGGCCCGGACGACGATCTCGCCGCGTATCTGGCCGACCCGACTCCCGGCGTTGCGCTCGTCTTCATGGCCCTGAAGCCGGACAAGCGCCGCACGGCGTGGAAAACCCTGCTGGCGAAGGCCGAGGTGGTCGCGGCCGAGCCCCTGAAGGGCCAGCGGCTGCGGGGGCGCGTCGCCGACGAGCTGAAGCGGCGGCAGCTGAGCATCGAGGCGCAGGGCGTCGAGGAGCTGATCGAGCGCGTCGGCCAGGATCTGCGCCGGCTGATTGGCGAGTTGGACAAGCTCGAGGCGTTTGGCGAGGGCCAGAAGACGCTCAGCGCCGAGGATGTGGCGGCGGTTCTGGGCCGCGGTTTCGCGCGGCCGTTCTACCTGCTGGGCGACGCCTTCGGCGAAAGGCGCGCCGCCGAGGTGCTGGCGCTAACGCAGGAGTTGATGGAGGACGGCGAGGACGCGGTGAAGATCCTGGGTGCCATGCACCGCGTCGTGCGCCAGCTGCGCGCAGTGCGGGCGCTCAAGGCCGAGCGCGCTTCCCGCGAGGAGACGCTGGCTCGGATCGGTCTGCCGGCGAACATGCTCTTCAAGCTACCCTCGATCACGCAGGCCGCGGAGCGCTGGACGGACGCCGAACTCCAGGCGGCGCTGAGCGCCCTGGGACGGGCCGACCGGAGGCTGAAGACGGGATCGGCCGCCTCCGTGGCCCTGACCGCGGCCGTGGCGGAGGCGTGCCGGAAGCGGGAGGGAGAGGCTAGGAGCGCGTGGCCGAGAGGGCGTTGATCTTGCTCGAGAGCCGGCTCTTGTGCCGGGATCCGGCGTTGTCGTGAAGCACGCCCTTCTTGACGGCCTTGTCGATGGCTCCAACGGTCCCGGGGAGCATGGCCTTGGCCGCGTCGGCGTCGCCCTTCGCGATCACCTCACGCAGCTTCTTGATCTCGGTCTTGACCAGCGATACGTTCTGCCGGTTGCGGGCGCGGCGCTTGACGCCTTGCCTCATCTGCTTCAAGGCAGACGCGTGATGAGCCACTCTATCCTCCTCGTAGACGACGACAAACCCTTATTCTACGCGGCTTGAGCGCCACGGTCAACGACGACAGCGACGAGCGACCGCGGGGCAGCCTGCGCTCCGCCGGTGTGGTTTCGGGGCTGATCCTGGTGTCCCGCGTGCTGGGCGTCGTCCGGGAACAGCTCTTCGCCGCGTTGCTCGGCGCCGGATTCCACGCCGACGCCTTCCAGATCGGCTTTCGGATCCCGAACCTGTTGCGCGACTTGTTCGCCGAAGGTGCCTTGTCGGCGGCGTTCGTGCCGACCTACGCGAAGACCCGGGTGGAGGGAGGCCCGGACGCAGCCCATCGCCTGGCTTCGCGCGTCTTCACCCTGCTGGCCGCCGTGCTCGCGGGTGTCGTGCTGGTCGGGCTGAGCTTTGCCGGTCCGCTCGTCGCCTTCCTGGCGCCGGGCTTCGACGCGGTGCCCGGCAAGGCTGAGCTGACCGTCTTCCTGACGCGCGTGATGCTGCCGTTCCTGCCGCTGGTCTCCTTCGCCGCGGTGGCCATGGGGATGCTGAACGCGGAACAGCGCTACCGTACGCCTGCCTTCGCGCCCGCGATGTTCAACGTCGTGGCGATTGCCTGGGGCGCGGGGTTGTGGGTGCTCGGACTCGAGCTCCACCAGGTGGTGCTCGGCTGGGCCATCGGCGTGCTGCTGGGCGGCGTCGCGCAGTTCCTGATCCAGGTCCCCGCCCTACGGCAGTTGGGTTTTCGCTTTCGCCCGGAGTGGGCGCCGGGCGATGCCGGGATGCGTCGCATCGGCGCGCTCATGGGGCCCGCTACCGCGGGCCTCGCGGCCGTGCAGGTCAACATTTTCGTGAACAGCATCTTCGCCTCGCACGAGCCGGGCGCCGTGTCGTGGTTGAGCTACGCTTTTCGCATCCTGTACCTGCCGATCGGCCTGTTCGGCGTCGCGGCCGGCACCATCGCCACTACGGGTCTTGCCAAGAAAGCCGCGGCGGGGGACCTGGACGGACTGCGCCAGACGCTGCGCGACGCGCTGCGCATGCTGTCGTTCCTCACGATCCCGGCTACGGCCGGTCTGCTCGTGCTCGGGGCGCCGATCGTGCGCTTGCTCTATGAGCGCGGGCGCTTCACCGCCGCGGACACGCAGCACACGGCGGCGGCGCTGGCTTTCTACGGCGTGGGTCTCGTTGCCTATGCGGCCGTGAAGGTCCTGGCGCCGGCTTTCTACGCGCTCGACCGGCCCCGGGTGCCGCTGCTCGGGAGCGTCTTGTCTGTGGCCACAAACCTGGTCCTCAACCTCGCGCTGTACGCTCAACTGGGCTACCGCAGCGTGGCGTTCGGCACCAGCCTTGGGGCGATCGTGAACGGCCTGGTCCTGGTGATCGCGTTCGAGCGCAGCGTGGGGGGACTCAGCAAGGATGGGTTCGTCTCGGCGCTCACGCGCATGACAACGGCCGCGCTGATCATGGCCCCGGCGGTCTACTTTGCCGCGGGCTGGGTCGAGGACTGGCTGGGGCTCCGCGGCCTGGTCGCGCAACTGGCGGGAGCCTTCCTGCCGATCGGCGTCGGGCTCGTGGCTTATGCTGCGGCCGCTACGGCCCTGGGCCTGCCCGAACTCCGCCGCCTGCTCGCGGCCGTCCGCCGCCGCTAGCAATGGTGCGCGCTTTCCGCTGTGATCCAGGTATCTTTGGGGGAAGGCGGCGGTGTGCTAGGGTTTCGGACATGAAGCCATCGTGGTCCCTGACGATTCTTGCCTTGGCGCTCGTGGCAGGCTCAGCCGGCGCCGGCGAGTTGCCGCGAGAAGAGCAGTACAAGCTCCGCGGCGAATATCTCTCCTGGCGCCCGACGCTCTCGTCGCAAGTCGGGGCCACCATCGCAGGGATCACCGGTTCGCTGGTCGATCTCCAAGACGATCTCGGCGTCGTCGACGAGCGCACCTATCAGCTGCGCGGTTCGCTGCAGTTCGCGCCCGGGCACAAGCTGCGCTTCTCGTACACGCCCGTCGACTACGCAGGCGACGTCCGTGTAGGAAGGATCGTCAGGGTCCTGGGCCAGGACTTCGACCTCTCGACCCGGATCGTGTCTTCGCTCAAGGGCAAGCTGTATTTCGGGGCCTACGAGCTCGACATCGTCAAGACGCGGGCTGGCTACCTCGGGCTCCTGCTCGGTGCGCAGTATTTCGACGGGGAGGCCACCTTCGCAGCGCCACAGTTCAACCTTCGCGGCGCGGTCTCGCCCACGACACCGATCCCGGTGGTGGGCGCCACGGCCCGCGGCTACGTGGGCAAGATGAGCTTCGAGGGCGAGTTCAGCGGCCTCTCCATCGGAGACCGCGGCCACGGCTACGACCTGAATCTCGGGGCGCGTTTCCATCTCACGGAGCGACTCGCCGCCTCCGGCGGTTATCGCCTGGTGAAGGCGCAGGGCCGCAAGGACACCGATTTCTTGAGCCTGAGAATGGGAGGCTTCACGTTCGGGCTGGAGCTGAGCCTGTAGACGGCCTCGCGCGCGAGTACCTCGACCACCTGCGCGTCGAGCGCGGGCTGAGCGAGAATTCCCTCGTCGCCTACAGCCGCGACCTGGCGCGGCTCGAGCAGCACGCGCGCTCGTCGAAGCGCGCCCCGGTGGCGCTGCGCCAGAAGGACATCAGCGAGTTCATGGCCTGGCTACGCTTGCTCGGCCTCTCGCCCCGCTCGGTGGCGCGCGCCGTCCACGCCATCCGGGGTTTCTACCGCTTTGCCGTGCGCGAGGGGAAGCTCGACAGCGACCCGATGGAGAACCTCAAGGCGCCGCGGGCATTCAAGGCGCTGCCGCGCTATCTCACCCCGGCGCAGGTCGACGCTTTGCTCGAAGCGCCCGACGTCAAGACTCCGCTCGGGGTTCGCGATCGGGCCATTCTCGAGACGTTCTATGCCACCGGCTTGCGGCTTTCCGAGCTGATCGGCCTCAGGCCTTCGGACCTGGACCTGAACGTGGGCCTGCTCACCTGCTTCGGGAAAGGCCGCAAGGAGCGCCTCGTGCCGGTGGGCAGGACGGCGCGGCAGTGGATCGCGCGTTACGTGGCGGAGGTCCGCCCCCTGTTTCTCAAGGGTCGTGCGGGTGGTGTCGCGCTGTTCCTCAGCCAGCGCGGCGGACGCTTCAGCTCGATGGGCCTTTGGGGCGTCGTGCGGCGGCATGCGGTCGCGGCGGGCGTCGAGCGGGTGCTGACGCCCCACGTGCTGCGTCACTCCTTCGCCACGCACTTGCTGGAGCGCGGGGCGGACCTGCGTGCGCTTCAGGCCATGCTGGGCCACGCCGACATCTCCACGACACAGCTCTACACGCACATCACCCGCGAGCGCCTGCGCAAGATCTACGACGAGTTTCACCCGCGGGCGTAGATAACTCGGGGGTGTACGGACGCATGCACCCCCCCACGCCCTTCGGGCTCCCCCCCAGCCGCTGCGCGCCAGAGTGAATCTGGCGCTCCGCTGCCAGCACACCAGCGGCTTCGGCTCCGCCCGCGCCCTTCGGGTTCTCCCCCAGCCGCTGCGCGCCGGAGTCAATCGGGGCGCTCCGCTGTCCGTTGTCGAGTGCCACTCGACATGCTAGTCTTTCGGTTTTTGGGCGGGCCGCCAGGGCCCTGACCAGCGGGGAGCGAATGGGCAAGAGCGGGCGTCATCTGTTTACCTCGGAGTCGGTCACCGAGGGCCATCCCGACAAGATCGCGGACCAGATCTCGGACGCGGTGCTGGACGCGCTGCTGACCCAGGATCCGACCAGCCGGGTGGCCTGCGAGACCATGGTCACGACCGGCCTGGCGTTCATCGCCGGCGAGGTGTCGACCAAGGCCTATGCCGACCTGGCCGCCATCGTCCGCGAGACGATCAAGGGCGTCGGCTACACGCGCGCCAAGTACGGCTTCGACTACGAGACCTGCGCGGTGATCTCGGCCATCCACGAGCAGTCGCCCGACATCGCCCAGGGCGTCGACCCCGGCGGCGCCGGCGACCAGGGCCTGATGTTCGGCTACGCCTGCAGCGAGACCGAAGAGTTGATGCCGCTGCCGATCATGCTCGCCCACAAGCTGACGCGCCGGCTGACGCAGGTTCGGCGCGAGGAACTCGTCGACTACCTACGGCCCGACGGCAAGAGCCAGGTCACGGTCGAGTACGACGGCGACAAGCCAGTACGCATCGAGGCCGTGATCATCTCGGCCCAGCACAGCGACCTCGTCAAGATCGAGACGATCCGCGAGGACATCCTGGAGAAGGTCATCCACGCCGTGATCCCGGCCAACCTGCTCGACAAGCAAACCAAGTACTTCATCAACCCCACGGGCCGTTTCGTCGTCGGCGGACCGCAGGGCGACTGCGGCCTCACGGGCCGCAAGATCATAGTGGACACCTACGGTGGCGTGGGCAGCCACGGCGGCGGCGCCTTCTCGGGCAAGGATCCGACCAAGGTGGACCGCTCGGCCTCGTACATGTGCCGGCACATCGCGAAGAACATCGTAGCCGCGGGTCTCGCCGAGAAAGTCGAGCTGCAGGTCGCTTACGCCATCGGCGTGGCCGAGCCCGTCTCGGTGATGGCCGACACGATGGGCACGGGCAAGCTCGAGGAGTCGAAGATCGTGGACGCGGTCCGCGCGGTCTTCCCGCTCGCGCCCAAGGGCATCATCGAATATTTGAACCTGCGCCGGCCCATCTACAAGCAGACCGCGGCCTACGGCCACTTCGGTCGCAACGAACCGGAGTTCACCTGGGAGAAGACCGACAAGACCGAAGCGCTCCGCAAAGCCGCCAAGTAGGAAGAGCCCTGAGCGCGCAACGTTCGCGCGGGCGCCAGTGGGTACCCAGGATCCTGCTGGCGCTCGTCGTGTTTCTGGCGTTACGCGTCGTGCTCTGGCGGCCGCTGGCCGTCACCGGCGCGGCTACGGACGACGGCCAGGTCCGTGTCGCGGGTGCGGTCCACGTGCACACGAGCTTCTCCGACGGTGGCGGCACGCCAGAGGAGGTAGCGGCCGCGGCGAAACGCGCGGGGCTGCAGTTCGTGGTGATTACCGACCACAACAACCTCGACGCGAAACCCTTCGAGGGCTATCACGACGGCGTGCTGGTGATCGTCGGGACCGAGGTCTCAACGGCGGCGGGCCACGTGCTTGGTCTGGGGATCGCGGATCCGGTGTTCCGGTTCTCAGGCGACCCTCTGGACGCGCTCGACGACATCCGCTTGCTGGGCGGCTCAGGCTACGCGGCGCACCCGCTGAGTCTCCGCCCCGACTTCGCGTGGAGCGGCTGGAACTTGCCAGGGGCGTGGGGGATTGAGCTGCTGAATGGCGACAGCCAGTGGCGCGCGGCCGGCTTCTGGCGGCTCGCTCGCAGCGCGGGGCTGTACGCGCTCAACGCGCGCTACGCGTTGCTCGGAAGCCTCACCTCCCCGGGTGCCGCCCTGGCACGCTGGGACGGGCTATTGGCGCGGCGCGACACGCCGGGGATCGCCGGGGCCGACGCCCACAATCGCGCGCCTCTCCACAAGCGCTGGCAGCCGCGCCTTCCGTCCTACGAGTCGATCTTTGCGCTGGCCAAGAATCACGTTCTGCTCGACACGCCCCTGCGCGGCGACGCCGCGGCGGACACCGCAGCGATCCTGAGCGCACTGGCGCACGGACGCTGCTATGTCGCACTCGATGCCCTGGCGCCCGCGGGGAGTTTCTCCTTCAAGGCCGAGAGCCCTCGGGCGAGGGCGACGATGGGGGAGACGATCGAGCCTCAGGCCGGCCTCTATCTGCGGGCTGGGGGCGCGCTCCCGGCCGGCGCCTTTCTCACGCTGCTCCGCGACGGCCAGAAGCTGGTCGAGAAGCAGCGAGCCCTGGATGTCGCGCCGCCCGGTCCCGGTGTGTATCGCGTCGAAGTCCGCGTCCCGGGCTGGGACGTGCCATGGCTGCTGTCGAATCCGATCTACATCTTCGATCCGGATGCCGCTGCTGCCCGCGCGAAGGCGGCCGCGTGGCCCGAGCCCGTCGACACTCCGCCGGCAGTGGAGACGCTCGACTCGTTCGACACCCTGAGCAGCTTCGATGCCGAGTTCGACCCATCGTCGCAGATGACGCCTGAGATCCGCATCCCCGGCGCGGGTCCGAGCGGCGAGAGCATCGCGCGCCTGTTCTACCGGCTCGGCGTGCCAGGGCCCCAGCGCCCGTTCGTTTCCTGCGCGCTCGTGAGCCGCGAGCCACGTGACCTGAGCGGGCGCAACGGGCTCGTGTTCATGATTCGCGGGGATCGCGCCTATCGGATCTGGGTCCAGGTGCGCGACGCGAACCCGGCTTCGGCCGATGGCGGCACGGAGTGGTGGGCGGCCTCGGTCCGGACGGCGCCCGTGTGGCGCCGCGTGGCCGTGCCGTTTGCGAGCCTGCGCTCGATCAACCCGAAGACCGACGGCAAGTTGGACCTCGACAGGGTCCAGGGGCTGGTCTTCGTGCTGGACCAGGGCGCGGTGAAGCCCGGCACCGAAGGCACGATCGAGGTCGCGGGGCTGGGGGCTTACTAGTTCGGGCTTGACGGGGGCCTCGATCTGTTCTATCCTTCTATCCGGATAGAGAGATGCCTGCGACCGCGCCTCGACAGCCCGAAGCCCTGCTCTCATGGATGGCGAGCCTCGCCGACCCCACGCGGCTGCGGCTGTTGCAGTTGCTGGAACGGCATGAGCTCGGCGTGCTCGAGTTGTGCGACGTGCTCCAGATGCCGCAATCGAGCGTCAGCCGCCATCTGAAGGTGCTGGTGGACCAGGGCTGGCTGGAGGGCCGGGCGCAGGGCACGAATCGGCTCTACCGAATGGCCGAAGGCGAGCGCGAGAGCGCGGCTCGCAAGCTCTGGCTGCTGGCACGCGAGCAGACCAGCGCCTGGCCCACGCTCCAGCAGGATCGCCTCCGCCTGACGCGCCGATTGTCGGAGCGCGCGCCTGCGGCCCAGGCGTTCTTTGCCGGCGCCGCCGGTCGCTGGGACAAGCTGCGCGGCGAGTTGTACGGCGCCGCCTTCAGCCGGGAGGCGCTCTTCGCCCTGCTGCCGGCCGACTGGGTTGTCGCCGATCTCGGCTGCGGCACGGGCCAGACGGCGATGGCCCTGGCGCCGCACGTGCGCCAGGTGATCGGTATCGACCAGTCGAGCGCCATGCTGAAGGCGGCCAGGAAGCGGGTCGCAGGCTTTGCCAACGTCGAGTTGCGACAGGGGAGTCTCGAGGCGCTACCGCTCGAGGATGCGAGCGTGGATGGCGCGCTGCTGTTGCTGGCTCTGAGCTACGTCTCGGACCCGGCCCGGGCGCTCGTCGAGATGGTCCGGGTGCTGCGTACCGGCGGCCGCGCCGTGGTCGTCGACCTGCTCCGTCACGATCGCGAGGACTTCCGTCGTCAGATGGGGCAGCAGAGCCTCGGCTTCGAGCCGGACGCCTTGTCGCGCCTGCTGGCGCACTCCGGGCTGCAATCGGTGTCGTGCCGCACGCTCTCGCCCGAGCCGCAGGCCAGGGGTCCGGCTCTGCTGCTCGCCTCGGCCACGAGGGCGGGGCAGGTAATCGATCTCAGGAAACGCCGTTAGGCAGGCAAGAAAGGGGATGACGATGACGACGACGACCGCGGCGCCCAGGGGCGCCCTCGAGTTCAAGGTGGCCGATCTGAAGCTGGCCGAGTGGGGCCGCAAGGAGCTGGTCCTCGCGGAGCAGGAGATGCCCGGGCTGATGGCGCTGCGCAAGCAGTACGCGGGCCAGCACCCGCTCAAGGGCCAGCGCATCACCGGCAGCCTGCACATGACCATCCAGACGGCGGTGCTGGCCGAGACCCTGCGCGCCGTCGGCGCGGAAGTGCGCTGGGCCTCGTGCAACATCTTCTCGACGCAGGACCACGCCGCGGCCGCCCTGGCCGTCGGCCCGAGTGGAACGGTCGACAAGCCCCGGGGCATCCCCGTCTTCGCCTGGAAGGGCGAGACGCTCGAGGATTACTGGAACCTCACCGAGCGCGCGCTCGACTTCGGAGGCGGCCAGGGGCCGACGCAGATCGTGGACGACGGCGGCGACGCGACGCTGCTGATCCACAAGGGCCTGGAGTTCGAGAAGGCCGGCAGCGTGCCCGCGCCGGAGACCGCGGAAAACGAAGAGTTCGCGATCATCCTGCGCCTGCTGGCGCGCCTGCAGAAGCAGGACGCGAGTCGCTGGCAGAAGGTCGCCGCTGACTGCAAGGGTGTCAGCGAGGAAACCACGACCGGCGTGCACCGCCTCTACGAGATGGCAAAGAAGGGGACGCTGCTGTTCCCGGCCATCAATGTCAACGACAGCGTCACCAAGAGCAAGTTCGACAATCTTTACGGCTGCCGTCACTCGCTCGTGGACGGCCTGATGCGGGCTTCGGACGTGATGCTCGCGGGCAAGGTCGCAGTCGTCTGCGGTTACGGCGACGTGGGCAAGGGCTGCGCGCAGTCGCTGAAGGGCCAGGGCGCGCGCGTTGTGGTCACGGAAATCGACCCGATCTGCGCATTGCAAGCTGCGATGGAAGGTTACCAGGTGCTGCCGCTCGAGGACGTGCTCGAGAGCGCGGACATCTTCATCACGGCCACCGGCAACAGCGGCATCATCGACGCCCAGCACATGGCGCGCATGAAGGACAAGGCCATCGTCGGGAACATCGGCCACTTCGACAACGAGATCGACATGGACGGCCTGAAGAAGTTCCCCGGCATGAAGCGGATCAACATCAAGCCGCAGTACGACCAGTTCCAGTTCCCGGATGGCCACAGCGTTCTCATCCTGGCCGAGGGTCGGCTGCTCAACCTGGGTTGCGCGACGGGCCACCCGAGCTTCGTGATGTCGACCAGCTTCACGAACCAGGTGCTGGCCCAGATCGAGCTGGCCCAGAACCCCGCGAAATACCTGAAGAAGGTCTACACGCTGCCCAAGCACCTCGACGAGCAGGTGGCGCGCCTGCACCTCGACAAGCTCGGCGTGAGACTGACCCGGCTGACCCCGGCCCAGGCCGCCTATATCGGAGTCAGCGTCGACGGACCGTACAAGTCGGACTGGTACCGCTACTGATCGGCGAGGCTGCGGGGGTGTGCTCTGGCGCACCCCCGGGCAGCCGGGAGCGACGGTACACTCTGCGGACGGCGTAGGGGACCGGACATGGGCTTGAAGATCATGTGCGCCGGCTGCTCCAAGGATGAGCGCGAGCAGGCGGAGACCACTGTACGGCGAGCGCTCGGGCCAGCCGCCGATACCGACGCCTGGACGGTCTCGCTCGTGAAGCTGGGCGAGCAGTGGTCGGTGACGCTCGATGCCCGCACGGTCCCGGGGCGAGCCCGCACTCTGATGACCCCCGCGGACAAGCTGGAAGAGGCGATCGCCGAGGCCGTGCGTGGGCCCCAGCCCGAGCGTCCCGCGAGCCTACCGCCCACAGCTGCAGGCGGCCCAGCCGCGACCGCCGCTGCGCCCGAGGAGGCGGGCGGGATCGCCTGTGTCAAGTGCCACCGCGCCTTCGCAGTCGCATACGACGTCCGCCCCGACGAGCCGCTCCAGGAGGCGCCCGTAGCCTGCCCCTACTGCTGGCAAGTGAACCGAATCCACATCGGCGCCGAAGCCGCGCAGAGCAGCGACTACCGCGCCGAAAAGCTGGAAGGCTAGTCGTTCCCAGACCGGAAACTGACGGGAGGCTACGAAAGGCAGCGGAGCGCCAAATTCACTCTGGCGGGGAGTGGCAAACGGGGAGCCCGAAGGGCGCGGGGGGGTGAATGATGCCGCACGCCCCCGAGTTGTCTACGTCTCCAGCGTCAACATCAGGTACAGGCCGGCTGCGCCGAAGAGCAGGTTTGGGGCCCAGGCCGCCAGCAGGGGCGGCAGCAGCGCGTTGTTGCCGAGGGCCTCGAAGATCGCGAGACAGGCCCAGTAGAGCATCGCGATCAGCAGGCTGATGCCGACGCCATAGAGCGCGCCACGCTGGCCGACGACGAACGAGAACGGAATCCCGATCAGCGTCATCACGATCCCGATCAACGGGAAGGCGAGCTTGCGGTGGAGTTGCACGCGCAGCTTCGTGACGTCGAGGCCCATCGCTTCGAGCGACGTGATGTGCATGCTCAGCTCGCCGAAGCGCAGCGTGTCCGACTCGCGTTCCTCGCGCATGAAGTAGTTCGGGGAATCGAGATCCCGGGTTCGCACCTGGTTGAAGGTCTCGAACGAGCCGGCACCCAGGAACGAGCGCCGCCAGCCCTGCTCCACCGACCAGTTGCCCTGCTGGGGCTCCCAGACCGCGCGGCGGGCGAAGGTGCGCTCCCGCAGGCTCCAGTTCCTGTTGTCGAGGTCGTAGATCGAGAGGCCGTAGAGCGACAGGCCCTGGCCGGGACCGCCGCCCACCGCTTGGTCGTAGTTGTAGAAGCGGCGGTCACTACCCACGAGCCAACGACGGTGCAACAGGCTCGTCACCATCGGCGGGCGTCCCTTGATCACGTTGAAATCCTGGTTTGCCACTCGATTGGTGGCAGGCAGCACGAACTCCACGGCGGCGAACAGCGTCAGGCTGGCGAGCAGGCCGAGCACTACCACCGCCAGCGTCGTGCGGTAAAGGCTGATGCCGCTGGCCTTGAGGGCCGTCATCTCGTTGCGTCGGCTCATCAGCCCGAAGGTCGTGAGCGTGGCCACGAGCACTGCCACTGGCGTCATCAGGTAGGCGACGTTGGCGAGATAGAAGGCGTAGAAGTGCAGGACCGTTGCGCCCTTGATGCGATGCTGCTGGATGTCGTCGAAGAGGTCCATGAAGTGGACCAAGACGTAGAGCGAGCAGAAGGCGAGCAGGATCAGCGTGATGTGGCCGAGATACTGGCGCCCGATATAGCGGTCCAGGATTCCCGGGAAGCTGGTGGGCAGGGCAGGCCGCGGAAAGCGCACCACCACGACCGCCCGGCGGCGACCTCCCGGCAGCGAAGCGGGTGAGCGCCGCTCGGCGCGCCGCAGGCGGGGGATCCAGGCGGTGTAGTGGCTCGGGTCCAGCGGATCGAACGCCGCCTCGCGATGATTCATCACGAGCAGCACCGCCGCGACCAGAGCCAGCACCAGGTCGGCGGCCCAGATCGCAATGCCGGGCGGCAGCACGCCAGTGTCGCCGGCTTGTTCGCCGAGCCGGATGAAGACGTAGTAGACGAAGATCACGCCCACCGACAGCGCGAAGGCCGCCGAACGCGCCTCCTTCCGGGTCCCAAGCGACAGGCCGAGGCCCAGCAGGCCGAACACCAGGCACGCCACCGGGATCGCGAATTTCTTGTGCCACTCGACCACGAAGCGGGCCGCCTCCAGCGGATTCTTCGAATGCGCGCGGGCGTCGACGATGTGTTCTTCGAGCTCGCGCAGCGTCATCTCACGGTCGCCCTTGGAAAGCGGCGTCGCCGGGAAGAAGGCCTCGGTGGGCAGCGGAAAATCCGACGAAACGAAACGCTGGAAGCGGTCGGATGCAGGCTCGGCCGATTTCACCGAGTAGATTGCGCCGTCCTCGAGGTGCATCGAGACGGCCTTCTGGACATCGTCCACCAGGATGTGCCCGCCCCGCGCCAGGATCACCTTGGGCACCTCCGGGTCCCGCACGTCGTGGATGAAGATGTCCTTCCAGTGGCCCGTCTCGGCCGGGACATCGGAGACATACAGCACCATGCCGGGGACGAGGTTGGATGCCATGAACAAGTTCGGGAGGAGGAAACTCATAGTAGTGGATACCATCTGGGGGTCCATTCGAGACAGACATGACCGCCATTTCAGCAACAGCGTTGGCACGAGCTTCTGCAATCGTACTCCACCCTCCATTGCAAATGTATCGACGAGGAATGCAAGTTG
>JAQBHI010000026.1:0-12541 GCA_032127875.1 Acidobacteriota bacterium
GCTGGCCTGCGCCTGTTCGCGTGAAGCTGATCGCCCCGCCCGCCTTCACCGCTGCCGCGGCCGGGCTGCTCGCGACTAGTCGCATCAGGTGCCTGGCGGCCGCCGTGCTCGCGTTGGCGGCCGCGGCCTCGGCGCAGGAGCCGGGCGGCCCGCTTGGCGCCCGCGAGGAATGGCTGCTGGCCCAACCGCGGCTGACGCTAGCTCCGCTTCCGGCGGACCTGCTCGCGGCGGGTCGCAGCGAGTGGCGCCTGCGCCTCGACTGGGGCAATGACTTCGGTTGGCGGCAGGATGCTCCCGGCGAGCAACCGAAGCAGCGAGCCTATCTCGTGGACGGGGAACACAGCACCCTTGATTTCTCGCTGCGCCACGGCCTCACAGCGTCGCTCGAGATCGAGTTGCGCGTGCCGATCGAGTGGCGGGGAGCGGGTTCGCTGGACACGGTGATCGACTGGTACCACGGCTGGAGCGGGTTTCCCGACAACGGCCGCCGCTTCTTCGGGAGCGACCGGTTCCGCATCGAAGGCATGGACGCGAACGGCCGCCGCGTCGCATGGCAGGAGACGGGGACGGGTCTGGGCAACCTCGAACTGGGAACGCGCATGCGACTGGCCGCCGGCCCCGGCTGGCGCGCGGTGCTCGAAGGACGCCTCGCGCTGCCTACGGGCAGTGGGCCCTTCGCACGGCACGGGGTGGGCTTGGGCTTGCAGTTGGGGGCCGCACGCCGCCTGGGCCAGCACTTCGATCTTACGGCCGGCGGCGGCGGCGGCCTGCAGAGCGCGACCGAGGTCGACAGCCTCCGCTACCAACGGCTGCGGGCTCACGGCTTTGGAGCGCTGGAGTGGCTCGTCTCGCGGAGATGGAGTCTGCTGCTCGAGACCACGGCCTCCAGTCGACTCGTCGCGAATTTGGCGCAATACTCGGGCTTTCAGCTCTACTTGAACCTGGGCTCGCGCCTTCGCCTCGATTCCGGCTGGACGCTCGAGGCCGGCTTCAGCGAAGGCATCCTGGAGCAGCGCAACACCACCGACTTCGCGGCGCAGGCGGCAGTGGTTCGCCGCCTCCCGTAGCCGTGGTCGCGCACCTGCCCCGCGCTTCGCGCAGGCCAGTGGCCCGCGAAGCGGCAGCTCAGCGGCCGAGGCCGAGGCGGTCGGCGAGCGGGCGGGGAAGCCCCGCCTTCAGGATCTTTTCCTGGGTTTGCGCCACGCGGTACTGCATGCGGTTGATCGTCACGACCT
Organism: Acidobacteriota bacterium; assembly: GCA_032127875.1. Lineage (GTDB taxonomy): Bacteria > Acidobacteriota > Vicinamibacteria > Fen-336 > Fen-336 > CADEEV01. The sequence goes on from JAQBHI010000026.1 coordinate 1,236, forward strand.
TGGAGTCGCTGTCGTAGATCGCATAGGACGCGAGCGGGCTGCCGTCGCGCGGCTGGCCTATCGAGCCGGGGTTGATCAAGTACCGCACGCCCTCCTGCAGCTTGAAACGGAAACTCGGGGCCACGGTCAGGATGGTGGTGATCGCGTCGGTCGAGAGCGCGAAGATCACCGGGAAATGCGAGTGCCCGAAGAAGCAGAGCGGATACTCGGTCTGGCGGAAGACGTTGAGCGCTTCGATTTCTCCGAAGATGTAGGCGTCCTCGTCGATCGGCGTGCCGTGCGAGATGGCGAAGCCGCCGTCCACGAGCAGCGGCCCCTGGGGCAGGGATTTGAGCCAATGCAGGTTCGAGCGCGTCAGTTTGCGCCGCGTCCACATCGCGGCCTCGAGTGCGATGCGGTTGAACAGCTCGCCGTTCTCGATCCCCGAGCAGACCTTGTCGTGGTTGCCGCGGATCGCCGCGAGCGGGCGCCGCGCGCGCAGCATGTCGACCGTCTGGTTGGGGTTGGCGCCGTAGCCGACCAGGTCGCCCAGGAACACGACCTTGTCGCAGTGCTTGCGGCGCACGTGGGCGAGGACCGCGGAGAGCGCCTCTTTGTTCGAGTGGATGTCGGACAGGATCAGGTACTTCATCGCCCCTCGTTCCTACGACCTCGCCCGCTCCGGTAGCACCGCTTCGATGACCCGCTGGGCGACGAATGCAGGCCCCCCCGTCGCTTCCACGATACGGTCGGCCATGCGGTAGGAGGGTTCCCGCGCGTCCAGAAGACCTCGGATTGTCTCACAATTCCGAGCCAGCGGTCGAGAGCCGTCGGCGGGAATCCTGGCCAGCAGCGTGTCCAGATCGCAGCGCAGCCAGACGCTCACGGCGCCCTGGGAGAGTGCCGCGCGGGTGTGCGGGTCCGCGAAAGCGCCTCCGCCCGCAGCGATCACGTGCTCTCTGAGCGTCCGGACCTTCATGGCGCCGAGCCGCTCGAGTTCGCGAAAGCGCGCCTCGCCGTCCTCGTCGAAGATGCGCGCCACGCTCTTCCCCGCATGCGCCTCGATCCAGCCGTCGAGGTCGAGGAAGCGCCAACGCAGGCGCTTCGCGACGGCCTGGCCGACCGTGCTCTTGCCCGAGCCCATGAAGCCCACCAGGACGATGCGCTCTATCGGCATGCCGAGCCCAGCAGTTCGAAGAACTCCGGGAAGGAGACCGAGGCGCACTCCGCGCCCTCGAGATCCGTTCCTCCCCGAGCGCCGAGCGCGGCGATCGCCAGCGACATCGCGATGCGGTGATCGCCGTGCGAGCGAACCGCTGCGCCGCGCAATGGCCGGCCACCGTCGATCAGCAAACCGTCGGCGCGCTCCTCGAGGCGCACGCCCATGGCGCGCAAGCCCTCGGCGAGGGCCGCGATGCGATCGCTCTCCTTGACCCGCAGCTCTGCGGCGCCTGCGAGCTTGAAGCGGCCGTGCGCGAAGGCGGCGGCCACCGCCAAGGCAGGGACCTCGTCGATCAGCGCGGGGACGATCTCGGCCGCCACGTCGACGCCGTGAAGCCGCGAGGATCGGGCGACGATCGTGCCGAAGGGCTCGCTTTCGCCGCCCATTGGCTCGACCTCGATCTGCGCACCCATCTGGCGCAGTACGTCGATGAAGGCGGTGCGGCAGGGATTGAGCAAGGCGCCCTCGATGCGGATCTCGGATCCGGGCCGGATGATCGCGGCCACGATCAGGAAAGCGGCGCTCGAGACGTCGCCGGGAACGGCCATCTGCACGCCACGCAGCCTCGCGCCCCCGCGTATCGAAGCCGTCAGGGCCGAGCGCTCGACCGGAACGCCAAACAGCGGCAGCAGCCGCTCGCTGTGATCGCGGCTCGCGGCCGGCTCCCGCACCGTCGTTTGCCCGGTGGCCTGCAAGCCCGCCAGGAGGATCGCGGTCTTGAGCTGTGCGCTCGCGACCGGCAAGTCCCAGGCGAGGCCCGTGAGGCTCGCCCCCTCGATGTGGAGCGGCGCTCCGCCATCGCTGCTGGTGAGCCGCGCACCCATCGCCCGCAGCGGCGCCGCGACACGTTCCACGGGACGGCTGCGCAACGACGCGTCGCCGCTGAGCGTCGAGTGGAACGGGCGGCCGGCCAAAACGCCGGCGAGCATCCGCAGCGTCGAGCCCGAGTTGCCGGCGTCGAGCTCCGCGCGTGGCGCCGTGAGTCCATCGAAGCCTCGGCCATGGACCAGGACCGAAGCGCCGTCGCGCTCGATGCGAACGCCGAGTGCTCGGAGGCAGCCGAGCGTCGAGGCGCAGTCGGCAGCGGAGGCGAAGTTCGAAAGGCGCGTCTCGCCCTCGGCGACCGCGCCTAGGATCGCCAGCCGGTGCGAGAGCGACTTGTCCCCGGGCAGCGTGAAGCGCCCGCGGACTCGCGCAGCGGGGAGGAGGCGCACGCCGCGAAGACTACCATCGGTCGTGCGCAAAGCGTAGAGGAGCCTGATCTTGACCGCTCTTGGAGCGCATGCTACGGTTTCGCCGCCTCCAAACCATGACGCCTCCGGAACCCCGGACGGTCAAGCTCGACATTGCCAGCCGCTTCGACATGCTGGACGTGGTCCAGACCGTCCTGGCGCAACTCACGGGGATGCTCGGCTTCGATGAGGAAGCGGCGCACTACATGAGCGTTGCGGTGCGCGAGTCGGCGGCGAACGCGATCAAGCACGGGAACGGCATGGACGCATCCAAGCGCGTCGAGTTCGAGTTCACGCTGCACCCGGCAGCGCTCGAAATCGCGATTCGCGACCACGGCACGGGCTTCGACCCTGGCAGCGTGCCGAACCCGGTCGCGCCCGAGAACCTGCTCAAGGCCGACGGGCGCGGCATCTTCTTCATGACGCAGTTCATGGACGACGTCAGCTACGCCTTCCCCAAAGGCGGCGGCACGCTCGTGAAGATGCGGAAGAAGCTGTAGCGGAGCGCCCGGCTCACTGGGGCGCAGAAGCGGCGTGGGGGGAGCGCTTCACGGGCGAAGGGTGCCAGGCTCGGTAGGCCCTCGAGCTTCCCAGGTGCGTCTGCGACCCTTCAGCGCAGGCTGACGCGCAGCAGCGCGTTCTGCCTGGGGCCTTCGGCCAGCGTGAGCGTCGCGAAGGCCGGGCTCGATTCCAGTTGGCGACGCTCGGACGGACCGCACACGACGAGCGTCGGGCCGCGGCTGGCGGCCTCGTGGATGGCGCCAAGGTCCGCGACCTCCCGCACCTCGCCATCGTTGTAGAAGTAGCCGGACATCCAGGCCGTGCGCCACGCGCCCCATGCGAGCACCTCGCGACGTGCCGCCGGGAGGAATAGCTCCCGCCCGGACTGCTGGCGTGCCAGGATGGGCGGCGCGGCGAGTATCACCAGCAACAGCAGGCCGGCGCCGCCGACGCGCAGCAGCGCGAGCGCGCTGCGTGCGCTTCGACCCCAAGCGCGTGAGGCCGTGAACGCGACGATCAGCGCCCACAGCCCGAGCGGCAGCGTCTGCAGCCAGCCCGGCTCGTGCATCCGAAGCAGCACGGCCGGTGTCGTCGCCACGAGGGCGCCCAGAGCCAGGCCCACGAGTGCGACCGCTCGAGGGCCCGCCCAGAAAGAAAGCGACGCACCCTCCGCCATCTCGGCGGCCGCGCGTCCCATCAGCAGTGCCAGGGGCGCCAGGCACGGCAGGATGTAGCCTGGCAGCTTCGAGCCGGCGGCCGAGAAGAACAGCAGCGGTGCCAGCAGCCACAGCATCACGAACAGGTCGACCCGAGACGCCCGCGGTCGAGCCGTGGCCAGGCCCGCGAGCACGAGTCCCGACCACGGAAACAGGCCGCCCAACAGCAGCGGGATGTAATAGAGGACGGGGCCCGGGTGATTGTGGACGGTCGAGGTGAAGCGCTGAAGGTTGTGATTCAGCAGGAAGACGTCGACAAAGTGGCGGCCCTGTGACGCGAGGATCAGCCCGTACCAGGGGCCCGTGACCAGCACGAACAGGATCAGGCCCGCCGGCGAGACAAAGCGCCGCAGCGGCTGCCAGGATCGCGTCGCCGCTGCGTAGCCGACGACGACCAGCCCGGGCAGCAGCAGGCCCAGCGGGCCCTTGGCCAGGCAGGCGATGCCGATCGCCAGCCAGGCGGCGGGGATCGCGAGCCCGCCGGCGATTCCCAGCAGGCGTAGCGCCAGCAGACCGATCGCGACGGTGATGGGGGCGGCCACGAGCATGTCCATCGTCGCGGCCCGAGCATAGGCAAAGGCCAGCAGAGAGGTGGCCAGGATGAAGCCGGCATGCAGGCCCGCGGCGGCGCCGTAGAGGCGGGCTCCCAGCATCGCGGTCGTGCCGACGAGCAGCAGGCCCGCGGCGACGGCGGGCAGGCGGGCGGCCATTTCCGTTTCGCCGAAGACCCGGAAGGCAGCGGAGGCGAGCCAGTAGTAGAGCGCGGGCTTCTCGAGCCATGGCTCGCCCTGGAGCCTGGGCGTGACCCAATCGCCCGAGCGATGCATCTCGACTGCGACCCGCGCGTAGCGTGGTTCGTCGGGGCCCAGCAGCGGCACTGCGCCCAGCCGGAAGAGCAGCAGGGCGGCTGCAAGTGCGAGCAGCAGCGTCGCGCCCCGCACGGGAAGCACTTCGCCGCTCGGATGGTCTGGTTTCTCCACGTGCTCGCGGCATCCTACAATCGGGCTTCCATGTGGTGCAATCCTTGAGCTGGCAGTACCTGGCGGTCGCGACCGAGGCCGCGCTGCGCGCCGGCGCCATCCAAAAGGCGAAGTACGGGACCAAGCTCGAGATCCGCTACAAGGGCGAGATCGACCTCGTCACGGAAGTGGACCGCGCCTCCGAGGACGCCATCCTGGCCACCATCCGCGCACGCTTCCCGGACCACGACCTCGTCACCGAGGAAACCTTCATCGAGCGCACCGGGTCACGCTTCGTGTGGTTCATCGATCCCCTCGACGGCACCACCAACTTCGCCCACGGCTACCCGTTCTTCTGCTCCTCGATTGCGCTCGCGGTGGATGGCGAGCTGGTGGCGGGTGCCGTCTACGATCCGATCAAGGACGAGCTGTTCACGGCCGAGCGCGGCGGCGGCGCGCATCTCAACGGCCGGCGCTTGCGAGTCTCCGAGTCGGCGGAGCTGTTGAGCGCGCTGCTGACGACCGGGTTTCCCTATGATTTCCGCATTGACGTCGCTTCAAGCCTGCGCCTGTTCAATCGCTTCATGAACCACGCGCGGGCGATCCGGCGTGACGGAGCCGCGGCGCTCGACCTCGGCTATCTCGCCGCCGGCCGCATCGACGGTTTCTGGGAAGAGCGCCTCAAGCCGTGGGACGTGATGGCGGGCGCCTTGCTCGTGGAGGAGGCCGGCGGCCGCATCACGCGCTTCGATGGCTCGCCGCTGGCGCTGCGCGCCGACGAGACGCTGGCCTCGAACGGCCTGTTGCACGAGACGCTGCTCGCGGTCTTCGCTGAGGACCGCGCGGCACGATTGGCGTTACCCTAGGCTCCGCGGGCTCCTTGCCGGAGTGGCGGAACGGGCAGACGCTGAGGACTTAAAATCCTCTGCCGCGAAAGCGGCGTGTGGGTTCGACCCCCACCTCCGGCACCAACGGAGCCAGGGCCTGCTCAAAGTGCGTAGAATGCCATTCTCGATTGGAGGTCTCATACGGATCGCCTCACGCTTCGCGCGCTGATCGTCGTCGCCATCGCCCTCGCTGGCTCTCCCGCAGCGCGAGCTGCCGTGCAGCCGGTCAAGAAGGGGGCGCTCATCACGATAGCCGCCCACCTCGATCTGAAGGCCGCCCCCGCCAAGGTCTGGGCTGCCGCCGCGTCCGCCGAAGGCTTCTACGCTCTCACCGGCTTCAAGCCCGACGCCGCCGACAAGGCCCGCTCCTTCACGAAACTCGGCGACAGCATCGGCGCCTCGATCTGGGGCGATACTGGCCGCCTCGTGGTCACCAGCCTGAGCGCGGGCAAGGAACTGCGCGTGACGTGGGAGCCGGCCAACGCGAGTTACCTTTGCGCGAAGCGCATCGTGATCACGGCCGCGGGAAGCGGTACGTCTTTCGACTACTGGGACCGCTATACCGACGACCAGCCGAGCGTAGATGCCACGGCGAAGAAGGTCCACGAGGATTCCGCCAGGGCCCTCGAGGCGTTCCGGGTGCTGGCCGAGAAGTAGAAACTACCGTTGAGTACGGTTCCGGGACCGATCCGGATCCGAAACCGATTCAACCCTACTCGAACTGCTCCATCATCCAGATGTCACCACCCTCGGGCCGGAAGCGGTCGAACAGCACGAAGCGGCCGTCCGGGGACCAGTTCGGATAGTCGATGCGGGAGTTCCCGTCGTCGAACTCGAAGACCGAGTACGGCTTGTCAGATCCCAGCGGCGAAACCCACAGCGTTTTGTGGCCGACCACGTCCATCGCCATGGAGAAATATGGTGAGAAGGACATGTGTGAGCCACCGACTACTTCACCGGCGGCTCTAGGCTCGCCGGCATCGAGTCCGACCGCAAGGGTCCGGGGCTCGCCGCCGCAGGGGCATCGGAAAATGACCGCCTTGCCGTCCGCTGTCCAGCGCAGGAAATGACCTGTGACTCCGGCTCGCGTGAGCGGCCGCGCGCCGCTGCCGTCGGCATTCGTCATCCACACTTCGAGGTGGCCTCCCTGGTCCGACTGGTACGCGATCCGCTTTCCGTCCGGCGAGAAGTACGGGTTCGTGTCGACCGCCTCGTCCTTCGTGAGTTGAGCGGGGGCCCCGAAGGCCAAGTCCACGCTCCAGATGTCCGCGTTGCCGGTTCGGGAAGAAAAGAAGGCGATGGTCTTGCCGTCCGGCGACCAGTTGGGCTGGAAGTCGCCGCCCGGCCCGTGCGTGAGCTGGCGTGCCGTGCCCGACTTCAGGGAATGCACCCAGATGTTCATGTCGCCGCTACGGTCCGAGTTGAAGGCGATGCTCAAGTTGTCAGGCGACCACGCTCCACGGCTATCCTCGCGGGTGGTCGCGATCACCGACTGGGGCGCACCGGCCGGCCTGCCGTCGGCGGGCGACACCGGGAGGCGCCAGATGTCGGCGTTTTGCCTCAGCACCGAGAAGGCGAGCCGCAGACCATCGGGGGAGAGGGCCAGACCCACATCCTGGCCGGCGCCTGTCGTGAGTTGCTGCAGCGGGCCGGCGGGGCTCCCGTCGGCCCCGACCCGCACGCGCCAGACGTTCCAGCCGCCGCTCCGGTCGGAGGAGAAGTACAGGTATCGTCCTGAGTGGGACCACACCGGGCCCACGTCGTGGGGCGTGTCGTTCGTCACCCAGGTGAGCGTCCTGGCGGCCAGGTCCACGACGCGCACGTCGAACTTGGTCCGCTCCACGTTCTGGAACACGAGGCGCGCTCCGTCGGGAGACCAGCGCGGCCGCAGGTGCACCACCGCCTCCGAGAGGTCGCTCGTGACCTGCTGCGGATTGCGTCCCTGGTTGTCCACGACCCACAGCCGGCGCGAGCCGACCCAGGAGGCGTCGACGGCGACACGCGTGCCGTCCGGCGAATAAGCAGGGTTGAAGGCGTTCTCCAGGAGCCGGGCTTCCTTCCCCGAGGCGAGCTCCAGGCTCCACACGTCGCCCCCTTCGTACTGGCCGAAGACGTCTCCGGGTTCGAGCTTGCGGCCAGCCTGGCGTGCGCGCACGAAGAGGATCGTCATGCCGTCGGGCGCCCACTCCGGCTGGATGTCGTCGGCGTCTCCCCGCGTGAGCTGCTTCTCGTCCGTGGCGAGCCCCTTGACGAAGATCTTCCGCACATTCCCCAGATGGCCCGTGTACAGAATCTGCGTTCCATCCGGAGACCAGGCGGCGAAATCCTCGACGCCCTCGCGGAAGGTGACCTGCGAGAGGCTGGGCTGCGGTGGACGGGCCGGGGCCGAACCGAAGCGCCGAACCCCGACCAGGAACAGGCCGGCGGCGAGCGCGACTCCCGCCGCGAGGCGCAGCACTAGGTGGCCGCTGCTGATGCCTTTGCCACGGCTGAGCGCCGCGAGCGCGGCGTCGATCTCGAGACCTGCATCACCCGCGTCGCGCAGCCGCCGTTCGACGTCCTTCTCCAGGCAGCGATGCAGCAACTGCCGCAGCTCGGCGGGCACGGCGCGGGGCAGCGCGCTCCAGTCGGGCTCGCGGTTGAGGATCGCCGCCAGCGTGTCCGACACCGTCTCACCGGCGAAAGCTTTGTGGCCCGTGAGCATCTCGTAGAGCAGCCCGCCGAGGCTCCAAAGGTCCGTGCGCTTGTCGACGCTCTTGCCGCGCGCCTGTTCGGGGCTCATGTAGGCCGGCGTCCCGAGGATGCTTCCCGCGCGCGTCCCGTCGGCCGTCGCCGTCTTGGCCCCGGAAAGACCCGCCGGGGAAACCGGCCCCAGCGTCTTCGCAAGGCCAAAGTCCAGGACCTTGACGCGACCCTCAGGCGTCACCTTCACGTTCGACGGTTTCAGGTCACGATGGACGATGCCGTGGCTGTGGGCGGCCTCGATCGCGTCGGTGATCTGGCGGCCGAGCCGGAGCGCCTCCGCAACAGGCATTGGCCCGGCCGCCAGCAGTTCGCCGAGGGTCTGGCCGGGGACCAACTCCATGACGATGAAGTGGACGTCGCCCGCCTGCTCGAGCCCGTAGATCGCGGCCACGCCGGGATGGTTGAGCGAGGCCAACGCCCGCGCCTCCCGCTCGAAGCGCGCCAGTCGTTCCGGATCGCGCGCGAAGTGATCGGGCAGAGTCTTGACGGCCACTTCGCGGCCGAGCTTCACGTCGCGGGCACGGTAGACCTCGCCCATGCCCCCGGCGCCGACGGAGCCCAGCACCTCGTATGAACCCAGCGCGGTTCCCGGCAGAAGGGCCATGAGTGGGCGGAGTATAGCGCCGAGGTCGACTTACAAGGGGAGCGCGAACCGCGCGGCGCGGGGGCGCATGGCTCGTGTACCCCCCGAGTTCCCTACTCAGTTGATCTGGGTTGGGACGGCGAGCGAGAACGGGGCGATCTTGGCTTCGAAGGAAGAGCCGTCGGGGCGCACCATCTTGTACGTGCCGTGCATCGAGCCGAGCGGCGTCTGCAGGGGGCAAAAGCTCGTGTACTCGAACGACTGCCCAGGCTCGAGCACGGGCTGCTCTCCGACGACGCCGGGCCCCTCGACTTCACCAACCGGACCCTCGGTGCCGGAGATGATCCAGTGGCGGCTCACGAGTTGCGCCGTCCGCTCGCCTTCGTTCGTGATGCGTATCGTGTAGGCGAAGAAGAAGTAGTTCTCTGCCGCGGAGCTGCGCTCGGGGACGTACGCGGACTTCACCTGCACACGGATGCCCTGCGTGACGGCGTCGCTCACGAGGCGACCCTTGCCCCGGCCCGCCGCCCGAGCAGGTAGACAGCGGCACCCGCCCCGACCATCACGCCGCTCATGCCGAGGGTTTTGGCGACGGCGAGCAGCTTGCGCGGTTCGTCGGCGGCGGGAAAGCAGGCGAGGACAATCGCGGCCAGCGTGGTCGCGAGACCGAGCAAGGCGAAGAAGGTCGCCACGGGCCGTCCGCCGGGCAGGCGGATGGCCGTGGGCCCACGGGGTTCGGCCTGGATGCGCAAGGCCGAGCCGAACACGAACAGGAACGGGATCATCGTCGCGACGACGGTCATGCTCACCAGCGCATTGTAGGCTCCCTTGACCGAGGTGCCCGCCTGGCCCAGGAAGACGAAGATCACGGTGATGAAGCTCTGGGTCAGCAGAGCGACCCAGGGTGAGCCCCAGCGCGGATGGATGCGGCCAAAGCCCGCCGGCAGGAAGTGATCGATGCCCGCGACGAAGGGGATGCGCGCCACCGCTCCCAGCCAGGCACACAGGCTGCCCAGTGCCGTGAGGGCGATCAGCGCGGCCATCACCGGGGCAATCCAGGGCGCGTCGATGCGCCGGGCGCCCGCATCCACCGCCTGCATGATGCCTTGCAGCCCCGTCAATTCGCCAACCGGCACCGTGATCAGGACGGCCACGGTACCGAGCAGGTAGATCGCGATGATCAGCGGCGCCGAAAACAGGATGCCACGAGGCACGTTGCGCCGCGCGTCCTCGATCTCGTCGCCCATGAACGAGGCGGCCTCGAAGCCCGTCCACGCGAAGACCAGCGTCGACCAGAAGATCAAGTCCTTGAGAGCCAGCTCCGGCACCAGAAACGCAACGCTCCACTGCGTGGCGGAGCCGAAGCGCGTCCAGGCGATCCCGCCCATCACGAGCAGCAGCAGCGTCGCGAGCCAGCGCGCGACCGCGCCGACGTTGGTCAGCCATTTGGCCACGTCCAGACCGGCGATGTTGAGCGCCGTGCCCAGGGCCAGACCCAGCAGCGCCGTCACGATGAAGTAGGCTGGCTTCTGGGACAGTCCCAGCCAGCTTTCGCCGCCGATGTAGAGCGCGTTTGCCGCGGCGAAGTAGAGCAGGCCCGGGAAGTAGGGAAGATTGCTGGACCAATATGTCCAGCCGGTCATGAAGCCGGCGAAATCGCCGAAGGCGTGCCGGGCCCAGACGTACAGGCCGCCCTCTTCGGGATAGCGCGACGACATCTCGATCACGCACCAGGCCAGCGGCATCGTCATGGTGACGAAGGAGACGCCCCACATGCCGATCGCGCTAGGGCCGGCGGCGGCCGCGATCGCCACCCACTGCAGATTGGTCCCGGCCGTGACGAAGAGCAGGACCACGTCGCGCAGGCCCATTGCCGAGCGCAGGCGCGGGCGGGCCTCGTCGGGGGGGAGGGTTGACGCGGCCATCGGGGAGCGATGCTGAGCGTATCTCGAAAACCGCTTGACGGCGAGGGGCGCGCGGGGCCAGTCTTAGGCCGGAGTTCAGGTATGCGATCCAAGGCGCGACGCGCTTCGCGGGACCGGAAGCCGAACCCACCACGCCTGCCGCCGATTGCCGAGGATGCGCTGCGCCACGTCCGCTCGGCGACGGCCGTGGCGGCCGAGGCGATGCGCACCGGGATCCTGCCTGCTGCACGGCGCGAGGACGAGATCCCGCACGAGGACGAGACGATGTTGGTGGGCGACCCCGACGATCACTGCCTGGCGAACGAGTACGTCGGCGACGAGACGCCCGGGGGCAGCACCTCGACGCCGGACCAGAACAACGTCGACGAGATCGGCCGCGCCTATGGCCTCCAGGATGAGGACAACGGCACGCTGCGCAGCGCCTCCGAGGTGCTGGACGGTCGCGATCGGCACCGCATCGAGTTGCGGCCGCCGCGCCGCCCCAGACGGTAGGCGAGTCGCCTGACTCTCGTCAGCGCTTTCCCCGGCAGCCTGTGCCACGCTTGTGCCGCCCCGCC
>JAQBHI010000027.1:0-7397 GCA_032127875.1 Acidobacteriota bacterium
GGAACTCGGCGGGCAGGACCAGTTGACCTCTGGAGGACACCGGGTCAAGTGCATCGCGCCGCTGAAATGGCGGAGAGAGAGGGATTCGAACCCTCGGAAGAGTTACCCCTTCACATGATTTCCAGTCATGCCGATTCAGCCTCTCTCGCATCTCTCCGCGCGGGCGCCTTCGGCGAAGGATAATTGTAGCCGTTCTATGCGCCGACTGAGTCTCATGCCCCTCGTGGCCCGACTCCTGCTCGTCGTCGCCGCAACCCTCGTCGGCCTGCTGGCGCTCGAGGCCGGGCTGCGGGCGAAAGCGGCGTTCGAGGGCCGCTCGTTCGAAGAAGCCCTCGCCAGCCGCCCCCGTATCGGCGCTGACGGCCGCGCCACACTGGGCCAGATGATTCGCGCCACTGGCGACCGACGCCTCTACGAGCTGATTCCGGGCCTGCGCGTCAACTTCACGCGCGCCCGGGTCTCGATCAACGTGGACGGCTTTCGAGGGGCGCTCCGCTCTCGGGAGAAGCCGCCCGGCACGCTGCGCCTGCTCGGGCTCGGCGACTCGGTGATGTTCGGCTGGGGTGTGGACGACGGCCTCGACTATCTCTCGGTTCTCGAGCGCCGCCTCGCCCAGCAGGAGCTGGGAGCGCGCTGGGAGATCGTGAACACGGCGGTGCCGGGATACAACACCGTGATGGAGGTCGAGACGCTCAAGCACCGAGGTCTGGCGTACGCGCCGGACATCGTGATCCTGGGCTATTGCGTGAACGATCTGAGCCTGCCGCAGTTCGTGGAGGCGGAGCCTGAGGTCTTTTCGCTGCGCCGCTCGTTTTTGAGCGACTTCGCACGAGAACGCCTGACGCGCGCCGGCAGCGAGGCGGCCGCCGACGATCCCTTCGCGGAGCAGGCTCGGTCAGTGCCGGATCGCTATCGGGACATGGTCGGCATCGAAGCCTTCAGCCGCGCCGTGACCGAGTTGCGCGCGCTGGGCCAGCAGCACGGCTTCGACGTCGTCGTGCTGTTCTTCTGGAGCGCCCCCGCCACGATCCGGCGCATCGTAGAGCCGCTCGGCTTCCGGCTCGTCGACACGCGCGTCGCGATGAAGGCGTTCCTCGGACGCGAGGGGCTGCGTGAGCTGCGCGGCTCCGCGCTCTCGCTGTCGCGCGAGGATTCCCACCCTTCGGCCCTCGGCCACGAACTGATCGCCGAGAGTCTCTACGACGGGCTGCGGGAGGCCGGACTTTTCGAGCGAGCCCGCTCTCGCGCCGCGCTTGTGCCGATTGCCCCCGTCTCGGCGCTGAAGTAGTCTACGAAGACGCGGCCGGCCGCACGTGGGTTCCGGCCCTGCGCAATTCGGGACGCCGAACCCCGCCAGGCCCGGAAGGGAGCAACGGTTAGGCGCCACCCGGGTGTGCCGCAGGATAGCCGGCGCCCACGTGGGGCCGCGCCGCATCCCCTGACGCGATGTCCTACAAAGTCCTCGCCCTCAGCAAGCGCCCCGAGACCTTCAGCGAGGTCGTCGGCCAGACGACCGTCACGCGCACCCTCCAGAATGCCATCAGGGCGGGGCGCATCGGCCACGCCTTCCTCCTCTCCGGCGCGCGCGGCGTCGGCAAGACCACCACCGCGCGCATCCTGGCGAAGGCGCTCAACTGCTCGTGCTCCGACAAGCCGACGCCCGAGCCCTGCCTCACCTGCACCTCCTGCACCGAGATCAAGGCGGGCAACTCGCTCGACGTCCAGGAGATCGACGGGGCTTCGAACAACAGCGTCGACGACGTGCGCGAGCTGCGCGAGAGCACCCGCTACAGCCCGGTCCGCGACCGCTTCAAGATCTGGATCATCGACGAGGTCCACATGCTGTCGACCTCGGCCTTCAACGCGCTGCTCAAGACCCTCGAGGAGCCGCCGCCGCGCGTGAAGTTCATCTTCGCGACCACCGAGTACCACAAGATCCCGGAGACGATTCTTTCGCGCTGCCAGCAGTACGACTTCCGAATGATCCCGACGCGCGAGCTGGCAGCGCACCTGCGGAGGATCGCGGCCGAGGACGAGCTCACGGTTTCCGACGGGGCCCTGGAGCAGATCTCCCGCGCGGCCGAGGGCAGCGCGCGCGACGCGCTGTCGCTGTTCGATCAGATCCTGTCGTTCAGCGGCAGCGAGGTGAAGGACGAAGACATCGCCGCTCTGCTCGGGCTGATAGATCGTGAGCTGCTCGTGGCGGCCTCGAAGGCGATGGCCGAGGGCGACTCCCTGGCCCTGCTCGAGCTGGTGGAGAAGCTCTCGGACTACGGCGCCGACCATCGCAACTTCGCGCGCGAGCTGCTGCTGCACTTTCGCGAGATCCTGCTCCTGAAGCTGGCGCCCACGGACTCCGTGCTGCTTGCGCCGATCGGCCCCGAGGCCGCCGCGCGGCTTCGGCCGCTGGCGGACGCCTTCTCGGAAGAGGAACTGCTCCGGGCCTTCGACGTGCTGGCGCGGGCGGAGAGCGACTTGCGCTGGGCCCAGGATCCGCGCGTGACGCTGGAGCTGGCGTTGCTCAAGCTCGTCCAACTGCGACGCCTCGCGCCGTTCGCCGAGCTGGTGGCGCGCCTGGAGCGTCTCGAAAGCGGTGCGCCCCCGCTGCCCCGCGCCACGCCAGTCGCGCCGCGCGCTCCGCTCCCGATCGCCCCCGCCCCGAAGCCGGCTACCCCGCCCGTTGTTGCCGGCGCTCCCGCGCCGCCTCCGGTCGAGCGCTCCGGCGCCACGGATGCAGCGGCAATCCTGGCCGCGATGGGCGCCCTGGCCCGGCCCTCGCTGGCGCAGGCGCTCAAGACTGCGACGGCAGCACTCGCCAACGACACGCTGTCGCTCTCGGTAGGCCCCGACTTCGCCGCGTTCGCCGCGACCCACGACCAGGAATACGAAGCGCTCGCGAGCCAGGCGGCCGGGCGCAAGCTGAAGGTGAAGATTGCGGCGGGGACCCCGGCGCCGAGCAGCGTGGCCGCGAGCGGCCCCTCGCCGGCGGAGTTGTCGCGGCAGCGAATGCGGCAGGAGGCAGAGAAGGAGCCTGCCGTTCAAGAGGCCCTCGACCTGTTCAGCGGCAAGGTGGTCGACGTGCGCGAGGCCAAAGGCTGATTTCGCGAGGCAAGAATAGTTGAGGAGACAAGACCCGTGAATCCCTTCGGCGGCGACCCCAGGAAGCTCATGAAGCAGTTCCAGCAGGCACAGGAGCGCATCCAGGCCGAGATTGCGGCCCTCGACATCGAGGGCACGGCGGGGGGCGGTGTCGTCACGGTGCGGATGGACGGCCAGAAAAACCTGAAGAGCCTGAAGATCGAGCCCGACGCTGTGAACAAGGACGATCTCGAGATGCTCCAGGATCTGATACTCGCCGCGGTGGGCGAGGCCGCGCGCAAGATCGATGCTGCCATCCAAGAAAAGGTCGGCGGCCTGACCGGCGGCCTGAAGATACCCGGGCTGGGCTGATCGCACGCGACCACTCGCCTACTTGCCTTAGACTCAGGTCGTGGACTATCCGGCAGCTGTCCAAAAGCTGATCGATGAGCTGCGGCGGCTGCCCGGCATCGGGCCGAAGTCGGCGCAGCGCATCGCCTTCCATCTGCTGCGGGGTTCGCCGGAAGAGGCCGAACGGCTGGGCGGCTCGATCAGCCGGCTGCTGGACGGCATCCGGCTGTGCGCCGTGTGCAACGCGATCGCCGATCGTGAGATCTGCGCTCACTGCGAGGATGCCTCGCGCTCGGAGCGCGTGATCTGTGTCGTCGAAGAGCCCCACGAGATCCTCGCGGTCGAACGCACCCGCGAGTTCAAGGGCCGCTATCACGTCCTGCACGGGGCGCTCTCACCGTTGCAGGGCATCGGCCCGGACGAGCTGAAGGCCCAGGGTTTGATCGAGCGGGTCCGCAGGGGCGGCGTCGACGAGGTGATCCTCGCCACCAGCCCGACGGTCGAGGGCGAGGCGACGGCCGCGTGGCTGGCGCGGCTCCTGAAGCCGCTTGGGGTGCGGGTCACCCGCATCGCGATGGGCGTCCCGGTCGGCTCCGATCTGGAATGGGCCGACGAGGTCACGATCGCCAAGGCCCTCGAAGGCCGCAGAGACTACTGAAGCACCACACGCCGAAGCACCAGTAACGAAGCCGCGGAGCGCCGGATTGACTCCGGCGCGGAGCGGCTGGGGGGAGCCCGAAGGGCGCGGGGGCATGCTTGATGGCCGTTACCCCCCGTACTGCCCTTAAGTCCTTCTGTTGCAATTCTCTGGACGGCACGCTATAACTTTGCGGTTCCTCGGGAAATCCCCGCGGAGGAGGATCACGTAATGGCCGCGCCCGACATCGTCATGTATGAGGAGGAGTTCAACCAGATCAAGCAGGTGATCTCGAAGCTCCGCGTCGACGCCAACGCCAAGGTGGTCTTCCTGGTCGACAAGAACGGTCAGCAGATCGCTGCCCACGGCGACATCGAGAATCTCGACACCACCTCGCTGGCGTCGCTCACCGCCGGCAACGTGGCCGCCACCGATGGCCTCGCCAAGCTGATCGGCGAGAAGGAGTTCTCGATCCTCTTCCACGAGGGCGAGAAGGACAACATCCACATCTCGATCGTCGCGCAGCGCGTGATCCTGGTAGTGATCTTCGACACGCGCTCGTCTCTCGGGCTCGTGAGGTTGCGCGTGAAGAAGGCGTCACAGGAGCTGAACGACGTCTTCGCGCGGATCGTCGCGAAAGTGGACAAGGAGAAGTCGCAGGCGGGTGGCGGCTTCGAGAGCCCTTTCGCCGAGATCACCGACGAGGACATCGACAGCCTGTTCAGCGAGTAGAGCCAAGCTGGCCCGATGACCTTCATCAACTACGCTTCCCGCGAGATCAACTGCAAGATCGTCTACTACGGCCCGGGCCTGTGCGGGAAGACCACCAACCTCCAGTACATCTACGACAAGACCAACCCCGCCGCGAAGGGCAAGCTGATCTCGCTCGCGACCGAAACCGACCGCACGCTGTTCTTCGATTTCCTTCCGCTCGAACTCGGCACGGTGCGCGGCTTCAAGACGCGCTTCCACCTCTACACCGTCCCCGGCCAGGTCTTCTACGACGCCTCGCGTAAGCTGATCCTGAAGGGCGTCGACGGTGTGATCTTCGTGGCGGACAGCCAGGTCGAGCGCATGGACGCGAACGTGGAGGCGATCGAGAACCTGGTCCTCAACCTGAAGAGCCAGGGCTACGACCTCAACAGCATCCCCTACGTGCTGCAGCTCAACAAGCGCGACTTGCCCAACGTCGCGCCGGTGGACGAGATGAAGCGGCTGCTGGTCCGCAGGACCGAGCCGATCTACGAGGCAGTGGCGCCCAAAGGCATCGGCGTCTTCGAGACCTTGAAGGGCATTGCCAAGCTGGTCCTCTCCGAGCTCACTAAAGCCGGCTAAATCCGTCGCCGGGCGCGCGAGTGGTTGACCCGGTTCAGCGCGCTGCCTATAATTTTCGTTTCGCGACGCCCGTACCCTGTTCCTCAGTAGCTCAAGGGTAGAGCATCCGGCTGTTAACCGGAGGGTTGTAGGTTCGAATCCTACCTGAGGAGCCAACCCCCGCCTGAGCCGTAAGGCTTTGCGTACCCTCCAACCCCCCACTGTCCCCGAACTCTCCCTCTTCTACGTTGCGCTCTCTCGGTTGAGTCGAGAGAAACGCGTCCCCGCGGAGCAACGCGTCGGCCGTTTCCCGCTCGGTCACGATGTTGTAGCGGAGCAGCATCGAGCGGGTCTCATAATGCTCCTCGCAGTGAGGCTCTCGGCACGCGACGCTATCATCCCCCCAGACAAGCTACGGGACTACCTTCTGTCGACGTCGCACCCCGATGGCCGTGGCAAGGCTGAATACCTCGGTCAACTCGGCTACTCCCAAGACGCATTCGGGCAGCTTGATGTGGACCTTCGCGAGCAGGTCCTGTCCCGTGAGGCTCAACCCGGGCTGGCGTCGCGCTACGGGCAGAAGTATGAGATCCTCGGACCGCTCACGGGACCGAACGGCAATACCGCCTGGGTCCGCACGATCTGGATCATTCTCACGGGCGAGACGGCCCCCAGGTTGGTGACGCTCATCCCGGCGGAGAAACCATGACTCTCGCGCTCTTCCAGCGTGTGGTGCTGACGCAGGACCTGTCGAAGGAAGGGCTGCGCGCAGGCGATGTCGGAGTGATCGTCGAGAAGTATCCGGCGCGCGGCGACGTGCCCGAGGGCTACGAGCTCGAGGTCTTCGCCGCGACCGGCCAAACGATCGCCGTCGTCTCGGTTCCCGCCTCTGCCGTCCGTGAGGCGACGGAGCACGAGGTCCTGAGCGTCCGCGAAATGGCGCGGGCCTAACTGTCCCCTCAACTGTCCCTTTTCTCGGTGCGAATCGGGCCGAAGCAAGGCGAGAGCAGTTGAGGTCAAGTACCCTTCAGATCAAGATCGAGTTGTCTCGGGTCGGCTGGCGTAGCCGCGCTGATTGCCGAACCCGCTTCTGCTCCGGCTCGCCGCGCGAGTAACCGGGTTGGTTGGCGCGCGGGCGGCCTGATCAACGACGACGGGTCTTGCTCTTCCCCTTGGCTTTCGGCTTGCTCGCCTTGGCTTTGCTCGCTTTCGCCTTCGCTGCGGGCCGACGCGGCTTCGGGGCAAGCTTCTGCTTCGCCGCTTTCTTCGCGGGCGCTTCACCGCCGCCGCTCATGTCGTAGAAGAACTCTTCGCGCGTGATGCTTCCGTCGCTGACCGTATACAGGGCGCCCTCCTCCATTCGAAACCGCTTCCCGGTCATCGGTCCCGCTTTCGGCGTCACCTCGAAGTTGTAGATCACGGCAAAGCGATCGCCGTTCGGGAGCGGTCCCTTGACCTGCACGCTGTGGATCTTGTGATTCTGGAGCCACCACTCGTTCTTGCCACGGACGGCATCGCGGCCGGTCTGTACCGCGGGCATCGCGTCGTCACCCGCGGGCTCCACGCTGACCACATTGGAGCTCAGAAGCGTTTCCACAGCCTCGATGTTCTTGCCCGCCCGGCACAGCGCCACGAGTTGATCCGCGATTTCCTTCGTCGTCATGCTTTCCTTCCCCTGGAAATTGTGAGAAGCCAGCCGACCCTCCTCGACATCGCCCTGCCTGCGTCGACGGAGACGGTACGCCGTTCGCAGGGCAAGCGTCAGATCGGCTTGGGTCGGGGGAGCCAAGGCCGATCGCCCGCTCGAGTCGAGGCGATCCCCGAAGGCTCAGGCGCTCGCCTGGAGCCTCGACATCGCCGTGGGCTCGCGCAAGCTCAGGAACTTCTCGAACTCCGTCACCGGGATGGGGCGCGAGAACAGGTAGCCCTGCTGCACGTGACAGCCGAGCCGGAGCAGCATCGCGGACTGCTCATCGCTTTCGACACCCTCCCCCACGATGTCCAGGCCCAGGCTGGC
>JAQBHI010000028.1:0-12065 GCA_032127875.1 Acidobacteriota bacterium
GACTGGGCGTCCCGGGATCTGCTGCCAAGCGGCCTGGCCTCGGCGAATGCGGGTGATCCCTGGCGCGCCTTCGCCGGACGGCCAGACATTGGCGTTCGTCGAGTGCAGCCTCGATGGCGATATCTGGGCGATGACACTACCGTGAGGCGAGCACGGGTTTGTGTTCTGCTACTTGCTGCGTCCCTGGCGCTTCCAAGTCTGGGCGCGCCGGCGCAGCGCAGGTTGAGAGTCGTCGCCAGCTCGAGTCAGCCCGGCGTCGTCGGCTATCGCGATCCGCTCGGTGTCGTCTCGCCCGACGGCGCGTGGCTGGCGTTCACCTCGGGCCGGCACCTGCGACTGCGGCGGCTGGAGGGCGGGCCGGTCGCCGAGCTTGGAGCCAACGACCGCAACCTCACACACCTCGCCTGGCTTCCAGACAGCCGACGTCTGGCCAGCTACGGGCGCAACCCCGAGACGGGCGAGGCGGCCTGGTCTCTCCACGAGCTGGGCACGCCTTCCCGGACCGCGCTATGGCCGGACCAACCGCGCACCGCCCAGCTGCGACAGCTCGCCTGGGCTGACGACGGCACGAGCGTAGCCATCGCAGCGCGCGACAACGGCAGTGAGCTGCTGCGGCTCGGCCCCGATGGCCGCGTCCTCGCTGCCATTTCTTCGCCCTTCCGCTTGAGCTTTCCGGCAGTCAGCAGCGACGGCAGGAGCTTGGCCTGCCTGGCCCTGGTCGAGGGCCGACCTCGGCTCTCACTCCCCTGCGGCGCCGCCCCTGACGCGCGCGCCGGGGAGGCCTATGGGCCGCTCGCCTTTTCCCCCGACGGCCATCTCTTGTACTACGCAGTGCCGAATGAACGGGGTACCCTCGACCTGTGGGCGCGCCCGCTGGCGGGCGGTCGGGACGAGCGCCTCACTGCGTTCACGCGCGATAGCTACGCGCCCTGCGTAATCCGCGACGGCCGCGTCCTCTTGAAGCTCCAGGACTACGCAACGCATGTCGCCATGGTGCCGGCGAGCGGCGGGGCGGCGACGGAAATCACGACGTTCCAGTCCGAGACGCCGTCCTGGCATCCCAGAGGCAAGCAGATCGCAGTGACCTACGGCAACTGGCGGCGCATGATCGACGACTTCCACTATCCCGACATCGCGCAGGACCTCGGGCTGATCGCGCTCGACCAGCCCTTGCCCGCGTCCGCGCCCACCCGCGTGGTGAGCGCCACCAGCGCCGAGGATCAAGGTCTGAGCTGGTCGCCGAACGGCCGTTTCATCGCGCTGCACTCGCATTTCGGCCCGGCCGACGACATCTGGCTGATGCCCGCCGACCTCTCGCGGAAGCCGCGCCAGATCACGACGCTCGGCAGCGAGACGGGCTGGCCGCGCTGGTCGCCGGACGGACGCTTCATCGTCTACACCACCGACACGGCACGCTTGCAGGCGTCGGCCCTGCACCTGGGCTCGTGGGAACGACCCCGCGAACGGAACGCGATCATGCTGGTCGGCGTCGATCAGGACACTGGCGAACTCCGAGCGCCGCAGCAGGAGGTGCGCCTCGACGACTTCGCAGGCCAGCCGCTGCACGCGGAATGGTCGCCCGACAGCCAGCGGATCTACTTCGACAGCAACGACGGCGGCGACCGGCGCTCGCTCGACGTGGTGGCCCGCAGCGGCGGGCGCCCCACGCGCCTGTACTCCTACGAGAGCGAGCAGGGCTTCTCCGGCATCGGCGTCTCGCCGGACGGGGCCTCGATCGCCTTCGTCAAGCCGGGCGACGACGGCTTCTACCAGATCTTCCGCTTTGACGTTTCAGGCGCGCCGCAGCCGTGCAAGTCACGTCGGACCCATCGCACAAGACCCAGCCGTCCTACTCGCCGGACGGCCGCAGCATCGCGTTCACCGTGTGGCGCTACGAAGCCAGTTTTCTGCTCCTGGAAGCGCCCTTCTAGAGGAGATGACAGCCATGTCCGCACGCAGTGAAGCCCGCTTCTATCGCTGGGACGACATGCCGAAGGAGAAGCTGTCGGAGCATCTGGATCGACGGCTCATCACCGGAGAGCGGATGATGCTAGCCCACGTTTATTTGAAGAAGGGCTGCATCGTCCCCAAGCATTTCCACGAGAACGAACAGCTCACGTACGTCCTCGACGGCGCCTTGCACTTCTGGCTGGGCGAGGACCAGAAGGACGAGCGGGTGATCCGAGCCGGCGAGGTGCTGGTCATCCCCTCGAACCTGCCGCACAAGGCCGAAGCCCTCGAAGACACGCTGGACGTCGACATCTTCAGCCCGCCCCGCCAGGACTGGCTGGACGGGACCGACGCCTACCTGCGACAGAAGTAGGGCTTTAGGCCCATCCGGCAGTTTCTACTTCGTGCGCGCGAACTCGAAACGGCCGACGTGCTCTTGAGCGCCCGTCTTTGCCGTCCATTCCTGGACCAGGTGGTCGGCGTCGGGAAAGCTCAGGACCAGGTGCGTCATGCGGTGCTCGTCGGGTGAGCGAAGGTTCGAGGAGTCCAGGTAGGCGAAGTCGAGGCGCCCGCCTTCGAGACGCTGCGCGCGCATTCGCGACTGGTTGCCCACGGAGCAGTAGTGGGTCATCAGCAGGCTCGAGCCGTCGGCGTGGTAGAGCGTGACCATCTGGCTCGAGTGATCGTCCTCGAGCGTTTCCATGAGCGCCGTTCCGTTGGAGACGAGCCGGTAGGAAACGCTGGCAGGCTTGCCCGAGTAGGTTCCCTTCCACTCACCCACGAGCGACGTCAGCTTCTGCCACACGGCCTCGGGCGGCTCTGCCGCTCGCGCAGACGCAGCCAGGCCGCCCACAACCGCCAGCACCGCAATCCCAAGCCGTCTCATCTCTACCTCCTTGCTCGAACTACGCGAGCCATCTCGCGATCGCGTCGAAGCAGCCTTCCCAGCCGCCGGCGTGGTCGGCGCGGGCTGCCTCGTTGGGCAGTTGCTCGTGCCTGAGCACGACCTCGGTCCCACCCTCTCGATCGAAGAACTCGACCGTTACCAGCGTGTCGCCCGAGTCACCGGGACTCGGATAGTCCTCCCACAGCCACGTGAACACGAGCCGCTCGGGCGGCTTCAGCTCGCGGTAGGTGCCGTGGACGCACCAGGCTTTCGCTCCGCTCACGCCGGCGAAGCGATACTGGCCTCCCGGCCGCGGGTCGAGCTGCGGTTCCTCGCTCCAGCGACCTTCGCTCGGGCCGATGAACCACTGCTTCACCGCGGCGGCTTCCGTCCACGCCCTGAAGACCCTTTCCCGCGGGGCCGCGAAGCTGCGGCGGGCGCTGAGCGCAAACGGGCTGGCTTGGTTCGTGCTCGCCATGAGCTGTCCTTTCTTTCTGCAGCTTCCCGGAGGTACGTCTCGAGATTGTCGAAGCGCCGTTCCCAGAAGCGGCGGTAGCGGGCGAGCCACTCGGCGGCTCTCGAGAGCGGGGCCGCCTCGAGGCGGCAACGGCGCACCCGTCCCTGCTTGCGCGCGTCGATCAAGCCGGCCCGCTGCAGGCAGTCGACGTGCTTCATGACCGCGGGCAACGACATCGCGAACGGTCCAGCGAGCTCGGAGACGGAGGTCTCGCCCTCGGAGAGCCGCGCCAGGATCGCCCGCCGCGTCGGGTCCGCGAGCGCCGCGAAGGTCCCGTCGAGCGTCGCTTCATAGTTAACCATTCGGTTTACTATGAAACCAGGCGCTTCCCGCTGTCAAGCACTATTTCGAGTGGGTCCTAAATCAGCCGCAGCTGCTCTGGCGCGCGGGCGGGGGCCACATCGACCCAGCCGGTGCCGTCGGCGTTCGTGATGGTGAGCGCCACGTCGGCGCGGCCGGCGCGATCCAGGGCTTGCTCGGCCGCCATCCGCACCAGCTCGGGGTGGTTGTTCTTCTGCGAGAGGTGAGCCAGCACGAGTTGCTCGCAGCTCGAAGCCAGATCGCCCGCCAGGTAACGCGCCACGTCGCCGTTGGAGAGGTGCCCCTCGGCCCCGAGGATGCGTTCCTTCAGCGACCAGGGGTACGGCCCGTCGCGCAGCAGCGCGGGGTCGTAGTTCGACTCCACGAGCAGCGCCCGGCAGTCGCGGAACGCAAGGGTCACTTCGCGGCCCAGGTGACCAAGATCGGTCGCGTGGCCGAGGCGGTCGCCGCCGTGCGCCACGACGAAGGCCACGGGCTCGGCCGCGTCGTGGGGCACGCGAACGGCCGTGACCCGCAGCGCGCCGAGCGTGGCCGTGCCGCCGGCGCTGAGCACGTCGTAGCCCGCGATCTCGCAGGCCCCAAGGCCCGCGGCGGCGTAGGTGCCGCGCGTGCCCGCCAGGCGCACTCCCCACTTGCGCGAGAATGACGCGGCGCCGCGGGCGTGGTCGCTGTGCTCGTGGGTGAGAAAGACGGCCTGCACGCTGGCCGGGTCGACGCCGGCCGACTGGAGGCGCTCGGCCAACTCGCGTGGCCCCAGGCCCGCGTCGATCAGCAGCCGCGTGCCGGCGCCCTCGACCAGCGTCGCGTTACCCGAACTGCCCGAACCGAGCACGCGAAAGCGAAAGGCCACCTAGTTCAGCCGCAAATGCGTCGCCCTGGGCCGGTACCCCTTCAGGTTGCCGAGCACGCTCATCGCCAGCTCGCCGCGGAAGATCGCGTTCGCGATGCGCCGCACGTCCTCGGACTCGACCGCCTCGATGCCCGCCAGCGTCTCGTCCAGGCCGAACTGCCGGCCGAAGTAGATCTCCTGGCGCGCCAGGTAGTTCATGCGGCTACCCGTGTTCTCGAGCGAGAGCATCAAGGAGCCTTTGAGATGGTCCTTGGCGCGCCGCAACTCGGCCGCAGGCACGTTCTCCCCCTTCATGCGCCGGATCTCGTCGACCGTGAGGCGCACCACCTGCTCGATCGTGTCGAGGCTGGTGCCGGCGTAGATGGTGAGGCTGCCGGCGTCCGAGTAGGACGCGACGCCGGAGGAGATCGAGTAGCACAGGCCCCGCTTCTCGCGGACGTTCTGGAACAACCGCGAGGACATGCTACCGCCCAGCAGCGTATTCATGATGTAGGAGCCGTAGCGGTCGGCGTGGCCCTGGCGGAAGGCGGGGCTGCCGAGGCACACGTGAACCTGCTCAAGTTCCTTCTTGGAGCGGGTCACGATTTTCGCGCGGGCCTTGGGGGGATGACCATTGCCCCGGGCGAGCTTGCCTGCCTTCAGCTCGCCGAAGTACCGGCGGATCAGTTTCGAGGTGCGCTCGTGGTCGAGGTTGCCCGCCGCCGCGATCACGACGTTACCCGGCTGATACACGGACCGGAAGAACGCCGCCATCTCCTCGCGCTCGAAACCGGCCACGCTGCGGCGCGTGCCCAGGATCGGACGGCCGAGCGGATGGTCGGGCCAGAATGCCTGGCTGAACAACTCCATCACCAGGTCGTCGGGCGTGTCCTCGACCATCTTGATCTCTTCGAGAATGACTTTCTTCTCCTTCGCCATCTCGACTCGGTCGAAGAGCGGGTTCATCACGATGTCGCCCAGCAGTTCGACCGCCAGTGGCAGGTGCTCGTCGAGCACTTTCAAGTGGAAGGCGGCGTACTCCTTGGCCGTGAAAGCGTCCATGTGCCCGCCGATCGAGTCCACCTCGGAGGCGATCGCCTCGGCGGAGCGGGTCCTGGTGCCCTTGAAAACCATGTGCTCGATGAAATGGCTCAGACCCGTCTGCTCCGGCTTTTCGTGACGGCTGCCCCGCTTCACCCACACCCCGACCGCGACGCTGCGCACGTGAGGCATGCCTTCGGTGAGCAGCGTCAAACCGTTTTCCAGCACTTCCTTGATGATCACCAGTGCCATTATGCCGCGTGCTAGACTCGGCTCCAAGGCGATGAGCGACACCGCCTACGAGCGCTACGTCCAGATCAACCTGCCGCATGCGCGAACCGTCGCGCTGCGGGTCGGCCGCAACCTCGAGGCGACCCTCGCCTTGGGCGCGGTCGGAAGCCGCAGCGGCGACGCCTTGCCCGACGCGCTCGACGCCTTGGAGCGCGCGCTGGCGGGCTTCGACGAGGATCCGCCCATGGCGGCTGCGCTGGCCGCGGCCGACATAGTTGCGAAACGGGCGCGCGGCGTAGTCGAGGCGATTTTGGAGACGCCCGAACGTAACGATCGCCTGGGCCAGCACATCCGAAACCTGTTCGAGTGCCTCGGGCTCGCCGAAGAAGGGCGGACCCTCTCGCTGCTGTGTGGAGAGCGCCCCGACTCCGCCCAGCGCTAGAAATGTCCCGTGCTATGCTGCCCCGACTCGGGAAAACGTGAAAAGCAAAGCGCGCAGGGCCCTGATCCGTCTGTCCTTCGTCCTCGTGGCGGGCGCCTTCGCTGCGCTCGCCGAGGCGCAGGAGCCGCGGCTGTTTCAGGATGAGCTGGACCTGCAGGCGAGTCTCAACGTAGTGCAGGGCTCCGGTGCGCGGGCCCTGGGCATGGGCGGTGCGTTTCTGGCGCGGGCCGATGACGCGACGGCGGCGTCGTGGAACCCGGCCGGCCTCAGCTATCTCCGCTTGCCCGAGGTCTCGCTCGTCTGGTTGAACGCCAAGCTGGGCACTCGGGTGCGCGACGCCACGAACCACGTCGTCACACAAGACGACCGAAACGGCCACGCCCCCGACTTCGTGGCGTTCGCCTTTCCCTACGACCTCGGGCGGGCCAGCGGCTCGGCGCAAGTCAGCTACCAGCGCGTGATCTCCTTTACGAACGAGCGCACCATCAACGACGTCGATCGGACGCGAACGGTGAACTCGAGCGGCGGCTTTGACGTCGTCGCCCTGGGCACCGGCCTGAAGCTGTCGCGAACGCTGCGGGCCGGATTCACGGTGAATCATTGGTTTAACGGCTACAAACAGGTGGTGGTTCGTGAGCAGCGCGACATCCCGACCCGCCAGAACGCCAACGTCGAGCTGTCCGGCTGGAACTTCCACGCGGGGCTGATGTGGTCGCCCTGGGAGAGCCTCAACCTCGGCGCCGTCGTGAAGACCGGGTTCAGGGCCAATGCAAGTCTTGCCCGTTCGCGCGTGGACCGGTTTCCGGACGGGTCGACCACGACCAACGCCTTCTTCCGGGACGATCTGAGACTCGACCTGCCGGGCGCTGTCGGCGTGGGCGCCTCTTGGCGGCCGAAGAGCAACCTCACCGCTTCTCTGGATTTCACGCGCACCAACTGGTCCGCGGGGCGCATCTTCAACTTCTTCACCCTCGAGAAAACCGACCTGGGTCAGGCGCAGCCCGTGCCGTCCCGGCCCCTCGACTTTTTCCCGCGGCTGCCCTATCCGACGCTGAACGACCTGAGGCAGAAGGACACGAAGCAGGTGCGCGTCGGCGTCGAGTACGTGATCCTGCGCAGCAGGCTCAAGTGGCCGGTGCGCGCAGGCTACTTCACCGACGAGCAGTTCTTTCGAGCCGAGGGTGGAAAGGCGCCCACCTTCGACGGCCTCACCTTCGGCGCGGGCGTCATCGTGAGCCGTTTGCTCCTGGACGTCGCATACGTCTACGAGACCGGAAATTACGCCAGCCTGCGAGACGATCCCTCCGAGCCGACCTTCGGAAACTCTGTGAAATCCCACCGCTTCTACGCCTCGCTGATCTACCGCCACCCGCGCTAGGCCAGCAGCAAGCGGCATGGCCAGGGACGACACGCGCGCGCCGCTCGCCTCTGTCGTGGCCACCTCGTTCCGCGTGGCGCTGCGCGTCGGCCTGGCCCCGCGCAGGGCCGACGAAGGCGGGGCGCTCCGCGTGAGAGCGGCCGAGAGCGCCTTCGATAGCGAAGTGCTCGAGGAACTCCGCTCACTCGGCTACATTCAATAATGGCGGGCTTCGACCTGACACCGGACGAGTTGCGCCGCCTGGGTGGGCTCGCCTCCGAGATCGTGGCCCGCCAGCGGGCGGCGCTCGAGCAGCGGCCGGTCTTCGGCAAGGTCGGCGACGCCGGCCGCGTCTTCGACGAGGCGCTTCCCGAGCAGGCTTCGCCGCTAGAGGAGGTGCTGGGCTTCGTCGAGCGCGAGATTCTGGCGCGGCCGTTCGGCAACTCGCACCCGCGCTTTTTCGCCTTCATCAACGCGACGGCGGATCCCGTCGGCATCGTGGCCGATTTCCTCGCCGCGTCGATGAATCCGAACTGCTGGGGCGGAGACCACGCCGCGGTCCACGTCGAGGAGCGCGTGATGCGCTGGCTGGCCGAGATCCTCGGCCTGCCGCCCGAAAGCGAGGGCATCCTGACCTCCGGCGGGTCGATGGCGAACTTCACGGCACTCGCCGCCGCACGTCGCGCCAAGTCGCCGTGGAACGTGCGCGAAGACGGCGCGGCGGCCGTGGGCCAGCCCCGGCTCGTCGTGTACGCCTCGGACCAGGTACACAACTGCGTCGACAAGTCTGTGGATTTGCTGGGTCTCGGCCTGCGGCAGTTGCGCAAGATCGCGAGTGACGACCGCTTCCGCATCCGCGTCGACTTGCTGCGTGAAGCCATCGCCGCCGACCGGCGCGCCGGGCTGCTGCCGGCCATCGTCGTCGGCAACGCCGGCACGGTGAACACCGGGGCGATCGACGCGCTGGGCGAGCTGGCCGAGCTCAGCGAGCGCGAGCGGCTCTGGTTCCACGCGGATGGCGCGTACGGCGCCCTGGCGACCATCTCCCCGAAGCTGCGCCCGCTCTTCGCGGGCCTCGAACGCGCGGACTCGGTGGCGGCCGACCCGCACAAGTGGCTCTACGTCCCCTACGAAGCGGGCGCGACCCTCGTGCGCGAACCCGGACGCCTTGCCGACACGTTCCGCAGACCCGCGGAGTACCTGCTGCATG
Source organism: Acidobacteriota bacterium (assembly GCA_032127875.1). Classification (GTDB taxonomy): domain Bacteria; phylum Acidobacteriota; class Vicinamibacteria; order Fen-336; family Fen-336; genus CADEEV01. Next base: position 8,785 of record JAQBHI010000028.1, read on the forward strand.
ACGCCGAGAGCCCGCTCGTCGGACCAGTGGCCTTCAACGACCGCGGCCCGGAGCTGTCGCGCGGTTTCCGCGCCCTCAAGGTCTACATGGGCCTCAAGGTCCACGGCCGTCGCGGCTACGCCCAAGCCATCGAGCGCGACTGCGCGCTCGCGCAGTACCTGGCCGCTGCCGTCGATGCGCATCCGGATTTCGAGCGGCTCGCGGAGCCCGTGCTCTCGATCGTGAACTTCCGCTACCGACCCGCAGGCGCGAACCTCGCCGGCGCTTCGCTCGATGCGCTGAACCAGCGGATCGTGAACAGGCTCGTCGGCGACGGCGGTTTCTTCCTGGCCCCCACGCGTCTCAAGGGCAGCGCCTCGATGCGCGTCTGCATCGTCAACTTTCGCACCAGCGAGGCGGATCTCGACGCGCTGCTAGGGGAAGCTTCCCGCGTCGGCCGAGAGCTGTCGTCGTCCTAGCGCTGGAGGTGTCGCCGCTCGCGCTTGCGCTCCGGCACGGCCTCGGGGCCACGGTCTTGTTGCGCGCCTTGGCCCAGAGCAGCGTCCCCCGCGGGCGCCGGCACGAAGCCCCAGGCCGGATCCTGCCAGCGGTTGCGCAGGCCGGGGGCGATCGTGACACCAAACAGCATGCAGAGAAGCGCGGCCAGGATGCGCCGCGGCGGCGTCCAGGCTGCTCCCAGTTCTAGCGGAGCAAGCCATGCGACGGCCGCCAGCAGCATCACGATCGGTGTCACGGGCAGCCGGAAGCGCGGATGGCCGTGTACGACGACGTGCACGATGCAGTAGTAGAGAAGGAAGCCCATCAGCAGAACGACGCCGCCCTTCCAGCGGATGCGACAGGCGCCGACCAGAAACACGAGCATGAGCCCCAGGTACGGCCCCAGCGTCACAACAGCGGCGAGCCGTAAGTCCCTGGGCGAGACGGGCCCATAAGCGCCGCGTTCCATGTGGATGAGAGCGAGATTGTCCGCGGCCCAGAAGCGCGGCATCTGCTCGCCCAGCTTCTCTAAGAACCACCAGGGCTGCCGTGCGACGATGTTGTCGACGCCACTCTGGACCGCGATCCGGTATTGCTCCATCACCGTATCGCGGCCGCCGCGGATGGCACTGTAGCGGCGGAAGACCTGCCTGTGAGTAAGCGCTGTGTTGCCCTCCCACAGCGTCCTGCCGCTCATCAGCGAGACGGGGATGAAGGCTCGATACACGACCCAGTTCCGCGCCGCCCAGGGCGCAAGGGTGACGAGAGTCGCGAGCAAGAAGCCGACCGCCTGACGCCTCCCGGGTTTCGCGGCGCGAAAGGCGAGCCACACGGCCGCAATGGGCGCAAAGTAGAGAGCGGGTTCGCGCGTGAGGGTGGCGAGCCCGAGCAGGATGCCGGCGGAGATCGCCGGCGCGGCGCGGCGCTCAGAAGCTGCAGCGAGCAGCCGCTCGAAGGACCAGAACAACAACGTGACGTAGAGCGGCTCGGCCCAGAAATGAACCGAGTGCCACACGAACTCGGGCCAGAAAGCCACCAGGGCGGCGGCCGCCGTCCCCACGCGCTCGCTCGCCAGGCGATCCCCGATGCGCCCCACGGCCGGGATCGCCAAGCTGCTCGCCAGGACCTGCAGCAGCGTGACCGCTGTCATGCCGCCGAGCGCGTTCCCGATCCCGATCAGGTAGGGGAACAGCGGCGGATAGAAGATCTGCCTCCAGAGCAGCGGGCTGAAGTGCGCCCGCTCCGCGAGCGAAGAGATGCCCGCGATCAGCCAGACGCGCTCGTCGGCGACGGGCACGGTGGCCGGTTCCAGCACGAGCCACGCGATTCGCACCGCGACACCCGCGAGAAACAGCGCAATCAAGCCACGGCGCATGCTGGGCCGGCGAGGATATCCCGAAGCGTGCTGGATCGCCATGCCGTCCTTGAGGCTGTTCCGCGCCAGTCTCTTATCTTGCTGATTCGCCAATGCTTGGAGCGTATCATTCGAAAAATCCGCAAGCCGTTCCAACCGCCGGTCGCGGACCGGCATCTCAAGGAGCGTAAATGATGCCGCTGTCCGAGCAGGCGGGCGCTCCCCAGGGTCTCGCGGCGAGCCCCGACGACGAGCGTCGGGCCCGTGAAAAACAGCGCGTCGGAGAGGCACAGGCAGGCAACTTGGTGGCCTACGAGGAACTCTACCGGGACAACGTGGGACGCGTCTTCGGACTGTGTCTGCGCATGGCCGGCGACGCGAGCCTGGCGGAGGAGCTGGCCCAGGACGTGTTCGTCAAGGCCTGGCAGAAGCTCGGCAGCTTCCGCGGCGAGAGCGCCTTCTCGACCTGGCTGTACCCGATCGCCGTGAACCTCACGCTCTCCGAGCGCCGCTCGCGCCGCCGCCGGACGTCACGCGTGATGGCGACCGACGACCTGACGCCCTTCGACAAACCCACCCGCCGGGAAGGCCCCGAGGATCGGATGGATCTGCAAAAAGCCCTGGAGGTTCTCCCCGACGGCGCCCGCGCCGTGTTCGTGCTCCACGACGTCGAGGGCTACAAGCACCACGAGATCGGCGAAATGATCGGGGTCGCCACGGGCACGTCCAAGGCCCAACTGCACCGGGCCCGCAAACTGCTGCGGGAGGCGCTGGGACGATGACGTGCGAACAGGCGCTGACACTGCTGGACGACTACGTCGACGGCGAACTCGCGGAAGCCGAGCACCAGGAACTCGAGCTGCACCTCGCCTCGTGCGAGGCGTGCCACAAGGAAGAACGCGCGCTGCGCGCCTTGCTCGCGGAAGCCGCGACGCTGAAGCGCGACCGGGTGCCGGCGCGCGATCTGTGGCCACCGATCGCGGAACGGCTCCGCAGCCAGAGGCGCGTGCTGCGCTTCGTCCGACTTGGCAGGGCGGCGCTGCCGGCCGGGCTCGCGGCCGCGGCCGCGCTGATCGTGGCCGTGTCGTGGCTGCGGCCGAATCAGACGGCGCCGGGCGGAGTGAGCCCGACGCGCGGAGCCCTCACGCCCGCCGCCGCCGGAACATCGGTGGACATGGCCCAGGCCGAGGCCGAGTACGCGCGCGCCACGACTCAGTTGCTCGAGGTGCTGAACGCCCGCAAGAAGAACCTGCCGCCCGAGCGAGCCAGGGTCCTCGACGAGAACATGCTGAAGATCGACGCCTCGCTACGACAGGTGCGCGAGGCCCTGGACAAGGATCCCCAGAACCTGAGGCTGACCCGGATGCTGGCGTCGACGCACCAGAAGAAACTCGATCTCTTGCTGCGACTGATCCGGCTGTCGTCGCAGATTTCATGATTGGAAGGCGAA
>JAQBHI010000029.1:0-8390 GCA_032127875.1 Acidobacteriota bacterium
GTCCCAACGAGCCAGGATCCTCGAGCTCTCGCTCTGGACGTCATCTCTGGGCAAGGATGTCAGGGCCTCCCTCAGCAGGCGCGCCAGGGCGCGCTCGTCGCCGGCATCATAGATGAAGCCGTTGCGGCCGATCGTGATCAGGTCGCGCGCCGCACCGACCCGCGCCGATGCGACGACCGGAAGGCCCGAGGCCAGGGCCTCGGCGACCGAAACGCCCCAGCGTTCCTCCCGGGGGGCGTGGACGAAGACATCGGCGGCGCCGTAGTGGGCCGGCAGTTCCGCGTAGGGCACGTAGCCGACGAGGCGCACGCTGGCGAGACCCGACTCCTTGATGAAGCGCTCGACTTCGCCACGCAGCGGACCGTCGCCGCCGAGGACCAAGAACGTTCCGGTGTGGCGCTGCAAGGCGACCGCTCGCAACAAATCCCAGGGCACCTCGCGCGGGCTCAGCTTGGCGATCGCGAGAACCACGCGGGCGCCAGGCGGCACTCCCCACCTGTGCCGCAGCGCCTCACGACCCGCGGCATCGAGCCTCGAGCGAGCGTGGAAGTGCTCCACGTCGATCGCATAGGGGAACAGGCCGACGCGCTCGGCCGGCACGTCGCAGGCCGCGAGGTACTCGCGGGTCAGCGTCCCGGTCGCGAGAAACGTGTCGAAGAGTCGCAGCAAGACCAGGGAGAAGAGCGCCGTCTTGAGGCGAGACGCATCGCCGCCATCGAAGAGCACCGAGTCGATCCTGAGGGCCGTCCAGGCCCCGGCTCGGCGGGCGGCCAGCGCAGCACTGAGGTACGAGCGTTGCGTGTAGCCGTTCACGATCACCAGATCGGGCCGCTCGGCTCGAAGGCGGTTGCGAAGCCACGCGCCTCGTCCTCTTGCAGGCAGGGCCGCGTGGGAATAGCCATCCAGGAGGTCGAAGCCCCAGGACACGGTACGACCCAGCTCGGGATCGAAGACCGGCTCGGCCGTGGCGGGCCTGGTGAAGAACACGCGGAGCGCATGGGAAGAGTCTCCGGAAGCGAAGCGAAAGAAAGGCGCGTCGAACTGGGTTGGGCGATCAACGATGATGGCCACTTTCACGCACGAACCTCGCCGTAGAGGCCTTCCATGCTCGCCGCCACGCGATCCCAAGTGAAGGACTCGGCCACGCGGCGCGGGCCGGCAACGCGCATGGCCGCGAGTCGAGGCGCGTCAGCAAGGAGGGTCACGAGCGTGGCGCCGAGCGCTTCCGCCGGTGTCACCACGCCCGCGCCACTCGCCTCGAGAACCGGCGCGAGGCCGACCTCGGGCGTAACGACCGCCGGACATCCGCAGGCCATGGCCTCGAGGACCACGTTGCCGAAATTCTCGGAAAGCGACGGCAGGACGAGCGCCGTAGCGTTCCTCAGCAGGCTCTCCTTGCCCGCGCCCGAGACGGGCCCCAGGAAGACGACCCGGTGCGCGACGCCGGCCTTCGCGGCGACGTCGCGCAGACGGGGCGTCAGATTCTCGTCGTCGTTGCCTGCGAGGGCCAGTGTGGCCCCCGGTAGCATGGGCAGAATCGAGATCAGGCGATCGAGGCCCTTCTTCCAGCTGAGACGTCCGAGGCAGAGCAGCAGCGGCTGGCGAGCCAGCGTCCGCGCGACTGCGTCCGGCACTGGCGCGTCGCGGTGCTGGGAGAGTTCCGAGGGATCGATTCCGTTCGGTATCTCGACCAGGCGCGGCAACGCGAGACCGAACGCCCGCGCCTCCTGGGCCTCCATCGCGCTCGTCACCACGACCGCGGCCGCGCGGGACAGTGTTCTCTCCTCGCAGAGCCTGAGCCAGAGGGTCTTCCGCAGCCAGCCGCGCCGCGCCACAAGGTCGCGCACCAGCATGCCACGGGGCGAAACGAGGTAGGGCACGCGGCAGCGCTCCGCGGCGCGGGCCGCGGCGCGGGTCGGCCACAGAAACAGGGAATGGAGATGCACGATGTCGTACCCCGCAACGCACTCGCGCAGCGCGGCTGCCATGGCTGGCGCGCGGTAGAGGCGCCGCGGAAAGGAGACCGGGAAGTAGCGAACCGCGACGCCATCGAGGATCACCGGCGCGCTCACCGGGACGTTGAGCGTGCCGCGGCCGTGAACGTTCGTCGTGAAGACGCCGACCTGGTGGCCTCGCGCGACGAGGGCCCTGGCCAGCCCATGGACCGCCCGGATCGGCCCTCCGTGACGCCAGGCGGGCAGATACGTGGGAACGACATGCAGGAGCTTCAAGCCTTCCCCTCGGCGAGAAGGCGGCCGACGAGGGCAGCGAAGCGCACGTGATACGCGTCCCACGTGACGCCCCGGGCCGATTCGCGGCAGGCGGGACGCAGGGCCCGCACGGCGGCGCGGTCACTTGCGCAGGCAAGCATTCGCGCCGCGAGCGATCTTGAGTCCCCCGCCGTCACGATCCAGCCGTTCTGACCGGGCCGCACCAGATCCTTGGCCCCGACTTGATCAGACACGATCACGGGGCAGGCCGAGGCAAGAGCTTCGGCGACCACCATGCCGAACGAGTCGTTGCGAGAGGGCAGAACCAGGACATCGGCCTCGGCGTATTCGCGCGCCAGGGCCCCCTGAGTCATGGGGCCCGCAATTGAGACTCGCCTGGCGGGAAGCGCCGCAACACGCGATGAGAGGTCGCCAGGAGGGCCCACGACGCGGAGCTCGACTTCGCCGCCGGTGGTGAGAACCTCAGCCACGGCCTGAACCAATAGATCGAACCCCTTCCGCTCGATCGCCGCGCCCACGAAGAGGAAGCGGAACGGACCTGGAGCTCGGGTCGGATCCGTGCACCGGAAGAGATCCAGGTCGGCACCGAGTGGCACAGCGTGGACCCGCTCGGGCGGTACACCGGCCTCGAGATACGTGCCGCGTGCCAGCTCCGAGACAGTAAGGATGTGGTCCGCCAGGGCGACTTCGTCGTCCTTCACGCGCACGATCCGTCGATGGAGGGCGGCACTCTCGCGGAAGCCATGGAGCCGGTCTTGGGCCGAATGATGCAAGGAAGGAGCATCGAGAAGCGCTCTTCGGCCCGCTCGTTTGGCAGCGCGGAATGTCTCCAGGGCGGAGATCTCACACGCGATCACCGCATCGAAGCCCGTGCGCGCAAGGCGCCGCGACGTCCAACGATCGAAGGCCCGGCAAGCCTCGAAGTCCAGTCGCGTGGCGAGCGGCGCTGGCAGAGCGCTCTCCGCCAGCCGCCTCAACGCGGGAACCCATGCGATCCAGCGTGCCCGGTCGTCGGGGAGATCGACCGGCTCGTATCTCACGAGTCGGCGCCACAGGTAGCGCGGGAACAAGCGTGCATGGCGGGAGAGGCTCGGGACGCCCGCCCAGTACCCGGCGAGCAGGTCGGCCCGATGCAACGCAAGGGCGGCCTGATGGGAATGCTGCCGGCCGGGATGAGTGACAAGGACGCCTGCCCTCACGTGCGTTCTCTGGGCAGAGCAAGCGTGTTCCAGCAAGCCATCGGCAGCTCTCGACGCTCGAGCGCGGGCACGGAGCCGTCGAAGACCGCATACCCAGCCCGATGCAGAAGCGCTGTGGCCTCCTCGGCCGTCACCGCCGCGACCTCGCAGAGAACAACAGGGCGATGCGAGGCGAGGAGAAGCTCGGCTCCGCGAAGCACAGCCTGCTCGCATCCTTCGACGTCGATCTTGAGAACGGCCGGGGCGGGGAAGCGGTCGAGGAGCTGGTCCAGTGTGACCCCCTCGACCGGGATCGTCGCTCGCACACCGCCGCTCTGCGACTGCCCGGCGCCCAAAATATGGTTCGAGTAGCGACCCCGCGCAGCGATGGCGAACGACAACAGACCGGACCGTTCACACGCCGCTGCCTGGACGACGTCAACCGTCGCCGCCCTGGCCGGCTGTTCGAGGGCCGAGCGCCGGATTAGCCCCGCCAGGAAAGGATCGGGCTCGACGGCCAGGACCCGGCCGCGTCTTCCGGCCAGTCCAGAAGCCGCGAATGCAAAGAGGCCCACGGCAGCTCCGATGTCCCAGACGAAGGCGCCGGGATGCACACATTCGGACGCCAGCTTCAACAGCTGGGGGTCGGCCATCTCGAGCGAGCGCCGCCAGAATCGCAATGCGCCATCCGGTGAGACGTAGACGCGGCCACCCCCAAGCGACGCAGGTAGCCGTCGACGTAGCACGACACGACGGCTCAAGCGCTCCAAGCACCATCGTGTCCAGCCGTTCGTCACGCCTGAGGGGGCCGCCAGCCTAGTGGGGCTGCGACCTGCGCGAGCGTCGATAGGCCGCCTGCCTTGACGCCCGCCGCAGCCGGCCGGTCAAGGCGGATGACGAGAAACAGCAACCCCGCAAAAAACCAGTAATACAAGTCGGCCGTGACGTTGAACACCACGGCGCCTGGGAGTTGAGAGAGAAAGAAGAGGGCACAGGAAGTTGCGATTGCCCGATGGAAGGCGTGGCGCAGCCGAAAGACCTGCTTCGTGGCCACCACGATCAGAAGCACGCGGACGAAATAGATCAGGAAGAAACCCAAGGGGCCAAGTTCGAGCATGACTCGACCTGGCTCGTCCTCCATGAGGTTGCCCCGGAGCCAACTGTAGGGCTCGATACCCGCCGTCACTGTTTCGGCCGTCTGGTGGGTCGCACCGATCCCGAACCCGGTCAGGCCGCTCGCCTCCAGAGCGGGGATGGGACCGAGAAACGGCGACAGGATCCGGGAGTTCATTTCCGACGACGATCCGGCGGCGCGTCCGTAGAAGGCGCCGATCGCATCGGAGCCGACGTAGTTCAAAAGCGCGGCCACGAGGCTGAGGCCTAGCAGCGCCCGTCCCACCGTCGGGCTTCCGGCGCCCTCGCGCGCGACTCCCAGCCAGCCATAAAGGGGAAACAGGAGGGCGAGGGTGAACACCGGCCCTCGCGATCCGGTCATGAACATCCCCAGGATGGCCAGGGTCAGGGCGGCGTAGAGAAACAGGTTGCCTCTGAGACGCCAACGAGTCGCGGTCAGGCTCGCGAGGATCAGCATCGCGACGACCAGCAGGTAGGAAGCGTACCCCGAGATGTAGGAAAACGTTCCGGTCACCCGCACCTCGCCCGAGCTACCGAAGGTCGTAGCCAGGACCGGTACTCCTCCCGTCCGCGCGTAGGCATTGATCGTGGCGTCGGGGCCGCTCATGAACTGCAGGGCCGACAACAACCCGATCGGCACCGACAAGAACGCGTACCAGCGCACCGCTGCAGCGAGCTGCCCGCTCGTGGAGAAGGCGACCGGAACGACCCACAGCAACGGAATGTAGAAGAAGTAGGCCTTCCAGCCCAGCACACCTACGAGAAGGTTGGGCAGGTTGGGGTTGAAAGCCTCCAGAATCCCGAAAACGGCGCCCGCCGAAACCGCCGCCACCAGGACCGGGGGTAGACGCGGACCACTCTCGAGGCGGGACCGCTCTCGCCAATAGCCCGCGTAGATGCCAAGCAGCAGCACGTCCTTTGCGAAATAAACAATGTCCTGCGCGCTCGGTAGCAGCCACTTGCGGATTGCGCCCTCGACCACGAGGAGCACCATCACGATCTGCAGCGCGCGGCGCCAGCGGGACGCCGCCCAGAGCGCGGCGAGAGCGACTCCGAAAAGCACAAGATGCCGGCTGTTCACAACAGCCTCTCGAACACAGCCAGATAAGCGTTCGCCATCTGCGCACCGCGATGGCGCTCGAGGTGCGCGATCGCAGCCGGGCTCAGCGCGTGCTCGGGCGCCGCGGGCTCGCGAAGCAACTCGGCCAGCGCCGCCCCAAGGCCCTCGGCGTCGCCATTGGGGAACGTCCGCCCGCAGGGCCCGATCGCCTCGGGAAGGCCACCACCAACGGAGCCCACGACGCGACAGCCACACGCGATGCCCTCGAGCGCGACGATGCCGAAAGGCTCGCGGTAGCGCGAGGGCACGACGAGGACGCGATGGTCGTTGAGGATCTTCACCAGCTCCTCACCCGTTCGCGTCCCGAGGAATATGACCTGGCGTTCGAGTCTGAGCCGTGCGGCCTGGTTCTTGAGCTTGGAAAGCTCGGGCCCGTCGCCCACGACCGTCAGCCGCGGACGCAACTCTGCCAGAGCCGGCAGGGTCAGGGCGTCCAGCAGGATGTCGAGCCCCTTGTCGGACACCAGCCTGCCGACGAAGACGAGATCGCACGATCGGCTCGCCTCCGGGAGCAGACGGAAGAGCTGGTCCCGGTAGGCGTTGGGGATGACCACGCAGGGCGTCCCGATGTCCCGAGCCATCGCATCGCTGACCGCGATCGACGTCGCAAAGCGCAGGCAGAAGCGCTTGAGCCGATCCTGCCAGGCCAGGCGGCCGTCCGGGCGCCGGTACCAGCTGTGATGGGAGACGACCCAGGGCTTGCGCACGAACACGAGCGGCCAAGCATGGCGAAGGCTGAGGTTTGCCTGGAGGAAGACGCGGCACCAGCGCATCCAGCGGAGCGTCTCGACAACACCGGGGCTTCTAACGACCCGAAACGGGAAGTTCTCGGTCTCGCCCGCCGGGGTCGTCGTCAGAATCGTGACTTCGTGACCTCGTTTCGTGAGCTCGCTCGCCAGTTGTTCCAGGACCGTTTCGAGGCCACCCACGAGGGGCGAGAACGCTGGCGACGACACCAGGATCTTCAAAGTGCAGGCTCGAAGAGAACCTGGTGGTATCGCATGGCCTGTTGGCGAAGAGAATGATCCTGGTACCAGGCGTGCGCCTCCCTGGACACCTGTCCGGGATCCGCTGCGCCGCTGTCGGGCCACCATGGGGCAGCGTCCAGGTCGGCGGGCACGGGCGCAGGTGGGTGAAGGCAAACCGGGATGACACCGTGGGCGCAATAGGCGGCGAAGACCGTAGACTTCGGCAAGAAGGCCGGTTGGTAGGCGAGAGCGCCGGCTCGGGCACGCAGGAGACGCGCGCTGATCTCTGCGGCCGGCAGGATCCCCAGGCGTTCGACCGGCACCGGGGACCTGGCCGTGACTTCCTCCGGGACAGACGGCCCGACATCCGCGATGGTCTCCAGGCCGAGCGCGGCGCAGGCGGTTGCGAGGGCGCGCTGCTCACGGTACACACGCTCTCGATTGCCCGCACCCCCGAGCACAATCAGAAATGCTTCGCGCTGCTCCCAGGACGGCAACAGTTCTGGCTCACCCAGAGACGAGGCCATGGGGACAACGGCCGTCGGGTGGCCGGGCGCGAGGCTATCGAGAAGGCCGCGGTAGAGGTGGAGCGTCGTGGCCCTCCCGTCGCTGAGCGTGGCGAGGCGCCTGGCCAACGCCTTCTGGGTTGGGGCCGACCAGAAGGAGCGGCTCCAAGGCGGCCCCGACGCGAAGACCTCGTGGAAGAGCGTGACGAGCCGACCCCGCGATTCATGACTCCGCCAGTCCTCGAGGCCAGCGACCAGCCAGCGAGGGTCCCCCGCGGCGGCGTAGCCATAGCCCACGTAGTGAAGGAGCACCGACAGCGGCTCGCCCCGTCGCGACGCGGCGCTCAGGGCCGCGCGCAACGCCTCGGCGTCGGGAGCCAGATCCGCGCCCACCAGTTCGCTCACGTCGACGCCGTGCTGCGAGGACAGCGTGGCGCCGAGAGCTTGCGCAAAGGCCCCCACGCCGTCGGCGGGCGCAACTCCGTGCGGCACGATCTGAAGCAGGCGCCGCGTCATGGCTTTTCAGCCACGATCAGCGACTCCTGCCCCATCCAGCGGGACACGAAGGGAACGCGTTCCAGGGCGCTGAGCTCGCGCGCCGCACGCCCTGGGCACGTCGGAAAGAAGTGGCCGGTCGACTCCACGTGGACGACGTCGAGGCCTGCTGAGCGAACCCAGCCACGCGTCCGCGGCAGGAGCAGGGGCTGGTTGATGGGCTGGCCGGCCTCGCTGAGGCGCCGGCCATGGAGCCGGAGGTAGATTCGATAGACACCCCAGACATTGAAATAGTTCGGCGTCGTGAGGAAGAGTCGGCCACGCCGCTTCAAGACGCGGGACAGCTCGCTCAGGGCGAGGCGCGGTCGCTCGACATGCTCGATCGTCTCGAAGGAGAAAACAGTGTCGAATGTCCGGTCGGCATGCGGCAGACGCTGGATGTCGCCCTCGGCGAACCCGACGCCTCGCAGCGCGTGACGCGACGAGTAGGCGGCGCCCTGTCTCACCGCAACGCCCGAGAGGTCGAGTGCCACGATGCGTCGCGGACGAGCGGCCTGCACCGCCAGCCAGCACGCAAAGTCCCCACGCCCGCACCCGACTTCGAGAACCGTCCTGCCCGAGACATCGCGCTCCGGGTCGAGGCGGGCGCGAACCATGCGATGCCAGGGCGCGCGGGCTTCGGCGTCGATCGCGAGCGCGGCATGCCAGGCGTCGTAGGCCGCCCGTGGGTCATTCACGATGCCGTCTCCTCGACGAGA
>JAQBHI010000030.1:0-2840 GCA_032127875.1 Acidobacteriota bacterium
GTGAGCGTCGCGACCAGGCGCCCGGCCACGAGCACGGCGAAACGATCGGCGAGACGCTCGACGTCGCCCAGGTGATGCGACGTGAAGAGCACCGTCTTGCCCTGGCTGCGGCGCTGACCGATGAGACCGTAGAACGCGCACAGGCCCTCGGGGTCGAGGGCAGCGGTCGGCTCGTCGAGGAGCAGCACTGGGGCGTCCGGCAGCATCGCGACCGCGAGCCCGAGGCGCTGGACCATCCCGCCGGAATACTGGCCGACCGCGCGACCACCCGCGCCGTTGAGCGCCGCGAAACGGAGCACATCGTCCACTCGCGGTGCGGCCACGCCTCGCAGCAAGCGGTAGAACTCGAGCACCTCGCGCCCTGAGAGGGCCTCGGGGAACGACACGCGCTGAGGCAGGAACGACAGGATCTCACGGGCCCCAGGATCTCCCGCGGACCGGCCGCCCAGGCGCACCTCGCCCGACGTCGGCGCGACGAGGCCTGCCACGGCCTTGAGCGACGTCGTCTTCCCCGACCCATTCGGCCCCAGCAGCGCCACGGCCTCGCCGGCGCCGACCGTGAGATTCAGGCCGTCGACGGCCGTCAGCGCGCCGTAGCGCTTTGCGAAGGCACGGAAAGAGATCATCGGCGTCCGCGTGCCATGACGGCCGCACCCAGGCCGAGCGCCGCCAGCGCCGCGACCAGCCCGCCGCCGTTCGCGGCCCGCTGCCGCGCATGCGCGCGCGGCACGCCGGGGAGCAGCGGTGGACGAGCCAGCGGCGCGTTGTCGAAGACGGGGATCGCCTGCAGCACTGGGAAGCTGCGCTCGGCCGCCGCGACGGCCGTCGCCGCGATGCCCTGCGACATCAGGTCGGCCGCGGTCAAGTTGCCGCGGAAGTGGTCGAACACGTTCGTGACCCGGTATGGTCGATCACTGCGGCCGTCGCCGTCGAGGTCGAGGCCGCCGTTCTCGGACCAGTAGTTGCCTTCGAAAATGGTGTCCGTCCGGCGTCCTACCAGCGTGAGGGGCGTCAGGTTCGCAACGAAGCTGTTGCCCTCGAAACGGTTGTTGCCGGAAGAGTCGTAGAGCACGATGGCCGTATCGGACTCGGCCACGACGTTATGGCGGAAGACGTTGCGATACGAGCCCTCGAGGAAGATGCCACGGGCGTTGTCGGCCAGCAGGTTCTCCTCGGCGATCACGTCGTCGCAGGCCTTGAACAGCAGGCCGACGGACGCGAAGCCGCGGTTGTGGAGGAAACGGTTGCGGCGGAACACGATCCGCCGCGAGTACATGAGCGCCGCTCCCGCCGCTGCGTTCTCGAACAGGTTCTCCTCGAAGAGGTTGTCGTCCGAAAACATGTAGTGGATGCCGTAGCGCAGGTCGCGCGCAACGTTGCCGCGGATTTCTCCCCCCGAGGACGACTGGATGTAGAACCCGTCCCGCACATCCACGATCTCATTGCGCTCGAGGCGAAAGCCGACCGTGTTCCAGACGTGGATGCCGGAGCCCTTCTCGCCCGGGTCCTTGCCGGGTATGCCGCGGATCGAGCAGCCTTCGACCAGTGAGCCGTTCGCTTCGCGCAGATAGACGCCGAACAGCGAGTCCTTGATCCGGCAATCGCGAATGGTGACCCGCTCTGCCGCCACGTGGATGCCCGACGAGTCGCGGCCGAGGTCCCCCCCGTTGCGGCCGTCGATGTCGAAGCCCTCGATCGCCACGTCCGCGGCCCGCACCAAGAGCACGCTGCCATCGCCGCTGCCGACCAGTAGCGGCCGCCCGAGCCCGATCAGGCGCAGGGGCTTGTCGAGAACCAGGTCGCCTTCGTAGCTTCCCGCTTCGATCCTGAGCGTCGCGCCCGGCGCCGCGGCATCGACGAGCCGCTGGATCGCCGAGGCATGCGCAGGCCGTCCTTCGAGCTGCCCGGGCGCGGCCGCGTGCTCTGCTTCGGCCAGGCAGGGCAGGGGAGCCGCCCAGGCTGCCAGGGCGAGCAGGCACGCGGAAAGTGTCGTCGGCTTCATGGACTCGACAGCTCGCGACCCTGTCGCCAGGCCACGAGCAGTGCGACGAGCAACAGGCCGGCAACCAGGCCCAGGGCGTACGAGCCCAGCCCGGGGTAGGCGTACACCTCGAAGTTCGCGAGCTTCTTGTAACCGAACAGCGGCGGCGTGAAAGACGGGATCTTCACCGACGCGGTCGGCGACAAGTGGTGGCCATACCAGTACATCTTGTACGCGAAGGACCACAGGGCGAACGCGCCAAAGTAGAGGTAGAGCACGACCACGTCCACCAGATGCGCCATCTTTCCGAGCACGGCCGTGCGGAGGAACAAGAGGCCCATCGCACCGACGACGAACGGGATCCACTTGAACTCGGTGAACTCGTCGCTCGCGAGGTCCTTCATGCCGATGTAGTGGTTCAGGACGTTGATCTCCTTCACGTCCTGGCCGTCATTGCCGCCGTCGAGCTTGTAGGAGTAGATGTGGAGCCGCAGGCCCTCGGGATACTGCGGGGCGAACATCGTCATGTCGTAGAGCGAAAAGAGATAACAGGGGGCGAGCAGGAGGAACGAGACGAGCAGCAGGCTTCGCGGCCCGACACCCAGCGGAATCTCCATGAACCGGTTGCTCTTCTCGATGAAGGCGCGCATCGCCCTCAGCCTCGCGGCTTGACGATCAAGTAGCCCTGCATCTCTTGATGGAGGGCCGAGCAGAAGTTGGTGCAGTAGTACGGGATGACTCCCTTGCGATTGGCCGTGAACGTGAACGTCTTGGTCTCGCCGGGATCCACGACCACGTTGATGTTGTAGTCGAGCAGGCCAATGCCGTGGAGCTCGTCGGTCGTCTGCTCGATGTTGGT
>JAQBHI010000031.1:0-18195 GCA_032127875.1 Acidobacteriota bacterium
GATGTCCCCGAACACGTAGCTGATCGGGAAGAACAGGACACCGGCTCCGAAAGTGAATCTGCCGATCTGGGCCACCTTGGCTGCCCCGATCACGTTCGCGCACAGGAGCACCGTGACGAAGGCCACCATCACCAGGTCGTAGTACCTGTACGCGGGCCGGGGGGGCGTAGGGTCCGGAGCGGAATCGGTTGCTGGGGAGGGGCTCAAATTTCCCGCGGGGAGTGGAAGGGGCGTCTGGTGGGCGCTGCAGGATTCGAACCTGCGACTTCCACCGTGTGAAGGTGGCACTCTACCGCTGAGTTAAGCGCCCGTCCTGGGAGGCAGTCTAAGCCCTCGTTCCCGGAAGCGTCAACAAGGGCGTTACACTTCCGGGATCCGTGGAGAGGTGCGGATTCCCATGCGACTTCCCTTGGGCATCGTGATCGCTCTCGTCCCGGCTCTTGCCTCGGGACAATCGCTGAGCGACGCCGCGCGGAAGGAACGCGAGCGCCGGCAAAAACTCAAAGCGTCAGGCGGGCACGCTGAGGTCATCACGGAAGAGTCGCTGAAGGCGAACAAGGGAAGCCTGGCGAACGACCCGGGGGTCGCGCAGCCCTCGCCATCGCCCACGGCCGACCCGGATTCGTCGCCGGCCCCCGTCAAGGCAGCAAGCCCGACTCCGCGGCCGCCCGCGCCGGTGCCTCCTGCAGCCCCCGTCGTCTCGGAGCAGGAGTGGCGCGGCCGCGCCCTCGAGACGCGCCGCCGCATCGCGGAACGGCAGCGGCGCTACGACTACGTTTCGAATCTCCGCCTCGGCCCGGAGGATTCCTTCGTGGACGAGCACGGCAAGAGGGTGCCGGCTTCGCCCGAGAATCTCGCGCGGGCCTTCGCGGCGGCGCAACTCCAACTCGAGGAGGCGAAGCAGGACCTCGAGGACCTCCAGGAGGCGGCCCGTCGCGCGAACGTCCCACCCGGCCTGCTGAGATAGCGTGGCCGCGATGCTGCGACACACGCTGGCGACGCTCGCCTACCGCGCTGGCAAGGCGCTGCGCGGCGCACCGCCCGAGTTCGCCGAGTTCCGCGGCGGCACGCGCACGCCCGTCCAGATCCTGGCGCACATCGGCGACCTGATGGACTGGGCGCTGCACCTCGCGCATGGCGAGCACGTGTGGCGCGACGCACCGCCACTGCCCTGGGACGACGAGATCGCGCGTTTCTTCGCGGCCCTGCAGGCCCTCGACGCCAGGCTCGCGTCGGGGGAGCCGCTTAGCGCAACACCGGAGGCGCTCTTCCAGGGCCCGATCGCCGATGCGCTCACTCATGTCGGCCAGATCGCGATGCTGCGACGCATGGCCGGCGCGCCGATCAAGGGCGAAAACTACTTCAAGGCCGAGATCGCCGCGGGCCGCCTTGGCCCCGAGCAGGCGGCGGCGCGCGGGGAGTTCGACTAGCGCCCCACGCCATCCTGCCTCCGTCTAGTTGTGCAGCGGGCAGTGCTCCAGCGGTTCGGTGCCAGCGATGAAGGCCTCGGAGAATCGCTTCGGGCAGCCCGGGGTGACCAGCAGGCCGGTGTCCCTGTCGATGTCGACGAAGATCACGTTCTCCGGCGGAACGTCGAAGCGTCGTTGCCGCGTACCGGCGACCGCGGCCTTCATGAACTCGACCCAGATCGGCAGGGCGGCCTTGGCCCCGGTGAGGCGGATCGGCGTGTTGTCGTCATAGCCCACCCAGACGACGCACAGCAGGTCCGGCGTGTAGCCCGCAAACCAGGCATCGCGCAGGTCGTTGGTGGTCCCTGTCTTGCCGGCCGCATCCGCCGTGAAGCCCATGCTGCGGGCTGCGGCGGCCGTGCCTTCGTTGAGGACGCCGCGCAGCATGTTGGTGACCAGGAAGGCCGCTTCCTCGTGCACGACACGCGCTGGCGGCGGGGCCTGATGCTCCTCGAGGGTCTTGCCCTTCTCGTCGGTCACTTGCATCACTGCCACGGGTTCGACCTTGAGGCCGCCGTTGGCGAGCACGTTGTAGGCCGTCGCCATCTCGAGCGGGGTGGCCTCGAATGAGCCGAGCGCGATCGCCGGGTACGGACGTACCTCCGCGCCGACGCCGAGCTTCTTGTTCCAAAGATCGGCGACGCGTTCGTAGCCGACCATCTCCGCCACTTTCACGGTGGCGACGTTCAGGCTCTTCGAGAGCGCCCGGCGCAGCGTCACGTCGCCCAGGTAGCTGTCTTCGTAGTTTTCCGGGATGTACTCCTTGTTCTCGAAGAAGAAGACCGTGGGCGCGTCCTCCACGAGCGTCGCGGGCGTGATCGGCGGCAGCGCCGGATCCTCGAAGATCGCCTCGAAGGCCGCGAGGTACACGAACGGTTTGAAGGTGCTGCCCGGCTGGCGGTGCGCCTGGATCACGCGGTTGTACTGGCTCGATCCGTAGGAGCGCCCGCCGACGAGAGCCAGGATCGCCCCGGTGCGAGGCTCGAGGGCGATCAGGCTGCCCTGCACGGGTCCGCTCGGGTGCTTCTTCTTGATCAGCTTGTCGACGGCGTCGAGCCCGCTTGTGAGCGCCATCTGGGCCAGGCTCTGCAAGTGCAGGTCGAGCGAAGTGTGGATCGAGAGGTTCTGCGTCTGCAGGTCCTTCGCCTCGTAGCGCTGCGCTAGCTGCCTGCGGACCAGGTCGACGAAATACGGCGCTTCGGCGCTGTCCAGGCCGGCCGTCTCGGAGCGCAGCGGCTGCGCCATTGCCGCCTCCGCCGTGGCCTCCTCGATGAAACCGGCCTCGCGCATCGCGCGCAGCACCATGTTGCGGCGTTCCGTGGCGCGCTCCTTGTGGCGAAAGGGGTTGTAGGGATTGGGCGACTGGATCATGCCGGCGAGCAGCGCCGCCTCGGGCAGCGTCAGGTTCGCCACGTCCTTGCGGAAGTACATGCGGGCAGCCTCGCCAATGCCGTTGATGCTGAACGAGCCGGCCTGACCCAGGTAGATCTCGTTCAGGTACAGCTCCAGGATCTCCTGCTTGCTCGCGCGGCGTTCCAGGACGAAGGCGAGAAACGCCTCCTGCACCTTGCGGCGAATGGTGCGCTCCGACGTCAGGAAGAAGTTCTTGACGAGCTGCTGCGTGATCGTGCTGCCGCCTTGCAGGTAGCTCTCGGCCCGCAGGTTCCGCAGCGCGGCGCCGATGATGCGCAGCGGGTCGAGGCCGGGGTGGCTGAAGAAACGCCGGTCCTCGATCGCCAGCACCGCCTTCACCAGCTGGTCGGGCAGCTCCGCGTAGCGCACGATGCGGCGCTTCTCGCGGCTCTCGTCGAAGAGGTAGGTGATCAGCTCTGGCTCCAGCGTCTGGCTGGGGTAGCGCTTCTTGCTGCGCAGGCCGCGGATCTCCTTGAGGCGCCCCTTGTCGAAGACGATCGCCACCGACTCGCCGGCGGCGTCGCCGCCCGGCCGTGCCAGCAGCGTCAGAGTGTTCTCGCCGACGGAGAACTCGCCGCTGTGGGCCGGGGCGTCCGGCTTCTGCTCGTACTTGAGGCCGTTCAGGATCTTCAGCAGCTCCGGCTGGGCCAGCAGCATGCCTTCGCGCAGCAGCATTGGTCGCGCGTAAAGCCGCGAGGGGATCATCCAGCGCTCGCCTTTGAGACGCTTGTCCACCATCACGCTGAACTTCACGTACTGGTAGACGAGCAGCGACCCCCCAATCACCAGCGGGATCGCGAGGATCGTCAGGAGGGCGACGACGGTGCGGAAGCGTCGCGCCGAGTAGGCGTGGCCCAAAGCGGCTTCGATTATATGATCCCATTCCCATGAAGCCCCGAATCCCGTTCCTGCTGGCCCTCGCCTGGCTCAGCGTGGGGGCCCAGGCGGGGCAGGCCCGCACCAAGCTCCCACCGTCGCCAGCGGTCTTCGAGATGGCGCTCGAAGAGGTTCGCATCCCGATGCGCGACGGCGTGCAACTCGCCGCCGATCTGTGGCGGCCCAAGGGCAAGGGCGACCGCGCTCGCTTTCCGGTGCTGCTCGAATACCTTCCGTATCGCAAAGACGAGGGTCGCGGCGGTCGCTACGACCTGTACGCCTACTTCGTGCGCCGCGGCTACGTCGTCGCACGCGTCGACATCCGCGGCACGGGCAACAGCGAGGGCACCCTGATCCCGTACGAGTACAGCGAGATCGAACAAAGCGACGGCGAGCAAGTGATCGCCTGGCTCGCCGGACGGCCGTTCTCGAACGGCAACGTCGGCATGTTCGGGATCTCCTGGGGCGGCTTCAACTCGATCCACATGGCGATGCGCAACCCGCCGGCACTCAAGGCGATCCTCGCGGTCGACGCCACCGACGACCTCTACCAGGACGACGTGCACTTCATGGACGGCATGATGCACGTGGATTCCTGGGAGATGAGCCAGGACCTCGCGAACGCGATGCCCGGCGCGCCCGAGTACCGGATCGACGAGGCGTACTTCAAAGACCGCTTCGACACTCCGCCCTGGATGCTCACCTACAAGAAGCAGCAGCGCGACGGCCCGTTCTGGGACCGCACTGCGCTCAAGACGCGCTACGACGCGATCCGGATTCCCACGTTCGTGATCGGCGGCTGGTACGATGGCTATCGGGACTCCGTGCCGCGCATGTTGGAGCACATGAAGGCGCCGGTGAAGGCGATCGTCGGGGCCTGGAATCACACGTTCCCGCACGAGCCCTATCCGAAGCCGGGGATCGAATGGCGCCGCGAAGCGGTGCGCTGGTTCGACCAGTGGCTGAAGGGCCGGCACACCGGGATCCTCGACGAGCCGCGCTTCGCGGTCTACGTTCGAGGCTTTCATCCCCCGGGGCCTTTTCTGGAGGAGGCGCCCGGTGAATGGCGCTACGAGGAAGGCTGGCCGATCGCGCGGATCAAGGAGCGCGTGCTCTACCCTCAGGCCGACGCGCGCCTGGGCGAAGTGCCGTCCCCCGCAGCCGTCCATCAGCTTCGCTACGTGCCCACGACGGGCATCGAGGCCGGCGGGCCGGTGATGTGGTTCGGCGACGTGGCCCACGATCAGCGCCCGAGCGACGCGTGGAGTCTCGTCTACGAGACCGCCCCACAGCAGAGCGAGCTGGAGATTCTCGGCTTGCCGCGGGCGCTGCTCCGCGTCTCGGCCGACGCGCCGCGCGCCGACTGGTTCGCGCGCCTCAGCGACGTGGCGCCCGACGGCACCACGACGTTGGTGGCGAGCGCCGGCCAGAACGGCGCCCATCGCCTCTCCGCTCGCGACCCGAAGGCCCTCGAGCCCGGCGAGGTCTTCCCGCTGGAGATCGAGATGCACTTCACGTCCTGGGTGTTTCCGAAAGGCCACCGACTGCGTCTTGCCGTTTCGAACGCGCAATGGCCGATGATCTGGCCGACGCCATGGTCGATGACGACGGCGCTGCACCTTGGCGGCGCCGAAGGCAGGCGGCTGCTGCTGCCTGTGGTCCCGTACGCGGCCCGCCCGCGTCCGGACTTCCTTCCGCCCGCGACCGAACACGAGAGCCTGTCGGGCTTCGAGTCGCTGGACCTGGGCACCTCATCCGGCTACGGCGAAATCTCCTCGATCGACCGCAATCCGCAACGCCACTCGACGCGCGTCACGGCCACCAACGCCAGCGCTTCGCGCTTTCCGTGGGGAGAGGAGCACAACACCGAGACGATCACCCACGAGGCCGAGGACGACCACCCTGAGGCGACCTCGGTGCGCGGCGAGTACGCGACCACAGTGAAGCTCGAGGACCGCACGCTGCTGTGGGAGAACCACGTGGAGATTCGCAGCGACCGGCTGAACTTCTACTACGCGAGCACGAAGCGCCTGCTGAAGGACGGCGTCTTGCTGCGGGAGAAGTCGTGGCAGGAAACGATCCCGCGCGATTTTCAGTAGCTCACCGGCTCCGTGGCATACTGGTCCGTGCTCGCTCGGCCCCATCTCTCGATCGCGGGGACGTGGAGGAGGCGCATGGCCGGACCCGATCCGTCGCTGCTGAAGGGTGTCGTGGCTCCCGAAGTGCTAGACGCGATGAAGGCCGCGTCGGCCGCCCTGAAGCGCGTCGGGGTTCGTCATGTCGTCGTCGGCGGCCTTGCCGTCGGTGCGAACGGGTTTCCCCGGGCAACCAGGGACGTGGATTTCCTCGTTGGCGAGGAGGCCTTCGAACACCACGCGGGCGGGCTTGTGACCTTGAGGCCCGGCGTCCCCTTCCAGGTCAACCGTGTAGCCGTGGATTTCATCGGCGCGGAACCTGGCGAGGGGTTCCTGGCGGCGGCGCTCGAGGCGGAAGCTGGCTCGATGATCGAAGCTCCTCCGCTCATCTACATGAAACTCAAGTCTCCGCGACACAAGGATCGGACCGACGTGATCGAGCTGGTCAAGGCGGGCTTGGACGTCGACCGTTGTCGGGTCTACCTCTCGGTTCACGCGCCGTCCTTCGTCGCGGAGTTCGACGCTGCGGTCGGGCGGGCGCGAGCGGAGGACGAGTAGGCCCTCACCCGGGTCAATCGACGACCTCGAGCCGGACTCGACCGGTGCCGGGGCCCAGCAGGCCGATGCGCTTCGCGGCTTCGTGCGACAGGTCGATGAGCCGGCCCTTGTGGTTCGGGAACAGGTCGTTGATGCGCACGAGTACGCTCTTGCCAGTGGATAGAAGCGTGACGCGGGCCTGCGTACCGCAGGCCCAGGTGCCGTGCGCCGCGGTCAGCGCATCCTGGTCGAAGCGCTCGCCGCAGGCAGTGCGCTTGCCGTGGTAGCCCGGCCCGTACCAGGAAGCGACGCCCTCGGCCGTCGTCCCCGGCCGTGGCATGAAGCGATCGACGCGGGCGCGCGGCTTGGGGTTCCCGGCGCAGCCCGCGAGCAGCAGCACCAGCGTCACCCAGGCCGCTGCCCTCACGCCGTTCACGCGACCGTGTGGACCCGCAGCATGTTCGTCGCGCCCGCCGTGTGGCTGTGGCCCGCCAGCATCAACAGCCGGTCGCCCACCGCGACCAGGCCGGCTTCCTTCAGGATCCGCTCGCCCTGCACGATCATCTCGTCGGTGGTGGGGGCGAACGTGGATTTGACCGGCACCACGCCCCACCACAGTGCCAGGCGATGGTAGGTCTCTTGATTGTGCGTGAGCCCTGCGATCGGCACCCGGGGCCGGTAGCACGACACGAGCTGGGCGGTCGAGCCCGACTCGGTGAAGGCCACGATCAGCTTGCAGTCGAGTTCCTCCGCCACGCTCGAGGCCACCCGCGCCAGGCTCCTGGCTACCGCGAAGTGGCTGCCCTGCAGCAGGCGAGAGCGGACCTCCTCGATCGCTTGCGCCTCGCGGGGGCCGCGGTGGGACTCGGTGTAGCCGGCGATGCGGGCCATCGTCTCCACGGCCTGGACGGGATAGGCGCCGGAGGCGGTCTCGGCAGAGAGCATGATGGCGTCGGTGCCGTCCAGGATGGCGTTCGCCACGTCGGAGGCCTCGGCGCGGGTCGGACGCGGGTTCTCGATCATGCTCTCGAGCATCTGGGTGGCCGTGATCACGACCTTGCCGGCGAAGTTGGTGAGGTCGATCAGGCGCTTTTGCAGCACCGGCACTTCCTCGGTCGAGAGCTCGACGCCCAGGTCGCCGCGGGCGACCATGGCCCCGTCGGCGACTTCCAGGATGCGCTCCAGATCGTCGACGGCTTCGCGCTTCTCGATCTTCGCGATCACCGGCTGCGTGCCGCCCAGTGAACGGATCAGCTCCTTCACTTCCTTCACGTCCTCGGGCTTGCGCACGAAGGACAGCGCCACGTAGTCGACGCCGTTCGCCACGCCGAAGGCGAGATCCTGGCGATCCTTCTCGGTGAGCGCCGGCGCCGAGAGGCTGACGCCGGGCAGGTTCATGCCCTTGTTCGATTTGAGGCCTCCGCCCACCACGACCTTGCATTCCACCTCGTCGGCGGAGCACGCTACCACCCGCAACTCCAGGTTGCCGTCGTCCAGCAGGATCGCATCGCCCGGCTTCACGTCTCTTGGCAGCGGGTCGTAGCTCGTCGAAATGCGCTCGGCGCTGCCTTCCACCGTCTCGTCGACGGTGATGGCGATCCTGGCGCCGACCTTGAGGTCGATGACGCCCCCGCCCTTTACCTTGCCGGTGCGGATCTTGGGGCCCGACAGGTCCTGGAGGACGGCGACGCACTGGCCGCGGGCCGCCGTGATCTCGCGGACGGCCTTCAAGACCGCGAGGTGATCCGCGTGGACGCCGTGGGAGAAATTCAGGCGCACCACGTTCACGCCGGCCTTGATCAGGGCCTCGAGCATGGCGCGGTCTCGCGAGGCGGGGCCGATGGTGGCGACGATCTTGGTTCTGCGCATGACTGCGCAGAGTATGCTCCAACTGCGGAGGTCAGCGGAAACATGAGTTCGACCAGCGTCGCCATACTGATCGGGTTGCTCGACGAGGCGTTCGAGAAAAAGGCCTGGCACGGACCCAACCTGCGCGGGTCGATCCGCGGCCTCGACGCGAAGACCGCGGCTTGGCGCCCCGGGCCCGGCCGCCACAGTATCCAGGACCTGGTCGTGCATGCCGCCTATTGGAAATACGCGGTGCGCCGCCGCCTGAGCGGTGAAAAGCGCGGCAGCTTTCCGCTCGAGGGTAGCAACTTCTTCGAGCGGCCCGCGGGGGAAGCGGCCTGGAGCGCCGACGTCGCGCTGCTCGTGTCGGAGCATCGCAAGCTTCGCGCGGAAATCGTCAGGCTTCGCGACGCCGATCTGCCCAAGAAGACTAAGGGCAGCCGCCAGGCCAACCTGAGCGTCGTGCGCGGCATCGCCGCCCACGACCTGTACCACGCCGGCCAGATCCAGCTGCTGAAGCGCCTCGCGAGAGGCTGAGCCGGGCGTCAGCGTTTCTTGCCCGCGGCGTACTTGAGCACGCGCACCTTCTCGACGGTGACGAGCCCTTCGCTGACCATCTCGTCGAGAATCGGCATGAGCTTCTGCACGTGCTCCTCGGTATCGACCACCTCGACGACCAGCGGCAGGTCGTGGCTGAGCTCCAGCAGCTGCGTCGTGTGCAGGACGCTCCTGGCCCCGAAGCCCGCGAGGCCGCGCAGGACGGTGGCGCCGGCGAAGCCCTCGCGCCGCAGGCGTTCCACGAGCGCGGTCGCGAGCGGCTGGCCACCAAACCGGTCATCCTCGCCGATGTGAATGCGGACGAGTCGCTGTTCGCCGTCCAGAACGCGCATGGCTAGCCTCCGACGAGGACGCGGGCCGCAGCGAGCCCCAGCAGGCCTGCGGCCAAACACAGCACCAGGGTCGTGCCCACGTTGAGCGCCGCGAGCCCCAGGGCCCCGTCGCGCACGTACTCCAAGGTCTCGTAGTTGAACGTCGAGTAGGTGGTGAAGCCGCCCATCACGCCGCTGGTGAGCGCCAACCTGAGGGTCGGAGAGAGCAGCTGCGTGCTGAGGCCTACGTGCATGAGGCCGCCGAGCAGGAAGGAGCCGATTGTGTTCACCACAAGAGTGCCCCAGGGGAAGGCGGGTCCCAGCAGCGTGAGCGCCCAGCTCGAGGCGAGGTAGCGAGCGCCCGAGCCGCCAGCTCCACCGAGACAGATCCAGAGCAGGCGCGACATGCGTGCGGGGAGACTAGCACGCCTCGGGGTGTTGGGCCCCTCACGGTTTCTTGACACCCTGTTTCGCGCAACGGTATAGTCTGCCCGCCTGACGCGAGCGCTCCCGACGTGTCCGTGCCAGGTTCCCTGAACTGATTGAGCCGGCTTCCGTTAGGAGCCGAGACTGAGGATGCTGCCCTCCTACGTTCCTGTCCTGATCCTGGCGCTGGCCGCTCTCGGCTTCGCGCTGTTCACGCTGGTCGTTTCGCAGCTATTCGGCAAGCCTCGGCCGAACCGCGCCAAGAACTCCGTCTACGAATGCGGCGTGCCGCCGATCGGCTCGGCGCGCGAGCGCTTCCCGATCAAGTTCTACCTCGTCTGCATGATCTTCATCCTGCTGGACGTGGATGCGGCCTTCCTGTATCCCTGGGCCCTCATCTTCCGCGACCTGGGCGTCTTCGGCTTCGTGGAAATGGCGGTCTTCATGCTCCTTCTGGGCGGCGGCTTCACCTATGCCTGGAAGGTCGGCGCCTTCGACTGGTAGGTCACCAAGAGCCCCATGCAGTTCACGGCCGAGAACAAGGCGAAGTTCGACGAGATCCTGACGCGCTATCCGGTGAAGCGCTCCGCGCTCCTGCCCGCGCTGCACATGGCGCAGGAACAGGAGGGCTGCCTCACGCGCGAGGCGATGGAGTATCTCGCCACGCTGCTCGAGTTGACGCCGGCACAGGTTCACGACACGGCCAGCTACTACACGATGTTCCACTTCAAGCCGCAGGGGAAGACGCTGCTCGAGTTCTGCACCAACCTGTCCTGCGCGCTGCACGGTGCCGACGACCTGCTCGAGAAGACTTGCAAGCGCCTGGGCGTTCAGGAAGGCGGAACCACCGAAGACGGCCGCTTCACCGTGACGCGCGTCGAGTGCCTTGCGGCCTGTGGCGGCGGCCCGGCGCTCCAGGTGAACGGCGAGTGGGTCGAGAACGCGACCGAGGACGATCTCTCGAAGATCCTCTCGGGCTCGCTTTCCTACCGGCCTTTCGATTGGCCGAAGAGCCCCGGGGAGCCGATCCTGCTGCGCAACGCCTGGAAGAAGGACTCCACCTCGATCGAGGTCTTCAAGGCGGGCGGCGGCTACGCGAACCTCGAGAAGCACCTGACGCTCACGCCCGACCAGATCATCGAGCAGGTGAAGAGATCGACGCTGCGCGGCCGCGGCGGCGCCGGTTTCCCGACAGGCCTCAAGTGGACCTTCCTGCCCAAGGACAACAAGCAGCCGCGCTACCTCGTCGCCAATGCCGACGAGAGCGAGCCGGGCACCTTCAAGGACCGCCTGATCCTCGAGAACGACCCGCACCAGCTTCTCGAAGCCTGCGTCGTCTCGTCGCACGCCCTGCGCGCGAAGCTCTGCTACATCTACATCCGCGGCGAGTTTCACCAGGCAATTCGCAGCATGGAGCAGGCCGTCACCGAAGCCTACGCAGCGGGCTATCTGGGCAAGAACATCCTCGGCACGGGCGTCGACGTCGATGTCGTGATCCACGGCGGGGCGGGCGCCTACGAGTGCGGCGAGGAGACGGCGTTGCTCGAGAGCCTCGAGGGCAAGCGCGGCCAGCCGCGGCTCAAGCCGCCGTTCCCCGCGACCCAAGGCCTGTACGGCTGCCCGACGATCGTCAACAACGTCGAGACCATTGCCTGCGTGCCGCTGATCCTCGAAAAGGGCGCCGAATGGTTCGCGAGCTGGGGCACCGAGAAGAACGGCGGCCCCAAGCTCTACTGCGTGAGCGGCCACGTCGTGCGGCCCGGCACGTACGAAGCGCCGATGGGGCGCATTACGCTTCGCGAGTTGATCTACGACGTCAGGTACGGCGGGGGCATGCGCGGTGGCGGCAAGCTGCGCGCCGTGGTTCCGGGCGGCTCGTCGACGCCCGTCCTCACGCCAGACGAGATCGACGTGGCGATGGACTTCGATTCGATTGGGAAGGCCGGCTCGATGCTCGGCTCCGCGGGCACCATCGTCATGGACGACTCGGTGTGCATGGTCTGGATGGCGCAGCGCCTGACCTACTTCTACAAGCACGAATCGTGCGGCAAGTGCTCGCCCTGTCGCGAGGGCACGGGCTGGATGCTGAACCTGCTCGACAAGATCGAGACTGGCCAGGGCAGCGAGAAGGACCTGGACACGCTGTGGGGCGTCACCGATTCGATCGGCGGCAAGACGCTGTGCCCCTTCGGCGACGCGGCCATCGCGCCGCCGCAATCGACGCTCCAGAAGTTCCGCGAAGAGTACGAGTACCACGTGCGCGAGAAGCAGTGCTGGCGCAAGGTGGCCAGGAGCTTCGAGGAAGCCAAGGCCAAGGCCGCGCGCGCCTCGTTGGCGGGGGCCTCCGCATGAGCCCCGTCCAGCAGGAGCTGGCGATCGCGGTCCTCAAGATCACGGTGCTCATGAGCGCCCTCCTGATCCTGTTCTCGGGCATGACGCTCGCAGAGCGGCGGATCCTGGCCTTCATGCAGTTCCGTCTCGGCCCCAATCGCACCGGCCCGTTCGGATTGCTGCAGCCCGTGGCCGACGGCATCAAGCTCTTCTTCAAGGAAGAGGTGATGCCCGAGGGTGCCAGCAAGTGGCTGTTCTTCGGCGCGCCCGTGGTGGCCATCTTCTGCGCCTTCACCGCGATCGCCGTGATTCCCTACGGCCCAGCCTTCCACTTGCCGACGCTGTCGTTCCTGCCCGAATGGCTCGGCTGGTTGAGCGGGCTCGAAATCGTGCCGCAGATCGCCGACCTCGACGTGGGCCTGCTCTTCATCTTCGCGATCAACGCTCTCAGCGTGTACGCGATCGTGCTGGCGGGCTGGGCCGCGAACAGCAAGTTCTCGCTGCTGGGCGGGCTGCGCTCAGCGGCGCAGATGTTTTCCTACGAGCTGGCGTTGGGCCTTTCCTGGGTCGGCATCATCATGCTCGCAGGCTCGTTCAAGGTGACCGACATCGTGAACGCGCAAGCGGGGTGGTTCTGGCATTGGAACCTCGTGCTCCAGTTCCCGGCTTTCCTGATCTACCTGATCGCCGGCACCGCCGAGGTGGGTCGCATCCCCTTCGACCTGCCCGAGGGCGAGACGGAGCTCGTGGCCGGCTTCCACACCGAGTATTCGTCGATGAAGTTCGCGCTGATCCAGATGGCCGAGTACGTGAACATGATCACGGTCGGGGTGCTGGTGGTGCACCTGTTCCTCGGCGGCTGGCACTTCGGGATCCCGGGCGTGCCGGCGTCGATCTTATGGTTCCTGCTGAAGCTCGGCGCGCTGCTGTTCTTCTTCATCTGGCTGCGCGGCACGCTGCCACGCTTTCGCTACGACCAGCTCATGGACCTGGGGTGGAAGGTCCTGATCCCATTGGCGGCGCTCAACATCATGGCCACGGCCGGCATCGTGGCCTTCTTCAGCCGATGATCGACCTGGTCCTGTTCTACGTCTTCGCCGGCCTGGCCGTGGGTTCCGCTCTCGTGGTCGTTGGGCAACGCAACCCGATTTACAGCGCCTTCTCGCTGATCGTCACCTTCTGCTCGCTGTCGGCGATCTACGGCCTGCTCGGCTCGCCGTTCATCGCGGCGCTGCAAGTCATCGTGTACGCCGGCGCGATCATGGTGCTGTTCCTCTTCGTCCTGATGCTGCTGAACGTGAAGGCGGAGACGGAGACCACGAGCCGGGCGCTGGCCGGCGCAGGCGGGATCCTGGTGCTGCTGTTCGTGGTGCAGGTCGGCGTCACCTTGATCAGGGCCGACGTGGTCCACGCCCCGGCGGCGTACGAGGCGTCTACCATCGGGATGGCTGGGTTGCTGTTCTCGAGCCGCTTCGTCTACGTCTTCGAGGCCACCTCGATCCTGATCCTCTCGGCGCTAGTTGGCGCCGTGGTCCTCGCGAAGAAGGAACTGTGAGCGCGATCCCGCTCCAGCACGCCCTGATCCTGAGCCTGCTGCTCTTCGCGATCGGCGCCGCGGGCGTCTTCCTGCGCCGGAACGTGATCACGGTGTTCATGTGCATCGAGCTGATGCTGAACGCGGTGAACCTCGCGTTCGTGACCTTCAGCCGCGCGCTGGGCGCCTTCGATGGCCAGGTTCTGGTGTTCTTCGTGATGACCGTGGCTGCTGCCGAGGCTGCCGTGGGCCTGGCGATCGTGATCGCGATGCAGCGCCACAAAGACACCCTCGATCTCGACGCCTTCAACGTCCTGAAATGGTAGCGGCATGATCCAGCAGATCGCCGAGAACCCGCTCGTCGTGCTGCCATGGCTGATCCTGCTGCTGCCACTCGCGGGCTTCACCGTGCTGTGCCTGTTCGGCGACGCGATGAAACGCGACAAGGAGGAAAACGGCGCGGGCTACATCGCCTGCGCCATGATCCTCGGCTCGTTCGCGCTGTCGGTCTACGTCGTGACCCGGCTGCTCGCGCTGCCGGCGACCTCTGGGGGAGAGGCGGCGCTGCGCTTCTTCCAGCCCAATCTTGGCAGGGAAGGCTCGTACGCCGACGGCCTGTTGTGGATCGACGCCGGCGGCTTCCAGATCCCCTTCAGCCTGCTGCTCGACCCGCTTTCCGCCGTGATGATCCTCACGGTGAGCGGCGTCGGCTCGCTGATCCACATCTACTCGCTGGGCTACATGGCCCATGACCCGGAGCGGGTGCGCTATTTCTCCTACCTCAACCTGTTCTCGTTCTTCATGCTGCTGCTCGTGCTGGGCGGCAACCTGCCGCTGCTGTTCGTCGGCTGGGAGGGTGTCGGGCTGTGCTCCTACCTGCTGATCGGGTTCTGGTTCAAGAAGAAGAGCGCCTCGGACGCGGGCAACAAGGCCTTCATCGTGAACCGCATTGGGGACGTGGGCCTGATCCTCGGGATGGCGCTCGCATTCCATAGCTTCGGTACGCTCGACCTGTTCGAGTTGGTCGAGGCGGCGAAGCACCTGCCCTACGAGCCGGTCCAGGCCGCCGGTGTCGTGACGGCGCTGTGCCTACTGTTCTTCGTCGGCGCCTGCGGCAAGAGCGCGCAGATCCCGCTGCACGTGTGGCTGCCCGACGCGATGGAGGGCCCGACCCCGGTCTCGGCCCTGATCCATGCGGCCACGATGGTGACGGCCGGCGTTTACCTGGTCGCCCGGCTGGCGCCGCTGTATCGGCTGTCCGAGGGCGCGATGCTGGCCGTGGCCTGGGTGGGAGCCGCGACCGCGGTGATGGCGGCCACGATCGCGCTGGTGCAGACGGACATCAAGAAAGTCCTCGCCTACTCGACCGTCAGCCAGCTCGGCTACATGTTCCTGGCCTGTGGCATCGGCGCCTTCGGCATCGGGATCTTCCACCTCTTCACACACGCCTTCTTCAAGGCGCTGCTGTTCCTCGGCTCCGGCTCGGTGATCCACGCCATGTCGGGCGAGCAGGACATGCGCAAGATGGGTGGCCTGCGCAAGAAGATCCCGTGGACCTTCGCGACGTTCGCGATCGGCGCTGCCACCATCGCGGGCATCCCCTTCCTGGCCGGCTTCTACAGCAAGGACGAGATCCTGCTTCACGCGCTGGTGCGCGAGCGCTTGCCGCTGTTCGCGATCGGCCTGTTCACGGCGGCGCTCACCGCCTTGTACATGTCACGGCTGCTGTTCATGACGTTCTTCGGCCACTTCCGCGGCGATCACGAAGCCGAGCATCACGTCCACGAGTCTCCGTGGACGATGCTGTTCCCGCTCGTGGCGCTCGCGACCGCTTGCTTCGTGGTCGGGCAGATCCACATCCCCGCGTTCGTGCACGGGGCGGTTCGCTCGCCCGACGAGAAACACATCCTGCACCCGGAGTGGTTCCCGTACGCAGTGATCGGGACTGCGCTCGTCGGGATCCTGGGCGCCTTCTATCTCTACATCGTGTACACCGGCGTGCCGGGCAGGATCGCGGCGGCGCTGCGTCCCGTGCACCGCTTCCTCGAAGAGAAGTGGGGCTTCGACCTGGCCTACGACGCGTTCGCGAGCCGGGTGGTGTGGGGCGGCAGCTCGAACGTGCTGTGGAAGAAGCTGGACGTCGGAGCCATCGACGGCGTGGTGAACGGTGCCGGCACGCTGGCGAGCGCGCTCGCTCGGGCGAGTCGCAGCCTGCAGCGCGGCTACGCGCGGGCTTATGCGCTCGTGATGATGGGAGGAGCCGTCGCTCTGCTCGGCTACTTGCTGTGGCGCCCGTGACGTCGAACCTGCTCTCGCTGCTGGTGCTCGTGCCCGTGGCGGGCGCTTTGGTCGTGGCCTTGGTGCCGCGTGCCAACGAGTCGGCCCAGAAGCTGATGGCGCTGGTCGTGACCAGCGCCTTGTTCCTGTTCTCGCTGCTGCTGGTGCGCGACTTCCAGGCCACGGCGGCGATGCAGTTCGTCGAAGAGCACGCCTGGATCCCCGCCTACGGCATCTCCTGGAAGCTGGGCATCGACGGCCTGTCGCTGTGGCTCGTGATCCTGACGACGCTGCTCACCCCGCTGTGCCTGCTCGGTTCCTGGTCACAGGTTCACGAGCGCGTGAAGGAGTTCAACATCTTCATGCTGCTGCTCGAGGCCGGCATGCTCGGGGTGTTCTGTGCGCTCGACCTGTTCCTCTTCTACGTCTTCTGGGAGGCGATGCTGATCCCGATGTACTTCCTGATCGGGATCTGGGGTCACGAGCGCCGCATCTACGCAGCGGTGAAGTTCTTCCTCTACACCATGGCGGGCAGCGTGCTGATGCTGGTCGCGTTCCTGGTCCTGTACCGCGAGAGCGGCGTCCAGAGCTTCGAGCTCGCGAAGCTGATCGGCGCGCCGGTAGCGCCCGGCCTGCAGATGTGGCTGTTCGGCGCCTTTGCCCTGGCCTTCGCCATCAAGGTGCCGATGTGGCCGTTCCACACCTGGCTGCCCGATGCCCACGTCGAAGCCCCCACGGCCGGCTCCGTGCTCCTCGCGGGCGTGCTCCTGAAGATGGGCGGCTACGGCTTCCTGCGTCTCGCGATTCCGCTGTTCCCGGTCGCGGCCGTGAAGTTCGCGCCCTGGATCGGCCTGCTCGCGGTGATCGGGATCATCTACGGCGCGCTCGTCTCGCTGGTCCAGCCCAACCTGAAGAAGCTCGTGGCCTATTCGTCGGTCTCCCACCTGGGCTTTTGCATGTTGGGCATCTCCGCTCTCACCACGACGGCGGTCGTGGGCTCCGTCTACCAGATGCTCAACCATGGCATTTCGACCGGCGCACTGTTCTTCATGGTCGGGATGCTCTACGAGCGGCGCCACACGCTCGCCATCTCGGAATTCGGCGGCCTCAAGAGCGTGATGCCCTGGTTCGCGGCGCTGTTCCTGGCGGTGTGCCTTTCCTCGATGGCAGTGCCCGGCTTCAACGGTTTCGTCGGCGAGTTCCTGATCCTGGTCGGCTCCTGGCCGGCGAACCGGGCCTACGTGGCCGTCGCCTCGCTCGGCGTGATTCTGGCTGCAGCCTACATCCTGTGGATGGTGCAGCGGGTGCTCTACGGCGAAGTCACGAACCCGAAGAACGAGGGCCTCAGCGATCTGTCCACGCGCGAACTGGCGGTACTCCTGCCGCTGGTGTTCCTGGCGTTCTGGATGGGCGTCGCGAGCCCTAGCTTCACTCGAACCATCGAGCCAAGCGTCGCCGCGCTCCTGCAGCACGTGGCGGCGGGCAATCGCGGCTCTGCGGTCGCGCAGGCCGCGGCGCCCTCGGAAGCGGTCCGGCCATGACCGCCCTCGACCTGCGGCCGGCGCTGCCCGCCCTGATCGTGGCGGTGACCGCGCTCGTCGTCCTGCTGACTCAGGCCTTCGCCCCCAAGGGCAAGCACGGACCTTATGTGGCGTTCTCGCTGCTGGGTCTTGGGGCGGCCCTGGTAGCGACGCTGCTGATCGCCTCATCGGTGGAGCGGGGTCGAGGCGGCAACCTCGGCGGCGCGCTCGTTGCCGACGAGCTGGCCTTGTTCCTGGAGGTCGTCCTACTCGTCGTCGGCTCGCTCACGGTGTTGTTGTCGTCGTCCTATCTGCGCGCCACCGGCAGCGAGCGGGGCGAGCACTACGCGCTGTTGCTGTTCTCGGTCGTCGGCATGCTCGGCCTCGTCTCCGTCACGGAGATGATCTCGCTGTTCGTGGCGCTCGAGATCATGTCGGTCGCGCTTTACGCGCTGGCAGGCTCGCGGCGCGACCAGGTCGAGAGCCAGGAAGCGGCCATCAAGTACTTCGTCACGGGAGCCTTCTCGTCCGCCTTCCTGCTCTATGGCGTCGCCATGCTCTACGGGGTGAGCGGCAGCACCTCGCTCGGCCGGATCGGCTCCGCCGTGGCCTCGGCGAGTGACGCCAACGCGGGCCTGGCGCTGCTGGGCGCCGGCCTGCTGCTGGTCGGCTTCGGCTTCAAGATCGCCAGCGTGCCGTTCCACATGTGGACGCCTGACGTGTACGAAGGCGCCCCTACCACCGTGACAGCGTTCATGGCCGCCGGGGTCAAGGTCGCGGCCTTCGGTGCGCTGATCCGCGTCTTCGGCACGGCCCTCGCGAGCCTGGGCGACGACTGGCGGCCCGTGATCGCCATCCTGGCAGCGCTCAGCATGGTCCTCGGCAATCTGGGAGCGCTGGCCCAGAGCAACGTGAAGCGAATGCTGGCGTACTCGTCCGTGGCCCACGCGGGCTACCTGC
>JAQBHI010000032.1:0-21249 GCA_032127875.1 Acidobacteriota bacterium
AGATCGCCAACAACTACCGGTGGAGCGAGCAGGCCCGCTACAACGCGGAGTCGGGGCTCGAGCTGGCCAAGCGCTTCCTCCAGCAGAACACCGCCTGGCAGATCCTGGTGCCGGTCGCGCGCCCCGCGGGCGGCCTGACGATGACGCCCGGTTGGGCGGTGAACCTCCCCGGGCCCGCAGGGGATGCGGCGCGCAATTTCGAAAACAGCGATTGCGACAGCGAGGCTGCCGTGGGCTACGGCGTGGTTCTTTATCAACCCGGCTTTGCGTACTCGTTCCAGAACGTCTCCACGTACTTCGGCCAGAGCATCTCGGGCAGCTTCACGCTCTGGGCGCGCCGGCCGAGCGAGGTCCTGCCCGATGGCACCGTCCAGGACTACCAGCGTGACGACCGCCTGGTGCTGACGTGCGAGGGCACGGCGCCCTACGCGTACTCCGCGGCCAGTGCCTCCACCTACTCGGCTTCCTTCCGCAGGCGCGCGGTCCGGACCCTCGAGGTGGAGCTCCAGAAGATCGACCCGAGCGAGTGCGAGAACAGCTTCCAGGGCCAGGCAGGCCTGGGCGCCCTGGGCTCGAACTACGACCCCTGCAGCGTGGTGTCAGCCGCGGGCGTCATCAATGCCGTGTCCGAAGACCCCGACACGAGCCGTTGAGGCACGCCATGAACGAATCCCGGGAGCCGGCAATGATCGAAGCGAAGGAGAGTCAGGCGCTCATGAGCGAACCTCGTCGTGGCAATTACTGGTCCGGCTGGTCCCGTGCCGCCTTCTCCGGCGCCGCCATCGGCCTCACGCTGCTGCTTTCCAGCAGCAGCGCGCGTCTGGCGACGTCCTCGGGCATCGACCCGCTCGAGATCCTGAACCTGCAGGTGCGTCCCAACATCATGCTGGTCCTCGACTCCTCGGGGTCGATGGGGCAGGGCTCGCTCACGGGCATCAACATCGCAAACGACCACCCCGACTCCAAGATCGTCCAGGCCAAGAACGTCCTCCAGACGTTCGTCACGGACAACCAGGCCACCGTCAGCTTCATGTTCGGCCAGTACACGCAGAACGAGACGGATCTGATTCTGAACAACCGGAACCGCTGGATCTATGCCGCGTCCGACGCCGCCGAGCCGGCCGCGGCGGGCATGGCCGTGGTGCCGACCCAGTTCACCGACGTCGCCGCGAACTTCCCCCGCCTCCGCCGCAGGAACGCGGCGGACGTGAGCGGCGCCAACTGGAACATCAGCGGCGAAGGCACGGGCCCGATTCGCATCCTGCAGTCGTCGAGGTTCTACAACCGGCAGAAGGTCTATGTCCTGGCGGACGGAACCTATTGCGGGATCGACGCGGCGCTGGGGCCGGCCGAGGCCCTGGCCTACGTGACGATCGAGCAGAAGAACCTCTGCGCCGATGCCACCGGCAACGGCACGATGGCCAAGTTCACGTTCTACGGCGTCGATGGCTGGGGGGGCAATCCCTCGTCGATCGCCTGCGGCGGCTTCAAGCTCCTGACGGAGATCGCCTCCTGCACGGAAAACAACCAGATCCTGAACATCGGGCCGTTCCTCGAGATCGAGCACAACGTGGATCCCGTCAATGGTGACGTGATCTTCAACGGCGCGGGCGAGACCGGCGCCGGCCCCATCCCGCTCGGCGTCACCACGCAGGTGCCGCTGGCCCCGCTGACGCTTGCGGATCAGCCGACCCTGCGGGGCATCCGCGCCGCCGGTAACACGCCGATCGCGCATACGCTCTTCGACTTCAAAGAGATTTTCTCGGGCAGCGGTGACAACGGCGACGGCCTGAATCTGTGGTTCACGGGCCGCGGCGGTGTCTCGACAGCCATCAGCGCCCAGACGCCGGTCAAGCAGCGCACCTTCGTGATCTTCGTGACAGACGGTGACGACACTTGCGAGACCGACACGGGTGGTAGTACGGCCGCAGACGACAACCATGCGCTGCATGCGGCTCATGCGGCGCAACTTCTCTACCAGCGCATCAACGCGACCGACCCGGCCTCGGGCGTGCCCAGTTTCATCATCGCCTTCGGTAACGGCGTCACGCCGGACCGCGCCAACTGGGAAGCCTACGGCGGCTCGGGGATGGTGCGCAGCACCGTAGCCTACGGCGGCGACGAGCGTTGGGCCACGCCGCCCACGGCCGCCGACGTCGCGGCGTGCAGCACCTGCCGGCCCGCCTACATCGCCTCGGATGCGACGCAGCTCGCGGCCGCGCTCAAGGACGCGATCAGCCTGGCCGTGGACTTCGGCGAATTCTCGGCCTCGGGCAGCATCGTCGGCACGGTCTTCGAACTGACCGTCGATGCCGTGAGCACGCCGAGCGTCAGCGAGAGCCCGCTCGACCCGACCACGCGCTACAACCAGCGCATCAATATCCTGTATCAGCCCACCTTCGAGTTGCCCGCGTGGCAGGGGCACCTGTTCGCCTTCCGCAACGACGGCAGCTTCCTGAGCGTGGCCGCGGGGACTGTCAACGCGCTGGGCATCTGGGAAGCGGGCCAGACGCTCTTCGACAAGGTCAGCGTCTCCATGCAGGGCCAAAGCCGCGCGGGGCGCCCCAACGACGAGTTCACATTCGCGGAGCTGCACGCCGGAGAGGACGTGGAGAGCATCGGCGCCTCTGCCCAGGCGCTGATTCGCCGGCGCGTCTTCACCTCGGCTCGCAACGGCGTCTTCCCGCGCCCGACCACCGGCAGCACGGACAACGTGGAGTTCGACCAGTCCGGGCTGGCAGGACGCAACGTCGTCGCCCTGTGGCCTCCGAAGCAGACCAACCTGAGCTCGGGCGTCACCGAGATCGATGACCCCAACCCGACGGTGGCGGGCCCGCTCGACGCTGCGCTAGGGATCGCGCCTTTGACCTTCGCCGAGTTGCAGGTGGAGTTCCTGGCCTGCGCGGCTTCGGTCGATGGCGGTCCTGCCCCGGCCGATTGCGACTTCGTCGGGAACCCGACGCTGGCCGAGCAGCGGGCGCGCAAGGAAGCCCGTCAGATGCTGATCGCCTGGGCCGCGGGCGCCCAGGTGAGGAAGGGATCCGACGGCTTGCCGTTGCGAACCGTCATCACGGAATCGACTCCGAACGAGCTGCTCTACCAGAGCCGCGGCTGGCTGCTGCTCGACTCGACCCTGGCGACTCCCGCGCTGGCTTCGCCGCCACTGCGCTTCACGCCAGGAACTCACGTCGCCGAATTCATCTTGTACCGCGATGGCCGCCGTGCCTCCGATGGCCAGGGCATTCCCGAGATCGGCAAGGGCTTTGGCCTGCGCAATCCAGACTTCGACGACGCCAATCCGGAGCTGAAACCCGACATCAAGCCCGTGATGAGCGTCGTGTATCTCGCCGCGAACGACATGCTGCATGCGTTCCGGGCGGGCCCTCAGTGCGGCGGCGGAGGCTGCCCCGGCAACGGCGAGCAGGGCAGCGAAGAGCTATGGGGCTTCATTCCCTACGACCAACTCGGCAAGCTCCGCGAGCTGCGCCAGGGGCAGAAGACCAGACCACACACCTACATGCTCTCGAACTCGCTGCGGGTGGCGACGATCTTCATCCCCGACAGCGACGGCTACGTCTACGACGGTGTCACGTATGCCGGCCACTGGCGCACGGTCCTCTACTTCGGCCGCGGCCCCGGCGGCAACTACTACACGGCGCTCGACGTGACCGGACCCGGCCGCTTCACCCGGAACGCGCTCGATACGAACCCACCTTGGGTGTTGTGGAGCCGCGGCAACGTCGATACTCAGGATGGCACGACGCTAGCCCTGGGCGGCACGCCCAACGGCACCGCGGCGGACGAGTTGCTCTACCGCGACATGGGCCAGAGTTGGTCCGTGCCGGCCGTCGGCAACGTGGATCCGACGGCGCTTTGTACCGACGGCAGCACCGCTGAGTGGCGCGTCTTCACCGGCTCGGGCTACGGCAATGCGGGAACGGACGAGGGCAAGCGCTTCTACCAGTTGAACGCGATCACGGGCGACGTCTGCTATAGCTCCCTGGTTCCGGGCCGCAGCAGTTTCAACCTCGGCATCCCGGACAACGCGCTCGTGGCCGGACCTTCCGCGTACAACCCGCGCGCCCAGGACCCGCCGGCCAGCTCGACGCCCGATCCCCAGGACACAGTCACGCGCGTGTACTTCCCCGACCTGCACGGCCGGATCTGGCGTTACACGCCTTCCAGCGGCAACCTGCTCTGGGACGCGGGGGCCAACCAGCCGTTTGCAAGCTCTCTCGGTTTGATGAAGATCCAAGGCGTCCCCAGCATCTTCGGGGAGGCCGGCAACGACTCCCGCATTCCCGACAGCGACGGGCCCTTCAACATGTACGGTGTCGAGGATCCGGCGGCGGACATGGCCTTCACGCCGGGAGGTACGCTGATCACCGGCTTCCCGATCGCGTTCCCCAGCCCGCCGCCTTCCAACACGGCCTTCCGGGGCACGGTGCAACCGACGGGCGCTTTCAACATCAACGGCCAGCCGCGCATCTTCTTCGCCGGCACCCGCTTCAACCCGCCGGGTGTCGTCGACTGCCTGAGCAGCTTCGACACGATCATCTTCGCGGTGAGCGGTATCGACGGCGGCGCCGTCTACGATTTCGGCGGCAGCGCGGCGCTCGATCTCTACACGATCATCCAGGGCAACAAGACGACGGGTATCCAGGCCATTGGTGGCGGCTTGCTGGTGGGGGACAGCGGCTCGCTCGCGTCGGTGCCGACGCCGACGCCGAACCCCAGCCCGACGCCCACGCCGGGCGCGCCGAAGCCGGCCTACATCATCTCGACGAACCAGAAGTCGCAATCGCCGGTCTGCCGTTCGCGGTAGTCACGAAGGGCTTGGCGCCCCTGCCTCGAGAGGGCAGCGGCGCAGGAGCTGAAGAAACACTTTAACTCTGCACTTGAAAGTGCTATGGTTTCGGCATGAAGGCAGGTGATTCGAAGCTCTGCCCTTCGTGCGGCCTGCGCAACAAGCCCAAGTGGGAGTTCTGTCCCCGTTGCGGCGAGTCGCTGCAGGACGCCGTCGTCGGCTCAGCGGAAGTCTCTTCCGAGCCCGCGATCGGCCCGCCCGGCTCCCGCGAAGGGCCCGGCTGGGGCGGGCTCGCCCTGGCGACGATCGTCGTCCTCGCCGCCCTGGTCGTCGCGGTGCGTTGGCGGCCCTCCCAGACCGAAACCGATCCGGCCATCTTTGCCTCGCCCCAGTTCGACGTGGCTCCGCCGAGTGGAGGGGTTACCGAGATGCCCGCGCGCCCCACGCCGGTTGGCCTCGAGACGGGCCTCACAGCCCTCTTGCGCGGCGACAGCAAAGATGCAGTCGCGTTGCTGGCGCAGGCCGTAGCTAGCGCCCCGAACGACCCGATCGCACGCTACACCTATGCCCAGGCCCTGTGGCAGTCGGGCGATCGCGCGCCCGCGCTCGCACAATATCGCGAGGCGGCCCGGCTCGCGCCGGACACGGTGAACTACCGGCGCGACGTAGCCAAGGCCCTGGTCGCGCTCGGTCGCGGCGCCGAGGCCATCCCTGAGTACGAGGCGGCGCTGCGCATGCAACCCGACAGCCCGGGGTATCTCCGCGAGCTAGGGGACCTCTACGTCCAGAATGGCGACGCTGCCCGCGGCGTGGGCCTGCTCACGCGCGCCGCCGAGTTGCGGACGGGCGACACGGATCTGCTTCAGGGTCTCGGCCAGGCCCTCGAACGAGCGGGCGACAAGGCCGCCGCCGGGGACGCCTACCGGCGAGCCGTCGAAGTGGATCCAAAGGACGCCACTTCGCGCGCGCTGCTTTCCGAGGTCGTCTTCGGCCAGGGTCGGCAGGAGGAGGCGATTGCCCTGATCCGCGAGGGTCTCTCGGGGCAAGGCGCCTCCGCCTCGCTGTATCGCGCCCTGGGCAGCCTGCTCGAGCGCACGGGCCACACGCAGGAGGCCGCTGAGACCTACCGCGACTATGCGGAGAAGGCGGCGAGCGCCGCCGACGCCGGCGCCATGGCCGAACGCGCGCGCGTCCTGGAGCAGAGCGCGCGCTCCTGAACCAATGCGGTTGCGCTGGCCGGTTGCTCTCGTCTTGCTCGCCGTCGCGAGCAGCGCCGCGGCCCAGAATCTGAGCGAACTGGCCGCGAAGGAGAAGCAGCGGCGCAACGCGGTGGCTGCGGGAGCCACACCGGCTCGCTCCTTCACGAACGACGATCTCGAGAAGAGCGGGCCACAGGCCTCGCCCACGCCGTCGCCCACAGGAGCCGGGCCGACGCTGCGTCCGGGGGTCAAGCCTCCTGCCCGCCCTCGCCGGCCCAGTCGGGACGAGGGAGCCCCCGACTCCGAGGACGAAGAAAACGCCGAAGCTCCGCCCCCTGCCGAGGGCCAGCCC
The DNA here is from genome assembly GCA_032127875.1 of Acidobacteriota bacterium. Taxonomy (GTDB): domain Bacteria; phylum Acidobacteriota; class Vicinamibacteria; order Fen-336; family Fen-336; genus CADEEV01. Next base: position 6,359 of record JAQBHI010000032.1, read on the forward strand.
GGCGCCGAGGCTGCCTGGCGGCAGCGGGCGAAGTCCGCCCAGGACGCCATCAGCGCGGCCGAGCAGCGCGTCGCCGCGGCGGAAAGGGCGCTGGGCGCCGCGCGCACCGGGATCAGCCAGCCGCTTCCCAGCGACGGTCTCCGGCAGACGCCGCCCAACGCCCTGGTCAAGGAGGCGTCCTTGCAGAGCGCGGAAGCCGCGCTCGCGACCGCCCGGGCATCGCTCGATCAAGCGCGAACCGCTTGGGCCGACCTCGAGGAGCTCGCCCGCAAAGCCAGCATCCCGCCTGGTTGGCTTCGGTAGCCCGCGCGTGAACAGCGTAGCGCCCGATTCACTCGGGCGCGGAGCGACAAGCTGGCCAAAGCCCGCAAGGCAGCGTAGCGCCGGATTGACTCCCGCGCGGAGCGGCAGGGGGGGAGCCCGAAGGGCGCGCGCGGGTGCATGGCTCGATGCCCCGAAGCCCGCAAGGCAGCGTAGCGCCAGATTGACTCTGGCGCGGAGCGGAAGGGGGGGAGCCCGGAGGGCGCGGGGGGGTGCATCCTCTCCGTTACCCCCCCGACTCTCCTAAGCATGTCCATCCTCGTCGTGGAGGACAAGGAGTCCCTCCGGACCATGCTCCGGAAGACTCTCGAGTCCCGCGGCCATCTCGTGGAGGAGGCCGCCGACGCGTACGAGGCACGCCGCAAGCTGCAGGCCGCCCGCTTCCTGTTGGTGCTGACCGACCTTCGGCTGCCCGCGGGCAGCGGTTTCGACGTGCTCGCCGCCGCCAGGGAAGCCGACCCGGACGTGCCCGTGATCGTGATGACCGCCTTTGGCACGGTGGAAGAAGCCGTGCGGGCGATGAAGGACGGCGCCACCGATTTCCTCACGAAGCCCGTGGACACCGAGCACCTCTTGCTGCTGCTGGAGCGTGCCATCGAAAGGCGCCGGCTGCGCACCGAGTACCTGCTGCTGAAGGAGGAGCACCAGCGCCGTTTCGGGCTGCCGCGCGTGCTGGGCGACGACCCGGCCCTCAAGGAGACGATGCTCGCGATCCAGCGCGCCGCCCAGAGCGACGCGACCGTCCTGATCCTCGGCGAGAGTGGCACCGGCAAGGAGCTGATGGCGCGCTCGCTGCACCAGCTCTCGGCGCGCGCCAAGGCCCCCTTCGTCGCGATCAACTGCGCCGCGATCCCCGAAGCGCTGCTCGAGAACGAGCTGTTCGGCCACGAGAAAGGCGCCTTCACCGGCGCCAGCGCGCGCAAGGTCGGCAAGGCGGAGATGGCGCATCGCGGCACGCTGTTCCTCGACGAGATCGCCGACCTGCCCCTGCTGCTGCAGGGCAAGATCCTGCGCCTGGTACAGGAGCGGCAGTTCGAGCGGGTCGGCGGCCTCGCCACGATCAGTGTCGACGTGAGGTTGGTCGCCGCCACCAATCGCGACCTCCAGGAGGCGGTGTCGCGCAAGGAGTTTCGCGACGATCTGTATTTCCGGCTTTCGGTGCTGCCCGTCACCATCCCGCCGCTGCGCCGGCGCCGCGGCGACATCCTGCCGATGGCAGAGGCCTTTCTTCAGCGCTACGCGGCGGAGCTCGGTCGCAAGGGGCTTTCGCTCTCCGACGCGGCGAAGCGGGCGCTGCTCGACCATGCCTGGCCAGGCAACGTTCGGGAGCTGCAGAACAGCCTCGAGCGGGCCGTGATCCTGGCCGAGGGCCAGAGCATCGGGCCGGAACACCTGCGGCTCGCACCGGCTTCGGCGGAAGAGCGGTCGCTCGCCGACGTGCTCGACCTGTCCGGGCCGCTCTCTGAGGTCGGCAAGCGCGCCGCCGCCCGCGCCGAGGAGGAAGCGATCCAGATGGCGCTGCGCAAGACGGGCGGCGATCGCGCTGCGGCAGCCGAGCTGCTCGGGGTCAGCCCCTCGACGCTGGGGCGCCGGCTGAAGGAGTGAGAGCTACGCCTCGGCGCGGCGCTTGGGGCGCATGTTCGCGGCGAGCACGCGCTTGCGCAGGCGAATCGCGGCGGGCGTCACCTCGACCAGCTCGTCGCCGTTGATGAACTCGAGTGCCTGCTCCAGGCTCAGCACTCGATGCGGGGTCAAGCGGATCGCGTCGTCGGCGGTGGAGGCGCGCATGTTGGTCAGCTTCTTGGCCTTGGTGACGTTCACGTCCATGTCCGCGGGCCGGGCGTTCTCTCCGACGAGCATGCCCTCGTAGACCGAGATTCCGGGGCCGAGGAACAGCTCGCCACGGTCTTCCATGTGGAACAACGCGTACGCCGTGGTGTCGCCCGTGCGGTCGGCCACGAGAACGCCCGTGGTGCGGCGCGGAATCTCCCCTTGCCATTCGACCCAACCCTCGAGCAGGCTGTTCATCACCGCGGTGCCCCGCGTGTCGGTGAGCAGCTCGGTGCGCACCCCGATCAGCCCGCGCGTGGGGACGTGGAACTCGAGGCGTACCCGGCCCGAGCCGTGGTTCACCATCTTCGTCATCTTGCCCTTGCGCAGCGCCATCTTCTCGAGCACGACACCCATGTAGGTCTCGGGCAGGTCGAGCACGAACAGCTCGAGCGGCTCCTTGCGCACGTCGCCCTCCTGGTGGGTGATGACCTCGGGGTTCGAGATCGCCAGCTCGAAGCCCTCGCGCCGCATCATCTCGATCAGGATCGCGAGCTGCAGCTCGCCCCGGCCGAGCACCTTGAAGGAGTCCGCCGAGTCGGTCGGCTCGACGCGGATCGAGACGTTCGTCAGAAGCTCCTTCTCGAGGCGCTCCTTCAGGTTGCGCGAGGTGACCCACTTGCCTTCGCGGCCGGCGAAGGGCGAGGTGTTGACGGAGAAGATCATCGAGATCGTCGGGTCGTCGATGCGCAGCGGCGGCAGCGGCGCCGGGGTCTCGGCCGAGGTCACGGTCTCGCCGATCTGGATGCCTTCGAAGCCAGCCAGGGCCACGATCTCGCCGCACTCGGCGACACTGGTCTCGATCCGCTTCAAGCCGTCGAAGACGTACAGCTTGCGGACCTTGGTGGTCAGCAGCGAGCCGTCGCGCTTGGCCAGCGCCACCGTGCTGTCGACGGCCACGCGGCCCGAGAAGATGCGGCCGATCGCGAGCCGGCCCAGGTAGTCGCTGTAGTCGAGGTTGGCGATCAGCAGTTGGAGCACGCCGTCGGCGGAGCCCTTGGGTGCGGGGATGTTCTTGATGATCGCGTCGAAGAGCGGCTGCAGGTCCTTGCCTTTCTGGCTGGCTTCGATGCTGGCGTAGCCGTCCCGGGCGTTGGTGTAGAGCACCGGGAACTCGAGCTGCTCCTCAGTTGCGTCGAGGTCGATGAACAGGTCGTAGACCTCGTTCAGCACTTCCTGCGCTCGCGCGTCCGGCCGGTCGATCTTGTTGATCACCACCACGGCCGGCAGCCGGCCTTCGAGTGCCTTCCGGAGCACGTAGCGGGTCTGGGGCAGGGGTCCTTCGGAGGCGTCGACCAGCAACATCACGCCGTCGACCATCTTGAGGGCCCGCTCCACCTCGCCGCCGAAATCGGCGTGCCCCGGCGTGTCCACGATGTTGATCTTCGTGTCGTGGTAGTGGACGGCGGTGTTCTTGGCCAGGATCGTGATCCCACGCTCCCGTTCCAGGTCGTTCGAGTCCATGATCCGGTCCATGTGCTCCTGGTTGGCGCGGAACACCCCGCTCTGCTGGAGCAGGGCATCCACCAGGGTGGTCTTTCCATGGTCGACGTGGGCAATGATGGCGACGTTTCGCAAGTTCATAAAGGGGGGGATGTTACCACGCCCGCACCCTATAATTCCCTTGCTCCATGCGGCTTCTGCACATCGCGCCGTTCTACGAGCCGGCCTGGGCCTTTGGTGGAATGGCGCGCGCGGCGAGCGGCTTGTGCCGGGCACTGGCAGCCCGGGGTCATGAGGTGACGGTCGTGACGGCGCGCCTCGATCCGGCGCATCCGGCTGAGCACACCGCAGGCGGCGTCCGGATCCTCCGCTTCGACGGCCCGGCGCCGCTGGCGCGCCGGCTGTTTCCCTGGTCACCCGGCCTCACGCGCCGCCTAGCGTCGCTGCTCGAACCCACCGAGATCGTCCACCTTCACGGGCATCGCAATGGGCTGGCCGTGAGCGGCGCCCGTGCCTGCCGAAGCGCGCGCGTGCCCTTCGTCCTGCAGCCGCATGGCACATTCCCGGAGCACGGCCAGAGCGTTCTGCAGAAGCGGATCTTCGATCGCCTCGCGGGAGAGCGGATCGTGGCCTCCGCTGCGGCGCTCGTTGCGGTGAGCGAGGCGGAGGCCCGCGAGTTGCCGCGACCGGCGAGCCTCGTGGGGAACGGCGTCTCGATGCCCGATGTCGAGGCAGGCACGGGGCGCTCCGGCTTGCTGTTCGTGGGGAGCGAGGCGCTCCAGAAACGTGGCCAGCTGCTTCCAGCGTTGCTGCGAAGCCTGCCCAGCGCGAGGCTCGAAGTCGCCGGCCCGCTGGGACGCGAATGGCTCGGCCGGTTTGGGGCCGACGCGAACCGGGTCACGCTGCGCGGGGTTCTGGATCAGGGCGGTCTGGCCCGGGCATATGCCCAGGCGGCGCTCGTCGTTCACCCGGCCGTGGCAGAAGCCTTTGGCCTCGTGCCATTCGAGGCAGCGCTGTGTGGCACGGCCGCGGTCGTTGCCGGTGGCCATGGCTGTGGCGAGTGGTTCGGCAAAGCGGGCGGTTGCGTCGTCGCGCCGGATGACGCGGCGGCGCTTGCGGCCGAGGTCGGGCGCCGGCTGGCCGAGCCCCAGCTCGCCGCCAGCGAGGCGGGCGCGGTGGCAGCCTTCGCCCGCGCGGGCCTCACCTGGTCGCGCGCCGCGAGCGAGCTCGAAGCCGTGTATCGCGCTGCGCTCGAGCGGTGCGGCCGCGGGGCGGCATGAACGGACGCAAGGCCGCGCTGGCCGCGGCCGCTCTCGCCTGTGTCGCGTACCTGCCTTCGCTCTCGGGCGCCTTCCTCTACGATGATCTGCGCAACATCGTCGAGAACCGTGCGATCCGCGACCCGGCGGCGCTCGCCGCGATCTTGCGCTTCGAGCCGGCGCGGCCGCTCTTGACGCTGAGCTGGGCCCTGAACTTTGCCGCGAGCGGGCTCAGGCCCTGGTCGTACCACCTCGTGAACATCCTGATCCATGCCACGAACGCCGCCCTGGCGGCCTCGCTGTTCCTGTGGATGGCGCGCCGTTCGCAGCGGCGCCATCCGGAGGCTTCGGCCCTTCTCGGCGCCTGCCTGTTCGCCGTCACGCCGATGGCGGCCGAGACCGTGGCCTATGTCTCGAGCCGTTCCAGCGCGCTCGCGACGCTGCTTACCCTCGCCGCCGCCCGCCTCGCGGTGGGCGCGCTGGCGGAGCCCAGGCGAGCTCGGCTGGCCCCCGCCTTCGGCGTCTTCGGCCTCGGCCTGCTGGTCAAGGAGGAGGCCGCCTGCCTGCCGCTGTTGTTGCTGCTGCTGGACTATTTCTTCCTGGCCCGGCTCGAGGCGCGCGCGGTGCTGCGGCGGCTCGGCCGTCACGCCGCTTTTCTGGCATTGCCGTTCGTGGGCTTGCTGGCCCGTCGCGCCGCCACGGGGGCGTGGCTTCCGGCGCCCGCGGCCGAGCCTGTCGCCTACGCGTGGACGCAGCTCACGCTCGTGCCAGCCTATCTGGTGCGCACGCTCGTGCCGCTCGACCCCGCTTTCTACCGCGGGACGCCGCTGGCGCCGTGGCCTCCGGATCCGAGCGCGCTGCTGGCGGTGCTCGCCGTGCTGGCCTTGCTCAGCGCCGCGAGCCTCGGGCGTCGCCGGTGGCCGGAGGCGTCCTTCGCCACGCTGTGGCTGATCGCGGGCCTGCTACCCTCCTCCTCCATCGTCGCCCTCAAGGAGACGGCCGTCGATCACCGCGCCTACCTGGCCGGCGTCGGCGTGCTGTATGCGCTGGGCGGCGCGCTGTGGGCGCCGGGTCGCGGGCTCTTCGTCGCCGGCCTGTTGGGCTTGTTGAGCGCGCGCTCGATCCAGTACCAGCTCGTGCTCGGCGATCCAGTCCGGGCCTGGGAAGATGCGGTCGCGCGTGCGCCCACGTCGGCCGAAGCCTATCGCGCGCTGGCGGACGCCTACGCGGCTGCCGGGGACCCGCAGGCCGAACAGGCGCTGGCCCGGGCCGCGGCACTGGCCCCTGGCGATCCGCGCGGCTGGGCCAACCTCGGCGCCTATCTCATCGGGCGCCGGCGCTTCGAAGCCGCTGAGGCCGCGCTGCGCCGCGCCATCAGCCTGGCGCCGCGTGAGGCCCACCTGCACGACAACCTCGGCGCCGTGCTCGAGATGCTCGAGCGCGACGACGAGGCCATCGCCGAGTACGAGGCCGCGCGAGAGGCATCCCCAGCGCTCGCCCAACCGAGGATTCGCCTCGCGGAAATCGCCTTGCGTCGGGGCGACGCCGAGCGGGCTCGGAGGCTCGTCGAAGAGGCAGTTCACCTCGATCTCGACGAGCAGGATGCGCGCGCCATCCAGGACCTGCAGGCGCGCCTCGTTCCATGAGCGCCGAGGTGCCGGCCGCGTCGGCCATCGTGCTCAATTTCAACGGCCGCGGCTTCGTGTGCGAAGCGGTGGCGAGCCTGCTGGAGCAAGACCTCTCGGACCTCGAGGTCGTGGTCGTGGACAACGCTTCGAGCGACGGCTCCACCGAGCAGATCGAGGAGCGCTTCGGGGCGCGCGTGCGCGTGATTCGCAACGCCCGCAACCTGGGCTGGGGTGCCGGCAACAACGTCGGGATCCGGGAGACCCGCGGCCGTCACGTGATCCTGCTCAACAACGACGCCGTCGCGGGCCCGAGCTTCGCGCGCGAACTGCTGGCGGCGGCCGCTTCCGACCCGAGCATCGGAATGGTCGCCGCGAAGCTGCTCGAAGTGCTCCGGCACGACGTCATCGACAACACGGGCCACCTGCTCTATCCCGACGGCCTGAACCGCGGCCGAGGCCGGCTCGAGATCGATCGCGGCCAGTACGACGCGCTGGGCACGGCGCTGTTTCCAAGCGGGGCGGCCGGGCTCTACCTGCGTGCGATGCTCGATCAGATCGGCCTGTTCGAGGAGTCGTTCTTCCTTTACGGCGACGATGCCGAGCTGGGGCTGCGCGCGCGCCTGGCCGGCTGGGGCTGCGCTTTCGCGCCCCGCGCCGTTGCGTTCCACCACTATTCCCGCAGTAGCGGGCCCCACTCGGCCCTGAAGGCTTTCTACGTCGAGCGGAATCGGCTCTGGCTGGCTCTCAAACTCTTTCCGCCCGGGCTGCTCTTCACGAGCCCGTGGCACACTGGCCTGCGCATGCTTCACCACGCCGCCGCAGCGGTTTCGAAACGGGGGGCGGCGGGTCGCCTGGCCGGGAACAGCTGCTTTTTCACGCTGATCGTCGTGACGCTGCGTGCCTGGCTCTCGGCGTTCGCGGGGTTGGGCCGAGCCCTGCGCGGGCGCCGGAGTGTGCGACGGCTTCGCGGCTTCGATGCCTCACGCCTGCCAGGCCTGTTGCGGGAGTTCCCGCTCTCGGCCTACGAAGCCGCCTTCAAGGAGTAGCTTCGGGGAAGCACAGGGCGGCCGTGAGGTAAACGGGAACGGCCGAGAGCAGCAGGGCATCGACGCCCCAGCTCATCGAGAAGGCCACGCTCAGGACCGGCGCCAGGACCGAGGCCATGCCGTTGATTCCCCAGGCCCAGGGAACGAAGGCCGAGGCATCGGGCTTGAGCGCCTCCAGGGCCGACGGGAAGAAGACCCCGAGCAACACGCCGACCGGACCGACCAAGCCGCAGACCACGGCCACGCGCGCCGCGAACGAGAGCTCGAGAAGGGCCATCAGGCGAGGAAGCACGACGAGGGTCTCCAGGAGCAGCAGCCCGGCCAGGGCGTAGGCCACGTAGCGGAGGCTGCGGAGCCTCGCAAGGATCCGCGCGGAAACCGAGGCGCCAACGCCCGAAGCGAGGAGCATGACGGCCAGGACCACGCAGAGCGCGTAGTTGGGGTGCCCGAGGAACAGCCCGAATTTCTGCAAGAAGCCGATCTCGATCGCCAGGTAGCCAAGACCGATGCCCGCGAAGAACACGCCCAGCCGGAAGCTGCGTGCGACCCGACGCCCGTGTGCCGCCAGCACCCTGAGCGGAAGGATCACTGCCAGGATCGAGGCCCCCGCCAGGACCGTGAGCAGCACCAGGACGCTCAGCTCCATCGCCGGCACAGAAGCACGCACCGCAGGTCGCTTCGAAAACAGGTGCGACCAGCGCGAGAACCGAAAGAAGAACGGCCGGTCGTCACCAACGGGGAACACGTCGAACGGGATCGCCGCCAGATACGACGCCTCCAGCCCCGGGCCCCCCAGGCTCAGAAACTCCGCATACACATTGGGTCGCCGCGGCGTGACTCCGGGCGCCGCTGCGATCTCGATGTAGGGACTGGCGGAGGCCCATGCGGAGAGCCTCTGCACGGCCTGGGCCGGAAACGGCGTCCGCATCACGAGAATCGCCACGAATCGGCCCGTCGTCTCCCGCAGCACGACGGCGTTGTCCGCCGGGCGCTCCACGCCGGCGCGCCGCAGCGCGGCCACGGCCGTCGCCAGAGCGCGCAGCATCTCCCTGGGCGGCTCGTGTTCCACACGCATCATGTTGAGGATGCCGCGGTCGGAGAGCCGCGACAGGTACAGGTCGAAGGCCTGCTCGGTGTAGAGGTAGTTCTCGGAGAACACGTGGGCCGCGGCGGCCGTGCCAGCGTACGAATCGACGCCCGACAACTGGAGGACGTCGTAGCGCGCGTCGTGGGCGGCGAGGAAGTGCCGGCCTTCGTCGTATTCGAGATGGACGCGCGGGTCGGAAACCCAGTTCCGGAAGTAGTCTCGATAGGTGTCCCGCAGCAGCCGAAGAGTGGCGGCGTTCACCTCCACGCCAACGACGTCACTGGCGTCGAAGGCGAGCGCGTTCAGGATGTCGAAGCCCCCGCCGACCCCGATCACGAGCACGCGCGGCTGCGACGCCGTCGCGGCCTGATAGGCGGCGGAATAGATCGTCTCTTCGATGCCGAGCAGCGATTCCGGGCGCCCGTCGTAGTGCACGGCGAAGGTGAAGGCGAAGTTGTTCTGGGTGAAGAGCCTCTCGAAGCGCGCCAGGAAGGCGCGGTTGGTGCCGAACAGGGAAGGAAAGGACACCCGCCCGGGTTCGGGAGGCGGTACCCGTGAGACCTCGATTCGCGAGACCGGGTCCCAGACCACGCTCTCGATTCCGAACGGGGCGCTCATCCGGCTGATCTCGAAGAGATTCGTCCCCTTGGGGTAATGAAGGTCGAAAGCCGCGTTCTTGGCCGTCGCAGTCAGGCCCAGGGCAGCCGCCGCCGCGGCGCACACAGCGCGTGCGCGCCGGCTGCGGGGCGGCGCCAGGCCTACGCAGGCCGCGAGCAGCAGCGTGCTGGTGGCGAGCAGGCTCGTCTCGACCCCGAAGTGTGCGACCGCGGGCAGCACCAGCAAGGCCCCGGCCGCGGAACCGATCAGGTCGGCCCCGTACACGCGGCGCGTCGGCAGCTGCGGCGCCGACAGTAGCGCGCCGAGGATCAGGCCGCAGAAGGTGAACGGCATCGCGAGCGCCAGCGCCCCCGGAACGAATGCCAGAAGCTTCAGCACGAACTCGAGCCGCGAGTTCTCCGTCAGGTCGACCGGCGCGTGATACAGGCCGATCGTCGCGGCCAGGAGCGAGAGCACGAAGCCCCCGGCCCAGCCGGCGATCGGGCCCTGGGGCGCCGCCGCAGACGTGGCCTGGAGCCGGGTCAGCAGCACGCCAGAGGCAGCGAAGCCAAGCATCGTGAGCGAGATGACGACGAACGCGAAGTTGTTGAGGAGCTTCGCCGTGACCATCCGGTGCACGAGCACCTGCGTCATCAGCGTCGCGAAGGCGACGACGAAGGCGATTGCGGCTCCCTGCCGCGGCGTCAGCAGCGACTCCGGGCTGGCTTTCAAGGCTCTCCATCGCGCTCGGCCTCACGCCGGCCGAGGAGCCACGCGGTTGCGAATGCAAAGGACACCGCAAGCACGGACAGGCCGACCGCGCGCTGGTCATAGCTCGGCCAGAGCTCAGCCGCGATGTGCGAAGTCCAGGCGAGCAGGCTGAGGCCGACGCCAATGCCGGGACTTACCACGACAAGCGTCGCGCACAGCGTGAGCAGGCCGTAGTAGTAGTTGGCCATCCTGAACACGATGGGCAGAAGACAGGCTCCGGCTGCCGCCCCGACCCAGGGCCTGTGTCGCGCACTGCCCCAGGCGATCAGGAACGCGCCCGCGGCCTGCAGCGCCAGCAGCAGCCCTCGTCTCCCGGAGAGAGTCTGCGTCTGGCTCGCGGACCACGCGGCGTAGCTGTCTGGCCGCAACGGGTCGAGCGTCAGCTCCTGCCTGCGGTCATGACGATAGGCGAGCATGGTCGCCAGTCCGAGGCGGTTGTCGGCCTCCGTGTCCAAGTATTTGCGGCTGTTCGCGGCGAAGGCCTGAAAGGCCTCGAAGCCGCCGCTGGCCCTGGCTGCCGCGGGAAGCAGCAGCAGGGCTGCCAGCAACCCACCCAGCGCCACACCTCGCCACGACACAGCCGGGCGGCGGGGTCCACCCCGCATGCGAGCGCCTACGGCCTGGAGTGCCAGGCCCGCGAGCAGGGCGCCGGGAAAGACTCGCAGCAGCGCCGCGTAGGTGAGCGCGAAACCTCCCAGGAAGGATCGCTCGCGGCGCAGCGCCCACACCCCGACGACCGACCAGAAGAACCAGTCGTAGCGCAGGAAGGCGCCTCCGGTCCAGGCGTATCGCGAGAGGGCGTTGCAGCCGAAGAAGACGACGCCAAGAGATCCCGCCTCGAAGCCGAAACCCGCGTAGATCAACACGAGCGCGAGCAGGAGCAACACGAAGTCCAGCGAGACCAGCACGCCGAGCCCGGAAGCTGTGGCGGGCACGGCGCTCGCAACGGCGCGACCCGTGAGCGTCCAGACCGGCGTGGCGTTGTAGCCGTGGTCGAGCTGGGCCTGCCGCCACGAGCCGGCGAGACGCTCCCTGAAGAAGCGCACGTCGCTGCGAAAGCTCGTCCAACGCGGAGCGCTGAAGCGGCTCTTGCAGGCGGCCGGGCTCTGCAGGGCCACCGCGGCAAAGACGATCTGGTTCGTCGTGAGGTCGCGGATCCGAGTCTCGGGCAGCTCCGCAGTCGCACCGTCTTCGGCCTCGGCGACGGCCGAGCAGTCGTAAAGATGCTCGTAGCCGAGCTCGGGGAAGTACTTGGCGCCGACGTAGTAGTGGTAGATCTCCCAGACGTGGGCGACGTCGTGGTAGCGGAAGTTGCCGAAGTTGATCCACGCGCCGGCCGAGAGCACGGCCGTGACGCCGAGCAGCACCCGGGCTGCCTTCGCCCGCCGCGGACGGCCCAGGGCGAGGGCCGCTGCGAAGACCCCGAGCACTGCCACGGTTGCCTGAAGGGCGCTGATGGAGGCTGGCGTCAGGAGTGGCCACAGCGGCAGCGAGCCGCTCGGCAGGCTTTCGTCGAGCGCCGGAGGCCAGGCTTGTGGCGGTTCCGGGTAGACGCGCAGCCGTGCCACGGAAAACGCGCCGTCGCCCGTCGTCGCTCGGACGCGCAGGAAGCGGCCTTGGCTCTGCTCGCGCAGGGTCGTGGTCTGCGTGCGCAGTCCCGGCAGGCTGTAGGCCCGAGCCACGCGCCAGACGACCGCCCAGGCCTGGCCGTCCTCCGAGGCCTCGATCCAGTAGACGTCGTTGCCATCGGCCTGCAACAGCAGGGCTCGGAAGCGCACGCTTCGCCCCAGGTCCACGACCAGCACGTCGGCGACGTCGGCGAGGACCGTCGCGGACGGCGAGTTCCAGGCGCTGCCCTCAGGCAGCAAGGCGGCGTCGATCAGCGTGCGCGGCTCGGCCGTGGCCGCCGCGACCCGCGTCGCGCACAGCCACACAAGGGCAAGCAGAAAGGCGCGTGCGCGCATGGGCGAGGCCAAGGATAGCGCGTTTGACTCCCCGCGAAGGCGGCCGCTATGATCGGCGCCCACGCCGGAGGAGGCCTGTCGTGACGACCCGGATCATCATCATGGGAGCTGCCGGCCGCGACTTCCACAACTTCAACACGGTCTTCCGGGAGGATCCGGCCGCCGAGGTGGTGGCCTTCACTGCGACGCAGATCCCCAACATCGACGGCCGGCGCTACCCGCCCGAGCTGGCAGGCCCGCGCCATCCGAAGGGCATCCCGATCCACCCGGAGTCGGAGCTGACCCGACTCATCCACGAGCTGGCAGCGGACCAGGTGGTCTTCGCGTACAGCGACGTCTCGCATGAGAGCGTGATGCACAGGGCCTCGATCGTGCTTGCCGCCGGAGCCGACTTCCGGCTGATCGGGCCGAACGCCAGTATGCTCCGGTCCAAGGTGCCGATCGTCTCGGTGTGCGCTGTCAGGACCGGCAGCGGCAAGAGCCAGACCACACGGCGCGTGACCCAGATCCTGCGCACGAAGGGCCGCCGGGTGGTGGCGATCCGGCACCCGATGCCCTATGGCGACCTGGTGCGGCAGAAGGTGCAACGCTTCGCGAAGCTGGAAGACCTCGACTTCCACCGCTGCACGATCGAGGAGCGCGAGGAGTACGAGCCGCACATCGCTTCGGGCGGCGTGATCTACGCGGGTGTCGACTACGGCGCGATCCTGGCCGAGGCCGAGAAGGAGGCCGACGTCATCGTCTGGGATGGCGGCAACAACGACCTGCCGTTCTACAAGGCCGACCTGGAGATCGTGGTCGCGGACCCGCATCGGCCCGGCCACGAGCTCCGCTACCACCCCGGCGAGGCCAACCTGCGGCGCGCGCACGTCGTGGTCATCAACAAGATCGACACCGCCGATGCGGAGGGCGTGGCGGCGGTGCGCCGCTCGATCCGCGAGGTGAACCCGGGCGCCCTGGTCGTCGACGCCGCCTCGCCGATCTCCGTCGACAGCCCCGAGGCGATCCGCGGCAAACGCGTGCTCGCGATCGAGGACGGCCCGACGCTCACGCACGGCGAGATGAAATACGGCGCGGGCGTCGTGGCAGCCATGAAGTTCGGGGCCGCGGCCATCGTCGACCCGCGCCCGTACACGGTCGGCACCATCGCGAAGACCTTCGAGAGCTACCCGGGGATCGGCCCGCTGCTGCCGGCCATGGGCTATGGCGAGGAACAACTGCGGGATCTCGAGGCCACGGTCGAGCGGACCCCCGCCGACCTGGTGCTGATCGCGACCCCCATCGACCTGCGCCGCATTGTGAAGATCACGAAGCCCGCGCTGCGGGTCAGCTACGAGCTCCAGGAGATCGGCAGGCCCGACCTCGAGGACGCCCTGAGGAACCTGTAGAGGCCATGAAACAGAAGCACCTCGTCTCGCTGAAGGACTACTCGCGCGCCGACATCGACGAGATCTTCGCCCTCACCGACAAGCTCAAGCAGGATCCGCTGGCTTACCGCGACTCCCTGCGCGGCAAGTCGCTCGCGATGATCTTCCAGAAGCCCTCGACGCGGACGCGCGTCTCGTTCGAAGTGGGCATGTTCCAGCTCGGGGGCACCGCCCTGTACCTGGGCGCGAGCGACATCCAGCTGCATCGCGGGGAGACCATCGCCGACACGGCGAGAGTGCTCTCGCGCTACGTGGACGCGATCATGGCCCGCGTCTTCGCGCACCAGGACATCATGGACCTCGCCAAGTACGCCAGCGTGCCGGTGATCAACGGGCTCTCCGACCTGCTGCACCCCGTCCAGGCTCTGGCCGACTACTACACGCTGCGCGAGCGGCGCGGCAAGCTCGAGGGTCTCAAGATCGCATACGTGGGCGATGGCAACAACGTCTGCCACGAGCTGATTCTGGGCGCCACGAAGCTGGGCATGGCGATCAGTGTGGCGGCCCCCGCGGGCTACCAGCCCAATCCGTTGATCCTCAAGAGCGCCATCCGCGACGCGCAGAAGGCGAAGTCGCCCGAGCCAGTCGTGACGGCCGATCCGATGGAGGCCGTCGCCGACGCCGACGTCATCTACACCGACGCGTGGACCTCGATGGGGCAGGAGGCCGAGAGCGAAAAGCGCGTTTCGGCCTTCCAGGGCTTCACGGTCTCCTCCGAGATGCTGGCGGCGGCCAGGCCCGAGTGCCTGTTCATGCACTGCCTGCCCGCGCACCGCGGCGAGGAAGTGGCGGCCGAGGTGATCGACGGGCCGCAGTCGGTCGTCTTCGACGAGGCCGAGAACCGTCTGCACGTACAAAAAGCCCTGCTGCTCCTGCTGCTCGGCGCGGCCTAGGCGCCTGCTAGATTTCGCTGGCCGGAAGGGGCCGTTGGAAGTAGTACCCCTGGGCCAGCTCGAAGCCGAGCTCGGCGCAGACCTTCGCATCCGCTGCCGTCTCGATGCCCTCCGCGATGCTGCGCGCGCCCAGCTCGCTGGCCAGCGCGACCAGAGACCTGACGACGCGCTGCTTGGAGTCCGTGGCTTCCGCGATGCCCGCAACGAAGCGGCCGTCGAACTTCAGGTACTCGGGAGGCACGTCGGCCAGTTCCAGCAGCCGGGCCTGCCCGGCGCCGAAGTCGTCGTAGGCCAGGGCGATGTTGAGCTGCTTGAGTCGGGCCCGGAATTCCCGAATGCCCGCGGAATCCACGATCGTGGACTCGTGGACCTCGATTGCCAGAACGGGCTTCGGAGCGATCCGGCGCAGCTCGGTCAGCGACTCGACCAGGCTGGGCAGCGCGAGCTCGCGGGGATGCGTGTTGAGGAAGAGGCTGTTCAGGGCCGGGTAGCCGCTCGCGAGCTCGACCGCGCACTTCCGGAAGAGCTGGCTGAGCAGCGGCGCTGCACCGATGCTGTCAGCGATGTGGAGCAGCTCCTGGGGGCTCTCGGGCAGACTCGGGTGCTTGCCGCGGCCCAGGGCCTC